>JAAYFY010000037.1 GCA_012728015.1 Clostridiaceae bacterium | reverse complement strand
CGGAAGCTGCATTCCAGGTACACCGCGTCATACCGCTGGGCGTAATCGTTAAGCAAGTTGGGAAGGTCTTGCGGCTCTATCCGGCTTCTTCGCCCTTCGAAGCACATGTCAAGCATTTCGCCGGAAGGCTCCGCTGAAATGGGAAAACGCTTTGCGCCGGACTTGAAATCCCCTTTGATGGATATGAAGTAATCCATTTCCTCACAAATCCTGTATGATAAGCCCTGCAGCACCAGCACCAGCTTGCTTAAGGTCTGCCTGTCCATACACACCATCCTATTAGCATTTTATTCAGTCCCGATCAGCCCTTTTTCCTCTTCTGTCAGTTCCCTGTATTCTCCGGGCTTCAGCTTTTCATCCAGTTCCAGTTGGCCCATCCTGAGGCGCTTCAGGTATGTGACCTCTGCCCCGACGGCTTTGAACATGCGCTTCACCTGGTGATACTTCCCCTCATAAATCTCCACATGGGCTATTACCGGCTCCATGCTGATAAAGCGAAGCTCTGCCGGCAATGCGGTAAACTCGCTGTTTATGACTACGCCCTTTTTAAAGGCATCGATGGCCAGCTCACCGGGATAACGGTCCAGGTGCGCCTCATAGAGCTTGGGCACTCGCTTTTTCGGGGACAGAAGGTTATGGGCCAGGCTGCCGTTGTTCGTGATGATAAGGAGCCCTTCTGTGTCCTTGTCCAGCCTTCCCACCGGGAAGACCTCCATCCGCCTGTATTTATCGGTCAGAAGGTCCAGTACCGTCCTTCCATACCTGTCTGTTGTGGCGGTAAGGACCCCGCCGGGCTTGTTCATCATAAGGTAGACATACCTGCTGTATTCTACCGGGACGTCGTCAAGGGTAACCCGGCTGGTTTCAGTATCCACATGGCAGCCAGGGTCGGTGCAGATCCGGCCGTCCACCTTCACCCGGCCCTTTTTTATGATCTTTTTCAGTTCACTCCTCGTGGCGATTCCCTGTTCGCCAAGGAACCTGTCCAGGCGCATACTCCCCATCACTGCATCCTCCAGCCCTTCGGGTACAGGTTCTTTAAGGTACCGCCGTCCTGTTTTCCCCATCCCAGCGGGAAACCGTCCACGCAAATTGCCATGTATCCCTTTTCCCCGTCATGGATCAGGGTTTCCCCTTTAAGATAGCGGATGACCCCATGATCCCGGGAGGTAAGGTTCAAAACACGCCTGAAATCGCTCATTTTCAGGGCCATTGCCAGGGATGCGGAAGGCTCGAAACGCCCCTTCGCATACTCGCCAAGGTAAAGACCCGCTTTCTCCCACCTCAGGTCCGGGACCTCGGGAAGGGCAGGCGGAAGCCTTAAGAGGCTGCTGCCCTTTATATGGAATACGCCATCCATAAAGGTGTTCAGGTTATCCCGCTCAAAAGCCCGGAAGACTTCCAAGGCCCGGCGCGCATCAATACTTGTCCATGACGTTTTGCCCGGGGTATGCTCGTTGGCGTTTGGCGTTGTTTCGCGGGACTTACCTTCAGTAAGCCGCTCTTGACAGGGCTGCCCCTCGCGCGGCGCATCGCCGTGGTTTTCCTTGTCCGGCGGGATACCCGGCTTTTTCAGGCAGAACACGAAATGGCCCTCCCCCCTGGCCTTGTGAGGCCATAGCCGCAGGCCGCGGCTGAAGGTTTCGCTTAAGTCCCCCGACCATTCGCCCCGGGACCTCTCCCAGCCGGGATAATCCCTGATGGGCAGGGGCTCTATGTTGTACTCTTTGGCGAAATACGCCATGTTCCTCTCATTCTCATCGGGGTTGAAAGTGCAGGTGGAGTATACGATGATACCTCCTGGCCTCAGCATGGCAAAGGCCTTGTCAAAGATCTCCCTCTGCAAGGAAACGCATTCCAGGCTTTTGTACCTCGAATAACTCCTTATGGCCCCCCAGTCTTTCCGGAACATCCCCTCGCCTGAGCAGGGAACATCCAGAAGTACCCTGTCAAAATATTCCGGAAAGACGCTGGCAAGCCTGTCGGGGGTTTCATTTACCACAAGCGTATTGGTTATACCCATGAGTTCTATATTCTTTACCAGCGCCTTCACGCGTTTCGGGCTGATGTCGTTGGATACCACAAGCCCTGAGTTTTTCATCAGACAGGACAGATGGGTCGTCTTTCCGCCGGGCGCCGCGCACAGGTCCAGAACCCGTTCTCCCGGCACCGGGGACAGCACCTGGGCCGGCATCATGGCGCTGGGCTCCTGGATATAATAGAGGCCGGCGTGGTAGTATGGGTGTTTGCCCGGCGCGGATTCCTCATAGTAATAGCCTTCCTTGATCCAGGGAATGGGTGTCAGCTTTCCTTCGAATAGTTTTACAAAGCAGGCGGAATCAATTTTAAGCGTATTGAGGCGCAGGCCGTTGATGCGCCCATCGTCGAAAGACTTCCTGAAAAGCGCGTATTCATCGGCATTCATCAAATCCCTGAATGTTTCTTCAAACTGTTCCGGTAGCTTCATTTATATCGTTCAACCCCTGAAAACCCGAGGCGGACGCGTTTCTACTTCGCGTTCAGGTTATATAGATCGTTTTCTATCAAAAGCCTTGCCCGCTCCGCAGCCTTGCCGCCACGTTTTAAGGCGTCTTCCAGGAACTCGGGATGCTCCATTAAAAACAGTCTCATGGAGCCGTCCGGGTCTTCCATGTAATCCAGCACCATTTTAAGCTGGGCTTCATCGATATACTCCCGCCTGCAGGCCTCCTCAAATACGCCCCTGTCAATCCTGACCAGGGCGTGGGACTCAACATCAAGCCTGTCAAGGGCTTCGGCTCCCCCCTGGAGCCTGTCCACAACAGCCAGGCTATACTTCATCTTAGCCCCCAGATTGGTGATAATGGGTATCCAGGCCCGAGTATAGCTGGAAGCCGAGGTGATAAGGTCGGCCACATGCAGCACCGCGGCGCCGCCCAGATTCTCCCGGACATGGGATGATCGGTTTTCATATACCGTTGCGTCCATATCCTTGAAAAGCGTTATATGGGGCTTGCCTAGAATACTTGCGGCAGGCAGTGAGAAAAACCAGTCGCGGCGCTCTCCCCCCGAAATAAAGTCAAAAGTCCGGGTGTTATAGCGCTCATCAATGTAAGCCGCCAGGGCGTCTATGGTCCCCCGGAAGATAGGGTTTTTCCCGTATTGTTCCATGACGGCTTTATGAATTTCCCCTGTGCATGCCAGCTTATCATCTTTCAGGCTGTCGATCTGCCCGAGGAGTCTTTTCGCCTCTTCCTCGCTTCCAAACAGGAAATGGGTGTTGATATAATACGGGCCTATTTTTCCGGAGGTATACCAGAAGAGTTTGTCTTTAGGGCATACCCTGATGGCCCTGGTTTCAAAAAGATAGGTAACAAGATGGCTATACACTGTTTGAATCCCCGCCTTTTTGTTCCGAAATTTGTGAAGGATCCCCGCCTCACACCATCAACCCGCCAATAAGCTCGGAAACCGACTTGACGCCGCTCTCAAGCATATACCGCTCAAGGCCGTCGACGGCCTCCACCCAGGCATAGGGGTTTACAAAGCCCGCGGTTCCTATCATAACCGCCGACGCGCCGGCAAGCAGGAACTCGGCCATGTCGGTACCGGTGGTTATGCCGCCCATGCCTATCACGGGTATCTTTACCGCTTTTGATACCTCGTAGACCATCCTGAGGGCTATCGGCTTTACCGCCGGACCCGAAAGCCCGCCTGTCACATTGCCCAGGACAGGGCGCCTTGTTTTGGCGTCTATGGCCATCCCCAAGAGCGTATTGATCAGGGATACGGCATCGGCTCCCGCTGCCTCGGCGGCGCATGCGATTTCGCTGATGTCGGTGACGTTTGGTGTGAGTTTCACGATAAGGGGCTTTTTGCAAAGTTTTCTGACCCTTGAAACCACCTGGGTTATACCGGAAACGCTGCTTCCAAACACCAGGCAGCCCTCTTTCACGTTGGGGCAGGAAAGATTGAGCTCTACGGCGTCCACGTCAGCTTCGGAAAGGATACTTACCATCTCTTCGTATTCTTCCACGGTATTCCCTGAGGCATTGGCAATTATCGCGGTTTCATACCGGCGCAGGAACGGTATCTCGTCCCTTATGAACGCGTGGACCCCGGGGTTCTGGAGACCTACGCTGTTGAGGATGCCCGCCGGCGTCTCCGCTATCCTTGGCGGTGGGTTCCCCTTCCTTGGTTTGAGGGTCAGCCCTTTCACCGCAATGCCCCCAAGCCTTGACAGGTTAAAGAAGGCGCTGTATTCCCTGCCAAAGCCGAAGGTTCCCGATGCCGCAATAACCGGGTTCTTCAGGCTAAGTCCAGCAATATTCACCGTAAGATCGATTCTATTCTCCATCATGAATCATAACTCCCCGCAGACTTTTATCCGGTTCTTCCCTCAAAGCGTACAATCAGCAGAGGTTCTTCCCGCAACGCGCAAAGACAGTTCGCATCAGACAATGATTCATTCAAAGATAACGCTTTCCCCGCTGAACACCGGCCCGTCCTTGCAGACATGGGCATAATCCCAGCAGCCATCAAGCTTCACCTTGCAGGCGCATACCAGGCAGGCGCCTATACCGCAGCCCATCCGCTCCTCCAGCGATACCTCGCATGGGATGTTTTTCCCTTTGCAGGTCTCCACAGCGCGTTTCATCATGGGTACCGGTCCGCAGATAAATACACGGTCGATTTTCTTCTCTGCAAGCTTTTTCTCCAGAAGGGATGTGACAAAGCCCGCAACGCCCCAGCTTCCGTCATCGGTGGAGATACAAAGCTCATGGCATTCATCGCGGAAGTCTTTCTCCATAATCACCTGGTCACGGATCCTGAAGCCCAGCAGGGCCAGTTTCTCAGCGGCGGGGTGCTCCCTCAGGAGCTGCAGCAGCGGGAACACACCGATGCCCCCGCCCACAACGGCAATTCTTTTGTCCTCACTTTTCAGGCTGAACCCTCTGCCCAACGGACCCATAATGTCTATGGGATCACCTTCACGCATAAGGGACAATGCCTGGGTCCCCCTGCCTCTTATCTGGACACCTATATCGAATGTGCCCTGATCCCGGTGGACCCGGCAGAGGCTGAAAGGCCGCCTCAGGTAGGCATCGGGGCCACCGCATCTTACGTTCACAAACTGCCCGGGTAATCCCGCCGCGGCAATTTCGGCCGATTCTATGGTCATAAGGAATGTATCTTCATTCAACGGCTTTATGGATCCAACCCGATGGATCAGGTTCATGCTGCTACCTCCGGTTTTTTCTTTTTGGCATTTTATCATAAACAGCGGGCCATGACCATACATTGGCAGAAACTAAGAAGCAGGTTATAGCCTGGCGGCACCGGCAACATATATCATGACATATAATTGGAAGAAACCTGTTCCGATGCCTTATCGAATGCCGTTTATCTTATCCAAAAGGCATCCCACGCTTTTTTCCTCAAGCTCCAGCCAGCTTTCCCGTTCCAGGATATCCTGAAGACGATGGGCGTCCGAGCTCCGGATAAAACCGCGGTGCCCAAGGTCTTCCCTCTCCTGAAGGAAGCTATCCAGATTGCAGTCTTTCGAACACTCCAGGTACTTAAAACCGTATTCTTCTGGAATGAAACCAAAGGTTTGGAGCATGCTGAAAGATTCCCTGTCCACATGGGCAGGCAGAACTGCTCCGCCCATACTTCTTGCCATTAATATGGCGTCTTGGGTGGAAATCATACAGGCACCGATCAGGAACCGGTCTTCGGTCCCGGTTTCCTCGTCGAAGCTGTTCATGTAGACCTGCCTTGCGAAAACATCCTCGCGATTCTTTACGGGAAGCAGGTTTCTGAAAACTTGTTCTTGAAAACCTATGGCTGTATCTGTATCGGGAAAATAGCACAAGAGATGTATTTCATCGGCGGTGCAAAGCTCCATCCCCGGAACCACCAGAAGTCCGCTTCCGCCGGCCGCTTCAAGGACAGCAGCGCAGTTCCCTGCGGCGTTATGGTCGGTTATGGCTATGATATCCAGCCCCTTGATCCTGGACATATTGACTATGTTGTTGGGCGTCATATCATCGTCGGCGCAGGGTGACAGGCATGTATGAATGTGAAGGTCAATGGCGTACTTCATTATCCTGCCTTTCGCAATAAGCTTATTATCTCATATGAGAGCTCCGCCGCGGTTTTTGTTGAAGACAGCATGGCTACCTGTTTTTCATTTGCCTTGGCGATGGTCTGTTCTTCTATCTCAATACCTTCAGGCACAATTACACAGGCGGCATCGGTAAGAGACGCGACAGCAACCACATTGAGGTTGGTATGGACCGTTATCCACAGGTTCCCATGATCCAGCTTTGCCATTGCATGGCTCAAGAGATCACAGCAATAGACCCCTGTGATCTCGCGCTCAAGCATCTTATCGGTTCCGGCCGCCTGCCTGCAGCCAAGCTTGTCTTTAATATCCCTGATAGTCATAGCTTCCTCGCAAAAACTTATTCCGATTCCAACTCGTCTACCTTTTCCCTGAGCTTGACTATACAATCGGTGAGCACGGCATTGCCCATGACGATATCCTCGGCCAGCGCGCGGCAGCTTGGAGCTCCACATGCCCCGCAGTCAAGCCCGGGCAGTTCCTCGGTCAGCCCGTCAATCTTATGCATCTTTTCCAGGGCTTTTAGCATATCATCATCCAGCTTGAGGATGGGACGATACTCAACATTGGATTCCCATATGTATTGCTGGTCGTAACCCAGCGGCGCCTGCCTGATGCCTTCAGGTGCCCTCGTGGCCTCGTTTCTGAGGTTGGCCTTGGCCACGAATGGGTTCTCCGCGACAAGGGGGCCTCCCAGGCAGCCCTCAGGGCAGGCAAGGGCTTCTATGAAGTCAATATCCTCAAGGCTTTCCTTTACGGTCTGCTCCAGGATGGCATTGACGTTCCTGATGCCATGGACCGCAATGTACCTTCCTTCCTTAAGCGCGGAGCTCTCTCCTCCCGACCCTGCCCATGAAACGCCTACCGAGCCCGACAGGTCCAGCTGGATATCTACGGTTTCTTTTTGTTTCTTCATCATCTCCAGCAAAGGAACATATATATCCTTGATGGCGAGGACACCGTCAACATCGGATCGGCTGTTCTCGTACGGCGCCTTTACGCTTGTCACCTTCGCGGCGCAGGGAGATATGAAGAAAGCGCCTATTCTGTCCGCGGGTATGCCCTTTTCCATAGCTTCATTCTTGGCCAGCGCCGCGGCTACTTCCATGGGTGATTTGATCTGGATCAGCCTGTCAATAAGGCTGGGGAAACGCACCTGGATCAGGCGGACCACAGCGGGACAGGCTGAGGAGATAAGCGGTTTCTTAATGTCAGGATTGCTTAGGTACTTTTGGGTAGCCATTGTTACGATCTCGGCTGCCCGGGCGACTTCGAATACCTGGTCAAAACCCAGACCGAGCAAACCCTTTAGAATCCGCTCCCTTGTGTAGCTAGGACCAAACTGCCCGTACAGCGAGGGCGCAGGCAAAGCAATTTTATACTCGTAATCCCGGATGGCTTCAAAAGTATCGGTTACCGCTTTTTTGGCGTGGTATGGACAGATGCGTATGCACTCGCCGCAGTCTATGCATCGCTCATTGATTATCACAGCCTTGCCGTTTCTGACCCTGATGGCCTCAGTGGGACAATGCTTTATGCAGTTGGTGCAGCCACGACATTTATCCTTGTCAAGAGTAACTGAATGAAAGTATATCTGTTCCATTTCAATACCAATCCTGCTTCTCTAAAAATACACCGTAATGGTTACTGCCGTTCCCTTGCCCTTTTCTGTGTTGATAACCAGCTCGTCAGCATGCTTTTTTATGTTGGGCAGCCCCATTCCGGCGCCGAAACCCATCTCCCGGATACTGTCCGGCGCGGTGGAATAACCCTCCTGCATGGCCAGTTCCAGGTCTTCTATTCCCGGACCCTTATCAGAAATAACTATGGTAATCTTGTCGCCGCGTATTTCCACATGGGCCTTGCCGCCATGCCCATGTATGACTGCATTGATCTCAGCCTCATACATGGCGATAGCCGTCCTTTTAATCCGGTCGGGCGCGACTCCCAATTGTGAAAGGAGCTTCCTGACAGCACTGGAAGCTTCGCCGGCGGCTAAAAAATCATCAGCCGGTATGTCGAAATCTCTGATGATGACCTGTCCCATTCCTAAAACCCATGCCCCCGGATGCCGTTTTGATAAAGCCTTCCGCTGGCTTCAAAAAGCGGGAACTCGGTTGACAGCAAGGCAATTTTCTTTTCTTCCGCCAGTTCAATCATAGCCTGCTGAGGTTTTTTCCCCCGCACGAAAATAATAGCTTTCATCTCCATCATCTCCGCTGTCCTGATGACCTGGGGGTTCACCAGACCGGTCAGAAGAAGGGCGTTTTCCTTCGCGAAGGCCATAACATCGCTCATAAGGTCGGCACTGCACGCGGACCGGATGTCTGTTACGTCGTCATGGTTTTCTGTATACACCTCCGCATTCAAAAGCGCAGCAATTTCTGAAATCTTCATATTACACCTCAAACCATATTAACTGATTGAAAAGGCTGCATTGACGGTCAATTGCAGCCGCGCCGGCACAGCCTTTTACCTGATGATCAGACCGGTATTTGCCGGCAGACTAAAAACCGCCCATATCGGGACGGGTTTATGCTTCTTTCCTGATGGTTTCAAAATGCTTGTTAAGGTCTTCCACGAGTTTATCGGCATCTACTCCATGGACAGCGCATGCATCAGAAATGCTTTCGCCCGATGCCGAAGGGCAACCGATACAGTGCATCCCGTGAGCGATAAAGACTCCCGCCGCGCTCCGGTCCATCATCAATACGTCCATAATAATGGTGTCTTTTGTTATCCTAGACATCTCAATCCTCCCATATCCTGATTCAAGAGTTCATCAAATTTTTATCATTGTCTGTATTATAACAAATTAGAAGGGATTCGCAAATAGATTCAAACCATTAAAGAGGGATTGAATAAAGCGGGATTGAAATTCTGCGGGGAATGTGGTAAGTTTATGGGGTGTGATATTATTACCAGGTAATAACACTGTGCTTTTTTGCATAAACTCTGTATTGAGGGGCATCCTTCGGCGTCATTGCGAGGAGTGAAGCAACCAAGAATCTCACGCCCTGCTGCCGCTCTCCATGACAAAAAAGGCTATGCTTCGGGAGGAAATAAATATGGCCTTTTTCAGCAGACTGTTCGGATCGAACAAAGGGGATACCGGGGATCGGGAACTGATATTCGGCAGCGAAAGCGCTGCAGCGAAGCATGAACCTGGAGCTGAAATAAATGAAGAAGTGGCCGCAGTAATTATGGCCGCCATTTTGAGCACCATGGATCCCGGCGCCACCAATGGCCTGAGGATCAGGTCTATAAAGCGGGTGGGCGTAAATGCTCCGATCTGGTGTGTTGCCGGACGGCAGACCTATATTTCATCCAAGCTGTAACACTTTTTGTTTATCAGTAAAAAGCCTTGTGAAGTGTGAAAAAGCGCTTTTCCACACAACGGCTCTTATTCCACCGTGAAGTAAGCGGCTATGATCTCCGTGGGGTTGGAGTTCTCACCCCTGGAGATTTTTTTAATGATCCTGTAGCTGCCTTCCGGCAACGGCCTGAAACTGTTCAGTGAGATTACGAACTCTTTCTCACTCCCTGCCGGAACAAAATACGCCAATTCATTCCATGCCTTCTCGTCAGCCCTGTGGCCGGTTTTGTCGTTTACCTCGAACCATTCTCCGTCCTTTTCCCTTTCAAGGTAATACTCTTCGCCATAAGTTATTATACTGTCACCTCGGTTTCTGATAACGCATATGAGCTGCCTGCTGCCGCCTGATGAATCGAGCCGGGCAGAGAACTCTATGCCGGGTGCCATTTCTAACGTGTTGCCGAAAACGGAGGGATAGGCACGGTACCGGTTTATCAGTGCAGCCGCAAGGATGACGGCAAGAATGCAGCATATGGAGATAAACACCCCAATGGTCTTTCTGCCCATGGAAACACCCCCTCTGACTCTTCCCTTTTTATTATATCCGACGCTATAAGGTATGGATTGGTTCAGTGCCTTGTGTGGCATTGTGAGGAGGCCGCACCCTGTCGTTGCGAAGAGGCTGCCTTTCATGTCATTGCGAGGGGGCAAAGCCGACGAAGCAATCTCTTCATGGCCGCTCAGGAAGAGATCGCCGCGCTTTGCTCGCAATGATATACACAGGGGACGGCAGACTGTACGAAAAAAAAGAATCAAAATGTTTGCAGGAATCCCGTAAAGCCCGGCCGCTGTGCTGCACGGCTGCAACACGCAATAACTATCGAAACATAACCGAGATTGCCACGCTCGTTGTCACTCGCTCACAATGACACTCAAGGAAGAACCATCTCTTTGGCATCCCAAACAAAAAACCAAAGGAACCGTCCCCGTGGCTAGCCAGGCCTCTGTTTTTCTCTGGCATATGAATCCTGATTCTGTTATAATCAACTGGTAGGCAAGGCTGACGGTCCTGGTATACCGTTCAGGATAGGGTGATTTATTGTGAGATACGTTGTTCTTCTGGGCGACGGCATGGCAGACTGGCCCGTTGATGAACTTGGAGGCATGACACCACTGCAGGCGGCCAGCAAGCCCAATATGGACGCTCTGGCAAAGCACTCGGTGATGGGGCTGGTAAAAACCATCCCCGACGGGATGCCTGCCGGAAGCGATGTAGCCAACCTTACGGTCTTCGGCTTTGACCCGGGCGAGGTATATACCGGCCGGTCCCCGCTGGAGGCCATAAGCATGGGAATCAAGCTGTCGGAGCACGATGTCGCCCTTCGCTGCAACCTGGTAACCCTATCCGACACCGAAGAATACTCCGACGCCGTCATGCTGGATTACAGTTCCGGTGAGATCACGACCGGGGAATCATCCGAACTGATCAAGGCCACCGCGCAGGAAATGAACCGGGATGGCGTCTCGTTTTATCCGGGCGTAAGCTACCGCCACTGCATGGTCTGGAAAAATGGCCCGCTGGATATTGATCTGACGCCTCCCCACGACATTTCGGGAAAGCCCATAAAGTCTTATCTCCCAAAAGGGAGAGAAAGCGATTTCCTGCTGGATCTCATGGAAAAAAGCCGAGACATCTTAAAGTCCCATCCCGTCAACATAAGGCGCATCGAAAAGGGGCTTAACCCGGCAACATCCATATGGCTGTGGGGACAGGGAAAAAAGCCTGCCATACCCCTGTTCGTTGAAAAATACGGACTTTGCGGCTCGGTCATATCGGCTGTGGATCTTGTCCGCGGCATCGGGAAAGCAACCGGCATGAATTCGGTTGCGGTTCCCGGCGCTACGGGAAATATCCATACCAATTTCAGGGGTAAAGCCCTGGCCGCCCTTGACGAACTGAAATCGGGAAGGGATTTTGTCTACATCCACGTCGAGGCTCCCGACGAGTGCGGTCACCAGGGAAATATACAGGATAAAATACGTTCCATCGAACTAATCGACAGCGAGCTATTAGACCCACTGCTAAGAGGCCTTAAGGATTTTGAGGATTACAGCATCATGGTCCTCCCCGACCACCCCACGCCCATCGCTATCAAAACCCACTGTCCCAATCCCGTTCCCTTCATGATTTACAGAAACGGTAACGGGATAATAGACCAAGACGCTGTATACACCGAGGAATGCGCAGCCCGAAAGAACTTGCTTATCGAAAAAGGGCACACCCTGATGGACATGTTCCTTGGCTTCGGGATAGCTGAATAAACGCAACGAAAAAAGCAAAGGCTGGCTCTTACAGAGTCAGCCCTTTTATGGCACATTATTTAAGTACCTTTTACCTAAGCATCTCTACCGGAGGTATCTTGATCTTCTGACCGATAATGATTTTATCAGGATCCGAAATACCGTTATACTCACATAGCTTTAAGGCATAATCGCTGGAGCCGTAATAGGTCCTGGCGATTTTGCTCATGGTATCGCCTTTGGCCACCGTATGGGTCCTTACTTCGCCGTCCGGGGCGGTAGTAGGTTCAGGCGTTGGCGTTTCATCCACCAAAGGAGGCCCGTCAGTCGGATCTGGCGTGTAGACCGGATCCGGCGTTGATGTGGGCTGTGAAGTGGGGGTGGCTGTAATTGTCGGAATCGGATCGGTCTTTGCTGTGTCCTTCCCGGTATTGATCATGGAATTGATGATGATATACATGATTCCGAACAGAGCGAGCACGGTAACTATTATAAGAACCGCGTACAACGCTCCCTGGTACCTGCCTCCTCTTTTCCTGCTGTATTTATAGGTGATGGCAGGAGCCCGGCTGATCCGGTCAACCCGGTTTTTGACCTGCTTGGACCTTGCCTGGGACCTTCTTACCGAAGAGCCCTCGTAACGCCTCTCCACCTGTACCACCATGGCAGTAAGGTCGCCGGAAGAGGAGCGCTTCATGGCCTCGTCCACCAACCTGAAAGCTATATAGGAACTGTCGCTTCTAAGGGAAAGGATATCCTCGATCTTTTCTTCCCCAAGAGCGCTCAAAAGGCCATCGCTGCATATCAGGAAGCTGTCGCCCTCGGCTACATCATAGATGTCTGAAACCACCACCAGGCTGTCGGGATCCTCATCCGGGAGGGTAACGTCTTCCTGCTCCTCGGCTGTTTCGGAACGGATCAGGGCATCAATCATACGTTTCGCCCTTGATGTCTCAGCTGCCAATGGTCTGAACATCCCGTCCCGCATCATGTATATCCTGCAGTTGCCGGCAGTCGCCGCCACAAACTGCCCGTCGGAAATAAGAAGGCTGCCGAACCCGATCCCCCATCTGGGGTCTTCCGCAGGCACCTTGCTCATTTCAAGAAAAGATGTTATCAGACGGCTGATGTCGGATACCTTTGATTCCAGTTCCTTGATTTTGGACTTGATATCCCCGCCGCTGACAGTTATTTTTTCGTGGTATCTGTTAATCTCCTTCAGGATTGAAATATGAGTGTCTTTATCATCATCTGAACAGTTCATATTATCGGCTACTGTAAAAAGGTATTCGGTTCCGCGGTTCTCCATGGATGCCTGTACATTATCGATGTGCTGCTCTGACATGAACTTACCATTCATGTAAAATGAATTGGCGTTACTTTCTCTTTCGTAACCTTTGCGCGAATAGACACACGCATTTACTTTTATCACGCTACTCATTGGATTCTCCTCTTTTCGACATGATTATTCATATACCAGCAACATCATATCATAGTAATCACAGCACTTTCAACAATTTAACCAAAATATCTTATTCAATTGACAAGGGTTGAGCTGTGATTTATAGGGCACTTCACCGGCCGGTGATTCCCCTTTCCCCATATTTATTGTCACCATCTTTGGTTTAAAGTATAATAGGATTGTTATTGGAATAAACCCGGCACGGAAAGGCCTGGATAGAAAGGGTACGGTATGCGTATGAGTGAGCAGAAACTGTATGAAGTCAGGCAAATCACCGATCTTAAAGATCTTGTCCGACAGAGCGCAGACATATATGGTGACCTTGATGCCTTCCTTGTAAAGACCCCGTCCGGATACATCAGGAATGTAACCTTCAGACAGTTCAAGCAGGAAATCAACTGCCTGGGCACGGCATTATGCCGTATGGGACTGAAGGGCGACAAGATAGGGATTATCAGCGAAAACCGGTATGAATGGTGCGTATCCTACCTGTCGGTTATTAACGGAACCGGCGTTGTAGTCCCGCTTGACAAGGATCTGCCCGAAAACGAGATTTATTCACTGCTTGAGAGGAGCGAAGCAAGCACCGTCTTTTGTTCCGAGAATTATGTTTCAATCCTCCTCAGTAAGCAAAAGCAGCTGAAAAAGCTGAAGAACATCATCTGCTTCGATTACGAAGAAAACGGCAAGGGCGTGCTGTCCTATCCCAGGCTCCTGGAAAAAGGGAAGGCCCTGCTGTCGAAAGGCTATACCGAGTTCACCGAGGCAGTCATCGACCCCAATGTGATGAGTGCCCTTTTGTTTACATCGGGTACCACCGACACATCCAAAGGGGTTATGCTTTCCCACCACAATATAGCCAGCGATATCATGGCAGTATCCCAACTTTTGTACGCCGACCATAACGACTCGATACTGTCGATCCTGCCTCTCCACCATACCTATGAGTGCACGGCAGGGTTTCTGACCATGGTCTACCTGGGCTGCACCATCTGTTTTTGTGAAGGCCTGAGGTATATATCCAAGAACCTGCAGGAATACAAGCCCACCATCATCATGAGCGTTCCTTTGATCCTTGAAAATATTTATTATAAAGTGGTTAAAAAAGCCCAGAAGGAAAAGCGCCTCATCGCCCTGAAGTTCGGGCTATTTGTATCCGGCCTCCTGTTCAGGCTGGGCATCGATGTCCGCAGGCAGCTTTTCAAGGAGGTCATGGACAATGTGGGCGGAAACCTGAGGCTTATCATTTCAGGCGCAGCGAAGCTGAACCCGAAGATCTCCCGGGCGCTGAGGGCCATGGGCTTTAATATCATGCAGGGTTATGGACTGACCGAGTGTTCTCCCATCGTATCGGTAAATCGGCTCGACTATTACAGGGATGAATCCGCCGGTCTGCCGCTGCCTGGAATAGAGGTGGCCATAGACAAGCCCAATCCCGACGGCGTAGGTGAAGTCAAGATCAGAGGCCCCATTACCATGCTGGGCTACTATAAGAACCCGGAGGCGACGGCGGCGGTTTTGCGTAAAGGCTGGCTTTATACCGGCGACAACGGCTATATTGACAAGAAAGGATTCCTGTACATAGTAGGGCGCAAAAAGAATGTTATTGTAACCAAGAACGGTAAGAATATATTCCCCGAGGACGTGGAACTCTATCTCAACAAAAGCGAATATATAAAAGAATCCATAGTATACGGCGTGGATGATGAAAACAGCGAGGATACAATTGTCTGCGCCAAGATCGTTCCAAACATGGAGGTCATCGTTGAAAAATTCGGACAGGTTCCGGTTCCTGAGGAGCTGCACAAGCTGATCAAGCAGGAGGTTGTGAAGGCTAACAAGAAACTGTCCTCCTACAAGAAGATCAGGCACTTTGAGATCAGGGAAGGCGATTTCGAGAAGACCACCACCAAGAAGATAAAGCGCCATCTGGAGCTTGTATCGTTAAAGTCCATCGGTGAGATGTTCAGGGTTCGCAGCAAAAACGGAAAGAAGGGACAAAAAAGATAGCAGCCATGCTAAAAAGTTCATTCCATACCCATAGCCATTTTGATGACGGGACATGCGATCTTGAAGACTATGTCCTGTCCGCTTTGGAAAAAGACTTTGGGGTTCTCGGCTTTTCGGCCCACGCGCCTGTTCTGTTTGATTCAGATTGGCACATGAAACAGGATGATCTGGACGAATATGTCGGTCAGGCGGAATCGCTCAGGGAAAAATACCGGGACAGGATCGAGATCTACATTGGCCTGGAAGCCGACTATTACAAAGGATGCGTCGACTGGCGGAACAAAAAGGGGATTGATTACACCATAGGCGCAATTCATGTGGCCCAGGACCCCAAATCGGGCAAATACCATTCCTTCGACGGCACCCGCAAGGATTTCGATGATATCCTTGAGAATATCTATGACCGGGATATCAGGCTACTGGTCGCCGGCTATTACGGCCTGGTCAGGGAAATGCTCATGAAGATGACGCCCAATATCGTTGCCCACCTGGATGTTATAAGGAAAAACAACCAGGGCGGACGCTATTTTGATGAAACAGAGGAATGGTACCGTGACGAGGTTTTAAGCACCCTCGAAGTGGTTTCCCTGTCACAGGCAATCCTTGAGATAAACACAGGCGGCATCGCGAGAGGCTATACGAAAGAACCCTATCCCAGCAGATGGATCCTTGAATACTGCCTGGATATGGACATTCCTGTTATGGTGAATTCCGATTCCCACCATCCAGACAACATCGACTGCTGCTTTGATGAGGTCTATGAGATGCTTAAGGGTGTGGGGTTCAAGTCCCAGCGCATCCTGTACCGCGGGGAATGGAAGGACGTCGGATTGTGAGGTACGACCGATGAAAATAATACACCTGATCGGCGGGGGCGACGTAGGCGGTGCCAAGAGCCATGTCCTCTCACTGATAAAGGAACTTGGCAAACATATTGAGGTCACCCTGATCAGTTACAGGAAGGGCCCTTTCCACGACGACGCGGTGAGCATGGGCATTGATGCCCGGGTCATAAGTACGGGCAGCATTATCGTTGATATAAAAAAGACCTTGGAGCTGGTCAGGAAAAACCAATATGATGTGATCCATTCACATGGCGCCAAAGCCAACATGATCGCGTCCATCATCAGGGGCATCACCGGAATCCCGGTAGTCACAACCATTCACAGCGACTATCGCCTGGATTACATGCACAATTTTTTAAAGCAAATGACATTCGGCGTCATCAATATGATCGCCATAAGGAAGATCGGCTATCATATCGGCGTATCCGACAGTTACCGGAATATGCTGATATCCCGGAAGTTCAATCCCCAGAATATCTTTACCGTATACAACGGGATCCCTTTCGACGACCATATCCCGCCCTGCACCCGTCGAGAGTTGTTTGAACGCTATAACATCCCATTCCCCGAGGATTCCATCCTTGTGGTGATCATGGCAAGGCTGGACCCGGTAAAGGACCATGAAACCTTTATAAGGGCGGCGGCTGAGGTTTCAAGGGTAAACCCGAAGGTCCGGTTCATCATAGCCGGACCGGGCGACGAGTTAAGACCCCGCCTTGAGCAGTTTGCCGAGAAGATGGGTGTCCGGGACAGGATATGCTTCACCGGAATGATCAACGAGCCCTATGACCTTTTCCAGGTTATTGACATCAATGTCCTCACCTCCATAAGCGAAAGCTTCCCTTATGCCATCCTGGAAGGGGCCCGTTGTTCCAGGGCAACGGTCAGCACCCGTGTAGGGGGACTTGCCGACCTGATAGAATCAGGCGTCAACGGGTATCTGGTCGATCCCGGAGATTGGAAAGCCCTGGCCGGGCATATCCTGGAGCTGTCGGCCGAAGGGATCAAGCGGGCTGAAATGGGGCGCCTTTTAAGGGATAAGGCAGAGAAGCACTTTTCCCTTGAACATATGTGCAAGACCCAGCTTGACATATACGAACGCATCCTCCGCCTGGAAAACCGCAAAAAGAGTGACGGCAAGCTGTACGATATAGCCATCCTTGGCTATATCGGCTATAAGAACAGCGGCGACGAGGCCATTCTGAAATCTGTGGTCCAATCCTTCCGCGAGCGCAATCCGGACCTGTCTTTCATGGTCTTCTCAAGAAAGCCCGGAGAAACCATGCAAGACAACGAGGTCTACTCGGCCAACCGTTTCAGCCTCTATCATGTGATAAAGGCTTTGAAGCGCACCAGGCTGTTCCTGGCGGGAGGCGGCAATCTACTCCAGGACAACACCAGCACGCGTTCCATCTTGTATTACCTTTCCATGTTGCAGCTGGCCAAAAGATACAAGGCGAAGGCCATGCTCTTTGCCAACGGCATAGGCCCCATAAACCGCAGGGCCAACCAGTGTAAAACAGCAAAGGTTCTTAACCAGCTTGACGCCATAACCCTGCGTGAGCCGGTGTCCTTGGAAGAGCTTAAAAAAATGGGAGTCACAAGGCCTGAAATACACGTCACTTCCGATCCCGCCATACTGCTGAATCCGGTTCCCGAAGAAGACGTTGACAGGATCATGGCCAAAGAGGGCATACCGTCGGACAAGCCCCTTATCGGCATTTCGGTCCGCAAATGGGCCGATATGTCCTACCTGGACGCGATAGCGGCCCTTGCCGATTATTGCGCAGACCGCTTCGACGCCTGCCCTGTTTTTATACCCATGCAGCATCCTACCGACGTATATGTCTGTGAGGCCATAATCAGGAGGATGAATCGCAAGGCCTGGCTTATTGGCGGCTATTACCGACCTGAGGAATTGCTTGGCTTTATTGGCCGTCTTACGCTGATGATCGGCATGCGCCTCCATTCCCTTATTTATGCGTCCAGCCAGATGGTACCGGCCCTGGGGCTGGTCTACGAATCCAAGGTGGACGCCTTCTTAAAAGAAGTGTCCCAGCCATCCGCGGGAACTCCCCTGCAATTGGATTGCCAGAAGGTATACAGGCTTCTTGATGATCTTTGGGAAAACCGTGAAGCCATGCGCGAAAAGCTCAGAGAGGCAAGGGAGCGTTTGGTCCTCCTGGCACAGGAGAATGTGGACATAGCCCTGAGCCTGCTGAATCAGGACAGGAAACAGCAGTGAGAATTCTCATATGTATAGGACAAGCAGGGAGCATACAGAAGGGATCCCTGTGAGCATTCGCTCCTTATATCATCATACAACCCTGAACTGGCCCCTGCTGTAGTTGTAGAACACGATGGCGGCAACCATCCAGAAATAGACAGCCATGTATGGCACCTCAAATACATTTTCGAAGAGGTTGTGGACCAGGACCCCCATCATCCCGGAAAATCCACCTATGATGACAAGCCTCGCGTCCCGGTCCATTGTGGTCCTGATAGCCCTCACCGACCAGACCAAAAGAGCGCATATGACTACGAACCAGGCTGCAAGGCCTAAAATCCCCATTTCCACCGCCGTTTTAAGCCAATAGCTGTCCATATAGAATGAGTTGGGAAAAAGGTCCCTGTTGTTCATGGCCACGGCCCCGCCGAAATGGCCCTGCCCCACGCCTGTCCACATGTTATTCATAAACATCTCCCAGCCGGTCTTGTATCTGAACAGGCGTCCCCCGGTGACTGAGCTTGTGATGTACCGGGGCGACAGCATATAGCTTATGCGCCTTTGCACCGAGGGTACCAGGAAAACCATTCCCCCGGCAAAAGCCATGCAGGCCATCCATTTAGGATTCCAGGCTATGCTGAAAAGGATAAAAGCGACCGCCATCCCAAGCCAGGCTCCCCTTGACAGGGTTAGAACCAGGCATATGGCCATGGAGGCAAGAAGGATGAGGTAAAAGGCCTTCGGTTTCCTTGCTGTACGGTTTTGAAGCACTTGCGCAAGGGCGATGGGAATGATCAGGACCATAAGGCTTCCTAATATGTTGGGGCTTCCCACCACCGAAAAAACGCGTACCGAGCGGACTCCCTCCGCGGCATCCATCCAGTTGGCCGGCGTTTCAACCCCCGCGGCATATTGTATGATCCCATGTATGCCCAGGATACCGCCCGCGAGTATCAGGCCGCCGGTCATCCGCTCCGACTTCCTGTCAGAATCCAGGTACCGGCTGAAAACATAGAACCAGAGGGTAAGCTGCGCCACGCCCCGCATCCCCTCAAACCCGATATGGGGATAGGGTGAAAAATTCAGATACAGAAAGAAGGAAACCGAGATCAAAAGGAATATGGGGATATCCATGGGCGTAGCTGTAACAGTCGGCATGCCATTATCCATAATCCTGCCAAGACATAAAAGGAGCACGCACAGCAGCAGGTATATCTCATCCCAGATCCCAAAGAGACCTTTCTCGCCGAAAAGGGTCCTACCCAGCTCGTCTATGAACACAAAGAACACCGATAAAGGGATAAAAAAGCGGGAGAGCAGCCTCATGAACCCGGACCCTTTTCCGATTCTCCATATGAAGCTGGAACCGATTATCTTTGAAACCCTGATCTTCAGCGGAACCAGCCTTCTCTGTAGCCTGCGCAGGATCCTGTATGTGAAGACCTGCCTGGGTCTGAATCTCCTGTGAAAAAATGAAGACATCCGTTTTGAAATGCAACTGCAGGAAATGATGTTTCCAAGCCCCATAAGTCCCCTGCGCATAAGGCTGTAACGCCAAATCCTGCCGCAGGATTCCATCATACGGCAGACCAGGCTTTCCTTAAACCATTTTGCCGCATACTCCAATGCCACACCCCCTATTTTTCATAAAGGTCAAGGACCAGCCCGTTGGTCGAAAACGCATATGGCGTTTTTATGGGAAAACTCCCCCCCACACAGACTGCATACCGGCCTACCTTCACGCCTTCATCACTGGGGTCGTCCTGGATCTCCACCTGAACATATACATCCTTCAGGTTCGGGTCATAGACAAATGCTGTTCCGTCAACCGGGATAATACCCAGGATTTCAGCCTCTTCTTCCCTGATCTCCACAACCATGGCATTGACAAAACCATCGGTTTCATAGTATATCCGGTTGTCCTTCATGACGCTTTCCGCGAAGCTGTCGGGCACGGACGGGCATTTGATTGTGGCAATCCAGGTCTTAGGCTGCGCCTTTGCCTGTTTTTCGCTGCTTTTTACCGCAATCTTTATTCCCGCGGCGGTCAGCACCACCAACAGGGCGATCAGAGCCAGCAGGTCGAAAAGGTTGATCAGGCCAAACAAACGTCCTTTCTCGTCTAACAGTTTCATCTGAACCTCCCGAAGAATCAATACTGTTAAGGCGATAACCAATAAGCCATCGTCAAAACTTAAAAGCACCCGGTTACGAAGGCTTGTCCGCCGCCATTTTATCCAGGATCCCGGCAAGCTTTCCCGTAAGTACCCTTCGATCATATTTGCGGATTTCCTCATGATCCGGGTTAAGCACCAGGGTACCCCTGGCCCAGCGGTCGTAAAGCTCGGCAATGCCCCGCTCCACCGATGCCGTATCCGACCAGTCGCAGATAATCCCGGTTCTTGTCCTGCGGATCAGATCGGCTGCCGCGCCCTTCGATGGTACCAGGGCCAATATGGGGCGGTTTGCCCTGATATATTCAAAGAGTTTGCCCGTATAGAAGCATTCGGAGCCCCTGCCGCCCTCCAGCAGCAGCAGGACATGGGACCTTAGCATATTGTCAATGCAATCCCTGTGGTTCATGTATGGCAGCACTTCAACCATTTTGTCAAGGCCGTTCTGGCGTATCATCCGCCTGATGGGACCATCCTTTATGCTTCCGATGAACCTGATGCGAAACAAATCCCCCGGGATAATACCGGACCCTACGAGGCGCCCGGCCGCCTCCAGGAAGATGTCCGGCTTCCTTCTCTGGTAAAGTGATCCGGTATAGGTGATTGTAAACCGGCTTTCGGCACCGACGGCCCTGTCCTGCCCGAAGTCCTCTTCATCGTATCCGTTGGGTATAACCTGCATACGCCGATCCAGGTCCAGGTCAGGATGCAGGGCCGCGAAATTCCTCTTCATCACCGGTGTGTTGGCTATAAGCCTGTCGGCTTTTTCCAGGACCTGCCTTTCCATCATGCACTCCTTCCTGGCACGCCATGCCGGGTGTGGCTTGTCCAGAAGATAGGGGTTATTTGTCCACTCATCCCTGAAATCCGCGATCCAGGGAAGGTCAGGATAAACCTTCCTGATTTTAAGTCCCATCAGGTGGTCGGAATACGGGTAGGATGTGGTATACAGGCAGGATATATCCCCTTTTTCCAGCCTCGTAAGCGCATGTCCCAAGGCCCGTTTCATCCAGAGCACCTCACCGTCGGGAACCAGGACCTTCCACGCGACGAATTTGCCTGTCTTGGACAGAAAGCCGGGAAGAGCCGTAAGGTCCCGGGAAGGCGTCCTGATAATCTCCATACCGGCCGGGAGATCCTCAAGCAAGGTATGGTCCCGAAGCCGCATACGGTATGCGTCCCTTGTGAGGACAACAGGTTCCCAACCGTACACAGGCAGGTATTTCGCGAACTTAGCGCTCCTCTGGACCCCCGAGCCCCCGGACGGCGGGAACTGGTATGCCACCATCATGACCTTCTTCATAGGTCTGTTTCCCCCATCCCAGCAAATGATAGACAAGGCCTGCGGCTTCCACCTCCTCGGCGCGCCAATAATTTCTCGTGTCCAATACACAGGGGTAAGCCATCCTTTCCCTGATCCTCACAAAATCCACACGTTCAAATTCACGGTGGTTCACGGCAAGAAGAAGCAGATGGCACCCCTTCACAGCCTCGTACAAATCCCGCTCTTTTGAACCTTCATAGTCCGCATGCCTGTCAACAGTTATAACCGAATATCCGCCCTCAGCCCTGAGCATGGATACCAGCCGGATAACCGGGCTTTCCCTGATATCGTCCACATCAGGTTTATAGGTAACCCCCAGCACGCAGACCCTTCTTACACCGCTTATGCCTTTCATGAGCGCCTTAATCCTCTTAAGGACGTACTTGGGCATGGCATCGTTGATCATCCGGGCGAGCTTAATCATCCTGGCGGTTTCGGGCTGCTTCTGGACGATGAACCAGGGATCCACGGCGATACAGTGGCCGCCCACTCCCGGTCCCGGCTGATGCAGGTTTACCCGGGGATGCTTGTTGGCATACCTGATAACCTCCCATGCGTTTATGCCCAACTTTTCGCAGACCATGGCAAGTTCGGCTGCAAGCGCGATATTGACATCGCGATAGGTATTCTCCACCAGTTTGCACATTTCGGCCGTGGCGGAATCGGTTATGTACATCTCTCCCCTGACAAAACAGCTGTACAGGTTCCGGACCCTTATGGCCGATTCTTTGTTTATCCCCCCTATCACCCGGCTGTTATTCACAAGCTCTGAAAGGATCCTGCCCGGAAGGACCCGCTCCGGGCAATAGGCCACGAAAAAGTCGTCCCCGGGTATCAGTCCCGATCCGCGCAGTAACCCGCATACCAGGTCCCGCGTGGTTCCCGGCGGCGACGTTGACTCCAGGATAACCATGTTCCCTTTCCTCACACAGGGCAGGATGGAACGCACCGCCCTCTCAATATAGCTCAGGTCGGCCGAAAGGTCCGGGCTTATGGGTGTCGGTACACAGATTATGTAAGCGTCGGCGGGCTCCGGCTCATTTTTCGCGATGAGCCTTCCCTCTGAAACCGCCCATCGTACCACCTTACCAAGCCCGGGCTCACAGATAAAGGTTTCTCCCCTGCCCAGCGCATCAAGAATTCTGCAGCAGACATCAACACCAACCACATAATGGCCGTTTGAGGCAAACATGGCCGCTGTGGGAAGCCCCACATATCCAAGACCGATTACACATATTTTCATGCCGACACCCTTCAGTCCGCCCGCCCAAAAAGGGGTACAGGACTTCATTCTCCGCACCGGGCGGCAAATGAGTCCTTGCGGCAGGCTCGTTTTTGGCTTACACTATAGTATGTTCAATGATCTTGATATATTATGTTCAATAATCCTTAACATATGAGCGGTTATCAAAGGTGGGAGCCCATGGATAAAACAAAAATCCACGGTGTCATGATGGATAATGTCACCATGGACGAGGCTCTTGAATATGTGGCAGGAAGGCTCGACGGGACCGGGACTGCGAAGATATACACCCCCAACTCGGAGATCATGATGCAGGCCCAGCGTGACCCTGAGCTTAAACGTATCCTCAACCAGGCCGACCTTCTCATAGCCGACGGGGCCGGAGTGGTGCTTGCTTCCAGGATACTGGGAAGACCCCTTAAAGAAAAGGTGTCGGGAATCGACCTGGTAAAAAGGATCCTGGAAAATACGGAGAAAAGACCTATCAGCTTCTTCATTTTAGGGGCCAGGCCCGGCGTTGCCGAGATGGCCGCCCAAAACATCATATCCAGGTACCCCGGCGCCGAGGTTAAAGGCACGCATCATGGCTATTTCAATGCCGAAGAAGAAGACTTGATTATAGAAAGAATAAATAAGAGCGGCGCAGATATCCTGCTGGTTGGGCTCGGAGCGCCTAAGCAGGAGAAATGGATCCACAGTAACGCTTCCAGGCTCAACTGCAAGGTGGCAATGGGAGTGGGCGGAAGCATCGATGTTCTGGCCGGAACCGCCGAACTTGCGCCTGAATGGATGAGGCGCGCCGGCCTTGAATGGCTGTTCAGGCTCATAAAAGAGCCGCGGCGCTTCCGACGGATGCTGGATCTGCCGCGGTTCGTCCTGCTTTCAATAAAAAGGCGCCTCCGTCCTGAGGCCGCTCATAGAAAAACTTCCGCCAAATAAGGCTTTTGTCGTCTATCGCAAAGCCAACGCGGTTTCAACCGCGAGGCAGTAAACCACATCCATGGTAATGCTTCGGCTTTTGGCCAGCTTTCCTTCGGGAATCTTCCGGAACAGGTCCATGCCCGAAGCGCTTTCAAAGGCTTCGCCCAGGTTGTAATAGACCCCGAGTACATCAAGAACCATCGCAGCCGCCTTTTCTCCGGTGAGCCTGTCGCTGGTTTCATATGCTTCCAGCGCACTGCCGATCCTGAAGCTGTAAGCAGCGGGAGACATCTTTGCTATGGCGTTTTTCAAAAGTATTGCAAGGACATCACAGCTGCTTTCGCTGTCCAGCCTGAAATCATTGATGCTGCCCCCGGCGATAAGGCCATATTCGGCAAGTTCCCTGATATATGGATAAGCCCAGGAGTTTGCCAAAGGCTGTCCGGTGGAAGCGTCAACAAGGCTTTCAGAAATGTCCCTGAGGTAGATACCGCCTTTTTTGAGGTAGTCTTCATAGCCATCTATTTCTTCCGGGGTCATGTCCAGTATATCAGCGGGGGTCTTCTGGCTGAGAAAGCTCCATGCCGCCGTTAGCCCCGACGCCTCTCCCATGGTGATCCTGGTTGGGATATATCCTGCGCTGGTGGCCGCAAGGGACCTGAAGGAAGCCTTTGCTCCTGGCATGAGCACATTGTCCAGGTTGACGGGGATAATGCAGCCCAGTGGTATGGCATAAACCTTGGGATCGGCTATGACGTAGCTCAGCCTGTTGCCCACAAACTTGCCGGCGTCAACAGGAGAAGAAGCAAGGGCTATTTTCGCGGTGAAATCCCTGTTCTCCAGTATATCTGAAACCGTAAGGGTATATCGGCCTTCATAATGCCTGTACTCAGGGATGAACAGCTTATCGGGCACCTCTTCGATCCTGCACTCACCAAAGGGTACCAGGGCTGTTTTCAGGTAGGCGATGAGCAGCATAGCCTCATCCATGGCATCTTCATAAGCCTGTTTCAGATCCTCCGGGTCATCCACGTTTACGCCCCACTGCTTGATCCCGCGGATTATAAGCTGGTTTTCAGACTGTTCGATGAAAGTGGGGGTTTCAACCTTGGTTCGCTTGTTGAAAGGCTGGTACCCCATCAGTACATCCCTGAACTCGGCAATAAAATCAGAGGTTTTCTGTATCTGCCTCATATCCTGCCACTTGACGCCTGAAACCAGGAAGTTGAACTCAAGGGGCATATAAGTATCGGGAAGGCCGATGTCCCCTGAGCCAGTGGTAAAGGGCACGCCGCAAAGCTCTAAAAGATCGCCCCTCTGGGTGGCGTCAATAAATACGCTGGCAGATAAGGTCATTTCCCCGCCGCCGGCATTGACCCTGATGCTTTTAAGAATCCTGTCCTCCACTACCACGTCTGTTAGCCTGCAGTTATAAAGAATATTCAGGTTCTTTTCCTTGCTGGTGAACTTTTCAACAGATTCTACATAGTCCCCGGCTGTAAAGCCCACCCTCAGGCTTCCGAACAGTTCCCGGTAGAATCCCCTGTTTAAGATCTCATTTTTTCCTTCTATAATACCTTCGTCAGGCTTTACATCCACTATCATGCTGTGCTTAATATAGCCTCCCAGGTCGGAATCTTCGGTTATAAGGAGCGTCTTTAAGCCCGTTCTTGCGCTGGTTACAGCCGCCGCAACGCCTTCGGGATCAGAACCCACGACAATTATGGCATACTCGTTTTCGGCAAAGGTATACCTCTCTGCTGTAAGCGTGTTCAGGTAATCCTTGAGAGAGCTTCCCGTAAGCATGGGTATTATGCCAAACCTTATGACTATGAAGAATATAACTGCCAGCAGCAGGTTTTTTATAAGGCGCTCACGCTTCATTACCAACACCCCGTCTTTTTGACGCGCAGTGCAAAATACATTCCGGAGACTGCTTGCTCCCGGTAAATAATATGCCCTAAAAGGGAGAATACACGGTATCCTATAATCTATATATCGTCCAGATGGGGATTCGGCATTAAAGATACACCGCAGGGCCACTTCAGTACGATGTTCTCAGGAAGGATCCGCAAGTCGCGCTGTCCCGCGGCGCAAGAAACCTCTGGCTCGGCTGGGTCAATGCCGACAACATATCGGTAAATTCCTGCAGCGACGGACTAAGGCCGACGGTATTCCTGCTGGAAGCGATTGATTAACACCAGGAAAAGGGCTTGGACAGAAACCGCGTAAAACAGCTTATAGCAGATAATAAGCCCGCGGCAGGCAAAGCCGCCGCAGGCTCGCGGAATGAACATGCGGTAAAAAAGCTGCCTCAAAACCATGAAATATTGATTTTAAGACAGCTTTTTTCGTTCTTGTTTATTTGATAGTGTATCCGCCCCTGACGATCAGCCAGGCGTCAGCGGTTATTTTAAACCCTCTGCCGTCGCCCTTGGGGGCAATTACCAGGTGCTGGACGGGAACCGCTACGCCATGGTTAAGGTCCTTGCCGGCGCTCACATCAACCAGGGTGCCGCTTTCTCCGCTGATGGCCGTGGCTGCCCCGCTTCTTAGTATGACCTCAGATCCGCCTCCCAGTTCAAGGATTTGCCCCTTCTTCATGGATATGACCACAAACCCGTTCTCAACGACAGTAACCCTCTTGTCCAAATCATTCAGACGCGCCAGGGCATCGATGACGAACCTGGTCAGGTCGCCCACGTCGTTTTTCAGTTGTTCGACGGCGGCCGAATTCACGGTTCCTGAGGATCCACCTGATGAGCTGCCAATTTGCGCGGCCAGCTTGGCTATCTCCCGGTCAACATAGTCCTTGGTCGCGAGCGGATTGCTGCTGCTTCCCGCTTCTCCCGCAGCTTGCGCAAAGACTATTGCAACCAGGAGAAACAGCATGACAAACAGCGGATATGCGATCCTCTTCTTCTCACAATTCATCTTTTGTCCCCCTATACCCAAAGCTTCGTTACGGGCTTTTACTGCACGTATGTAACGCTCAGACCAACGCTCGTACGAAGTGCTTGATCAACTCTTTTCATCAGGAAATCATCCAAATGTCCCGCTTTCTCTCTGAGCCTTCGCTTATCTATTGTCCTCACCTGCTCGAGCAGGATCACCGAGTTCCGGCTGAGTCCATAGACTTCCCCCCGAAAAGGGATGTGGGTTGGAAGCCTTGCCTTGTCCAGCTGTGAGGTGATTGCGGAAACAATAATCGTCGGGCTGTATTTGTTGCCTATGTCGTTCTGGATGACCAGAACCGGTCTTACTCCTCCCTGCTCTGACCCGATAACCGGGCTTAAGTCAGCATAGTAGATATCGCCTCTTCTAATCTGCAAAGGTCACCACTTCCTGTAAGGTTATTAACCTACAATGCATGACCCCTTTACCAATATTATAGAGATTCGGGCTGAGGATCGCAAATTAAAATTGTTTTACGCTCTTGTGAATTATTGTTACACATTTCCTCAGGCCATATACATGGGCAGACGGTTTTTTGAGTGAAAAACATGTTCTGGTATCTGCTATAAAAGATAATTGAGGACATTTACAACCGAATTGTTTCTTATGTATACCCTTGGAACACGCTTCCCGACTATACAGAGGATCTCATAGGGGATTGTTCCTATAAGATCGGCTATCTCCTCAGCGGAGATTTCATTATCGCCCTGGCGGCCGATGAGGACCACTTCGTCCCCTGTTTTCACATCCCCGGAGATCTCGGTTATGTCCACCATCAGCTGGTCCATGCAGATGGTTCCCACAACCGGCGCATACTGGCCATTAATCAGGACCCGGCACTTATTTGACAAAAGGCGGGAGTAACCGTCCGCATAGCCGACAGGGATGGTGGCGATCCTTGAGGGACGCCGGGTGGTGAATGTCCTTCCATAGCTTATGGAAACTCCGGGCTCAAGCTCTTTGACGAGAACCACATTGGCCTTAAGCGACATGGCCGGCTTAAGGTTTATAACACTCCTGTCCACCTCATGGGAAGGATAGATGCCATAGAGTATGATCCCCGGGCGAACGGCCTCCAGGGTCATCTCGGGATACTGGATGATAGCCGCGCTGTTGGAAACATGGCGTATGGGTATTAGAACCCCTATCCGGTTGAGCTCCTCAATAATGCTCTCAAACAGCTCAAACTGGCGGAGGGTGTATGTCCTGTCCTTCGTATCTGCAACGGCGAAATGAGTGAAGATGCCTTCTATGATAATGCCGTCAAGCTTCATGATGGCAACTACGTCCTTGACGGCACTGTAACCGGGCATAAAGCCCACCCTGGACATCCCGGTGTCTATCTTTATGTGAACCCTGGCCTTTGTCCCATGCCTAACGGCTTCCTGCGACAGGGCCTGGGCCATTTCATGGCTGTAAACCGTCTGGGTAATGTTGTATCCCAGGGCCTCCCCGAGCCTCCTGAAATCGGTATGGTTAAGAACCAGGATGGGGACGTCAATGCCTATTTTTCTGAGCTGAATGGCCTCGTCCAGCATGGAAACCGCAAGCCTTGTGACACCGTTTTCCAGCAGCGTTTTCACGGTTTCCAGGGTTCCATGGCCATAGGCGTCGGCCTTAACCACTGCGATGATATCGGTCCTTTTTCCCGCAAGTCTTCTTACTTCCCTCACGTTATGGGCTATATTGTCCAGGTCGATCTCAGCCCATGCGCGGTTAAATGTATAGTTCATGTAAAAACCACCTCTTTAGTATCCACCGATGGCCTTAAGCTCCTCTCCGATTCTTTCCGAAATATCGGAAGCGGTCATCGAGCAGGTCCCTTTTTCGGCAGCGGCCCGGTCTCCGGCCAGGCCATGGATATAGACAGCCGCCACAGCGGCCTCAAAGGGCGCCACATCCTGGCCCAGCAGGGATACAGTCATGCCCGCCAAAACATCGCCCGAGCCTGCTGTAGCCATTCCGCTGTTGCCGGTGGGATTTATGCAAACCGTGCCATCGGGCCCGGCTATGACTGTGCCGGCCCCTTTCAGCACCACCGTTATACCATACTCTTCGGCAAAGGCCTTTGCCGTGCCTATACGGTCGGACTGGACACTGTCGGTATCGGTACCGATAAGCCTTGCCATCTCGGCCGGATGCGGGGTGATGGCGGCTTCGCATTTAAGCCGGCTCAGCACATCGGTATCCAGCGCTATGGCGTTCAGGGCATCCGCGTCCAGGACCAGCGGCTTTCTGCACAAATCGATCACCTGGCTGACCAGTTTACGGGTATCATGGTTTAAGGACAGCCCCGGCCCGATAAGAACAGCGTCGCTGTTATCCAGAAGCTCTTTGAGAGCGGCGCTGTCGGTGCATACGATATGCCCCTCAAGGCTCTCCATCGGAACATAGACGGCCTCGGTCGCCCTGGCGGCGAGTATGGGAACGATTTCACGGGGAACAGCCAGCCTGACCAGGCCCGAGCCCGTCCTGTAGGCCGCTTGGGCGCACAGGACGGCCGCGCCGGGCATCGCATATGATCCGGCGATCATAAGGACCCTGCCGAAGGTCCCCTTGTGGCTGTCTTCAGGCCTTGGCGGCAGGATCTCCGATACCATGTCGGCATCGGCCAGTTCACAGGTTTCCAATTCATCGGCAAGGGCGTATGGTATGCCTATATCGGCCACGGTGAGCTCCCCCAGGCAGGCCGCGCCCGGGTACTGGACCATACCCAGCTTGGGCAGGAAAAAGGTGACCGTGTAATCGGCTCTGACAGATCCCCCACAGATCCTTCCGGTAAGACCATCGACGCCCGAGGGGATGTCAATGGAGAGGGTACAGCGCGAATAGCGGTTGATTATGCAAACAGCCTCAAGGGCTATTCCCCCGATATCCCTGTTCAGCCCGGTCCCAAACAGACCGTCAATGACCAGATCGGCCTCAAAGCAGCTTTCGGCGAATTTGTCCAGGTTGCCGACATCCAGAAGTTCCATGGAAAAGCCCATGTTCTTCAGGATGTTGGCATTGATTGCCGCGTCGCCCTTCAGCGATTCCGGGGGGCTCAGCATGTATAAGGAAACCGAGTATCCCATGGAAAGGAGATGCCTGGCAACCGCAAAGGCATCCCCTCCGTTGTTGCCGGCGCCTGCCGCCACAAGGACCCGTCGGCCGCCATTCTTGCCCAGTATCTCCGCGGCTTTCATGGAAACTTGGAAAGCCGCGTTTTCCATAAGAACTACCCCGGGGATCCCAATCCTTTCAATGGCTTCCCGGTCAATTCTCCGCATCTGCTCCGGAGTTATCAGCTTCATCCTTCTTCAAACCCTCCAGCTCGAATTGGCCCTCAAGCCTTTTTACATGGTCGGACCCTATTAGCTCGGTAAAGTTTACCGCAAAAGAGGTCCAGTCAAGGTTGATGGATTCCAGTTCTTCCTTCAGTTCATTTTCCCTCTGCCTGATGCGTTCAAGCTCCTTTGTTATGGCCTCGGCCCGCTCCTTATTATTTCTCAGAGTGGAAAAAACATGGTGCACCGTTTCGTTGAGGAGCCTTATGTTGGCTTCGCGCAGCTCGTCATTGGTCCTCTCGATATCCTCCAGTATTTTATCCATCCTGTCGTTGATCCTCTCAATTTCCTTCCTGCATTTCTTAAGTTCGGACTTGGCCTCGTCGTCGTTCTCTTCAAAAGCGTCCCTCGTGAGGCTTATGATCTTTTTCATAATCCTCCTCTTATTGGGCTCCAGGCTCTCCTGCTCATGTCTCAGCATGGCCTCTTGTTTGATCAGTTCGTTCATCTCGTTCTGCATTCTTTCGATAGCCGGGCTCATGGGTAAGCCGGAAAAAAGCTTGGTCCATCTTTCATCTATGGTCAGGCGTGTGATGTTATTCTGCCTCAGCACCGACTTATCCAGGTAGGCATACTTATACTCACCGGGTCTTCCAGCTTTTCTGGCAAAACCCGGCCTCTTTTTAAATAACCGCATGTTCAATCCTCCCGACAAATGTGTCAACGCATTACAGGTCCGTCTTCATGCTCCGTATTTATTAGTATATCATACGGGCATGCTTTTTTTAACAAGAAGCACGGTTGCCGCTGCCCGCTTTCGGAAGTTTAGTTGACGGATTAATGTGGTAGTTGATTTAATAGAATAAAGTATACGAGATACCATTTGCGGGTGATCCATGGGTTCTAAGAGAATTAACCTGGTGCTGCGGCGTTCCGGGAAGCGGCGTTTTGAACTGAAAAAGGTTCTGAAGATTTCAGCTGCCCTGCTAATTGTGGTGGCGCTGTTCCTGACAGCCCATTATCTTATGAAATCCATCCTTGATAATCCCAATGTCTATAACGGGGTGTTCATAGATGGCTGCGATGTGAGCGGCATGAGCCCGTCGCGCCTTAAGAGTTTTATCAGGGACCGCTATGAAACCCGCCTGGATAAAGCCAATATGGTATTCTTCACCGAAAAATTCGAACTGTCGTTAAGCTACAAGGATATTGGAGCCTACATAGACATGGAAAGCATGGAAAAGCAGGCTCTGAGCGTCGGAAGGGAGGGTTTTTTCCTCAGCAGGCTGATAAAGATATCCAGGCTGAGCAAAAACCCGGTGCTTATCCCTCTTGCCCTCGAAGTCGATGAAGCTCAGCTCGATACCGTTCTTGAAGACCTCAACCGACAACTCAGGAAGGAAGTGATTGTCCCCACGGTTGTTATTTCCGGCGACCAGGCCATCCTCTGCGCCGGCGAGTCGGGCTGGGAGATCGAGAAGGAGCTTTTAAAGAACAAGATCCTTGACTCGGTCCAGGGCATGGAAACCGCGTACTTATACATCCCTTTCCGAGAAATACCGCCGCCGAAAATAGACGTTGACGCGGTCTATAACGCCATAATTCAGAACCCCGCCGATGCGGAAATCATCAGGGGTGAGGATGGTTCGGCCACGGTAAAGCCCCAGGTGAACGGCCGGTCCATAGACAAGACCGAATTAAGACATATCATAAACCGCGTTGAAGAAAGGAGCCTTAAAATATACGAAGAGATCCCGCTTCCCGTCCAGGTCACAGAACCCGAGGTAAAGACAAGGGATCTGGAGGCCCTGTTGTTCAGGGATGTCCTCTCCACAGTAAGTACGAGTTTTACTACCGACTCCCCCAATAATATGAACAGGGGAACCAACATCCGGCTGGCTGCCAAGGCCATAGACGGCACGGTGGTATTCCCGGGCGAGGAGTTTTCTTTTAACGGGATTGTGGGACCAAGGACTCCTGATAAGGGCTATGTCATCGCCCATATTTTCAGCGAGGGCCAGGTGAGGGACGGCTACGGGGGCGGGGTCTGCCAGGTGTCCACCACCCTTTATGACGCTGCCCTGCTGGCAAACCTGAAGATTACCGAGCGCCATAACCACATGTTTACCGTGGGATATGTGCCCCTGGGGATGGATGCCGCCGTATCCTACGGCTACGCGGACTTAAAGTTTATAAACAGCACAGACTACCCCATCCGGATAGAAGCCGGGGTTTCAGACAGCAATGTCCTGACCTTCAGCATTGTCGGAACCAACCTGTATCCCGATGTGAAGGTCAGGGTGGTTTCCCGCGTGGTCAGCGTCACAAAGGCGGCAACCGAGTACATCGATGACCCGCAGATGCCCGAGGGGTTTGAGGAAGTCGTGGAAAACGGCATGGACGGGGCTGTGGTGGATACATATATCCGGATCTACAGTGGGAATGATCTGATTAAGGACTATAAGATCCACCAGAGTATCTACCAGATGCTGCCCCAAAAGGTGCGCAGGGGCATAAAGAAGCTGGCCGGGTCCACATACCCTGAAACGGAGTAATATGCGAAGGATACTCGTAGAGATAAAGGATGACAATAAACGCATAGACAGGTTTCTGACTGACCGGTTTGCCGGGGTGCCGGCGGCTGTCTTTTTCAAGGCCTTCCGCAAGAGGAACATTCGTGTGAATGGCAGGCGCGTCAGCAATGATTTCCGCCTCCATGCGGGCGATATCGTGGAGATATTCATACCCGATGAGTATCTTAGCCCAATAAAGCGGGATGACCCTGAATCCCGGATCGATATTCTCTATGAAGATGAATATATTATGGTTGTATTCAAACCCCAGGGCATCCCCGTCCACCAGGACAGTAACCGGGAGGATCTGGTCCTGGACCAATACCTGCAGGCCTTAATGGTAAAAAGGCAGGACGGTACGGCGCCTGGTCCGGGTTTCCCTGCCCTCTGCCACCGGATTGACAGGAACACAGGCGGGCTTGTCATCCTTGCCAAGGACGAAAAATCGCTGGAGGTCATGAAGGACAAGTTCAAAAACCATGAGATCAGGAAATTCTATCTTGCCTGCACCTACGGCATCCCCAGTGAAAAAGAGGCTGAATATGAGGCTTATCTGAAAAAGGACGCGCAAAACAGCCAGGTCAGGATATTTGACAGGCCTGTACGCGGTTCTATGAGAATTGTCACAAGGTTTCGCCTCCTAAAGGCCGTATATCCCTACGCCCTACTTGAGGTGGAGTTGGTTACGGGAAGAACCCACCAGATACGCGCCCACCTGGCATGGCTGGGCTATCCCATACTGGGTGACGGCAAGTATGGAATAAGCGACATTAACCGTTCCCTCAAGCTGAAAATGCAGGCCCTTTTCCACTACAGGCTGAGGTTCGAGTTCAAAAATCCGGGTACGCACCTGGACTGCCTCAATGGGCGCGAGATATCTTTGCCCTCGATTCCATGGCAAAAGGGCATAAATGATACCGGCCTTCTCGGTAATGATTTGTTTGAATAAGCGCCTGGAATCACATATAATCAGAGTAAGGAAACGTATGTATCGACTGTGCAAAAAAGGCTTTAAGCCAAGGTGCGCCGGAACGGCGGGCTATGCCCGCCCTGTCATGGGGAGGTATGGTTTATGAAACTTATCATTGCGGTAGTAAGCGATGAGGACAGCAATATACTTGCTGACAACCTCAACAGGGAGGGCTTTGGAACTACCAAGCTGTGTTCCAGCGGGGGGTTTCTGAAAAGCGGCAATACCACCTTTTTGATAGCTACTGATGAGGATAAGGTAGACCGCGCCCTGGAAATCATCAGGGAAACCTGCAAGAGCAGGCGCAGGATGATCGCCCCTGAAAAGCTGCCGGGAAGCTTCGGCGCATTCAATCTCGCCATGCCAGTGGAAGTCAATGTTGGCGGCGCCACTATCTTTACACTGAACATTGAGCAATTCTTTAAACTGTAATCTCTGAAACAGGATGGGTGAAAGATTTCAAAGGCAAAAAGAAAACAAGATGCAGAAGGGGATTGGAAGTCCATGCTGAAAAAAATGGAAGATATGAAAAAGGAAATTCGGGAACGTATGAGGGACGGAAAGGGCTCGGTGGAGATCCGGCATATCTTTACCCAGGATGAACTTACCGGGAAATGCCGCCTTTTTGCCCGGGTCACCCTTGGACCGGGCTGCTCCATCGGAACCCACACCCATGACCGTGAAGAAGAGATCTACTATATTCTGAGCGGTACCGCGACCGTAGACGATAATGGAAACGTGCGCACTCTCCGACCCGGCGATGCCGTGCTCACCGGCAATGGGGCATATCATTCCATAGAGAACACGGGCACCGAAGACCTGGTCCTTATGGCAGTCATATTGCTGTACGACTGATGGGACGCGCTGCCATGCGGCGCATAACCCGGATACCGGTGGTTTGAGGACGGCACAGGCAGGTTTTCGTGCATGGTTTTGCGCGGGGCAAAAGACTGGTTTTCCCTACTCCAGGTACCTGGTCAGGTCCATAGGCCTGTGGATGATAATCTCAGCGCCTGCCCGGGCAAGAAGCTCCGCCCCCCTGAACCCCCAGGCAGCGCCTATATGGGGAATTCCGGCGTTTTTCGCCGTGACGGTGTCCACTTCACTGTCACCAAGGTACAGGCATTGATCGGGCGAAAGACCGAGATCGGCAAGGATGCCGAGCGCCCTGGCGGGGTTGGTTTTTTTTGGCACAAGGGGCGTGGTGCCGGCAACCCGGAAGAAAGTGAAACGCGGGAAGAAGCGCCGCGCGATCTCTTTTGCAAAGCCTTCGTCCTTGTTTGTGTCTATGGAAAAACTGATTCCATGGGACCGCAGATACTCAAGAAGGTCCTCAATGCCATCGTAGGCACGCATGCCGTAATCCCAGTGCCGGCCATATACAGCCCGCAGCCGGGACAGGCAGCGGCTGATCTCTTCCTGGTCCCTGTGGCCTTCGGGAACGGCAAGCCTCACAAGTTCAGCGAAACCGTTACCCACAAAGCTCTTGCATTTTTCTACGCTGTGGACAGGAAACCCTCTTTCACCCAGCACCTTATTCAATGAATATGCGATACCCTCTATGGAGTCCACCAGGGTTCCATCCAGATCGAAAATAACCGCTTTAATCCTCAATGCCTTCTCCTTTACGCGCGCGCCTTCTGCTGCATGAACTCTTCAAGGACCTTTATTACCTCATGGGTCCCGTTCGCCTGGCCATATCCGGCCATTGCCTTCCTGTAGTCTTCACGGTTCTCATATAAGGTCCTGACACGATCCGCCAGGGTATCGGGTGTCAGTTCCTCATCCGCCAGCACCATGCTGAATCCCTGCCTTCTGAAGGATTCGGCGTTCAGAATCTGGTCTCCCCGGCTGGCCTGCCTGGATAACGGGATAAGCAGATTGGGCTTTTTGAGGGCAAGAAGCTCAAATATGGTGGTAGCCCCCGCCCTCGATACCACAATGTCCGCAAGGGCAAGAATATGGGCCAGGTCATCCCGGATATATTCAAACTGCCTGTATCCCTTTATGCTTTCGTACTGTCCGTCCAGGTTTCCCTTGCCGCATATGTGGCAGATATTAAATTCTCTAACCAGCCTTCCCAGGCTTTTTCTTACGGCTTCATTGATCCTTACAGCTCCCTGGCTTCCGCCCATGACCAGAAGAACGGGCTTGTCATCTTCAAAACCGCATATCATACGGCCCATGGCCTTGTTGCCCCTAAGCAGGGCCTTTCTTATGGGAAGGCCGGTCAGCACTCCCTTCTCCTTAGGTATATGCTTTCCCGATTCGGGAAAGGTATAGCAGACCTTCCTGGCAAAGGGCATGGAGAGCTTGTTGGTAAGGCCGGGAGTGATATCGGACTCATGGATGACAACCGGCACCCTGCAAAACCAGGCCGCCCAGACAACAGGGCAGGAAACAAACCCGCCCTTGCTGAAAACTATGTCGGGCCGGATTCTTCTCATCAGCGAAACCGACTGCCTGAGCCCGCCCAACACCTGGAACATATCACTGATGTTCTTCATGCTCAGGTATCTTCTCAGCTTTCCGGCACTGATGCCATGGTATGAAATGCCTTCTGCCTCGATAAGCTGTCTTTCCATGCCGTCTTTCGAACCTATATATTCTATGTGGCAGCCCAGCGCCTTAAGTTCGGGAATAAGCGCTATATTCGGGGTTACATGCCCCGATGTCCCCCCGCCTGTCATCACGATCTTTTTCATTGCCGCACGTCCTCGAAGATGATATCATCCACATTATACTATTATACTGGCAAACATCAAAGACCCGGGGCTTATTGCCGGCCATAGGCCTTACAATGCATCACCCTGTCCTTAAGCAGGATGTCCCGGGATACCAGGAACAGGTATATTACTGCCACAAGGTTCACCAGCGAAAAAAAACGGGTGGCGGTGTCGAACATGGGCAGCACGAAGGGCAAAACATCCTTATACGACACGTAAAAAAGCACGGCAAACTGGTTGATGAATACCGTTATACCCAGTAGGCCGAATAGGCCGAAGATCCTCCTGTCCCCGGTGTATATGAACACCATGATCAGCAGCAGCACCGCCGGGTAAAGGTATCTCTCGTGCATGCGGGTTGTAAACATGAATATCCCGGCCTGAAGGACCAGGGCAGCCGCAAAAATGCGGGTTTTCGCGCCGGATTTCAGGTACAGGTACAGGAAAAATCCCAAAACCGCCAGCGTAAAAAGCCAGCTCCATGCCTTATAAGGCATGAACAGGAACTGGGCGCTGTCCTTCACCATATCCCCGCCCGCAAGGGCAAAAATGTTATGGGCATGAAGGGACGCATAGGCATACTTAGACCAGTCTCCCGCAAACAGCCTGACAACCCACCATACATCCCGCCATAGGGAAAACGGCAGGATTATGACAAACCCGGTAAAGAGCCCTGTGGCCATGCAAAGGAGAAACTTCCTCAGGCTCTTTTTCCGGACCAGCTCCAAAAACAGCACCGGAAGAAAGATAAAACCCTGGGGCTTCATAAGGCAGGCACAGGCAAAGAAAAAGGCCGACGCCATAATACTGTCATGATAAAGGCAATAGAGGCCCGATACCGCAAGCAGGGTCAGTATGCTGTCGGTTTGCCCCCACATGGCGGAGTTGACCAGTATGGCGGGATTAAACAGGTACAGCCCGGAAAGGACCAGGGCTGTTTTCCCTGGCATCTGCCTTGAGGCAGCCCTGTACACCAATATACCCGAAACGATATCTGCCAGCATGGCAGGCATCTTGAACAGCATGATCCCAAGGATTGAACCGGGAGCCAGATCCAGCGCACGAAGCGCCCTGCCTATGAAATGCAGGATATACAGGTACAGTGGAGGGTAATCCACATTGCCGCTTCCGTATACCAGGAGGAATTCCCCTGACGCGGCATCGGCCCACTTTCTGTAGTAATCCAGGTCACCGTCATACCCGTGTACACTGGCGGCCAGGATAAGCCGCATGATAAACGCAAACAAGAGAAAGAGGATGAAGGCAAAACTGTCCCTGTACCTTTTCAATATACCACCCGAGCCATCCCATGTCCTTTTTCATGTCATATCCGGTCAAACAGCAAATGAAAGGGGAAGCATCCCAATAAGAATGCCCCCCAGTATTCTGCGTTTCGAGGAGTTTTTCATGCAGGGCAATGTTTCCAAACCGGGTTGTCCTTTACCACAGTCAGGACTTGTCCTTTTTTATGTAACCGGTGGCCGCAAGCCTGGCAATAAGTTCCCCGTCTTCGTCAAAAACGTCCACGCAATATGAACAGAGCCTGTTGGTGGATGAAACCTCTTTGGCTTCGGCAGTCAAAACCCTGCCTTTTGGAATCCTGAAATATGAAATACTGGCGTTGATGCCAAGGGTGGGGCTTCCTTTGGAGTTGCATGCGGCGGCAAAGGCATAATCCGCCAGGGTGAATATTGCGCCCCCTTGCACCGAACCCACCCCGTTAAGGTGGTAGGGCTTAACCTCCATGCGGACAACGGCATATCCGGGTTCTACGGTAATCAGTTCCAGCCCTGTGAACTGCGCAAATTGGTCATTCTTCACGAATCTGGTCATATCCATAGCCATACCGAACCTTTCATGGTCTTCTTATGATCATACTACAAACGGAGGAAATATCAAATCCTGTTTCGCCGATTATAAAAGCGGCAGGGATAGCCACCCTGCCGCCCGGTGTTTCACTTCGCTGTATTATTTTTTGAAGTAAGTGGTTATTGCCTCGGCAATGACCTTCGCAAGCCTGGTCTGTTCTGCTTCATCGGTCAGCCACTCAAACTCCACGGGATTGGGAACAAAACCGGTTTCCAGGAGGATGGACGGCGTCCATGTTCCCCGGGTCACATAGAAATTGCGGACATGCATCCCTTTTTTTGTTCGGTTCAGAGAGCTTGTAACGTGGTCATACAACAGCTCAACCAGGGGCGCGGACAGCGGCTCTCGGTACCATACCGAGAACCCGTCTACCTTTGATATGTCCACATCATCGGGCATGCTGTTGGAATGGAGGGAAACAAACAGGTCCGGAAGCATCAGCCTGGACATGGCAAGCCTGTCGTTCAGGGATACATACATATCGTTTCCCCTCGTAAGGAAGACCCTGGCCCCCAGTGCTTCAAGCTCCCGCTCCAGTTTTTGCGCAAGGTCCAGGTTTATATCCTTTTCGGCATAAACCCATCCAAGAGGCCCGATGGCGCCTGGGTCGGAGCCCCCATGCCCGGGATCCAGCATGATGGTTATGCCGGAAAGGGGCAGGCCCAGGTTTTTAACCGCGGCCTTGCGTCTGATCTTCAGCTCCAGCCCTGTTCCTGTCTTTTCAATATAGTAGCCTCCCAGCGTTTCGCCCGGTTTCAGGGTCAGCATAATTTGTGTCCCGCTGTTACTATCCTTTGAAATGCCCACCGAGGATATGAGGGAGTCGGGAGGCAGCAAAGGCGCCGACGCCCCGGAGGGGGCCGAAACGGTAAGCTTTATGCTCGTCCCGTCAAATTCGGCAAATGCTGCGGGGGAAAGCAAGGTGTCAAGCTTAAGGGTATGCCAGACATCGCCTGTCTTATACTCCATGTTCCTTATGGCGGGCTCAATCTTGAAATCCGGTTTATATATATTCACATCGCTCATTCCCACCCACTGCCCGGAGGACAGGCGGACATAACTGCCCGACATACCTGTGATGGAATCCAGCATGCCGGAATAGAGCTGGTGTATCCCGCCATTGGTTGAGGAGGGTTCATTGAAGGTATATGTCATGGGTACCTTCACTTCCGCGTAATAGGGAGCGCCCTTCATTATCACCCCGATGCGGGCCCCGCCGTTTCGTGTATTTACTGTCCCCTTGTAATTCATGGTATATACCGGAACGCCCAGGTCCACGATCCGGGGAGTCCCCGCATAGGCGGGCAGGGTATAACTGCAGGTGAAAGTAGCGGCATAAAGGCCGTTACCGCCGGGTGTCGGGGTTGCCTGGATCATATTGAATGTCTTTCCGTCTATCTTCACCGTCACCTTTGATCCGGCAGGGGCCTTACATGACAATGTGATTTTTTCGCCCGGCATCCCGTAGAACTGTGAGCTTGGGAAGGTGGAGGTCGGAATGATTTCAGCCTTACTCATGGTTTCCGTTACAGCAGGGACGGTTCTTGTAATGACCCGGGTTACGGTTGTTCCGCCCTGGGAGAATGTGAACCTGTTCTCGCCTGGACGCAGAGACACAAGAACTCCGAAATACCCCTGCTCTGAACGGTCAAGAACGGGCAGATCATTCAGGAAAAGCGGCTTACCGGGATCCGATGCGCCATTGATATAGTATTTTTCAAGGCTCGTGGTTATGTTGGAGGAAGGCCTTGATACGCTTAGCTTGATCCGGCCGGACGTCTGGTCACGCTTTGCGAACGCCTCTTTTATGGTGGCGGCGAGCTCAGGATAGTTGGCCAGGGAATTATAAGTAAACATAATGCTTCCACTGACCCGCTCCATAGTGTCGTTGAGTTCAAGTTGCCTTACAATCTCTCCGGTTCCATGCCAGGAGCTTTCAGGATTAGGGTCGCCGGCCTTGTAGGCCGCCTGCCCTATATAGAGATCCACGCCGGTCCCTGAAACGGCATCGTTCCACCATGCCAGTAGCTTTCCGTAATCGGCGATGGAGTACCCGATATTCCAGTATAGCTGTGGCGCGATATAGTCGATGATGCCATCTTTCACCCATTTCAGGGAATCGGCATAGTGGCCGTAGTAAGACTGGAAACCGTTGGTATCGCTCCCCCTTGGGTTGGATGAACGGTTTGCCCAAATGCCGAAGGGACTGATGCCGAACCTGACACTGCTCCGGACTTGTTTGATCGCCGTGTAGCAGTCCCGGATCAGGATGTTCACGTTTTCCCTGCGCCAGTCGTCGAGGCTCTGGCCGGAAGCCTTGTACTTATTGTAAGTGGCCTGGTCATTGAACGATGTGGAAGGATAGAAATAATCGTCAAAGTGGATGCCGTCCACATCATAATTCCGCACGATTTCAAGGACCCCGTCGATAATGAGCTTACGCACCTGGGGAAGGCCCGGATCAAAGTAGAGGTTGCCGTCCGAGTGCTTCACCACCCACTGGGGGTTCAGAACCGCCGGGTTGTTGGACGCAAGGGAAGCGAAATCATGGGAAGGCTGTCCGGATTCCTTTTTGGTCACCCGGTAGGGATTGATCCATGCGTGCAGTTCCAATCCCCTTTTATGGGCTTCCTCAACCCAGAACTTAAGGGGATCAAAACCTCCGTCCGGCGCGGTGCCCTGTTTCCCGGTAAGATACCTGGACCAGGGGAAAATACCGGACTTGTAAAATGCGTCGGCCGTCGGCCTCACCTGCAGGAAAATGGCGTTAAAACCGGTATCCTGGGCCAGGTCCAGGATCCTGATGGCTTCGCTCTTCAGTTTGGCAGGGTCGGTGGTGGGCTTTACGGGATAGTCGATATTCACCACCGTAGATACCCATAGTCCGCGGAAATCAGCCCTGACCGACCGGCCGGGTATCGGCGCATCGGCCGCAAACACCGAAATGGTTAATGAGAAGATCAAAAGGAAGACAATCAGTACTCTCGCAATGTTCTTCATACCCTTTCTCCTGTGTATGTTATTGGGATCACCTGCCTTTCATTTTAGCAGAAAAAAACAGTTTCCTGCCGCTTTTTCCGGTGATTTAAGGAAACTGTAACCGTTGGGTAATAATATGCCCTGTAAAAAATCAATGGCCCACATACTCAAAGAATTCTACCGAACCTACATGGCCGTCCTCAATCCTCACGAGCATGATCCTGTTTACCATGCACCTCCCCCCAACGGTGAAATACCAGTAAACCAGCCCATCCTCGTACCGCCCGACATCGGGCCTGCCATAGAGTTTTTCCAGGGTTTCAACCCTGTCACCGGCTTTTAACCCCTTGCAGTGGCATGTTTGCTTCCCGGGGTTAAAACAATCTTGTGAAGTGTGCCCAAATAACTAAATAGATGAATACCACCAATTGTTGTTCCTTCGGATTCAATCTTCTCCAGGCGATAGTCATCAGGATCGCCGCCAAGTTCCCGGATAGCCTCCTCCACAGGCATGTCCAGGGCCTATCCTGGCCTCATCATAGGCAATGGGGGGCACATCGTCCCCGGTCCCGTCACCATACCTCATGGAAAGCTGGCTATCGATGACCTGCCAGGCCAAGCCGTCATGCTTCAGCCATAAGGTGGCCCATGCCACGTCGGCGTAAAAATCGATCATATACTCCGGAAACATCACATCTCCCAGCGGCCCGTGATAATACTCTCCAACCTTCTTCCGAACCGTGCAGGTAAGTCGGATGAGCCTCTGACCGTTTCTCTCGGCAGGCTTCCAGTCACTGCCCAGTGACAGGGCACTGCTGTCGTCCAGTCCTCCGCACTCCGGGAATAACCTGTCGGGCAGGGTACAGGACATCTTTCCAGTCTCGCCGGCAATGGCAACGGTGAGCTGTTTTCCTTTCAGCTCGCAGGTAATCCTGCTGTGCTGGCCCATCTCATCCAACGGCGAAAACAACTTCTCCAGTTTACCGTTTTTCACGGTAAACAGGCATCGAAACTCTTCGCTGTAACCACTTCCCGAGATATAGATCTCGGGCCGGCTGTCACCCGCAAGATCCGCAAGCTCCCACTCATAAACCTGTGTAAAGCCCAGCATCTCGTTTACATATGCGCCCGTTGACTCATTTCCCACATATAGCCCGTAATAACCGTTCCACTCATAGAGTACGGCTGTTTCAAGCCCTCCATCCTCCATAAGGTCCGCTTTCCTTACCATGTTCCCGCCAGGAGCGAAGCATTCATCACCGAGATAGATCCTGCTGACATTCCCGTCACCCTTCTGGCTGAGGACCAGTCCGTAGTCATATATATACAGGGTTTCTCCATAGTACTCTTCTTTGGTATACCGATTCCCGAACCGGGACAGCAGGGCATCCAGGGACATGTCGTCAAGCCTTAAAAGGCTGAAAAAGGCATACCGGTTCTCCAGCGGGCTCGGAATGGCGGGGATACCGTTGGCTATCAGCGTATAGTAAGCTTTGGCGAAATGGCTGTAATAAATCCTCTGGGTATGGGTTCCCACCAGCTTACCATCGACATAGGCGCTGACCCTGAAAGCGCCGTCGGCATTGTGCCTGAACTCCTGGCCCGGGTTTTCGGTGATATACAGGCCTTTAAGGTCGGTAAGTTCGCATGAGGTGCCAAGATCAGTAATGGCATCTCCCCTATACCGGACAATCGTGCCTATCTCTGTCTCAAGACGGTAACTGACCTGTCCCTTATCCCCAGGGCTTCTGATCAGCTCAATCCTGCCTGTGCGGGGTCCGAAATCATTATATCCCTCCAACCAGTTGATCCGGATCTCCAGGTTGCCGGAGGACTCTTCCGAAGGTTCGGCAGTTGGACCGAGGTTGTATTGGGCGACCATACTGATATCGCTTGAATTGATCAGGGAATCCGGCTTATCCAGCATGAAGCAATCCTTAAAGTTAAAATCCTCACACTCGGCGTATGTTAAGCCATAACCTTGCCTGAGGAACCCTGCGCGCACAAAATCAAAACCCCTGCAACTGGTCAGGTTCATGATGTAATGAGAGCAGTCCGATAATATTGGAGTCCGAAAAGGTCACATTCGCGCAGTCCCTGGCCACCAAGCCGTTCAACCCGCATCCGAACAGGACACAGTTGCTGATGGAAACATCTTCACAATTCCTCAGGATCAGCACATCCCCGGTACAGCCATCGGCCCGGGGATCATGCCCCATGTTGAGGTTCTGTATGGTGATGCCGCTGCAATATATAAGGATAAGACGGGAGAATAGGGATATTCGGTAATGAAACGACGGCAAGGATCATGGTAAAAGCCATGAATATGCCGAGGGCTTTTTTCATCGTGCTCACTACCTTCTTTATCAGGTTTTTCTATCTTTGTTCGTAAAACCCCGGGCTGAAAACCGTGGAAATTCATCCCGAGCCATGGTGATCGGTCTGCGATGATAAATTATTCAGCATCCGCTGTTTATACAGGAAAGATATGCCGCAAAAGGTGGAACAGCGTCCGCCGAAAGATGTCTGGCGGCTATGTATCCAGGAACCAACACAATGCGTGGAAACCGGAGATAAACAGGGAGCCCGGGATTTCTCAGGCCCTGTGGATCAGAACATGTGAAACACCGATAATCCGCGCTGCCTGCCTCAGTGATACCCCTTCGATGGCCTTGATCTTTCTGAGGAGGGCATTCCGCTCCGATACTGGCAGGTGCTTGACCTGCGAGATCTCATAACCGCTGATGGCCTGTTCTATTGCCCGGAGGGCTTCTTCGTCGGACAGGCGTCCCGGCCGGGTTACATCCATGCACCAGTCATCGCTGGCCTGCTCGTTAAACTGGATGAACAGCCTCCTGGCAAGATCAGTGTCACCATCAAACATGGAAAGGATAAGAGCTTCATCCAATAAGCCTTCGGGATAGCCGGGGAAACCATAATAAGGCCTGCAGCTGCTCCACTTCCATTTTCCTGGATAGTCTATCAGCCCGGCCTTGACAGGGTTTTGATGAATGAAACGGATCAGGGTCAGCAGGTAAGAGCCCTGCTCAACTGCTTCACTGCCAAAACGATCATGAAAAACGGAGCCTTCGGTCTTGTACTTCGACCTGCGGTGCCAGGCATAGCTCACCGCAAGGCGTTTAATTGTACCGGACAGGCTTTCCCTTCCCTCTTTAATGAGCAGATGGGCATGGTTGAAAAGCAGGCACCAGCCATAAACCTCTATCCCAGTTTTTTCCCTGCAGGAATAAAGGGTATCCAGGAACCTGGCATGGTCTTCTTCATCATGGAATATTGCCTGCATGTCTTTACCCCGAAGCAATACATGATATATCCCGCTTCTGCTCTTTTTTCTCGCTTCCCGCGGCATGGCCATACCTCACAGTGCTGTTTGATGATTATTATATCATAGTCAGATTCCACTGCAAGGCGGATGCGGCGCCCAGGCCGGAGACCCGCGCCGGAAGCAGTAAAATACAGCTTTCATGATCAGGGCTATATGACACATGACAGTGTACCAGCAGAACCGTCCCCTTGGCTAGCCATAGGAACCGTCCCCGTGGCAAAATGGGGCGGGCCGGATACCACCGGTACCCAGCCCGTCTCAAGCTCCTGTCCTTCTACCCTGGAATCTATAGCTGATTATCTGGAAAAGAGATTGCGCAGCCTTTTGCAGTCTTCCTTCGCCAATCCTACGAAGTCGCCGCCGTCATTGAGAGGCCTTGCGAAATAATAGGTTTCGGAGTATACCCAGCCGCTGAAACCGCTGTCCAGAACCATGCGGGCCTGGGTTTCAAGATCCGCGCCCCCGGTTCCCATCAGCACGGGAGCGGGACGCCCGATATGGAAATCCTCGGTCCGCGTGTCCTTGAAGTGGTAATGCCGAATGATTTCCGGTTTTTTGGCCAGTATCTCCTTCAGCATTTCACCGGGAACACCGCTGTCATGAAGATATGGATTGCATGCGTCAAAGCAGAGCTTTATGCCGTGGCCCACTTCTTCCAGCAGACGGAAGTTTTCTTCGTTTGTCAGGTTGGTCTCAACCGTGAAAACAACACCGTTGTCCTCAGCGACCTGGCAGGCATAGCGCAGATGGCTCACCACATTCGGGTACAGTTCCCTGTCACGGATCATGGCGGCCCCCATTACCTCAGGAATACCCATCTGCGCAGCTGCCTTGATGGTATTCGAAACGCTGGTCTTGAACAATTCGCTTAAGGGACTGCCTGCAGGCGCGTCTATGGATTTGTCCTGAAAAACGCTGCGCAGGTGTATTGAGCCAAACTCCATGCCGCTGTCGGCTGCCGCCTTTTGGTAAGCCTCCTGCACCCGTGGATTGTTCAGCGGGTATTGCATGGAGGAACCGCCGCAGTCCCCAAGCTGCAAGCCATCGTAGCCCATTTCAGCGGCCAGGGTGACGGCAAACGGACCGGTTACAGGGATACCCCATTCACAAACGCCGAAATTAATGGCCATATCGTAACCCCCGATCACCTATCAACATAGTCCGAGGGATTGCCGGCCAGGGGATGCGAGGCCAGCGGCCCGACAACCACGTTCCCCGCTTCCACGACGATTCCGAGAAGATCCCGCAGATCGTAGAAAACGCAGCCCTTCTTTTCGCCATTGGCCAATACTTCGCCCATCTCGGTCTTAAGCATCGGAGGAATACCAAGCTCTTCCATCTTCTTCATGAAGGCCGGCCTGTTGTTGATCTTGCACCCGAGGTGATGGACACCGTTTCCGTGTTTGATCAGGAAGTCCGAGTACGGGTTCCCGGGGCTCTTGTCCAGCGGCTCTATGATTTCAATATCAAGGTTGGCAAAATCAAAGCGATAGTACTTGATAAACCAGGGCTTTACCTTTTTGCCGTTGTACATATCCGCGCCTTCAAACTGCCCTGCTTCCCACAGGTCTTTTGTGTTGCGGTAGATGATCTTTGAGTGGTCGAAATCCACAAGGTCCTTCCAGTTCTGCATTACAGCCTCCAGGTCATTTACGCAGAGGCCGATCTGGAATACAAGATCGAATTTGAATTTGTCTGACATAATCCTAACCCCCAATACACTGATATATTCGGTCCCTTACGATCTTCCGGGCATTGTGACCGCTCGTCATGCCCTCTTTTATACTGCGTCTCTTATAGCCTTTCCCTGTATATCCTTACAGCCATGTCCCGGGTAAAAGGTACATAACTGGCTACAAGAAGACGTTGCTTCGTTTTCATGATGCTGTCGGCGAAAGGTTCCACATCCGCCGGCGTCATACCCGCTTCGCTTAAGCGGCGCATCGGCAGCAGTTTGTTGAACATGACCTCCAGTTGCGTAAACACCTCTTCGCGCGAAGTGAACAAGCCGCATTTCCTGAGAGGCCTTTCAGCCAGGTCAATCAGTTCCTCCAGCACACCGCCGGAAGACTCGCTCTGGTACAACCTGAACACGGGACACAGGAACTGCGAGATTGATTCGCCATGGGACATCTTGTACTTTTCCCCCAGCGGATATGCCAGCGCATGGACGGGTCCTGCGCCGCCGTTATTCACAGCCATTCCCCCCAGGCAGGAAGCTATTATGAAATCCTGCAAAATGTTTAGGCGATAGTCCGGGCCGTTGATAACCATATTTGCATAACCATCCAGGAGAAGAGAAATAGATCTGGCCCCAACAGCCCGGGCGATCTCGTTTCCACGGGTGGACGAAACATAGGACTCCATGCTGTGCCCCAGAGCGTCCATGGAGCAATGGACAAAGGTCCTGAAGGGCAGCCCTGCAATCAGTTCAGGTATCAGGACCGCATGGCGGGCGGTCAGCCGCTCATCCATGATAGCGGTTTTCAGGCCGGTGTCCTGCATGGTGATAATACCGCCATAGGTAACTTCACTGCCGGTGCCGCAGGTGGTCGGAAGGATTATCAGGTCCTTGTCGGGACAGGCATCTGTCCTGCCATATATGACGTCCCGTATGGGATAGGCGTTCCTGACAGTAATCACCTTGCCGATGTCTATGACACTTCCGCCGCCCATAGCGATAACACGGCTTATTTTCCAGTCCCGGATATCCTTCAGTATGCTGTCCACAGTCTGTTCATTAGGTTCACCGGGATCGTATGTATCTTTCAGGATTACATGGCATGCGGGATTAAGAGGCTTGACAAACCTGTCGAAGAGGATGGTTTCAGTCAGCAGAAGGTCATTCTCACCAAGTGCGAACTCTTCGGCAAATTCGGTAAAAGTACCCAGCAAATGCACCTTGGGTTTTACATCGAATATTTGCATGGGTGTTTCCCGCCTCCTTTCATATACTCTGTCAATCGTTGGGATGGATGATAATCTTCATCACTTCGGGATCGTTCATGACCCTGTCCAAAGCCTCGAAATACTTCTCCAGGGGATAAACGCAGGAGATAACGGACCCGGGGTCAACCTTCCCTTGCTCCAGGATGCTTATACAGTCACGGAAGCGGTACATCTGCAACGGAGCGCTGATTATCTTCAGGCCTTTCCGGATCAGAAGGCCCGGCTCTATCTTCACAGTTTTCGGCTCCCTGTAGAAGAATGAATACATTACAAAACGGCCTTTGGGCGCCAACAGCCTCATCATCCTTTCTACCATGGGCCCGTCATCTCCAGCCGCGTCGACGATCACATCAAGCCCATACGGGAACATTTCCTTAAGTGTGTTTTCATGTTTGTCATAATTGTCCGGGTCAACGAGTATGGTCTCTATGCCCAGCCTTGAAACCCGCTCCAGTTTGGATGGCAGCAGATCAAGCGCCACCACCCTGCCCGCGCAGGAGTTCTTTAGCAGCTGCGCTATCAGGCTTCCGCTGGAGCCGCAGCCTATTACCGCGACATTATCGCCGTATTTCAGTTCACAGTTGTCTACACAGCTAAGGGCGCAATTGATTAGTTCGCTCAGGCAGGCGCTGTCAAAGCTGAGCTTCTCTGAAAAGGTGTATACCTTCTCGGCCTTGCACAGCACATACTGGGCAAAACCGCCCTGCAGATTGTGACCCTGGGATTTGAAGTTCTCGCACATGGCGGGAAGCCCGGTCTGGCAATAATAGCATGTGCCGCACTGTACGCCGTTGTCCGCGGTTACCCTGTCGCCAACCTTTACATGTTTTACGTTCTTACCCACTTCCACTGCTATTCCTGAGAATTCATGCCCAGGCACGGCAGGATATACACCCAACAGCGAGCCGGTCCTGTCATGGCTGCTTTCGGCAGGCTTGCATATGCCGCAGGCCATTACCTTTATGAGGACATCATTGTCACCGCAGACAGGACGCGGTATCTCTTTAACACTGCCGTTTGCCCGTCCGGGTTTTTCATATACTACCGCTTTCATAATTTCCATTAATACTCACCTCCAAAGCCGGATCCCCTGCTATTTCAGCAGATAGGGAAGCCAGGTAGACAATCCGGGAATAAAGCTCATCAAGAGCAGCACGAAGATACAGCAGCCCATAAACGGCCATATGTAACGCACAACTTCAGTGAACTGCACATTCTTCAGCTTGGTGGTAACGAAGATATTGATGCAGAACGGAGGTGAAATGGCGCCAACGCAAAGGTTGACAAGGATAATGCCCGCAAGCTGGATCTGATCAATCCCATACGCGTCGGCGATGGGAGTCAGCAGCGGTACAAACAGGAGAATAGCAGCATTGCTGTCGATAAACATACCTGCGATGAAGAAGATAAGGTTAACTATCAGCAGGAACACCACAGGCGATTTTATGTGTGTTGTCACCCATTCGACCAGTTGTGTTGATACTCCGGAGAACGCGATCGCCTTACACGCGATGTTGGCCGTCGTCATGATGAACAGGATAATACCGGTAAGCCTGATGGTGAAGGTCAGCATGTCCTTTACGTTTCCGCTGACAAGATCGGGATTCCTTTTTTTGTTGATAATATAATATGCCAGGCCGTATATAGCGGAAATGGCGCCTGCCTCCGTTGCAGTAAAGATACCGCCATAGATGCCTCCAAAGATTATAACAGGCATCATCAAAGCCCAGAACGCGTTTTTAGTGCTCACGCCGATGTTCTTTACATATTTGGTAAATACAAACGGTTCAGTGTTCTTCGGCTCTACCTTGCGCCTGTGCAGGAAGTTAACGATGGAATACAGGAAGGCAATCATGATACCCGGAATCAGGGTGCACATCCATGCGTCTGCAATACTGATATTGGAAGCCGTCGCATAAATGATACCCGTCATGCTCGGGGGAATCAGCACTCCCAGGAACCCGGCGGCTGCCATCAGTGCCGCCTGGTAAGGCTTTTCATAGCCGCGCTTGTCCATTTCGGGGAAAACCAGTTTGCCGATAGCGGCAATGGTAGCCTGCGTTGAACCGGTTAAAGCGCCGAACGCGGCACAGGCAAACACGGCCACTGTGCCGGTGCTGGCCCGAAACCGTCCGACAAAGGAATCAACAAATTCGAAGATCCTTCTGGATATTCCTGAATACTCCATTACAGCCCCCGCAAAAAGGAAAAACGGGATGGCCAGAAGCGAGAAACTGTTTGTTCCGTAGAAGGCTGACTGTGCCATACTGTTGAGCGGGAATTTATACAGCAGAAACGCAGCAACTCCGCCCAGCCCTATGGAAAACCCTACCGGAACGCGGAACAGCAGCGCTGTCCCTAAAAAGATTGCAAGAAAAACCAATAATACTTCCATAGTTTATTTCCCCTCCGTCTGAGAGTCTGGTGCAGCATTGTCGGAATCCGTAACCGGCGGTCTATACGGCAGCAGCATGTTCAGAATCGTATGCAGTATTACCAGGACACCGCCGATGATAACAAAGCTCATGGGAATCCACATATCAAAGGGCAGCGTCGCTGAAGGCGTGCCCGTTTTCGCAAACTTAACCACAAATACCGTATAGTAATAAATGAAAATTCCCGTGAAAACAAGGGACATCGCCTGGGCTATCCGGTGCAGAACAGTCAGTATTTTGTTTGGGTCCTTGGTTAATCTTTTGAGTATCGGACTGATAACGTCAATGTCCAGATGTCCATTGTCTGCTGCCGCACATGAAGCGCCCATCCAGCCTAAAAGAATGAGCAGGTATCTTGCCAGTTCATCCGCCCATGGTGTCGCGATCTTAAATGCGTAGCGGCATGCGATGAATATACAGCAGTCTATGATCAACAGCCATAGAATTATTATGGACAGCGTCGCTTCGAACTTGGCCAGGCCGCCGTTGACCTTGGTTACTGTTCTACGGAACTTGCTCTGCGGCTTTTCATTATGCATAAGCATACCAACCTTTCTTTTTGAAGCAATAGGGAAGGGTTATAGCCTTCCCTGTTGCTTCCAGCCGAAACATGCTTGTTATTCGATATTAAACTCCTCAAAGATCCTATCCATCGCCTCTTTATCGAAGAGATCGCGATATTCTTTCCAAACCTCGCGGCCGATGCGCTTGAACTCGGCTTTCATCTCCTCGCTGGGCTCAACTATCTCGATGCTGGGATCCTGCCTGCACATATCGAGCCAGGTGTCACACAGTTCACGATAGGTATCGCGGATGTACTGTGCTGTTTCTTCACATGCCGCATAGATGATTTCGCGCTGGGCATCGGTCCACGTGGCTGAAAAATCGCCGTTGGCAACCCAATAGTTTGTGCCGTACAGATCCCAGGTCAGCAGGATCCAGTCAATAACCTCCTCCAGTTTGAAGATAGAGGATGCGGGGATATTATTGTGTACTATATCCATGGTTTTCTGCTGAAGGCCTGTATACATGTCAATACCGCTGACAGGGATCATACCTAACTTGGTAAAGTAGGCATGGTGGAAATTCACGTCAGGAACGCGGACTTTCAATCCCTTTAACTCCTCCATGCTCTTGGGAGCTTTACCGGTACCGAGCAATACCTTAAGTCCGAACTCGCCGGGGCAGATCAGTTCAATGCCGTTTTCGGCGGAAACTTTCTTATGATGCTCGAACATCCAGCCGTTGTTGTACAGGTTGTCCACCTCTTCCCAGGAATTGAGCAGGCCAGGCAGGCATACCCAGGACATGCCGATATTGGGAACAAGCCAGTCGAGAGCGTCAATGGACATGACCGCCATGTCGAGGTCTCCCATTAACATCAGCTGGGTGGCCTCGCGCTCAGCTCCCAGGGTTCCGGCAGGTGTGATCTCGCATGTAATTGCGCCGCCGGACTTTTCAGACACGATGCTGGAGAAGTCAGCCAGGACCTTATCAATAACCGGGCCCGGAACCGGGTTGTAAAGACGGATCTTCAGCGGATCGACCTTCTTGTCTGTACCCGGGTCTTTGCCCTCATCTGCCGGAGCAGCCGTGTCAGGCTGTGCGGTCGGACTGCTGGTGGGTTGCTGCTCGCCCTGGCCGCAGGCAACAAATGATATTGCCATAGCAAGAACAAGGAGCAGTGCAAGTGTTTTCTTTACGAGTTTCATAGTATACCTCCATTCCTTTTTATGTGATTTTAAGTCTTACCAAACCTTACAGAGCTGGGCCTGAGCCCATTTTTATATCTTCCGGCCTGTCATCCCTTTTATCCCTGCTGATCCTTGCCACAACCAGGCCCGCCAGGGCCAGGACTGCGCAAATGATGAAGTTCCAGGTAGTAAGGTTTCCTTCGGGAGCAGAGAACATATCCACTATTACCGGGGAAGCAAAGCTGGAAATCAGAACGGCCACGGACAACATGCTGATGACCGTTCCTATGTATTTGCTGCCGTAATAGTCAACCGCCAGCATAGGCGTTATGCCCGCAAATCCGCCGAAGGCAAAGGACAGGATTATAACAAGCATGAAGAACCAAAAACCGCCGGCCAGTGAGAGCCCCAGAGTAACGCCTATCGTGATGCAGTAAAGGATTGAAGCCGCGTTTCTTGCGCCGAAGTTATCGCATAGCTTCCCGAACACAAGCCGGCCCATGGCAGAAGCGGCGCCGCTTGCCATGATCATGGATACGATGAACGATTCGCTTAAGCCCCGTTCCGCGCCGAGTATCTTTGCGTATGGATTTACCGTGAAGTACCCTATAGGGCCGACGGTAATACAGAAAAGCAGCATGTAGTATGTCTTGCCTTTGAGGATTTCCTTAACCGCTTCCCTCTTCTTGGCAGTGCCCCCGGGCGCTTCAGCTCCAGCAGCACCGGCGGCAGGTAATTGGGCAGGCGATTGTATAAATGGATACGAGGCGATAAGCACTACGCTGAAAATCATTCCCAGGATACTGAAGGCATAAGGCACCCTTTCGGGATCACCGGCAATAATGGCGTTGATGGCCGGCGTAAGCACCAGTGTGGAAGCTCCCAGCATGCTCAGTACGAAACCGCTGGCAAAGCCTTTTTTGTCCGGCCACCATTGCTGGGCGCATGAAATAGTGCAGGGATAAACCAATCCGCCGCCAAAGCTCAACAGCCCGCTGTATGTAATGTACAGGAGTGTGAATTTATCCTTGGGAACAAAGGAGCTGGCGAACAGCCCGGCAATATAGAGGCATGAACCAATCAGCACGGGGATTCTCGGACCCAGGCGGTCGAAAGCTCTTCCACCGATGAAGATTCCAATAACATTGAACGTGACAAACAGGTAAAATACCTTCGACGCCGCGGCCGGATCGACGGCGTAGTATCCCATCACCGGTACCTGTAACACGCTCCATACATAATTCATGCCGGTTGAAAGCATTGCTGCCGCGCATGCGGCCAAAACAGTATACTTATTTCTCATTGCGCCTTTTCTCCGCGATCGCAGTTAATGCAGCTTCAGCGATGTCCTTGTCTGTCATGTGCATGATCTCCATAAGTTCAGCGGGCTGCCCTACCTCGCCGAAACGGTTGGGTATGCCGATGCGTTTCATGGGAACCACACAGCAGTTATCACAAAGGACCTCGGCAACCGCGCTTCCCAGACCGCCTGTTATGGAGTGGTTCTCGGCAGTAACGATTGCCCCGGTTTCCCTGGCACACCTGATGATGGTATCAACGTCTATGGGTTTAATAGTAAAGATGTCCACTACCCTTGCGGAAATGCCTTTCTTCCCGAGAATTTCCGCCGCCTTCAGGCAGTTGTTGAGAATCAGGCTTCCTTCAGCAATCAGCGTCACATCATTCCCGTTTCTGATGACATTGGCCTTCCCAAGCTCAAACTCTGAATCCTCTTCATATACCCTGTATCCATTCAGTCTCTCGGCGCGGATATAAAATACGCCGAAAGTCTCCGCGGCTTTTCTGACAGCCCAACGCATAGCCGTGCTGTCGGCGGGATCCATTATGACGATGTTCGGGATTGGCCGGACAAGTGCGATATCCTCGCAGGCATGATGGGTTCCGCCATTCTCACCGGAGGATATCCCGGGCGCTGATGCGATAATCTTGACATTGTTTTTGGCGTAAGCAACCGATATGTAGTTCTGGTCGCACATTCTTCTTGACGCAAACGCCGCGAAAGCATGACAGAACGGGATCAGCCCGACGGCGGACAATCCGGCGGAAACGCTGGACAGGGACTGCTCGCAGACACCCAGATTGACATACCGGTCAGGGAATACTTTCTGGAACTCGGGTCCGAATATGCAGTTGCCCACATCCGCCTCCACATCCACTATTCTCGGGTCTTCTTCTGCCAATGCGATGAGCTGCTGATTATAGGCTCTGGTCAGTTCAATATCTTCAATTGTGCCTTTTACTAACTTAACCATAATTCCAATCTCCCCCTCGCGTATTTATTGCATTGCCTCGAGCTGCCTGCGGAGATCCGCAAGTACCTCATCAACACCTTCGAAAGCAGCACCCCTCAGGGCATGGTTTCCAAGAACAGCTTCTTTTGCCGGCCATCCTTTGCCCTTAATGGTCTTCAGATTAATGAAACCTGGCTTTTCGGAGCGCTTGCATTCCTCGATGGCCTGGTCTATGGCAGCCAAGTCATGCCCGTCCACATCAACCGCGAACCACCCGAAAGCTTCGGCCTTCCTGCAGACATCGCCAAGGGAAGAAATGTCATCAGTAAATCCATCCAACTGCTGCCTGTTGTTATCCAATATTACAATGAAATTACTAAGACCTTTATTGGGGGCGATCAGCATGGTTTCCCAAACCTGTCCCTCCTGGGCTTCCCCGTCGCCGATAATGGAATATACTATGTTTTTCTTGCCCTGGAGCTTTAGCCCCAGCGCCATGCCAAGCGCGCAGGATACACCCTGTCCAAGGGCGCCGGTGGTCATATCGATGCCTGGTGTGAGGTTCTTATCGGTATGGCTTGGAAGCCGTGTTCCGAGCTTGTTGATGGTTAAGAGCTCTTCCCTGGGGAAGAAACCCTTAATGGCCAGCGTCGAGTACAGGGCCGGGCCGCAGTGTCCCTTGGAAAGCACCAGGTAATCCCTGCCTTCCCATTTTGGGTTTTTGGGATCATACTTCATGTGCTTTCCATATAGCACCGCAAGGGCGTCCGCTATTGAAAGCGATCCGCCTACATGACCGAACCCATGCTTTGAGAGCATATTCAGGGTTTCAATCCTGATTTCAAGCGCAAACTTCTTTAGTTCGTCCAACGTCTTCGACCTCCTGATTCACAATTTTTGTGGCTAATCAATGCGGATAACATTCTTTATGCACTGCTCCTTGTTATCCAGAGCGTCATTAAAGGCCTTCTCCGCATCGTCGAATGGATACACACCGGTAACAATCCGCTTGATATCTATACGTCCTGACGCGACGGCCTCTATCGCCGCGGGATATGTCGAATGGTATCTGAACACGCCCCTTACCTGGGCTTCTTTAACGTATATGTTCCTGAAACTGAAGGGCACATCCCCGAAGATGTTGCCGACCATTACGATAGTACCGCCGCGTTTTACTATATGGCCGGTTTGAACGGCTGTGGCGGCAATACCGGCTGTCTCAAAGACAACATCGGTGCCCTTTCGGTCTGTAAGCTCTTTTATACGCGCCAATACGTCTTCTGTCCTGGAATTCACCGCGTCGGTCGCGCCCAGTTCGAGCGCCCTTTCCAGGTGGCTGTCCACGATATCAGTCACGATAATACGCGACGCGCCCTGTGCCTTCGCCGCCAGGAGCGTGCACATGCCTATGCAGCCGGCGCCGAGGATGGCAACCGAACTGCCCAATGTCACCTCACCGCGGGCCGCGGCGTGCAGGCCCACCGACAGCGGCTCCAAAAGCGCGCCTTCCATCGTTGACATGCCTTCCGGAAGCTTGTACACCATGTATGCCGGATAGGATATGTATTTCTGCAGTCCGCCGTTATATGGCGGTACAGCCATGAAGCGCACCTTCTCGCAAAGGTTGTACCTTCCCGACCGGCAGAACTCGCATCTGCCGCATGGAACACCGGGCTCAATCGCTACCTGGTCTCCTTCTTTCAAATCTTCAACGCCTTTTCCGACTTCGTATATCACGCCGCCGCATTCATGGCCGAGAATAAAGGGAAGGGCGTTTGGGAAAATCTTCTGCGCGTCACCGTTGAAGAAGTGCAGATCTGATCCGCATATCCCGACATCCTTTATTGCAATGCCCACCTCTCCCTCTTTCACGACAGGCATGGGCACTTCTTTAAACTCAAATTTGCGAATGTCAGTCATAACCGCCGCAACATTTTTCATGATCTTTTCACTCCCCGCTGAATTACCCCTGGCAGGAGAATGGCGCCATGCCATTCCACCGTCACGGGTTATTTATAAAAGCCTTAACCGTTTCGGCTATCCCGTCAGCATCCAGCTTGCAGTGCTTAACCAGGTCCGTGTACTGGCCCGCGCTCAGGAACTCCATGGGCACGCCCAAACGCTTTACGGGTACCGGCGATGACTCCGCGCACACTTCACATACGGCAGAGCCAAGCCCGCCGACGACAAAATGCTCTTCAACCGTTATTATCCGTCCTGTCTGCCTGGCCGCCCTAATTACAAGCTCCTCATCAATCGGGGAAACCGTAGGCATCGCGACAACCATGACGTTAATCCCTTCCGCGGCCAGTTTCTCCGCAGCTTCGAAGACATTGCGTGAAATCTCGCCAGTTGTGATTATAGCCACATCGCTGCCCTCACGGACCACAAAGCCCTTTCCGATCTCAAAATCCCCGTCATCGAAAATCTTTGGTATGGGCGCTGTTCCTATTCGCAGATAAACCGGTCCCTCACAGCGCAGCATGGCGCGCATGGCGCCCCTGAGCTGGGACGCGTCCATCGGCGCGAGTATAACAACACCAGGGATAAGACGGACGAGGGCCATATCCTCAAGGCCGAAGTGGGTTGGACCAAGATCCGAATAGTTAAAACCGCAGTTTCTTCCGATTACCTTTACATTCTGGCGCATGTAGCCAATATCTATCTTGAACATTTCAAAGGGACGCGCGGTCGTGAATGGCGCCGGAGCGCAAAACACAGGTGTTTTGCTCGTTGTGGCCAGTCCTGCCGAAACGCCTGCGCCCGCCTGTTCCATAATGCCAACTTCATAGTAGCGATCCGGATACTTGGCGATGAACTCGCCCATGCCCGTCCTGGGTGCGCTGTCGGTGGAAACCACCACTATGCCTGGATTCAGATCGGCTTCAGCGGCAGTGACTTCTCCAATTATTTTTTTAGCGTCAAACATCTCGTAATTCATGTCCTCATCCCCATTAACAAGTCTTCAAGTTCCTTTTCAGCAAGGGCCATCTCTTCCGCCGAAGGATTCCAGTAATGATAGCCCACCTGGTTTTCTGCCCTGGAGAAGCCTTTTCCTTTTATGGTGTTTGCAACAATCAGGCTGGGCTTGCCTTTTTCAAAGGGAACAGAATCGATGGCTGCGACGATTTCGGCCATGTTATTGCCATCAATCTCCCTCGCTGCCCAACCGAATCCTTCAAAGTGCTTAGCTATAGGTTCAAAGCTCATGACATCTTTGGTTTTCCCACTGATTTGCAGGCCGTTGTGGTCAAGAAACAGCACCAGGTTGTCCAGCCTGTAATGGGCCGCAATAGCGGCGGCTTCCCAGTTGGAGCCTTCCGCCAGTTCCCCGTCACCCACGATGACGAATACTCTTGAACCAAGGCCGTCCTGCCGTTTGCCCAGGGCAACGCCGCAGGCTATATTCATGCCATGGCCCAATGATCCTGTGCTGGCTTCAATCCCCGGAAGTTTGTGCATGTCCGGATGGCCGGGAAGCGGGCTTTTGAAATGGCCGAAAGTATCAAGCAGACTCTTGTCAAAAAATCCTGCCTCGGCCAATACAGCATACTGGGCCATACCCTTGTGCCCTGCCGACAGAATGAAAATGTCCCGGTCTTCCTTTTTCGGATTTTGGGGATCAATATTCATGGCATGAAAATACAATGCCGTCACGATGTCGATGCATGAATAGGCAGGACCAAGGTGACCGCTGCCATTTGCCCTGACCATCCTCAGGACGTTCTGGCGGCACCTGGCAGCTATCCTCTCCAGTTCTCTTATGTCATCTGTTTTCATTGCAAAACCCCTCCCTTAATTGATCTGCCTGCCAGTTCCCGCGGAACCGGTTCCGCGGGAACTGGCACCCCCGGCAGCCAACCAATAAGATTATTTGCCGAATTGTTCATCCTCATATTCCGCAAGTTTCTTTGCCCCGTCCTTGATCCTCTGTACTCGGAAATCCGGCAGCCCTTGCCCCCACTTGGTTTCCAGGAATACGTCAATCATCTCGCATGCCATGCGCAGGCTGGTTGTGGTTCCGCCCAGTGCAATAATGTTTGCGTCATTAATGATGCGGCTCTCGCGCGCGGCATAATAGCTCTCAACCATGGCGCAGCGAGCCCCCTTGACCTTGTTGGTGGCGATGCTTATGCCCATGCCGGTACCACACATGACAACACCGAAATCGGCTTTGCCGCTGGTAACCGCTTCAGCGACATTTCTGCCAACGATCATGTATGGTATGGGATTATCCATGTTCTGGGTACCCAGATCCAACACCTCATGGCCCTTTTCCTTCAGGTAGGCCAATACACCTTCTCTCAGGCTGAATCCGCCCGGATCAACACCAAATGCTATTTTCATAATGAACCTCCTTACGCCTCATAATGGCAATTGATGACACATTAACAGGCCCTGCCGGCCATACCCGGCAATCAGCCCTCAGGTTTGCCATTAGGATGGATAACGACCTTCAACGTGGATTTGTCGGTTTTGTTGGTGTCAAGAGCCAGGAAGTAATCGTCAAGGTCAAAGGTGTGTGTGACCAGCATGTCAACCTTGCATTTCCCGGTCCTCATATACTCGACGGCACGCGGGAAATTGTTCACCTGGCAACTTACACCGACATATTGCTGGTTGTTGTAGTGGAGATCGTTCAGGAATTTTGCCGGATTTTCGATATGTATCTGTGAATGATAGCTTCCATACTGAATGAAACGGCCACCCTTGCGAAGGAATTTCATAAGGCTTTGTACCATCGGCCATGAGCCCGAGGTATCTACGATGATATCCACTCCGTTGGGGAACATCTTTTCCAGCTGTGCTTCGTGGACTGAGCAATCGTTGCGTTCTGCGAGAATTGTGGTGATGCCGTAGCTTTCAAGTTTTCTGAGACGTGATTCAACAAGTCCGATAGCAACGCTGCGCTGTGCGTTTGAGTGGTGGAAAAGTTGCGCAAGTATTATTCCATGCGGGCCCATGCCGCTGACTATCACTTCTTCGCCAGGCTTGACATCCGCACGGTCAAGCGCTTCCACGGCGCACGCCACCGGTTCGGCAAGGGTCGCTTCATCAAAGGACAGGTTATCGGGTATCTTTACTACGTTTTTTGCAATAATGCTCATGTATTGTGCAAAACCGCCGTTCTTGTTATGACCGTGGGACCCGAAGTTTTCGCAGCAGAGAGGTTTCCCGTTTTTACAGTACCAGCAGTATCCGCATGGGATCGCGTTGTCGGCTGTGACCCGATCACCGGGCTTGAGATCCTTAACATTCCTGCCTACCTCTTCGATGATGCCCGAAAACTCATGCCCGGTGATCACAGGATACCTGGCCAGAGTCCCCCCTCCTCCGACGGTATCATGGCTGATTTCTGCCCATTTGCATATGCCGCAAGCCATAACCTTTATAATTACCTCATCGTCTCCGCAGGTTGGATAAGGAACCATCTTTATGCTTGCATTCGGGCGCCCTGCCTTTTCATGTACCAGTGCTTTCATCATGCGCATAGATTATACCTCCCGATTAAATAATCAATTAATGATAATATATTAATCATATTTGTGCATGATCGCTCACATCTTGCAACCCGCGCCCATTGCTGTCAAAATCACTTGATGCGGAGCATCCATTTTTGAGCCAAACTCGATAAGACTGTGGAATATAGGGAATTTCAAGAGTTTTACAAACATTTTTACCATGGGTATTTTTCCCTTTCGGTTTGCTGAAACTCAACGGTTCGTTGAATCCATTATACTCCGATGATTCAAATTAGTCAACTAAATTATCATATTTTGCGCATTAGTATGTGTATATCGAGCATATTATGATTATATATTATAATAAACAATCAGTAACATGCATTTTATACAGATTTTATGTTGTTGTCTCCCAGAAAATCGGAGTTATAAAACACTAACCCACAGGAAATCCAGAGGCTGGAATCCCTGCTTTATCCAGGACACCGGCACTGCAACCTGGGCATCACCCAACAGGCCGACTCGGCTTAAAGCAGCCCGGCGCCAGCCATAAAACCATCCCTTCGCATTGCAGCTCAATGCCGCTACTGAAGCCGGTCTCCGGTCCACATGCCGGAGCTGGCCATGCATCCTGTGCTGTGCATATAATACCCGGGTTCGACATAAACCATCCCGGTTGCGGACTAACCGGCTGCATCCATCCAGGTTCCGGATCTTCCCGCATGTCCCCGCTCCGCAATTGGCTGCGGGGAATCCCGGTATGCGCCTCATAACCTGAGCATAATATGATTCAAATGATTGTAAAATGATCAAATTATGATATAATGGCATTAGTAGGCTTTACTTCCTGCACGGAATATGGCAGATCGGTAAAACCTCACCGGAGATGATGCGGGCCCTTTGAAGGTTATGGCACTTCAAACATGCTTAAGCAATTCATTTCAGAAATGCCGGGTTATCAGGACCGGCGGGATGGGGAAATGCCTTTACGAAAGAAGTGATAAATTCCACTTGAAAATCATTACGCATTGACTTTTTTATTTATTAATCTAATATTATAATCAAGTATTGATACTTGATATTAGAATATTTGATTGCACAGACGCAGCTGCGGCTGATATAAATAATACAGGAAAGGAGAACATGATTGCGCAGGGGGCATGGCCCATGGTTGTGCCGCCGTGTGGATCATGCGGGAAGAAGAGCATGAGCAAATATGAACGACGGCAGTTTATTATCAACTACTTAATGGGCGAAAACATCGTACCGGTATCGAAACTGATCAGCATGATCGGTCAGTCGCCTGCCACCATCAGGCGCGATCTGGCTTTCCTTGAGAAAAACGGCTACATAGAGCGCAGCCATGGATATGCAAAATACATTCCGCCGGCGATCGTAAAGAACCTGGAAATCTCCGACGGGAAGAGACGCGTGGCCAAGACAGCCGCAACCCTTATCCCCAAAAACGCGACCATCTTCCTGGATTCCGGTATTTCCACAAAAGCACTTGCAATGGAGATCACCAGCCGGGATGATATCTGTGTCTATACCAATTCCATCTCGGTCGCCAACGTGCTGGCATTCTCCAAGGTCGTTACATATCTTGCATGCGGCATGCTGGAAGGCCGGCAGGAGGCGCTGGTGGGATCCGACACCGAGCACTTTGTCCGTCAGCACCGTTTTCCCATGCTCTTCCTTTCAACCACGGGAATAAGGCCAAACTATGGTCTTGCCTGCGTCACTGCCGAGCAGGCCAATTTGAAGGCGGCGTTGATAGAATCATCGGAAAAGGTAATCCTTCTTACTGAGAAATACAAGTTCTCAATAGATTCAGTCCGGCTCTTTGCAAGTTTTGACCAGTTAGACACCATTATCGTGGATGAGCCCCTGGATGATCCTGAAATGGAGGCCTCACTGAAAGCCAACAATGTGGAACTCCTGGTAGCTCCAAGCGATTTATGAAGAAATAATATATTAGCCAAAAGCCCCGGAACGCCGTCATGGCATCCGGGGCTTTATCAGTTGTTATATCTTTCCTTGTAATGATGGGCCTGTTCCAGCATCATATCCTTGACCTTCATCAGCCGCGTCAGGTTGCCCCGCTCATTCTCGTCAAGCTTCATGACAATATACCTGATGGTTTCTTCGAGGTTGGGTATCAGCACATATTCCAGGGCATTGACACGGCGCCTGGTCTTCTCTATTTCATCGGACAGAAGCTGGGCGGACTTCTCAAGTTCCGCCAGCCTGAGCATGTGGGGCAGCACTTCCGACAGGGCCTGGATGGCCCCGTCCAGTTCGCCCGACGTATTGGCGAATCCATAGGGAAAGATGTCCCCCTCCCCGGCTTCCTCAGTGGTGAACTCAAGCACCGGAACATGCACGCTCATGATGTTCCGTGTCGAGGTTCCCAGCGATACCTTCCGCTTGGGGAACATGAGGGCTTCTTCCAGCATCTCGCTGCTCATCAGCGCGCGGGCCATTATGAACCGGGAATGTACATCCATCAATAGCTTTTCAACTATCTCCCGTTCCTTCCGGTTCTCCCGGACAATCTCCAGGAACTTCTTCATAAGCTCGTCCCGCTTGTCCTTTAAGAGCTTATGTCCGCGCCTGGCGGTTCTTAGCCTTCTTTTCAGACCCGTAAGCACCATACGGGTGGGATTCACATTAAGTCTGGCCATTTGCCTACCACTCCATATCCTGCAACTCATCCTTCCTGGGATGATACTTCTTGATATATTCGGTCTTTATGCGCTTCAGCTCTGAAACAGGAAGGATGTCGAGAAGTTCCCATCCAAGGTCCAGGGTTTCGATGATGGACCTGTCGGTGTTATATCCTTGTGAAACGTACCGCTTCTCAAATTCATCAGCAAACTTCGCGTATAGTTTATCAACGTCGGTCAGGGCGGCTTCACCCAGGATGGAGGCCAGTTCTTTACACTCCTTACCGCGGGCATACGCGGCAAACAGCTGGTTCATGGTGTTGGCATGATCCTCCCGGGTTCTTCCGGCTCCGATGCCCTTATCCTTCAGGCGGGACAGGGACGGAAGGACGTCGATGGGCGGGGTAGTACCCTTTTTATGCAGTTCACGGCTGAGGATGATCTGACCCTCGGTTATGTACCCGGTAAGGTCGGGAATAGGATGGGTCTTGTCGTCCTCAGGCATGGTCAGGATGGGAATAAGGGTGATGGAGCCCGTCTTGCCCCGCTTCCGGCCTGCCCTCTCGTAAAGGGTTGCCAGGTCGGTGTAAAGATAGCCCGGATACCCCCGGCGTCCAGGCACTTCCTTTCGGGCAGCCGACACCTCACGCAGGGCCTCGGCGTAGTTGGTGATGTCGGTGATGATCACCAGCACATGCATATCAAGGTCAAAGGCCAGATACTCGGCGGCCGTAAGGGCCATTCTCGGCGTTGCGATGCGTTCCACGGCCGGGTCGTTGGCCAGGTTCATGAACAGGACCGCGCGGTCGATGGCACCGGTCTTTCTGAAGTCAGTGATGAAAAAGTCGGCCTCCTCAAAGGTTATGCCCACTGCAGCAAAGACAACGGCAAATTTTTCATCGGCACCCAAAACCCTGGCCTGGCGAGCGATCTGGGCTGCCAGCTGGGCATGGGGAAGCCCCGATCCCGAGAATATGGGCAGCTTCTGGCCCCTTACCAGGGTGTTCAGGCCGTCTATGGCCGAAACGCCTGTCTGGATGAACTCATTGGGATAGTCACGGGCTGCCGGGTTCATGGGCAGGCCATTGATGTCAAGCCTCTTTTCGGGAATAATCGGAGGACCGCCGTCAATGGGATTGCCCAGCCCGTCAAAAACGCGTCCCAGGATATCAGGGGATACCGGAAGCTCAAGGTTCCTGCCCAAAAAGCGCACCTTGCTGGTGGCCACATTGATGCCGGCAGCGCTCTCAAAAAGTTGGACCAGCGCATTGCTGCCGTCCACTTCCAGCACCCTGCAGCGCCTGATCTCCCCGTTTGCCAGTTCTATTTCCCCCAGTTCGTTGTAGGTGACGCCCTCAACATTTCTTACCAGCATCAGGGGGCCGGCAACCTCCGCAATGGAACGATATTCTCTAAGCATATCAGCTATCCTCCTTTGCCGTAAGCGCATCCATCTGGGCATCCAGGTCCTTCTCCATCTCGTCGTAAACCTGGCTGACCTTGTCTTCAGGAACGAATTTGGCCCTGCCTATCCTCTCCCTGACGGGAATGCTGAATATATCATCAATTTCCGCGCCAGCCCTGACCGCGTCCTGAGCCTTGTAATAGAAGCTCATGATCAGTCTTAGCATGCGGTACTGCTTGTTCAAATTTGAATATGTATCGATCTCGTTGAAGGCATCCTGTTGCAGATAGTCCTCCCTTATGGACCTGGCAGCCTCAAGGGTTACCCTGTCCATGGGCGAAAGGGCATCCACGCCCACAAGCTGGACAATTTCCTGGAGCTCCGCTTCCTCCTGCAGGATGCGCATCATATCGCCGGTAAGCTTCACCCAATCCCTGGATACATTTTCTGTGTACCAATCCCTCAACTTTTCTTCATAGAGGGAGTAGCTGATAAGCCAGTTGATAGCTGGGAAATGCCTCCTGTAAGACAGGTTGTAGTCAAGTCCCCAGAAGACCTTTACAATTCTCAGGGTTGCCTGGGCGACAGGCTCCGAAAGATCGCCGCCCGGCGGGGAAACCGCGCCGATGGCACTCAGTGAGCCTATACGCTCCCCGGAACATAATGCCTTTACTTTTCCTGCCCTTTCATAGAATTGGGCCAGGCGGGTGGAAAGGTATGCCGGATAGCCTTCCTCACCGGGCATTTCCTCCAGGCGTCCCGACATCTCGCGGAGGGCTTCCGCCCAGCGTGAGGTTGAGTCGGCCATCAAGGCAACACTATATCCCATATCCCTGAAATACTCGGCTATGGTAATACCCGTGTAGATGGACGCCTCACGGGCGGCAACCGGCATGTCCGAGGTATTGGCTATGAGGACCGTCCTCTTCATGAGGGATTTGCCAGTCCGGGGGTCCTTAAGCTCCGGGAACTCCATCAGAACATCGGTCATCTCGTTACCGCGCTCACCGCAGCCGATATAGACCACTATGTCAGCATCGGCCCATTTTGCGAGCTGGTGCTGCACAACGGTCTTTCCGCTCCCGAAGGGACCGGGTATCGCGGCAACGCCGCCCAGGGCTATGGGGAAGAGGGTATCGATAATGCGCTGCCCGGTTATCAGGGGTTCGTCGGGAGCCAGCTTTTCCTTAAATGGACGTCCCTGGCGCACCGGCCATTTCTGCATCATGGTGAGGTCAAGGACCCTGGTTCCTGATCCGGTCTTTGTTTCAACGCGGGCTACTGTTTCCTCGACGGTATACTCGCTTTCAAATATATCGATCAGGGTGCCTTCTATCCCAATGGGGACCATGATCCTGTGCTCGAACACCTCGTTCTCCCAGACAACACCGATAATGTCGCCGGCCTTCACATGGTCTCCTGCCTTTGCCCGGGGTTCGAAGTGCCACTTCCTGTCCCGGTCCAGCGCCTGAATGGAAATACCCCTCGTGATATTGCCCCCGGTTTTCTGCCTCATCGCCTCAAGAGGCCTTTGAATACCGTCAAAGAGATTTTCAATAAGGCCCGGGCCCAATTCCACACTGAGAGGCGCCATGGTGGAAACCACGGGAGCACCGGGTCCCAGGCCCGATGTTTCCTCGTAAACCTGGATGGAAGCCCTGTCTTCATGAATTTCCAGGATCTCGCCGATAAGATTCTCATTTCCGACACGCACCACATCGAACATATTGCAGTCCCGCATGCCCTCTGCTATTACCAGCGGCCCTGAAACCTTCACTATTCTGCCCTCGCTCAATGCTATCCCTCGCTTTCAATACCTTTCGTCCCTTGCCGGTGCCAGGGACCATCTGCCCGGCTGCTGTCCGGCGAATACCACAGTTATTAATGGTTGAAAAGGATATCCGCGCCGACAGCCTTTTCCACACTCTTTTTGACCGAATTCATACCGATTCCCAAAGAGCCCGAGCTTCCGGGAATGGGCACGATTGCCGGGAAACGGCTGAACCGGTAACGCTCGATATCCTCAGCTATCATTGACGCGATCTGTTCTGTTACATATATCACGGCATATCCATCATCGGCCAGTTGGGTCAGTCTTTCGGAAGCTTCTTCGCGGGATACCACCGGATATACATCAAACCCTACAGCCTTGAACCCCAAAACGCTGTCCCTTTCTCCCATCACTCCAACCTTACGCATATGCCCTCAGCCTCTCTCCAATAATATTATTGGGAATGCCATTGATCTTGCTGGTGAGTATAAGCCTGACATTCCTGATCTCCGCTTCTCTGTAAAACAGCCAGGCAATAACAGGCTCTACACCCATGGCCATGTATCTTGTCCTGTTTATAAAGTTGATAAAGTGCTCGTCCAGGATTTTTTCCATGCCGGTGACCCCGTCCCGGTTTTTGAATACCTCCGACAGCATTAAGGCAAGATCCGACAGGGCGGTAAAACGCATTGCTTCAAAAAACTGGTCCAGCGGCTTGTCGGAAAGGTCCAGGTAGAACCTTTTCTGTACCCTGCTTCCCTCAAGAAGAGCCCGCTGCAGAAAATCCCTGGACTTATTAAGCAGCTTCGCGCGAATAAAAATCCTGATGTTTGCCTGGTCATGGAGTAATCCCACAAGTTCGCTGATATAAGGAACACTGATCTCTTCCGCGTCCTGCTCCATGTTTTCATACATTGCCCTGTCAAGGATGAAGTCAACCATTTGCGGATCTCCGGAACGGCTGTATGAATCAATGCATTCCAGGATGGCCTTTCCGAAAACCCCGGGAAGCTCTGAAAGATTTCTGTCCCGGATCATGCCGTGAAGTTCGGCAGGATCAACGGTGCCCGAACCGGCATAAACCCCGGGATCGCCGCTGCCCAGAAAACTGGCTTTCAGTATCAGTTTTGCGTTGAGGTAATCGTTTCGGCGCATGAACAGGCTGATCACCTCAGGGTGGGGTACCAAATTCCTCACCAGGGCATAGGCCTTCTTCATCTCATCCGAAAGCAGCTTCTCCGATGTACGGACAGCCGGCTGGGATGTATCAGTATCTCCCGCTCCATATCCCAGCTCCACCAACATCTTCACGATGTCCTCAGCGCTTGCCGCATCCAGCATCCGCTGGTATTGCTGGGGAGTGATCAGTTTATTCTCCAGGGCGCGTATCCGCGCCGTGGCATATGCGTAGTCCTCATCCAAAATCCGTGCCATACCTTGCTCCTTATCAATGTGGTTCACGCTTCGAACAGGATCGAAGCGACCTCGGCCTCCAACCGCGGCCTTAACAGACTGAAAATGATTTCAAGGGTGCAGTTGATCTCCATCTCCCCGTATCTCAATACAAACCCGCCCCGGTTGGGGATTGTATGCCCGGAAAGCCTTAATACCGAGGTTTTGCCTTCCGCTTTGAGGGTCCGGTTTATTTCCTCCACGTACTTCTCTCCCAGCCTTGACCTGTCGGCTTCATTGAAAAGGATCTCACCCTCTCCATCACGGACCGATTCAAGGATGAAACGCCTGATAAAGCTGCCATACTCTTCGGCCGGTAGTTTAAGAGTTCTTTCAAAGGCGGCCCTGAATGCCGCGTCTACCATGTCCTGCCGGACCTTGAGCATGCGTTTTCTTTCTTCCAGGCTGGATACCGCGTCCATTGTTTTTTTCAGATTCGCGGCTTCAGCCTTGGCGGCCTGCCTGGCCTTTCCAGCTTCCTCACGGGCTTTTCCCCGCGCCTCGGCAATAATTCTTTCAGCTTCCTGCCTCGCCCTGTTAAGGTTCTCTTCGGCGATTTCCTTCGCGTCATCAAGGATTTTGGTTTTTATCCTGTCGATTCCAGTCATCTGAATTCCCCTTTGTCAACTGCCCAGTCCATTTTCCAGGCGTCTGATTGAATCCGCCGGTTTTCCGGCCGGCGCATTCCCGCGGCCGCAGCTTATGCCGGCACTTTCCCGAGAATGAAGAAGGATGCCGCAAAGCTGAAGATGGCGAACAGTTCGACGTTGATGGCGAAAATCATGGCATGGCCGAACGATTCCGGACGCTTTGCTATAAGGTTGATGCCAGCGGCAGCCACCTTGCCCTGATAAACACCCGAAAGAAAACCAACAAACCCGACGGGGAGGCCTGCCATGAACAGCATGGTTGCCTGCTCAAGGGTAATGCCCGGTGTAACCCTGCCAAGTATCAATATGGCGATAACCAGGCCATAAATTGCCTGTGTGCTTGGAAGGGCCTGCAAGATCATGGAGTAGACGAACTTGCCCGGATCTTCTGCTACCAGGCCTGCTGCTGCCTGACCGGCGATACCCACACCTTTGGAAGAACCAAGCGCCGCGACGAAAAAGGCGATTGCCGCGCCCAGCAAGGCATATGCAGTCGGGGAAAAGAACAGGGTCATATTTGTTTCCATAGTGCTTCATCCTCCTGTTTGACCAAAATATATCGTGTTTTTGCTCTGAAAGGATGGAAGGGTTCTCCCCCACCCTCAAGGAACTTCGAGAAGTATTCCAGGTACTGGAGGCGGCATGAATGTACAAACCCGCCCAGTATTGACATGGCAAAGTTTACAGCGTGACCGATACCCAGCAGTACCAGGCCTCCGGTGAGCCTGAATATGATGCTTCCTCCACCGGCCATGCCGTTGATCAGACCGGCAAGTATGCCTCCTGAAAGGCTCAGCGCCATCAGGCGCATATATGAAAGAACATCGCCTAAAAAACCGATGATGTCGTATAACTTGGGAAGGCCGCCAAAAATCTTTCCAAAAGCATTGCGGCTGTTTCTCCCGGCAGAAGAGACCGTGAGTATGACGCCCGCCAGCAGGACATATACGCCGTAGGATGAAATCTTCGCAGCCGCATTTGGGTCAATTCCAGGCACATTTGGCAGGATGGCCATGCCAAACCCGGTATACATGATCACCGGGAATAAGACATCCATAACCGCGTCCAGGTATTGCTTGTGCCGTATCAGGTTATACGCCTTCATGGCATGCCCCGTGTACAGGTGAATAACGCCGAAGAGCAGGCAGTATGCCATCAGCTTCTCGGTAGCGCCTTCCTCACTGGGGCTGAACCACAGGGCATACTTTGACAGGGCTTCTATGCCGAAATATCCGCCGAACATAATGCCCCAGAAGGTGGTGGCCAGGCCGCTGAAAAAAACCAGCTTCATAAAACGCTTTGTGCCTTCCTCCATCCTGAAGAGCTTTACGGCAAGCCCGCCGATGAGGGCCAGGATCAGGCCGTACCCAGCATCGGCCACAATCATCCCAAAGAAGAATATGAAGAAGAACATGGTGGTCACGCTGGGGTCTGTCTCTCTGCTGCTCGGCACACCATACATGTTAATAACAGGTTTGATGGACTCTGTAACAGGTCCGTTCCGCAACAGAACCGGCGTTTCTTCGTCGGGTCCCGGCTCTGTAATCTGCACCGAGCACAGGAAGTTCTTCTCAAGCCAGTCTTTAAGCTTATCGGAAATATCGGCGGGAAGCCACCCTTCTAAAAGAAATACAGAGCGTGTGGCAAGCAGCTTTCCGGCGGCTTCAGCCCGTTCCCTCTCCATCAGGACGGCATCATACAGCGTCTCAATCCTTTCCCTGCTGTCCGCCATCTGGATGATCCTGCCCACGTAATCCTCACGCTCTTTGGCCAGCTCTTCCAGGTTCCTCAGTATCCTTACCCGGTTCTGGCGCGGGGTTCCCTGCATATCCTTGAAGTCGATCCGGTTGAAACCTGTATCCTTTAGAAGCGTAAGCGCCTCCTTCTCCCTTGCCTTATGTACGACCAGCAGGATATAATGAAGGCTCCTGTCGCTGCCCGACCGTACCAGGGATGCTTCGCCAACCTCATTGGCAAGCGTCTTCTCCAGTTCATCCGGATCAACGCCCAGGGGAAGCGTGCCCATGGCTATTGCCGTGGTCCGGGTATTATTAATATCCAATGGAAAATCAAGATCCATCCATACATCAAGTGACGCAAGAAGGACACGCTGGCGGTTTTCCTCGCTCTTCAGCGCGGCGATACGGCTTTCACAGGCATTTATCTTCTTTACCGTTTCCATGACGGCATCCGAGGATGCCAGTACCGATTGGAATTCTTCACGGCTGATAACCCTCCTTGCCGAAAACAGGGGTTTCTTTGCCGGGACATAACGCCTCAAAGTATCCAGCGAGGCCGATACTTCACTTAGCATGCTGTCCAGCCTGGCAAGATCAGATTGGTTTTTTGGCGCGGCAATTCCCGGGGTATCCTCATCAACCGTGCTCTCACTGATCTGGACCACACCTGCCGCCATCAGTGATTCCATCAACCGGGTCCGTTCCTTCCCAAGTCCCAGTATTGTAATCTTGTTCATCCTAACGACTGCCACTTGAGTCCACAATCCTTCCCAGAATAAATTGAACTGCCGAATCCAGTTTTTGTTCAGCGCCGCGCGAGAGTTCAAGGGCTGCCTTTTCCACAGCCTCTTCCCTGGCCTTTGCCTCCATCTCCAGCTCCTGGCGGGCGCTCTTCAGTATTTCGGCTCTCTGGGCCTCACCTTCGGCCCTTCCCTTTTCAAGGATGGCCGCGGCTTCCTGCCTGGCTTTGGCTACAAGTTCACGGGCCTCTGTCCTGGAGTTCTCTTCGATTCGCGCAGCTTCCTGCTCAGCTTCAATGATTTGGTTCAAAATTGCTTCAGACAAGCCAGTCACTTCCTCGATTTTTCATTCTTTATGATTTACCCTGTAAAACCTATTTTGAAACACGGTTCCTCCCGCTGCTCTTGGCCCTGTACAGCGCCTCATCGGCTCTTTTGATCACATCCGGCGGGGTTTTCAGACTCTCGGTCTTCTGGGCGACCCCAATGCTGACAGTAATATTTATCCGGCCCCTGCCTTTGCTGGAGCCTGTTATATTCTCCGGTTTCTCCTGCGGGCGGTTTTCGGACCTGATAACGAAGGGACGCTGCTCTACCTCTGCTCTCACACGCTCAAGTACGGTCATGACGTCGGATATCCTTTGTCCCTGGAAGATGATGGCGAACTCTTCGCCGCCGTAACGAAAAGTCCTGGCCTTGTATGATATCCTGTTAAGGATTGAAGCCACCATTTTCAGTACCTCATCCCCGATATCATGGCCGTATAAATCGTTGACTCTCTTGAAATGGTCAATGTCAACCATGGCGATGCAGTATTGTTTCCCCAGTTTATCCAGTTCCTGCTCAAATGCCCTTCTGGAGAGTACTCCAGTAAGTGTATCATAAAATGCCAGAGAATACGAGACCTCAAATAATGCCGAGACGACCATAATAAACACCGAATTCGTAAATATGGCAAGTATGACAGGTCTATGGGCAAAATGAAGGGAAATGTATGTGGTTATCAGAATTGAGATGAATACCACAAATATGTACTGGCCCTTCAAGATGTAATTTATCAGCAGAAAGGCGATAGCAAGTATATAGAGGATGATGGCAGGGGCCGGGATGCTCATGGCCTGATCAGGGCTCAGCATGCCGGCGGCCGGATCTTCGGACTTTCCGAGGACGCTGACCAGGACCCAGGCAAGCTGTATGCCAATCAGTATAGCTTTATTTGCCCCATAACCGGTGATGATTCCCCGTTCGCTGATGAACGCAAGCCAGACCAGGTTAATGGGGATCAATATACTGATCGCTGTTACTGCCTCCATCAGCATGGCTTCCTTTGCGGCAGCGATTTTAAGAACGATGTAGGAAATCAGCATAAAGACCGTAAGGAAGAAGAACCGGCTGTTTTTATACCATATGCTCATGAACAGGGCAAGAACAGCTATCACAAAGGGAAGGATAAGCATGACCGAGTTGACGGCGTCATTAAATGACGCAGCCTTTGAAGCTGTGAACCATGCAAGCAGAATGACCGCAAAGGGGATCAGCCCCGTCGTCAGCTTTCTCATGCACTCGCCGTTCCTCTCTATGGAAAGATCCATACTCATCCTTGGTACCTGTTCAGCTTTAACAAATAGAAGCGGTATAATCCTTTATTATTTATATCGTTCTTTTCTTAAAAAAAAAGAACCCCGCCATCAATTATACATTATACCGTATCTGCCATCACCCGCGGTGATTCATTAAAAAAACCACCCCGCGGGGCAATCACGGATTGCAAGCGGGGTCACGGGAGCCTTGCCTCTTTTGTGACAAAAAGGAGGACGTTTTCAGTCCCCCTTACCGTTTCTTGACATCTTCGCACAATTCATCTTCTGCCGGAAAATCGAACTTCTGCGGCGGGAAGAACTGATCAAGAGGGAATTCAATGGTGTCAAAAATCTCGCAGGGCTCCTCGTTGGTGGAAGCTATGCATTCCTTGTTAGGATAGCAGAAATTGAACGCCGGGATAAGGAGCTGCACCAGGCGTACAAGCTTGATTATGGAGAATAAGCCTAGCGTGACAACAACCCTTCTCTGCGGGACAATAATGCTTTCGGCATTATTGTCTTCCTCATCGCAGACGCGGTGACGGTGATGATGTACCCTCTTGACCCTCGTGTTCAAAACCAGGGGTTCCGCGACCTCAACCTTGACATTGGGCAGGTTATCCTGCTCCACAAGTGAGCCGCCGCAGGCCTCATTGCAGGAATCACCATAAAGGGGCGTATTGGGCGCGGGTTCCATGCTCTTGAAGATCTTGACCTTACCCTCGGAGCCAAAGAGGATAACCGTTTTTTCAAACCCTACAAACCCTACCTTGGGGCACGAGGAAACCAGGTTGCCGTTCATATCCTTGTAACAGAATTCCACCATTACCTTGATCTGATAACGTACATTCACCGTGAAGAATCCCCTTTTGAACGGCACGGGCTCCAGGTCAGCAAATACAGCCACTACCTCCGCATCCTTTGTTTTTACCTTTACCGCATTATTGATGAGGTCCTGGACATTTTCGTTAAAATCTACAACCGCATCCTCAATACAGTCTTTCTCGCGGCAATTGTCATATACCTTTTCCACTTGGACGCAAACGGCTTCACGGAGCTTGCATATGTCTTCGCCGCAGATAAGTCCGGGAACGATTTGATCTTTGCAACTCATTGCATCGGTCCTCCATTCGAAATATTAGCCTTCACACTGACATAATATGCCTTTGGGTTGTTTTGGTTACAGCAGGGTATATTCAGCCGGGGACATAAATAAATATTCATATAAGTATATGAGGAAACCAGCCTAATAAATCCTTGAGGGGTTGTCCAATGTGCCGTGTATTGATAGTCTGCGCCATGTCGCAAAAAACAGTATGGGTGTTACATACTGCATATGGTATAAGAACGGTCTTTTCATGAGCATGTTGGAAAGCGACAACCACTGGGGACCGCCATTTTTGCTCTCAGAAAACGCTGCCCCCGATTTTTCCATATCCATGAGCACGGACGACACCATACGGGCATCCTTTGTTGACTATGCCGGAAGGCTGCTCTTCATACGGGCCTGCGAGGAACGGAAAGAGCCCATTGTCCTCCTGGAAAGCCGAATTGCAGGCAGCGCGCCATACGGGGTTACACTCACGGAATCAAAGAATGCCGTAAATGTTTTTTATATCGTCAGCCATAACCGCAAGCAGCTTCTTACCTGTCAGCGGATAGAGAACGGAAGTTTTACCATGCCCGAGGTGGAAGGGATCATAGCAAGGGGCTGCAAGGACTATGCGGTATGTTCAGATGGCTCTTCAACCCATCTCTTCTTCCTTACCGAAATACAGGATGTAAGCCTCCTCGTCCACCGGCGCATCACCTCGGAAGGAAAGACCATGAAGCCGACCAGCACCCCGTTTCCCCATAAAGTTTCAAAAAGGCTGCAGGCCGTAACAGGAAAAGGAAGGTTCGTCTACGTGCTTTTGTCCGGCGAGGAGGACAATGAAAGCACTTACCTGTACAGGTTTGATCCGAATGCCAACAGGTATTCAATGGGGCTGGAAATCTTCAGCCCTTCTTCACCCAGGGGATTTGACTGCCTGATTATGGTGGATAACTACCCATCTGTGGTAAGGACCTGCAAAAACCATATGCTGCTGGCACGGGTGAATATTGATGCGTCTGCGGTGGTTGCCGAAACGCGGTTTGACCTGACTGCGGCCAACCCTCCCATAAGGTGCAGGTATATTTCCAATTGCAAGGACGATATCAATTTTGCCTGCGCATACCTGCCAATAATTTTCGGCAGCGGCCTGCGTTTCCCTTTCGACTGGAGGACCTATGCCGGCGGCAGATTCGAGAAACCCGTTGATGAGAAGGATCTGCTCCAGAGCCGCATCAAAGAACTTGAAGGGCGCGTTGAGTTCCTCGAAAACACGCTCCGCGAGATACTCCGCCCTTAGACAACATAGTCTCTTTGCTGTCATTTTTCGACACTGTGCTTGATGACACCAGATCAGTATGTTAGCATAATAAGGAAGAAGAAAAATTGTATTTCTGACAGAGGAGCAGCGTTTATGGGACTGGTTGTTTTGATTTGTTCCGGCGGAATTCTGATTGTCCTGGCCGCCTATATGGTCATCAGCAGGGTGATCAATAAAAGGTGGCACAAACAGCCCTCCGATGAAGGAAAATTCCTGGACAGCAGCGGAATGAAGCTTTTCTACCGGGCAAAAGGCAAAGGCGGAGATCCTGCGGTAATCATACTCCATAACTGCGGAAGCTCATCCATGGAGTGGTGGCTGGTCCAGAACGAGATACAGAATGCCCGGGTTATCACTTTTGAAAGACCCGGCTACGGCTGGAGTTCAGGATCCCAGGCCTCCGGATCCGCCTCTGATATTTCCGGGATCATTGATACCATAATCAAGTTTGAACGCATTAAAAAGCCCATCATACTTGTCGCTGACGGCTGTGCTTCGGTATACGCCCACCACTATACCTGCACCAGACCCCACCTGGTTGCCGGCGTTGTTCTGTTCAACCCCGTTCCGGTGGATTACAAGCATTGGATCGCTTCCCTTACCGAATTGAAAGATTTTAAATTCCCTGAAAAAACCGCTAAGAGGCGTATGACCCTTGCAAAAACCGGCCTTTTCCGGTCTCTTTCGCCCTATAAACGCCAGCTGGGACAATATAAATATGGAAAGCTCATTGCGGAATTCCATAATTCTCCGGCGGTGTATGCCGCTTCGACTGTTGAACACTCGATGATGGAGAAAAGCCTGGCGGAAATTCGGGAATCCGGCGGTTTCCCCAACGTACCGCTCACCATACTGTTTTCCAGTGAGGAAGCAATTACCCGGCACTGGGTGAGAAACGGCAATTCCGACTATACGGCGCGGCAAGCCGCGCGCATCTACCGGGCTCTGTCCATGGACAACCTCTATCTGGCCCCCGGGGTCCGGATGGTGGAACTGCAGGACGGCGCTGAGCCCATCCATATGGAAGATCCAAAGAGCATTGCCACCCATATCGACAGCATGATCAGGTCCATTCGCTGATCTCGTCAAAACCCATCGCAAAGCAATACCCAGGCTGTCATTGCAAGCGAAGCGTGGCAATCTCACCTCCAACCTCTCACCAACAATAAAAAAGGCTGTTCGCAAGGAACAGCCTAAAACAAATAACTCCCAAGGTGCCGTTTCCTGTATATTGACACCTGGTACTCAACCAGGTGGGCGCCTGTTAACCATTTGGTACTTCCGCCGCCGTCACTTTCGTGACGGAATTAGCTTGCGGCCCGTACTACGTGGCTAAACTTCCAGCTCCCGTGTCAATTATAGCAGGTTCAATTTTACAGGTATCACGTACACCTCAGGATTCTACGCATATTATATCATAACCAAAAAGGCCTCTCAACATGTTAATACTGCTAAAAAACCGACATAATCACCATTAAATGCATTTTTGGAGCCGTTTTGGCCTGCAGCCCCCTGCGTCGGATGCTATTAAGTCGATCCCTTACCCGATTAACATCGACACATAAAACCTACAACTGCTTTTCTGTCAGGTGCTTCCAGTACCGGCGGGGCATGAAGGACCTCTGAAGCTTAAGGTTTTTACGGCTTTCTATGGCGATGGTGGTAAAGTACCTTCTCCAGAGCTCTTCGTACTCCTCTTCGCAATCTTCATGGACAATGCCTGAAAGACCTGTTGTGAAGACAACCTCCTCCCCGTTGTGGAGGGCAAATACATCCCTTTTCCTGTCGTGGATGATCCAGGCCTGGTCTGAAAGGCGACTGGCAAAATGCTCGGTGATCAGTTGGGTAATATTGTTATCGGGCTCATAACAGGCATAGAAAACGCCATTCTTCAGCTTCTTGAACCTCAGGATGCCAAGGAACAGGTGGACTTCCTTTGACACCCTGCGGCTAAGATCGTAAATTGCCTGAACATCCGGGTGTTGCAGGTACTCCTCGACTTTATGGCCGAGTTTAAGGCCAAGCTTGATATAGCGGTAGATGTACAGCCCAACCCGGGGATGTTCACTTAAATATGCCAGATATAAATCCTCAAGGGATTTCTCCGAGATTCTGTTCTGCACGCCGCGCCAGACCCTGTCTGACTTCCCGGTGTCGGTGGGAATTTCCCTTATCCCGGCGGCAATGGAAAGCTGAAAATCTCCGCCCAGTGTTATTTCCTCGGGATCCTCCCTGTTCCTGAAGGCCTCGAATACAGCTGCAAGAATACCTTCAAAGCTTCCGTCGGTAACATATATCATATGATCATCCCTCTGCCGTAATACATATTCTATCTTGTCATCCAAACATGGAAATCTGCCCTGCCATCACCTTGTTGTCTGCCTTGTTGGAAAGCAACTGGTAGAGCAGCCCTGAGTCCGGATCAATTCCGCCGTAATACCTGCCACTGCAGGTTATAAAATAACGGGCGCGTTTCAGTACAACCCTCATGCGCTTGAGGTCTTCAAAACCCAAAGGGCCTATCCTTCTCGCCCTGATGATTTTCGCGGCCATCCTGTAGCCGATCCCCGGAACCCTGAGCAGCATTTCCAGCGGGGCCTTGTTAATCTCAACGGGAAACTGGTCGAGATGCCTTAAAGCCCAGTCGCATTTGGGATCCAGGTGGATATCAAAGTTTGGATGATTCTCATCCAGAAGTTCACCGGCTCTAAAGCCATAGAAACGCAAAAGCCAGTCTGCCTGATAGATGCGATGTTCTCTCAGAAGGGGCGGGCTGGTATATATGGATGGAAGGTTCTCGTCGCTGTTTACCGGAACATAGGCCGAATAATAGACCCTCTTTAGCTGGTAATTCCGGTACAGGCGCTCGGTGAGGGTCAGGATTTTCAGGTCGCTGTCGGGAGTTGCCCCGATAATAAGCTGGGTTGACTGGCCGGCAGGAACGAATGACTGCGGCTTTTTATAAAGTACAAGTTCCCTGGATTCCATGATCCGCTCCCTGACATAGCCCATGGGCTCAAGGATGGAACCCGGATCTTTCTGGGGAGCCAGAAGCTTAAGGCCCGACACCGACGGCAGCTCAATATTTATGCTCATCCTGTCGGCAAGGAGCCCTGCCTCATGGACCAGCCTCATGTCTGCGCCGGGTATGGATTTTATGTGGATGTAGCTGTTGAAACGGTATTCATGGCGCAGCTTTCTCAATGCCTTTATCATAAGCTCCATGGTATAATCCGGATTTCTGATGACCGCAGAGCTTAAGAAAAGACCCTCTATATAGTTGCGCCTGTAGAACTGGATGATCAGCTCGCAGAGCTCGTCGGGCGTGAAGCTTGCGCGCCTTATATCGTTGGAACTGCGGTTGACACAATATTTGCAATCGTAGATGCACACATTGGTGAAAAGGACCTTGAGCAGGGAGATACAGCGGCCGTCGTCGGCCCAGCTATGGCAAATCCCGGGAAGGGACGCGTTGCCAACACCTCCCGGGCGGTTGCTCCTGCTGCTTCCGCTGGAGGAGCACGAAACATCGTATTTTGCCGAATCGGCCAGTATCTGCAGCTTGTCCAGCAGTTTCATTATCCTGCCTCCAGACAGCCAAACATATGTTCTTTTTAATTATACCACAGATTGATTACATGTATATGTTTTTCTTAGAAAAACCATTAGAGCTGCATTTCATGAATAACCATCCGGCGGAGAGTTCAGACAGCGGTTGATAATGCCAGTTTCAGTAACCACTTTTTACTGTGAAGGTCGTATGTCATACCCCGTACAAACAAGAAAAATGCAGCCCTTAAGCTGCATTCTTAGAAAAAAACATGAGATATATATATTACTTTATTCCAAGCTCATCAAACAGCAAATCCGCTGGAATACGGTCCTCAACTGGCTCTTTTCGAGCCTTTTCCACTTCTCTGCAGATTTCATAATACTCAAGGTATTCTTCCAGTTTCATAAGTTCGCTAAAGTAGTCCAATGAACACAAAACCATTTCAGGTTTGTTGTTATGCCAATATCCTTCTGAATGCGTCCGCCGCCTTTTTTACCATCTCCCGATCGATGTAGTAGTGGGTTACCAGGCGCATAACCCCGTCCTCGGGTGGATTGGCAAGAATGCCTTCGGACCCGAGCTTAGCCATCAGTTCATCGGTATTTACGGGACGTTGGAACTGGATGAAAACCATGTTGATATGGACATCCTCCATCGTCACTCTTACGCCCGGGATCTGACCGAGCAGGGTTGCCAGTTGCAGGGCTCTTTCATGGTCCTCATGCAGCCTGGGCGTCATCTTCTCCAGGGCGATAATTCCGGCGGCGGCCAGGATACCTGCCTGGCGCATGCTTCCACCCATTGTCTTTCTCTTTACCCTTGCCCGTTTTATAAAATCCGCGTTGCCTGCCAGGATTGAGCCCACAGGAGCGCAGAGTCCCTTGGAAAGGCAGAACATGACTGAATCTGCGTATTCCGCAATCTTTGCCGAATCCACCTTCAAATATGCCGCCGCGTTGAAGATCCGCGCCCCGTCAAGGTGTACGGGAATCCTGTATCTGTCGGCTATCTCCCTCACCTTTCCCATATAGTCCAGATCATGTACCACACCTGTGGAGTGGGCGTTTTCGAGGCATATCAGTCCTGTTTTTGGAACCTCGTGTGGCCTTCTTATGGTCCTTTCAAGATCACCAGGGTCCACCCGGCCTTTCACGGCCCTGAGGCAGCGAAGATGCGCTCCTGCTATGATGGCTGCAGCTCCTGCTTCATGCTGGACAATATGGTTGTCCTCAGCGGTTATAACCTCCTCGCCCCTATTGATATGGGTGAAGATGGCCAACTGGTTTCCCATGGTCCCGCTGGGAAGGAACAGGGCGGCCTCTTTTCCCAGCCTTTCGGCAGCCATTTTCTCCAGCCGGTTTACGGTTGGGTCATCCCCGTACCCATCATCGCCCACCTCAGCCCTGGCCATGGCCTGACGCATTTCTTCAGTCGGCCAGGTAACGGTATCGCTTCTCAAATCGATGTTTTTCATAAACCTGTTCTCTCCGGCTTCAAATCATTTAAGATGGCTTTCAGGCTTGGGTACACCGGCGCACCGGTCCTTTGCAGCCTTCCCGTACTGCAATGCCCGTTGGAAACCAGAAAGCATTGAGCCCCGATATTGTTTGCTATCTCAAAATCATGTAGAGTATCACCTATGAACAGCACCTTTGCCGGATCAGCCTTCAGTTCGGCCATAAGGCTTCTTGCCAGGTGCTCCTTGCTGTCGCCCCTTTTGTCCCTCTGCCCGTAAACGGTGTCAAAATAGTCCATGATCCCGTACCCGGCGATCTGTTCAACAAGGATTCCATATTCCGACGCCGAAACGATATGCTGGCGAATGCCCTTATCCCTGAACCAGGCAAGAATTGCCTGGGCATCTTCATGCAGCGATATGTCCGGGGCATTCTCCTGGTAATACCTGGCGTACTCCTCGCACATATCCTCATAGTTCTCATTAATAAGGTCAAAACCCGCCTCATAATAGAGCTGGATGACAGGGTAGGTAATACGCTCCCGATACTCTTCCGGGGTAATTGATCCAAGGTTCCGGTTTTGCAGCATGCTGTTCACCGCCTTTACGGTGGCGATCGCATCATTCAGCAGGGTGCCGTTCCAGTCCCAGATGATATGTTGGTACTTCATGGGTTTCTCCGTTTCTGGAATTAATCCATTACTGTTGATTCAATCCGGCAGGAATTCATGGGCTTATGCAGGGTAAATCCGCGGTGGCGCCATGATTCCCATGAAGGATATTATACCCGTCGGTCTTCCGGGATGTCAAAGGAGAAAAGGCTTCCAAACAGCACTGCATGCAGGTAGCAGGCACTGTTTCGCCCTGCCGGAAAAGAAATCTGTATTCTATTTGTAAAGACTTTTAACCGTCATTTTGGTATAATGTAATAGAGAACGTACCATTCCGATAATAATCTGGAGTTGATATGATTGAATAGATATAACAATGTACTGGCCTGCGTTACACAGCAAAAATCGTGCGAGAGGCTTATACATAAAGCTGCGACCTTAAAATCCGAAAACGGATCACTCTTTGTAATCCATGTATCAAAACAAAAGTGGAACTTTTTTGACAACGCAAAAGACGGAGAAGCGATGGAGTATCTTTTCTCGGTATCCAAGTCCTACGGCGCCGATCTGACCGTGCTCAACTCGGACCGCGTCCCGGAAACCATTGCCCAGTTTGCCCAGCATTACCAGATCGATCTGATCGTTATCGGAGAAACCGCCGAAGGCAAATCCGACGAGTTTGCCAAAAGACTCCATGCATTGTTAAAGGACAGCAAGATAGAAATCCAGGTCGTGGCCATGGAGCAGGTCAAATCACACTGAGCGGCGCGGTCTCACAAAAACCGGCCAAAGCAATCACTCAGCGGTTCAGCGACCGGTAGACGTCCCTTTTGGATACCCCAAGGTCCCTTGCGGCTTGCTTCATAGCATCCATGCGGCTGAGGCCTTGCTCCTCATAATGACGAACCAGCGCCTCCATGTCCTGTCCGGACCGATGGGGGTTTTCTTTTTTGTTTTCGGTCTCTGCTCCTGAAAGGATGACGACGAACTCACCCCTGGGAGGCTCGGCTTCCAGCCTGGAGAGAAGTTCCCGCAGACTTCCCCGAAGGATTTCCTCATGCAGCTTGGTAAGTTCCCTGGCCAGGGCGCATTGCCGTTCTCCCAACACCTGGAGCATATCGGCCAGCGTGTGGCTGATGCGATGGGGAGCCTCGTAAAAGATCAGGGTCCTTTCTTCCTCTGCCAGCTCTTTAAGGCGCTTTACCCTCTCATTGCGTTTATGGGGCAGAAAGCCCTCAAAGGCAAACCGCCTAGTGGGAAGCCCGGATACCACGAGAGCTGACAGGGCTGCCGTACAGCCCGGGATAACCGTTACCGGAACGCCTTCCCGGATACAAATCCTCACAAGCTCTTCGCCGGGGTCGGAGATGGCCGGCATCCCGGCATCGCTGACAAGGGCGATATTCTCTCCCTGTTTAAGCCTTTCAACCAGCTCGTCTGCCCGGGACAGCCTGTTATTGTCGTGATAGCTGACAAGGGGCTTTTTTATCTTAAGGTGGTTCAGGAGCTTCAATGTGCGGCGGGTATCCTCGGCCGCGACAAGATCCGCTTCGGACAGTATCCTTACGGCCCGGTAAGTGATGTCTTCCAGATTTCCAATAGGTGTTGCCACAAGGTAAAGAGTTCCATATTCCCTATCCATAGCTCATTCAATCCCTGTTAATTACGTGAAATCTATACAGGCTATTCCCATCCCAGGTCGTCCGCAAAAAGCTAACAGTGTTTTTCAGTCTCTTTGAATAAAGGAAATAGGGCTTTTGCGCATGACTAAACCAGAAGAACCGTCCCCATGGCTTACAGGACAGCCGAGCGGTGCCTCGTCGCGTGGCAGCTGATGTTTACGGCCACGGGAAGCCCGGCTATATGAGTAGGCCAGGCCTCAATCATAACACCAAGAGCCGTTATCCTTCCACCCAGGCCTGCCGGGCCGATCCCAAGTTGGTTGATCTCCTCCAGCAGTTGTTCCTCCAGGTCAGCCAGGTGCTTTTCCTGGTTCCTTGAGCCCACCTCTCTTAGCAGGGCCTTTTTGGCCAGAAGGGCACATTTCTCCATGCTACCGCCTATCCCTATACCTACAATGATCGGGGGGCAGGGATTTGGACCGGCATTGCTGATGGCTTCCATGACAAACCGCTTTATACCTTCAACACCGTCCGACGGCTTCAGCATTTTCAGGGCGCTCATGTTCTCGCTGCCAAAGCCCTTGGGCACCACATCAATCCTCAGCTCATCCCCCTCAACTATGTCGTAGTGTATTACCGCCGGGGTATTATCGCCCGTATTCTTCCTGGTTATAGGGTCATCAACTATTGAACAGCGAAGATACCCCTCACTGTATCCCCGCTTGACGCCTTCATTGATAGCATCTGTAAGGCTTCCACCGGTTATTCTGACATCCTGGCCTATCCTGACAAAGACGATGGCCATACCAGTATCCTGGCATATGGCCATACCTTCTTCCGCGGCAATCTCAGCGTTTTTCAAAAGGCTTTGCAGGATCGATTTCCCGCTTTCGGATTCCTCAAGTTCCTGCGCTTTTGCCAGGGATTCCCTGATATCGTCATTCAGGTAGATGTTGGAATCGATACACAGTTTCCTGACCACATCGATGATCTGCAGGGCGCTTATCTCTTTCATGCTTCATCTCCCCTGTAAATAGCTGATACCCGGACCTGGCCCGGAGGCCAATCCTTTTCCCCCACCCGGATCCTTGCGTACCCGTACCTGTCCTTCAACGCCTTTATATTCGCCTTGTTATGTCCTATTGTTTTTGACAGGGCGCCCTTCCAGGTATGGATTTCAATTCCGGCGCAGCCTGCAAAGCCTTTTTCCTCAATAATGCCGGTAATCATGTCCAGGATAACACGCGTCTCCACCAACTCGCCAAAGGCCGGATGGAACGGCCCGGCAACGACCGCATCTTCAAGGAGTTCCGAATAATGGAGCCCCAGGCGGATGACCCTGATGCCGGCTTCCCTGAACATGGGTACCATCATTGCGCACCACTCCACCGCCTCTTCAAGGGTGAGGGGCGTGTAGGAACCATTCTGGTACATTTCCTCCATCTCTGTACCCTTAAGCACAATGGCCGGGTAGATCCGGACCTGGCTGGGCGCAAGACCCACCACTTTTCTTGCGGTTTCCAGGGTTTTTTCAAGGGTATCACCGGGAAGCCCAGGCATAATCTGGATGCCTAACTCAAATCCAAAGCCCCTTATCTGTCCAACGGCCCGTACAACATCTTCAGCCGTATGGCCGCGCTTGCTCCTGGCCAATACATTATCGTCCATGCTCTGGACACCGAGCTCGATAATCCTCACGCCGTGCTCCTTCAGGATGTCCAGGATCTCATGGTCTATATAATCGGGGCGCGTGGAAATCCTGATACCGTCCACAAGGCCCATGTCCAGGTATTCCCTGGCCACACCGAGGTAACCGGTCATCTGGCATTCCGGTATACCTGTAAAGCTGCCTCCGAAGAAGGCTATCTCGGCATGATCTTCGCCGGATGATGCTGCCAGGTATTTCTCAATGGTTTCCCTTACGTCTTCAACCGAAACAGGGGCGATGGTTCCGCTGATCCTGCGCTGGTCGCAGAACACGCAGGTGTTAGGGCAGCCCATATGGGGGACGAAGATGGGGATGTTGATATGCCGGCCCCCGGCATTGTGACGGCTCATGCTTTCCTGTTCTCCATAATTTATGGCCTTTTCATGCTCTCAAGTGCCTGTTTGGCAGCTTCCTGCTCCGCTTCCTTCTTGGATTTGCCGGCGCCTGTTCCCAGGAGGCGGTTATCAGCATACACCGACATCTTGAACCATTTGTCGTGATCCGGACCAGTAGCCTCAACCAGTTTGTACTGGATCTTCATGTCGCCGGATTTCTGGATCTCTTCCTGGAGACGGGTCTTGTAGTCCATGAAAAGTTCGCCCTTGACAGCTTTCTGGTAGGTATCCCCCAACAGGAACATGATGAAGCCTTCTGCCTCGTCCATTCCGCCGTCAAGATAGATGCTGCCGATCAAAGCCTCAAGGCAGTCTGAGAGGATGGAAGGCCTGTTCCTCCCGCCGTTGGCGTCCTCGCCTTTTCCGAGGAACATAAGTTCCCCCAAACCAAGGAAACGCGCCCTCTCTGCCAGGGATGCCTCGCATACGATCAGCGCCCGGACTTTACTCATTTCACCCTCGGACATCTCCGGGTGGTTGTTATACAGCATCATTCCCATAACAAAGTCCAGGATGGCATCCCCCAGAAACTCAAGCCGTTCGTTGTTTTTCAGCTTGGGATCCAGATGGTTCTCGTTGACAAAGGAGCTGTGGATCAGGGCATTCAGTGCATAATCCCTGTTCCTGAAACAATAGCCTATTCTTTCTTCAAGCTTTTGTACCTGTATATAGAGTTGTTCCTGATCCGGCAATTTGACCTCCCGAAAAACTTCTCGCCGCGGATGCGTCAAAACGCGCATGACAGCCTGGTAATGAAAAATGGATACAATACCAGCATTGGTATTGTATCCATTATTCTATCATAACTGTCGCGGCAATTCCAATCCTGTCAGACCCCGGGAAACGCGCCTAATTCTCATACCTTCTGAAGATCAGGACGCCGTTATGCCCACCGAAGCCAAGGGCATTGGAAAGGGCGTATTCAACCTGTTTTTTGCGCCCCACATTCGGGATGTAGTCAAGATCGCATTCAGGGTCCTGGTTTTTCAGGTTGATGGTGGGGGGAAGGAAACCTTCATTAATGGCCATAACCGTGATGACTGCCTCTATACCGCCCGCCGCGCCCAAAAGATGTCCCGTCATTGATTTGGTGGAGCTGACAGGCACGTTATCTGCGTGTTTGCCCAACACCTTTCTGATAACGGCCGACTCCATGGGATCGTTAAGCGGGGTGCTGGTGCCATGGGCGTTAATGTAGCCAAGTTGTTCCGGCGCTATTCCGGCGTCCTCCATAGCCATCTGCATGCACCGGGCTCCCGCTTCGCCATCGGGAGACGGCGCCGTGATATGGTATGCGTCGCATGTGCATCCATAGCCTACCAATTCCGCAAGTATATTAGCTCCCCGCCTCCTGGCATACTCATATTCCTCGAGGACCAGTATTCCCGCGCCCTCTCCCATGACAAATCCGTCCCGGTCTTTGTCAAAAGGCCTGCAGGCCGTGTTGGGGTCTTCATTCTCGGTCATGGCCTTGGCGGCACAGAAGCCCACAAATCCCAGGGGAGTTATGGAAGCCTCGGTTCCGCCCGTTACCATCACATCCGCATAACCGTTTTGTATGACACGCATGGCATCGCCAATGGAATGGTTGGCGGTGGCACAAGCTGTCACCACACACGCGTTGTATCCCTTGAGCCCAAAGCGCATGGCCACATGGCCCGACGCCATATTAGCAATCATCATCGGCACAAAGAACGGACTTACCCTCTTGGGCCCCTTTTCAAACAGTACCCTGCAGTTCTCTTCCAGGGTTTCTATTCCGCCTATGCCGGACCCTATCAGGACACCTGCCCGGAAAGGATCAATTTTCATCGCGTCAAGGCCTGCCATATCTATAGCCTGCTGGGAGGCAACAACGGCATATTGGGAAAACAGGTCCATCCTCTTGGCCTCTTTTTTATCAATATGGGAACTGGAGTCAAAATCAACGATCTGGGCGGCAACCTTTGTGCTGAACCCGGAAGTGTCAAACTTGGTTACGGTACTGATGCCGTTCTTGCCTTCCTTGATTGAATTCCAAAAGGTATCTATATCCTTTCCCAGTGAATGGACAACACCCATCCCTGTTATAACTACCCGTCTTTTCATGGTTAATTGACCTCCTGATAATCCTGCAGCGGCGCGGACAATAAGGATACAGCCATTGTCCTGCCGCCACCGCACGAGAAATATAAGAGTTACGGTCATTTTATTCACTGGAATACTGAATGGGACGATTGCCGGCAAAAGCAAAGCCATACCGGGATAAAAAGAGTCCCAACCGAACCAGAGTTGGGACTCCTTTTATTCGCTTGCGAATCATTGATGAGCCTTAATGTATTCAACCGCGTCACCGACGGTTACTATTTTCTCTGCATCCTTGTCTGGTATTTCCAACTCAAACTCCTCTTCAAGGGCCATGATCAGCTCAACAATATCAAGTGAATCCGCGCCAAGATCATTGATAAAAGAAGCTTCCGGCTTTACTTCGCTTTCATCAACACCAAGCTGTTCAATAATGATGTCCTTCACCTTGTTAAATACCACACTGTTCACCCCCTTCCAGACAGGAATTGGCCGTACCAATATTATCGCTATCTTTAGAAATAATATTACATGCAGAGTCCACCGTCAATATTAATTACCTGTCCGGTAATATATTGAGCCCCGTCGGAGGCAAGAAACACAGCCAGATCAGCCACATCGGAAGTCGTCCCGGGTCTTCCGAGCGGGATGCTCCTTATGTAGTTTTCTTTAACCTCCTCAGGGAGTGAACCTGTCATCTCTGTTTCTATAAAGCCAGGCGCGATGGCGTTACAGGTAATTCCCCTGCGGGCGTATTCCTTGGCCACTGATTTGGTGAAACCAATCAGCCCGGCTTTTGAAGCGGCATAGTTGGCCTGGCTGGAATTACCAGTTATCCCGACCACTGAAGTTACATTGATTATGGCGCCCTTTTTCTTCTTCATCATAACCTTTACGGCCGCCCTGGTCAGGAGAAAGGCACTTTTTAAATTGATATTCATAACAGTATCCCAGTCCTCATCCTCCATCCTGATGAGCAGCTTGTCACGGGTTACCCCGGCATTGTTCACCAGAACATCCAGACCTCCAAAGGTTTCAACGGCCTGATGGACAAGAGCCTGCGCATTTTCGGGCGCGGCCAGGTCACCTACAAAGCCTGCGGCGCTGCAGCCCTTACTTTTCAGCTCATCTACAACATCATGCACCCTGTTGGTGGTCCCGCAAATCATGACATTGGCACCCAGTTCCGCAAACCTTGCGGCAACAGCCTTTCCAATCCCTCTGGTGGATCCTGTGACAATTACCGTCTTTCCTGAAAAATCCATAACCACAAAACACTATCCTTTCAAAGCTTCCAGGGTCTTGTCCAGGGACTGCTTGTTTTCCACATTCAAAGCCCTGAGTCCTCTGTCAATCTTTTTCACAAAACCGCTCAGGACCTTGCCCGGACCAATCTCAACAAACGTATCCACTCCCGCTTCCATCATGGCGCGGATGCTGTCCTCCCAGAATACCGATTTGCTCACCTGTTGCACCAGGAGATCTTTCACCTGGTCTTCCGAGGGTATGACCTTTCCTGTCACATTGGCCACGACGGGAATGGTCATGGGATGAACCTCAACGCCTTCCAGCACTTTTTTCAGCTTCTCGCCGGCAGGTTCCAGCATGACACAGTGGAAGGGAGCGCTTACATTAAGCAGCACCGCCCGCTTCGCGCCCTTTTCGGTCGCGATTCTTATGGCTTCGTCAACGGCCGCTGTTTCTCCCGCCACAACTATCTGCCCCGGGCAGTTGAAATTGGCGGGGCCGATTACACCAGCGCTCTGGGCTATTTCACAGATATCGATAACTTCCTCGCGGTCCAGGCCCAATATGGCCGCCATGGCCCCAAGCCCTGCAGGAACGGCGTCCTGCATGAATCTGCCACGTTTTCTGACTACTCTTACCGCATCCTCAAAGGAGAATGTACCGGACAAAACATGCGCCCCGTACTCGCCAAGGCTCAGCCCAGCCGTATAATCGGGCCTGATGCCGGTTTCCAGAAGGGGCATAAGACATGCCATGCTGGCCGTAAGTATGGCGGGCTGGGTGTTCTCGGTGATTGTAAGGGTTTCCTCATCACCATTAAAGATCATTTCCCTTATATCAAATCCCAGGGCGTTGTTGGCGCGCTCGAAAACATCGGCCGCCGAAGGGTACAGCTCTGAGATCTCCTTACCCATCCCTATGTATTGGGCACCCTGCCCGGGAAAAATGAAAGCTATCTTGCCCAAAACTCTTCCTCCCTTCAGCTATCGTGGTTTTACCTGGACCAGCAGAGAAGCAGGGCGCCATAGGTCAGTCCGCCTCCGAAAGCCACAAGCACGATCCTGTCTCCCTTTTTCAGCATGCCTGCCTTCGACGCCTCATCAAGGCACACAGGAATGCTGGCGGCAGATATGTTGCCTGTCCGCTCCAGGTTGGAATACACCTTTTCTATTGGATACCGCATCCTTTTTACAGCGTTCTGTATTATCCTGGCGTTGGCCTGGTGCGGGAAAATATAGTCCAGGTCCCCCACAGAAAGCCGGGCGTCGGTTACCACCCTGAGGGTCGCCTCAGCCATGATCCGCGCAGCGAAGGTAAATACCTCACTGCCGTCCATCCAGACCACCTGTTTCTTGCCCTCATTTCGCTTTGCCAGGTCTTCTTCGGTGGAATACAGGCACGGTATGGTCAGGTTATGACCAAGCTCGCCATGTGCGCCGGTGACATAGCCCATAATTCCCGTACCATCTTCAACCCTGCCCACAACAGCGGCACCTGCCCCATCCCCAAACAGGACACAGGTCTTCCTGTCCTGGTAGTCGGTCACCCTGCTCAGGGCTTCCGCCGCTACAATGAGTATATATTTGTAAGCCCCGTTTTCGATGTACTGTTGAGCAGTATTCAGGGCATATACGAATCCGGTGCAGGCCGCGTTCATATCAAACGCCGGCACTCCTTTAAGCCCGAGCTCTTTCTGCACGCTGCAGGCCAGGGTGGGGCACAGATAATCGGGCGTCAGGGTGGCTCCTATAATCAGCTCAATCTCTTCCCTTGGAATACCCGCATCATGGATGGCGTTTTCCGCAGCCCTGACAGCAAGCTTTGCAAGGGGCATGTCATTATCTATGATCCTTCGTTCCCGTATACCGGTTCTCTTTACGATCCATTCATCGGAAGTTTCGACAATATCTTCCAGTTCAGCATTGGTCAGCTTCCGTTGCGGAAGGCAGCTTCCCGTACCCAGGATGCCGGCTTTATAAAGCTTCGTCATACGCACCTCCGACATCCATTTTGGAGAATATGCTGCGTATCTGCTCAAGGACCGAAACACATGCCGAGCTGCATGCTTTGATAATGGTATTCTTAAAGGCATTTGACCTGGAATTCCCGTGGCACTTGTAGATGATACCGTTGACTCCCAGGATTGGGGTCCCGCCCACTTCTTCAGGGTCTATTTGCTTTTTCAGCTTCTTCAACTCATGCCTGATCATCAGGAAGCTGATCTTTGAGGCAAGGCTCATGGAGTATATCTTCTTGAGGTAGTCCATAAAAAACCTTCCCGTGCCTTCCATGATCTTAAGCATGGCATTGCCTGTAAGGCCGTCGCATACCGCGACATCGACCTTACCCTCGGTGATATCCCTTCCTTCAACATTACCTATAAAATTGAGATTGGAATTTTTAAGAAGCTGATAGGCCTGTTTGAGGTTATTGTTGCCCTTCTTCTCCTCTGTTCCCACGTTCACAAGACCAACCCTTGGGCTTTCCACGCCGAACATTTTCTTCATGTACTCAGATCCCATAACCCCGAACTGCATGTAGTTTATGGGCTTTACCTGGGTATTCATTCCGGCGTCAATGACCATGGTGTTTCCGCTCTCCGAGGGCACAACGGGAGCCAGGGCAGGCCTGTGGACGCCCCTCATGCGGCCTGTGATCAGAAGCGAACCGGCAAGGAGGGCTCCGGTGCTCCCCGCGGAAATGAAGGCATCGCCCTCGTTGGCCTTCATTTTGTTAAGACCTATGACAATAGAGGAATTTTTCTTCTTCTTGATGGCTTCGGTGGGTATGTCGTTATTTGTAATCTCTTCCCTGGCATCGGTGATAAAAAGCCTGGAGGAGTCATAGGATCGATTCTTCAGGCATTTCTCAATCTTCTTCCTGTCACCTATCAGTTCAATCTCGACTGTCTTATTGATGCTCAATGCTTCCAGACAACCTTTTACCACTTCTTCCGGAGCATTGTCCCCTCCCATGGCATCCACAATGATTCTCAAGACTGTCAACTCCTTAACTCGGTTATGCTGTATTTCTATGAATTCATTGTTTCCATATTACCCGATTTTTTTCAAATTGCCACCAGAATAAATTTGCCGCGGAAGACTTCGACCTGTTTGTTATAAATCATTACCCAAACGATATATCTGTCCCTGTCCCGCTTTTCCTTGACCGTGACTTTTGCCACCAGCTTGCTTCCAGCATAGACCGGTTTTTTATACTTGATATTTGCAACGCCCACAAGGGCCACATCGGCATCGATAACCGAAATGGCGATGGATTCGGCCATTGAATAGATATAATGTCCTCTGACAATCTTGGAATGGGCAAAGACCATCTGCTCGGTGGTGTCCAGGACCGAAATGGCGCTTTCACCGAGATTCAGCTCCACTATCTCCCCGATAATGTCATCGGCGTGAAGGGAACGCACTTTATTATGGTTCCTGGATGCCATTTCCCTGATGCGCTGCCTGAGTTCGGGAACACCCAGTTCCAGGCGGTCCAGCCTTACCGTGGGAACGCTGACTTTCAATATCTCGGCTATCTCTTCATCGGTCAGAAAAGGATCCTCCCTGAGGGTTGCTGTCAAACGGGCGTGTCTTTCCTGTTTTGCTCTTGAATCTCTGCTCAAAATCGCTCACCTGTCATTATTATTACCAGATAATAATTTCTATTGATAGTATATATGATTTTCGACTGGGTTGCAATACCATGTTTTTATCTGGTATATGGTTCCCCATGGAATGCGCTCTTAAACCTTTCCCGCCTTCGCATGCGCAAAGGCGCGACATCAGGCATACAGATCGGTTTCTCACATTAATGAAATATGGGATACCGTACTTTCATGGTCCGGTATCCCATGCTCAGCTTCGCTTATAATAAAGCCAGGAAAAACCTTTCATTTGCCTCATGTGGTTGTGGGTGTCGCTGCTATATTTGAGGGATCAAATGGTTGTTTATATTCCTGTTTGAATATGGATTGAATTAAATCATTGACAAAACCCACAATCTCATTTCTGAATAATAGCGCTATTCCCAGGATAACCGCCAGGATAACAATCACCTCAACCGTATTCAAGCCCCTTCTTCCCAAAAGGAAATATTTCAACCTCATCATTCCGCCACCCCTTCTTTATATGGAATACATTCCTTAAAATTACATGTTATTATTATGCAATAATTATAATATTTAATTTTATTAGTGTCAACTTGAAGTGGGGCGGGATTTTACCATTTAAACAACGGGTGCTTTAATCGGCCATCCTGTCCTGTAAACGCCTGATCACAGCGCTGGACATTTCATATGGGAAGCCCCGGTGCATCAGAAACCTGAGGGCTTTTTCCCTAACCGACTTATCACACAGATCATACTTGCCGAATTTCTTCTTTGCCGCCCGGAAGGCAATCTCTTCCTCGTCCTGCTCAAACTCCTTCAGGACATCTACGATCAAATCCCTGTCGATGCCTTTTTGTTCCAACTCATATCTGAGGGCCTTTTTCGAAAGGGCTTTGGATCTGACTCTATCCGAAGCGTATTTCAGGACGAACCGGCTGTCGTCGATATATCCAATGGTCTTCAGGTCCTCCACGACCTTCTCCGCAATATCCCCATCGAACCCCATCTTCTTCAGCCTGACTTTGACTTCATGCCTGCTCCTGTCCCTGGCCATCAGAATGCCAACTGCCCGTTCCCTTGCGCTCTGGACCAGGACGGTCTGCCTGATATGGGATGCCTCCTCCTCGGTCAGTTCATCCTTTTCATAGAGATGATTCGCCATATATACACTCGTGGGTATACTAAAGGCATACCGCCCATCCAGGTATATCCTTACCATACGTCCATTCTTCGATTTTATCCGTGCTGTGACTTTCATCGGAACACCTGCCTTTCCTGGATTCTACCGATAATAATAGCATAAATCATGTACACAGGACATGGGGTTTTATATCAGCAAGAGGACGCTCCATTCGCGCTTTCTTTTGCCGAAGCGCCAAACAGAGCGTCCTCTCATTGCAAACCTCAGAATTATCAGGTTTCCACATCGGCAGCATGGGGTTCCATGCTGCTCAGAAAAGCCTTCTCGTACTCGGCTTTGATCTTTTCCTCTATCTCCTTCATGATTTCCGGGTTGTCGCGCAGGAACCTTTTCACGTTCTCCCTACCCTGGCCAATCCTCTGATCGCCATAGGAGAACCAGGCGCCGCTTTTCTTTACGATATCCAAAGATGTTCCCACATCAAGGACACATCCCTCCTTGGAGATTCCCTGTCCATAGATGATATCAAACTCGGCTTCCTTGAAGGGGGGCGCTACCTTATTCTTCACAACCTTTACCCTGGTCCTGTTCCCTATGGGTTCACCGTTGTCCTTCAATGTTTCAATCCTTCTGACATCCAGGCGCACCGACGAGTAAAACTTCAGGGCGCGGCCTCCGGGCGTAGTTTCCGGGTTTCCGAACATGATACCGACCTTTTCACGGAGCTGATTGATGAAGATGGCAACGGTCTTGGATTTGCTGACCACTCCCGACAGCTTTCTCATGGCCTGCGACATCAGGCGTGCCTGAAGCCCCACGAATTGGTCTCCCATCTCTCCGTCGATTTCAGCCTTTGGAACCAGCGCGGCAACCGAGTCAATGACGATTACATCAATGGCACCGCTTCTTACCAGCGCCTCGGTGATCTCCAGTGCCTGCTCGCCTGTATCGGGCTGGGATACGATCAGATTATCGATGTCCACACCCAAATTCCTGGCATAAACAGGATCCAAAGCATGCTCGGCATCGATGAAGGCGGCTTCCCCTCCTGCTTTCTGTGCCTCCGCCACCGCATGAAGCGCCACGGTTGTTTTACCCGACGACTCGGGTCCAAAGATCTCGATGATCCTTCCTCTGGGGAGCCCGCCAACCCCAAGGGCTATATCCAGTGACAGCGCCCCGGTGGGTATGGCATCGGTGTTTACATGTGAAACCTCTCCCAGTTTCATGATGGCACCCTTGCCAAACTGCCTTTCTATCTGGTTCATTACGAGTTCTAACGCCTTTTTTTTCTCATCCATGGATCCTGCCTCCTTTGCCGAACATTTGTTCTCATTATATGCTATTGAAACGTACAAGTCAATACCTAATTGTCACATTTTTAAACTGAAATATCAATATATGGCATCAGCCGTTTTTATTCCTGGCAACCATGGATTTCACCCGGTTAAGACCCGACAGAACCAGCTTGTTCACCGTGTCTATTTCCGGGATCCTGATCTTCATGCAAAGATACCAGAAAATGAAGAGGCCTGCCGCCAGGGGTAACGCAAGGCATACGATCTGGCTCAGTTTTGACCCGATATCGGGTCTTATCAGCAGGGACAGCAGAAATACCGCAAGCCCTGAAGGAACGGCGGCAAATAATGAGCGCAGGACGTAACGTCCATTGTCATAGATGATATGTATGCCTGTCTTCCTGTAGAAGGCAAATACCAAAATGCCCGTATTAACCACCGATGCCAGGGAATAGGACAGGGCCGTACCAGCCACATCTATTGTGGTATAGTTCCTGAAAAACCAGTTGAACGCAAAGTTGGCAGCTATCCCTATAATGCCGCCGATAAGCGGGGTTTTGCTGTCCTGGATGGAATAAAAAGCCCGGTTTAATAGAGCGGTCATGGAAGCAAAGATCAGGGCTGCCGCATAGGCCAGAAGACACGCTCCGCCAAAAATCACGTCACTTTCTGAAAGGCTCCCCCACTTAAATAGAACCCTCATGATATCCTGGCTTAAAACCATCATGAAGAGCGCTGTAGGTAGCGAAAGCAGGAAAACGACACGGATCCCTTTATTCAGGACCTTCCCGTACTCGCTGCCGTTATTTGTCGCATAATGCTCGGACAGGGTGGGCAACATCGCTATCCCGATGCTTTGGGCAAATATCCCCAAAGGAAGCTGCCAGGTCCGGTTGGCATTGTTCAGCAAGGTGAGCATGCCTTTATCAAAAAATGTGGCATATCCTTTGGATATAATAAGATTCAGTTCCAGGATCAGGGATGACAGAAGCGAAGGAATAGCCAGGTGCAGCAGTTTCCTGAAGGCTTTGCTGTTTAAAAACAAACGCGGCTGGTAAAGGCTGAAATGCCTGACGGTGGCCATCATCTGAATGCCAAAGAACAATGCGGCGCTTATCACCACGCCCCACGCGGTGAGCTGCGGGCTCACTGAGCCGAATATCGCGATGCTAATAATGGTGCAGATATTGTAGACAACCGGGCCAAAGGCTGCGACTGTAAACCTTTTGTAAGAGTTTAGTATGCCGTTGCATTGCCCGGCCAGCATCATGAACGGCGCCGATAGCAGAAGAATTCTGGTAAGGCTGACCAAAAGCGCCTTATCACCGCTGCTTCCCTCATTGTACCCGGCCGCGAGCACGCTCAGCAGTTCGTCGGTCCAGATAAAGAATATGATCTCAAGAACCACCATCAATATAATGGTTAAGTTCATGAAGGTGCTTACGGCCCTCCACCCGATATGTTCCTTTCCTTTGGTGATATAAGCGGAAAAGACCGGTATCAGGGCAGCGGCAATGGCTCCCCCTGCCAAAAGGTCATAAACGATGTCAGGGAGGGTGAAGGCCATGAGAAATTCATCGGAATAGCCTCCGGGCCGCATCTTGGTATAGATTAGAAGCGTCCGTAAAAAACCGGTTACCCGGCTTATGAAGGTGGCAACCATGACGATTGCCGTGGCGCCCGTCAGCCTTCTGTTTCTCTCCAACTGATCCATAAGTGTCTCCCGGTGTTTTCACAGGTAAATGAAAACTGAATTATGCTGGTCTTTATCCACTATACCATTTTTATACCATACCGAAAAGCATTTTTCTCAACAGGTCAAGGGCATGGAGGCATGAAACCGAACGTATCCTTTGCCGGTCACCGCGCAGGTTCAGTTTCAGGGATTCCATCCTTCGGTTGAGGAAGGCGGCGACGTATACAAGACCTACAGGTTTTTCGGGTGTTCCGCCGTCCGGCCCGGCTATCCCGGTAATGGCAAGAGCCGCCGTGGTTCTTGTCCTTTCCGCCAGCCCTTTTGCCATCTCTTCGGCTGTTTCCCTGCTGACAGCGCCACATGTATCCAAAGTTTCCCGGTTTACCCCCAATTCCTGGATTTTAGACTCGTTGGAATAGGTCACAAATCCGCGGTCAAATACCCGTGACGCGCCCGGGATACTGATAAGCCTTGAGGCCAGCATGCCGCCGGTGCAGGATTCGGCCGTGGAAAGCATCCATCCCCTTTCGGCCAAAAGCTTGAGTACAACCTCCTCCATGGTTTCTCCCGCATCGGAATACACATGCGGGTGCAGCCTTTCCCGGATCTTTTCAACCACAGGGGCAATCAATGATTCGATCTCGTCCCGGTCATGGCCCCTGGCTGTTACCCGCAGGCTGATCTCTCCCATATCCGCATATGGGGCAATGGTGGGGTTGGACTGCCGCTCCACCAGGTCCATGATCCTCGTTTCCATCTCGGATTCGCCGATACCGAAAACTTTAAGCATCCTTGATCCTATAATCTGATGGGTCTTGCCCTCGAAATACGGGAAAACCATATCTTCAAACATGGGGATCAACTCTTTGGGAGGACCGGGAAGCATTACCACAGTCTTCTTTTCCCGCTCGATGATACAGCCCGGCGCGGTACCGTTACGGTTGGGGATAACCATGCACCCGGCCGGGAGGTAGGCCTGCTTGACATTGTTCTCGCACATGCGGCGGCTCAGCCTCTCGAAAAAGTCCCTGATGTAATCCAGGGATTCCTGGTGGAGGACCAGAGGCAATCCCAAAGCCCCGGCTATGGTCTCCTTTGTCAGGTCATCCTTTGTGGGGCCAAGCCCGCCTGTGGTAATCACTATATCCGATCTTTCCAGCGCTTGTTTGAGGCAGGCCCTTAAGCGTCCGGGGTTATCCCCTACAACGCTGTGGAAATATACATTGATGCCCAGATCAGCGAGGCGCGCTGACAGGTACTGGGCGTTGGTATTGGCGATCTGCCCCATTAAGAGTTCGGTTCCGACTGCTATAATTTCCGCGTTCATCCAGATCCCTCTGCCTTCCGGTAAGGAATATAAAAAATGAAGAGCCAGGCTGGCTTACGACCACAGTGCTTCTTCGATCTTCTGCCACAGAGCCTCAACCCCTGTCTTCTTAAGCGCTGAAAAAGGGAGAATCTCGGTGCCTTCGTCCAGGTCCAGCGCTGTTCTGATGAGGTCAATTCGCTCTTTCATCCCGGATCTTCCGATCTTGTCCGCCTTGTTGGCAACTACTATGAGTTTTCTGCCCAATCTCCTGATATACCCGACCATGATCTGATCGTCCGGAGTGGGCTCATGCCTGATATCAACCAGCATTATGATGGCTTTAAGCTGTTTCCTGGTCTTCAGATAGGTTTCGCAAAGTATTCCCCAGCTTTCCCTCTCAGCCTTTGAAACCCTTGCATAGCCATAACCCGGCAGGTCCGAGACCATAATGGAATCATTGATATTGTAAAAGTTTATGACTCGGGTCTTCCCGGGTGTGTTCCCAACCCGGGCAAGATTTTTCCGGTTAACCAGAGCATTTACAAGGGATGATTTTCCCACATTGGACCGGCCAGCCAACGCAATCTCCGGAAACATGGTGTTGGGGTACTGGGACGGCTGTACAGCGCTGATAACATGTTCCGCCTTCTTTATGATCATCTGATAATCCTCTTTTTCCCTTTTTATTGTTGCAGTTTAAGCAATTCCCGCGCCAATTTTTTCGACGTATCGGTGGCATGCTCACCTGAAAGCAGCCTTGATATCTCGTCCTCCCTTTCCTGCCCTTTGAGCTGACGAACCATGGTGACGGTTTTCTCGCCCTTAATATCCTTGGCAATGAGGATATGATGATGGGCAAGGCTTGCTATCTGGGCATGGTGCGTGACGCAAAGCACCTGGTGCTTCCCGGCCAGCGCCCTGAGCTTCTCTCCTACGCTGGAGGCGGCTTTTCCGCTGACACCCGAATCAATCTCGTCAAAGATCAGGGTAGGGATGCTGTCCATGTCAGCCAGCATTACCTTAACAGCAAGCATGACCCTGGACATCTCCCCTCCCGAGGCAATCCTGGAAAGGGGCTTCAGGGGTTCGCCAGGGTTAGGCGAGATCAGGAACTCCACCTGGTCTGTTCCATCGGTTGTATATCCAAGCTCGGGCACGCTGTTGACGGCGACCTTGAAAATGGTTTTTGGCATTTCCAGCTCGGCAAGCTCTTTCATGATGCCTTTGGCAAGCCGTTCAGCAGCCTGGACTCTCAGGCCGTTCATCTCACGGCTTTTTTCGTTCAGGCTGGCCTCAATGTCTTTAATCCTGGCTTTGAGGGATTCAATCAGTTCTTCATTATGCTCAAGCTCATCAAGCCTTTTTGCGGCGTCTTCCGCATAACGCAGTATCTCGGGTATGGTTTCGCCATACTTCCTCTTAAGCCCCTGTATCAGGCTGATCCTTTCCTCGGTAGCCTTGTGGAGCGCAGGGTCATACTCAGTATTGTCCCTGATACGGCGTATATCCCACGAAATGTCACCCAGCCTCTCGCTGATATCCTCAAGGGCGGAACAGATGGCGGCATATGACTTATCTACGCTTTCAACCCGTCTTAAGGGTTCCAGCGCCGATTGCACCATGTCCAGGGCTCCGGCTTTATGGTCGTCCTCTCCTCTTATGGCCTCATATGCCATGCTGAAAGCGTTAATGATATCCTCCGCATGGGCCAGGATTTTGCTCTGCCTTTCCAGTTCCTCGTCCTCACCATCATACAGGGCGGCCTGGCTGATCTCCTCCACCTGGTATCTCAGGGAATCCATAAGCCGTTCACGCTCCCTGCCCTCGCCCATGAGAGCCCTGAGCCTTGCCTGGTGCGCCTTTAAGTCCTCAAGTTCCTTCTGATACGCGGATTTCACGGCAAAGAGCCTGTCGCCGGCAAAGAGATCCAGAAGCCGGATATGGGTATCGACCCTCAAGAGGGATTGGTTGTCATGCTGCCCATGGATATCGATGAGGCGCTGTCCGATTTCTTTTAGCATAGCCACGGTGGCGAGGGTTCCGTTGATCCTGCATATGTTCTTCCCGGAATCGGTTATAGTACGGGAAATGAGCAGGGTATCGTCATCTCCGGTTTCAAAGCCGTATTCCCTCAGGATGGGGTCGAGTCCGGGAGGTTTAGAAAAAAGCCCCTGGACGGTGGCTTTTTCTGCGCCGGAACGGATGAGTTCCCTTGACACCCTGGAACCCAGAAGGGCGTTGATGGCATCAATTAAAATGGATTTACCGGCGCCGGTTTCTCCTGTAAGAACATTGAAGCCGGGCTCCAACGCAATGTTCAGGCACTCGATAATGGCAATGTTTTCAATCTCCAGCTGGAGCAGCATGGTTTACTACACTCCCCTCACCATGCGCGTGAATTTCTCCATCAGGTCCTCGGCTATCTTTTCTGCGCGGCATACGATCATCAGGGTATTATCACCGGCTATGGTGCCCACCACATCTTCCCAGCCCAGGGAATCAACGATCTCGCCCACTGCCTGGGCCATCCCCGGAAGCGTCTTGACTACCAGGATGTTGTTGGCATAATCGCATGACACAAAGGCTTCTTTCAGAATAACCATCAGCCTTTCGCCGGTGTTGGACGATTCACGGTTCATGGATGAGTATCGGTACTTGCCGCTTGAAGATAGGACCTTAACCAGACGAAGTTCCTTGATATCGCGCGATATAGTTGCCTGGGTCACATCCATACCGATTTCCCTGAGCTTCTCAGCGAGTTCGTCCTGTGTTTCAATCTCGTATTTATCGATAATGTCGAGGATCTTTGCATGCCTGTTATACTTCACCTTAAATATCCTCCCCTACTATAAAAATGGCTGGCATCCATGTATTTTTGCCCGAAGCACGTCGTAAAAATTGACATTGCTGACAGACGCAAAAAAAGCATCCTGGGCCGCCGCCCTAACCTCCACAAGGTCTCCCGGGTATAGTTCCGAGTGCGTTTGGCCATCCATGGTAAGCATGGCCTGAGTTACACCGTTATCATCCAGGGTGATGCGAACAACCCTGTCCTCGGCCGTTATGAACGACCTGGAATACAGGATGTGCGGACATATGGGCGTAATGACCATAAGACGCATGTCAGGCTGCGCTATGGGACCTCCCGCTGAAAGCGAGTATGCCGTGGAGCCGGTAGGCGTGGACACTATGATGCCGTCGCCGGGAAATGAATCCACATATTTCTCATCCAGGTTCACCCTTAGCCTCAATATCCGTGAAACCGCAACTCGCGAAACGACCGCATCGTTGATGGCTATATCCCTGAAGATTACATCTCCATCCCTTATAACGCGGGCATCCAGTACCATCCGGGATTGGATCCTGACTTCCCCTTGGGCCATCTTTTCAACAGCCCGATGGATGTCTCGGGTTTCAACCTCGGCAAGGAAGCCCACAGAACCCCTGTTGATTCCCAGGACCGGTATCCGGTAATCATAGGCCGCTCGGGCAGTGTTTAAGAATGTACCATCACCGCCAACGCAGATTATGAAGTCAGCATCCTCATAAATGGTGTTGGAGGCAACCGCGTGAGGTCCGGCATATTGGCTGACCTCCGGAGACACGATGGGTGTAAATCCTTTTTTATAAAGAGCCTCAACAATGGTTTTAGTGTGGTTATAACCGAGATCCCTCTCCCTGTTAACCACAACTCCCACTTTTTTCAACATCAATCACATCCAAGGTTTATTATACAGTTGAAAAGCCTGCCAATACAACATTAAAAAAGTACCCATAAATTTACTTATGGCTTTTCAGGCAGTACGTCATCCAGAAGGGTTGTGCTGAAATCCCGGGCCAGGGCTTCCATAAAGACTTCATCATAATACTTTCCATTCACGCAATATGCCTGAGAGCGCCGGCCAAAAACCCGGAACCCCGCTTTCTCATATGATCTTATCGCCCGTTGGTTGAATGAGAATACCTTGAGCATAACGTTGTTAAGATTCAGAATCTTAAAGCCATAGGCCAGCAGCAACAGCATGGCCTCTGTGCCATAACCCTTCCCCCTGTACTTTTCATCGCCGATAAATATGCCCGTTTCGGCTGTCCGATGAATATGATTGATATTGAAGAGCGAACAGTTTCCGATCAGCGTTTCATTTGTTTTAAGCACAATAGCGTAGTTATGTCCTTCTTTGATCAGCTTATCCAGGAATTCCTTTTCAGCGGCCAGGCTAATAGCGGCCTGCGCCTGGCCAAGATTCATGGTCATGGAAAGATCGTTCATCCAGACCGTGTATTGTTCCAAATCATCCATGCTTATAGGTGAGAGAAACACTCGTTCCCCCTCAATCTTGCTGAAATACTTCACTAATTACCTCCCCCGTTCACCGCTCCGTTGACTGCTTAATCAATATTCTACCAATATACGGCTGTTCTGCAAAGGGAATGTTTGCTTTATGGATGTAATAAGTTGGAGGTTAAAGTTATGCGATTTCCCCGCCCGGCTTTGCCCGGGCTCGCAGTGACAGTTAATAGGGATCACAATGACAGTTGTGATGGTTTACAAATATTATTACACATCGTATAATACTGCCAATACCAAAAGGCCATGAAAGGGAGAGTAGGTATTGGAAATACCCTTGGGGATGGCATCATCCCCAGTCAGAGAGTCCGGTTGGTGAGAAAGGACGGGGAAAGCCTTTACCGAACATGGCCCTGGAGCTGCGCACCGAACGCTGATCAAGCCTTAGGCTGCGACGGATGCACCCGTTATCGTGCCGGAGTATAAGCATGATTCTTTCATGCCGTACTCGCCGAGGCCATTTCCCCCGAGGGAAAGGGTAAACAGGGGTGGTACCACGAAGCATCAAGCTCTCGTCCCCGAGTATGATACTTGAGGGTGGAGAGCTTTTTTGTTGCGATGATAACGGTTTGTCGACCGCGGATTATTGTATCAGCCGATACCGACCGGCCGGGATAATGCTTTCCGGCAGGTGGCGCCTTGCTCCTGCTTCATGGTGCCAACAACCCAATAACAAGGAAAGGAAGGATTCTTATGAAGATATTAATAGGATGCGCGTGGCCTTATGCCAACGGATCGCTTCATATCGGACATCTCTCCTCCCTGATCGGCGGAGATGTACTGGCAAGATATCACAGGCTCAAGGGTGATACGGTATGCTATGTTTCAGGCAGTGACTGCCATGGCACGCCTATTAAAATCAAGGCGAGAACCGAAGGGGTGCACCCGTCTGCCATTGCGGACCATTATCACAGGGAATTCGAGGATTCATTCAGGAAGCTGGGTTTTACCTACGACAGCTACGGGAGAACCACCTCCCCATACCATAAGGCATTTGTCCGAGAGTTTTTCTCAACCCTTTACAAAAAAGGTTTTCTTTACGAGAAAGACGTCGAACAGGTCTTTTGTGGCCGCTGCGACCAGTTCCTCCCCGACCGCTTTGTGGTTGGGAAATGCCCCGGATGCGGGAAGGGTGCCAAGGGCGACCAGTGCGACCATTGCGGAAGCCTTTTGGACCCCTTCCAGCTGGAAGAGAGAAGATGCGGGATCTGCGGCAGCGAACCCGATTTCAAGACTTCCACCCATTTGTTTATACCGCTGGGCAGGTTTGAAAAGGACATCCGGGATTACCTGGACAGGGCAGAGTATTGGCGGGCGAACGCCATCGGAATGACTGGAAGGTACCTGGATGAAGGGCTCCGGGACCGGGCTGCCACCCGTGACATTGACTGGGGCATCGATGTGCCGCTTCCGGGTTTTGAGAATAAGAAGATTTACGTTTGGCTGGAGGCTGTTTTGGGGTATCTTTCAGGATGCAGGCAGTGGTGCGAAAAGACCGGGAACAGCTTTGAAGCATTCTGGGATCCGGAAAGCGGCGATGTACGCCACTATTATGTCCACGGAAAGGACAACATCCCTTTTTATACGGTTATCCTGCCCGCCCTGCTGCTGGCCCATGGCGGCCTGAGGCTTCCCGACAGGATTGTGTCGGCTGAGTATGAAACGCTGGAGGGCAGAAAGATATCCACCAGCAGCAACTGGGCAGTATGGATTCCTTACCTGTTGGAACGTTACCAGCCCGACTCCATCCGTTATTTCTTCATCGCCAACGGACCCGAAAAGAAGGACTCAGACTTCTCCTGGCAGGAGTTTGTCAGCACACATAATGCGGATCTGGCAGGGCAGTTTGGCAACCTGGTCAACAGGACCCTCGTATTCATAAGGAAAAACTATGGATCAAGGGTGCCCGCGGGTTACCTTGAGGACCGTATCAGGACTTCCATCGAAGAAGCCTTCAGCCTTTGTGGAAAGCACATTGAGGAAGGGGCATTCCGGGACGCGCTGCAGGACGCCTTTTCACTGGTCCGGTCCGCCAATAAATACTTTGATGATAAAAAAGCCTGGATCACAATCCATGAGAACCCCGAAGACTGCGCGAAAACCATGTTCAACCTGGTTCAGATTATTGCCTGTCTCAGCATTCTTATGGAGCCGTTCGTACCGTTCTCCTGCGAACAGATCAGGAATATGCTTGGTGTGATTGATAAGCACCAGTGGAAGCCTGTATCCATTGAATCCGGGCGCAGGCTGGGCGAGCCCGTGATACTGTTTCAGCGTCTCGACAGGAAGGCGGCGGAAGAGGAAGTACAAAGACTGAAGGGCATTTCCTGATACCATTGTGAGCAGGCCCTGGTGTCATTGCGAATGAAACACAGTGGGCGCGAGATTGCTTCGTCGGCTCCGCCTCCTCGCAATGACACTAATAATACATATAAAGGTCCGCATGGGCTTACAGGGAGACGTGCTGTTCAGCCTCGACTGACTCCGCATGCTTTCTATTTACGAGGACTGAAGGAAAGCCTGAACAGCACGGCTATAACACGCAATAACTGGCGAATCACAGCAGAGATTGCCTTGCTTCGTTTACGCTCAGCTCGCAATGACAGTCCGGGGAATGCCACGCTTGCAATGACATGTATAATGCCTGGCAAAATGACAACATTATTACCTTTAATAATAATAACCGGACTGACTCCCATAAAAAGAATCTGATATAATCCGGCCATACTGAAGCAATTCATGAATTCCATTATTATTTGTGGAGGTATCGTTATGAGAAAACTGATGGCGCTGGCAATGGTATTTATACTTGCCGTGACTGCGGTTGGCTGCGGCAGAGAGGCAGACGACGACAGGGATGATCGCGCAGGCCGGCGGGAGGACTCCGGGGAAAAAACCGATGATGGTCTTTTCGACCTCCTGGATGATCCTGAATTCGAGGAAGATCCCGAAGCGTTTTGGGGAGAATCCTGGGATTATGGTGAAGGCGGGGAAGAAGACCGGCCCGGAAAAAGAACGAGCGGCGGGGATTTTTACGATCTTGGCTTAATTGCTAACTTAGACATGATGTCCATTTTTAAAGAAGTGGCATTTACCTCTGTGCATGTTTCCGGTTCAGAAATAGGCCTGTCTTACAGGTTTATCGGTGATGAGACGGTTGACGGGCAAAATACGAAGCGCTTCGCATGTACATATTATGAACGTCACCCCGATTATCCAGAATATAATAAGGACTGTGAGTTCGAGGTATGGATAAATGAAGACCTTGAGATCATCCAGGCTCAGGAGAATGGCGAGTTGTTCAGCAATCCCTATGACTGCTCTGCGATTTACCTGGAAGAAGCGCTGTATGAATTTGACAACGGTTACTTTTCCATACGTCACGAGGATGAAATACCCGACACAATAAAAATGGGAAGATGGGAGCTTGAAGATAAAAAGCAGGAAACCAAGGATTTTGGCTTCGGCAATGTTACTGTCACCTGTTACACACTGTCCAGGCCTGTAGAGTATGTTACCACGGGGATCCAAACAGAGTATATGGACTGGGAATATGCAAAAATTGGCTCAAAATTCCTGCGTACAAGGGAAAAGTATTATGAAAAATCCGCACCGTCATACGAAGAGATAATTGTGGAGAAGGCAATACCTTTCTGACCGGGATCACTTGCGAGCCTGGCAAGGCCGGGCAGGCAGACCGCTGCAATCCGGGTTCTGCCTGCCCGGTTTTTTCTTGACAGTATTTGCATATGCGGGGTATAATAAGTGTACTATCTGTTATAGTACACTTATTATACTTAGTACACTCTTAAGGCTTTACACGCCTGCCGTGAGCGGAAGGAGGGATTAACATTATCATCATTGATTTAAGGAGCCCAAAACCCTTATACGAACAGATAAAGGACAATATAAAGCAACTCATCGTCACCGGGGCCCTTTCCGAGGATGAAAAGCTGCCCTCGGTCCGGGAACTGGCACAAACCACCTCCATCAATCCCAACACCATTCAAAAGGCGTACAAGGACCTGGAGTCCGACGGATTTATCTACTCGGTGCCGGGAAGGGGCAGTTTTGTTGCCGCTCCGCCGGAAAAGAAGGACCCTGAGCGTATAGAATCGCTCATATCCTCCATAAAATCCGAGGTAAGGGAGTTGAGTTACCTTGGCATGACCAGGCATGAGATCCTAAAGTTGATCGATAAATCCATAATAGCTGATGAGGAGGGTAAAACCCATGATTGAAGTAAGAGGACTCAGAAAATCATTCGATGGTTTCTGGGCTTTGAACGGCGTGGACATCACGGTCAGCAGGGGGTCTGTCTACGGGCTGGTTGGTCCCAACGGAGCAGGAAAGACTACCCTGATCAAGCACCTGGCCGGAGTATTCATCCCCGACAGCGGAACCATAAAAATAGACGGGCAGCCCAGCTTTGAAAACATTGCGGTAAAGGCCAGAACCGCCTATATTCCCGATGATATATATTTCTTCCCCCAGGCAAACCTTCTGGACATGAAGAAATTCTACCAATCGGTCTATCCGGTCTTTGACGAAGAGCGTTTCAACAAGCTCTACGAGGTGTTTCCGTTCGATCCGAGGAAGAGTTTAAGGAGACTGTCCAGGGGCATGAAAAAACAGGCGGCTTTCTGGCTGGGCATATGCCTGAAACCCGACCTTATGCTCCTGGATGAGCCGGTGGACGGGCTTGATCCGGTTATGCGCAGGAAGGTCTGGAGCGTCCTTCTGCAGGATGTTGCCGAAAGGAATATGACAGTATTCGTTTCATCCCATAACCTTCGGGAACTGGAGGATGTCTGCGACCATGTGGGAATAATGCATGAGGGCAGGATAATCCTTGAAAGAAACCTGTCGGAGATCCAGAACAATATCATGAAGCTCCAGGTGGCCTTTGACGGACCGCTGCCTGAGGAAATGAATGAACTTAATATTCTTAACAGGCAGTCCAGCGGACGCGTTTGGGTCCTGATTGTCCGCGGGGACAGGGACGAAATACTCAGCCACGTCAGCAAGCTCCGGCCGATCATTATTGATGCCCTTCCCCTTTCCCTGGAAGAAATCTTTATTTACGAGCTGGGAGGTATGAATTATGCGGTTAAAAACATCATCCTTTAATAAGGGTATATATTTCTTTAACCTTAAGCGTTTCTGGCTTACAGCGTTTTCATTTGCCTTCCTGCTAACCTTGAACATACTTAACTTTCTGCGCTATGTATCTGCCAATACCTTTGGGAGCTATTCGGTCTTTGAGCCGGGTGAGGTCGCCCTGGAGATCTTCAGGTACAGCGATATCCTGGTAACCTTTCTGTTCCCCTTTTTCAGCCTGATATCGGCACTGGCGGTCTTTTCCCATATCCATTTTCAGAAAAACACTGCCATGATCCATGCGCTGCCCATAGACAGGAAAGGCCTATTTACAACCCATTACCTGTCAGGCCTGACCCTTGTCCTGCTGCCGCTGGCAGTATCCGGGGCCATTCTCATCGTGGGTGAACTTCTGATGGGCATCACCCATATCGCAGGGTCTCTGTTGTGGATGCTCGTTTCAGCCGTTATTCTGTTCCTTCTGTATTCCTTTGCTGTATTTGTGGGTATGTTCACCGGGCATCTGGCGGCCCATGCCCTGTTCTTCTTCATATTCAACTTCCTTGCAGTGTTTTTGAAAGATGTTATAAGAACGGTTTTAATGTCGCTGCTCTATGGCTATGCCAGCTCGAGCTACAGTCTGGTTGATCCCTTCTCGCCCATCGTCTATCTTGAGGAGTTTTTCTCGGGCTTCTCGATTGGCAAGGGAAACTACCTGGTTCTTGTCTGCTACCTGGCTGCCGGGTTGGCTTTCGTCCTGGGGGCACGTGCTGTCTACAGGAAACGTCACATGGAAACAGCCGGCGATGTCATCAGCCTTAAGGTCATGAAGCCTGTATTTAAATACAGCGTGGCATTCTGTTCCTCTGCGCTTTTGGGCAGCATTATAGTAAGCTTAATGAATTTCGGAAGGGATTTCCCGGTATTTTTGATCAGCTACCTCATCGGCGGATTTATCGGCTACTTTGCCGCCGAAATGCTGCTTAAAAAAACCTTCGGTGTTTTCAGGCACATAAAGGGATTCCTAATCTTCGCCCTGGTCATCGTGTTTCTCCTGTCATCAATAAATTTTGATTTCTTCGGATATGAAACCTATGTCCCCGATGCTTCGGACGTGGAGATCATGTATGTGGGAAACTACCCGGATGAATATGCAAAAATCGCTCTTGATCCTGACACCTATGACCCCGACAGGCACAGATACCTTTTATGGGACAGCGATTACAGGGACCATCCCCCTGCCAGGCTGGACGAAAACATGATCCGGTTGCTCAGGCAAAGGCGCGGCGTGCTGGAAAACCCCGAAACCATAGAAAGAGCCGTGGCCTTCCACAGGGTTATTGCAGCGAATGCCTCATCCCTGAGCAGACCTGGTTTTGGATCTGAACCGTATTACTATGAGAGCCCCGTCGTGCGTTATTTCAACCTTACCTTTACCTACCGGCTTAAAAACGGCAGAACCGTGCAAAGGGCCTATTTCCTTCCCTATAAGGTTATAAACGGTGGGGAACTGGAAACCGCTTTTCATGAACTTTTAACATCTGCGGAGTTTATGGAAAAGTCCAGCCCCTTGCTGACCGTTAAGGCTGAAGACCTGAATATCATCCAGGTTCTGTTCCATGACGAGAACAACACTGCTTTAAACCTTGCGGCACCTGAGGAAAAGGCAGGGTTTCTGGAGGCATTAAGGCAGGATATCCTGAATACCGACCCGTTTAACCTGTTCATAAATTACAAGGAGGGCAACACCACCAGCATCGAGATCACCTTCTACTTTAAGGCGGACAAAGCCCTCGTTTTCCAGGATGGCGGAACCCTCCACATATCAGGAAGGACCCTGACCATCCGGCTCTGGTCCGATTACGAGAATACCCTCCTGTACTTGGAGTCGCAATTGGACATGGATACCGAATTGTGGCAAAAGATAGCGGTTGACTGGTAATTCTGTGTATCCTTGAACCCTTTTATATGCGCCGGACTGCCTGTGAGGGGCAGTCCCCTTTTTCTTGCCACGAAAAACACAATATTATATATTTAATATTAACGCCGGAGGCGTTTCAGCCATTGGAGAGGTTTTATGAAGAAGAAACCGGATATAATCCTGTTGAAAATTGAAAACGCTGTTGTGAATAGGGAATATGACAAAGCCCTTACCCTGATTGAAGAAAACGCGGCAGTCCTTTTCTCTTACCGGGATGTCAAGCCTGTTATTGCGCTAATAGGAGATATCCCGGAAGACCGGTTCAAAACCCCGCTCCAGAAGCTGATACTTTGTTGGACCTGTTTTCTGTGCGCGGACAGCGGGCGCATGAACAGGATACTGGCCGGGCTGGTACCCGAACGTTTTGGTCCCGCCGTGGAAAAATCCATATTCTACTCGCTTAAAGCTGTTTCAACATTCATGTGCAATCGGGAGGAAGCCCTTGGCTGCGCACGGCTTTCGGTTGAACTCATGGAAAAGGAGCCGAACAGTTTCTACGCGGCCAGTGCCAGGCTGACCTACGGCCAACTCCTTTCCAGCGTTGGGGACCACCGGAAGGCAGCTCACGAGTTCTTCGCCGCATACCGCATTTTCAAGAAGCATAAAAGCTACCTGCCAGCCGTGGCATCCCTGGTCAATTACGGTATAAAGAAACACGCGCTGGGCGAGATAGCCGATGTGGTTACCCTGTTAAGAAATGAACTGACCGCCTGCAGCCGTTATGACAGCGCGTTCCAGCTGCTGAAACTGCCCCTGGGCATCGCGTACTTTGAGATGAACAGGCAGAATATGGCCGTTAAATACCTGGAAAGCGTCAAGGAGTTAATGTATCAAATGGATTTTGTCCATATGTATGGCGTACTTGAAATGTACCTGGTATATGCCTATGGCATCAGCGGACTATACAGACGGGCATATGCCCTGATAGACGAACTGTCGGGCAGGCTTTCAAGGCTGAACTTTGAAAACATCAGCACATTCTGTGCCGCCCTGCGTGCCCATATCAACCTTCTTGAAGGCGTACCCGTTTCAAACTCCGATAAACGGCTTCTGGAGGCTGATTACCTGACCGGTGGGAAAAGCACCCCCATCGGTACCTTGCTGATTCTTGCCAGGTTAATGCTGAACGGGGATATGGACAGCTTCAGCATGAACGATCTGATAGCATGGCAGGAGACGCCCGATACGGTAAAAAATGTTCCCTTTGCCCAGACAGCGGCCATTCTTACTGCCGAATACTATTATAGAATGAGGGAGATGACCTATTGCCGGGAATACCTGGAGAAGGCGGTCGCCATATATACCAACTTCAGGCTTTCGGCACGTTTTTTAACTGAGAAGGCCGAATGCCTGAACCTTCTCAAGGAAATCAACAGGGACTTGTACAACATGGTGAAATCCAGGCAGGATCTTAAGCCGACCTCGGTTGTATTGACCCCCAAAGAGCAGGAAATCCTGTCCCTTATGGCGCAGGGTCTGTCCGACAGGCAGATAGCAGACCGACTGGGTGTCGGGATTGGGACCACCAAATGTCATGTCAGCAGCATCTTAAGCAAACTACATGTCAGTAGGCGCGCCAAGGCCATTGCCCAGGCAAAAAAGCTGGGGCTGTTATAGTAATCATGGTTGTTTGAAATCCCTCGGTCTTCCTGTTATACTATGCTGAGGAAATAATAATTTAAGGAGTATGCCTATGGATTGCGGCAACCGCAACACATGCACATGTACATATCCTTGCTCAAGACATGGGAAATGCTGCGAATGTGTGGCTTACCACAGGAGACACGGCGAGATTCCCGGCTGCTTCTTCTCCAAAGAAGGCGAAAGGACCTATGACCGGTCGGTTGAGAATCTCTACAGGGATTATACGCGCAGCAGATGACCAGGCTGAACAGGCTGAACACTATGCCTTGTTTAGCCTGACAAAATGCTTTTTCCCAGCCTGGATCACATCCCCGTCCCTGACAGGTATCCTGAATCGATCCACCCTTTCAGAGTTCAGCCTTACGCCGTCCTGAAGGATAAGGCGTCTTGCCTCGCTGGAACTGGACGTGAATCCAGCTTGCACAAGAACCCTTACCAGGTCGGTATTCCCCTGGTCATCGGTGAACGGGGCTGTATCCAGACTCATCATATCCCTGGGATATTGCCTGTCGCGGAAGACGGTATTGAAATGGTCCATGGCGCTGTCAGCAGCATCCCCGCCATGGTACAGCCTTACGATCTCATGGGCGAGGCAAGCCTTTATATCCCTCGGGTTTTCTCCCCTATCCAGCCTCTCCCTGTATTGATCCACTTCATCCGGATGAAGATCGGTACACAGTTGGAAATACCGTATGATCAAATTATCCGGGATGGTCATGACCTTTTCAAACATGGTATTTGGCTCCTCATCGATGCCGATGCTGTTTCCAAGGCTTTTGCTCATCTTCTCAACACCGTCTGTTCCCTCCAGGATGGGCATGAACAGCGCAACCTGGCTCTCCAGACCGTAATGCTTCTGGATATCCCGTCCCATCAGTATATTAAACCTCTGGTCGGTTCCGCCTATCTCGATATCAGCCCTGATTGCCACTGAATCATAAGCCTGCATGAGCGGATAAAAGAGTTCGTGCAGCCCTATGGTCAGGTTTGAATCAAGTCTTGACTTGAAGTCATCGCGCTCCAGGATCCTTGCGACGGTTGTTTTTCCGGCAAGCTCCAACAATGAGGCAAGGTCCATTTTGGAAAGCCATTGGCTGTTAAAGCGTATCTCGGTCCTCTCGGGCATCAGTATCCTGAAAAGCTGGTCCTTATATGTTGCGGCGTTTTCCAGGGTCTCCCCGTGGGTCAGAGGTTTCCTGGTTTTCGATCTCCCCGACGGGTCACCGATCATGGCTGTGAAATCACCCAGGATGATAACTGCCCGATGGCCCAGTTCCTGTATCTGCCTGATCTTTCTTAACACCACCGCATGGCCCAGGTGGAGGTCGGGGGCGGTAGGATCAAGGCCAAGCTTTACTATAAGTGGCTTCCCCTTATCTTTGGAAACGAGCAGCTTCTTCTTAAGCTCTTCCGGATCGATAATCTCTGCCGCTCCCTTGGCTATGATCTGTATTTGTTCATCAACAGGCAACATTTCAAACAACTCCTTGCTACATTAATCCCACACAGAATGCCTGTAAAAAGGCTTTAACAAGCGCCCGGCCAACAGGACAGTCCGCCCGAACATGGTAGTCAGGCAAATTGCGAAATAAAAAAGGCCATCATCCTTCCATGAGGACGAAAGCCTTCAACTTCGCGTTACCACCCCAGTTCACCCTTTCCCTCGCGGGAAAAGGCCTCAGCGAGTACGGCATGGTAAATCCATGCTTATACTCCGGCACGCTAACGGGTGCATCCGGCGCAGCCTACTGGCCAAACCAGGCGTTTGGTGCGCGGCTCAAAGTTGTATTCGGATGCCCGTTTCCTGCCCCTCTCACCAGCCGGGAACTCTCTTTAGGAACCCTGGACGCATCCTACTCCTTCTTGTCATAGCCTTTATTTACAGTATTCGGTAGGGTTTGTGAAAGATTATACTTCCCGGGCACCTGTTTGTCAAGCCGAAATACTGTTTGTGCAGCCGCTTAAAACCGCCCGCTATTACTGTGCCGCCTTTATGCGCATATCCCCGTAAGCCACATCCGGGCTTGACAGCACCTGGATCCTGCAAGAATGCAACTCGCCGATTCTCTCCAGGTTCTCTTTTTCCTGCCCTGTCAGCACTCTGTGGACATCGGGATGGACAAGTATTTCCAGGGAACCAGCCTGGCTTTGGGTGATATAGCTTATGATTCTCTTTTCAACTCTCCTGGCAGCTGTCTCCGGGGACAGGCGCCTGCCTGAGCCGCCGCAGTATTTGCAATCAACCGTCATGTAACTGGCAAGGGGCTGTCTTACCTTTTTCCGGGTCATCTCCACAAGCCCGAGATTGGTCATGCCTACCACGACAGTTTGGGTCCTGTCCCTTCTTACAGCCTCCCTCAGGGCGGCCACTACTTCTTCCCGATGGGACTCATTCCGCATATCAATAAAGTCAATGATGATAATTCCGCCAATATCCCTGAGCCGCACCTGCCTGGCAATCATCTCCGCCGCTTCCATGTTAATTTTCAGGGCCGTTTCTTCAAGGCTGCTGCGACCTGTATACCTGCCGCTGTTGACATCGATGACCGTAAGGGCCTCAGTCATGTCAAAGATAAGATAGCCACCGCTTTTCAAAAAAACCTTACGGGAAAGGGCCTGGCTTACGGCGCTCTCCACATGGTAATACTCAAACAGGTCATAGTCCTTGTCAAAGAATTCCACCCTCGGGCGAAAGCCCGGAGAAGCCGAATCCAGGAGTCGGTTGATCCTTTCCCATATATCCCTGTCGTTGACGATGAACCGGTTAAGATCAGGCGTAAGATGCTCCCTAACCATATGGCTTACAAAATCGGGCTCACTGTACAGGCAGCGGGGAACAGGCCCTCCCGCCTGCTGCTTCAGTATCATCTCCCACTTTTCGGTCAGTTCTTTTATCTCATCCCTCAGCCATTCGGCGGGAACATTCCTGGCAGCAGTCCTGATGATAATCCCGAAACCCTCAGGTTTCAGTGATCGGGCCAGTTCCTTCAGCCGTTTCCTTTCCTCGCTGTCCTCCATGCGCCTGGATATTCCTGCCGTATTCCGACCAGGAAGCAGCACTGTAAACCGCCCGGGCAGCGATATGCGGGTGGTAACCCGCGGCCCCTTTTGCCCGGACATCTCCTTAATAACCTGGACAGTTAGCTCCTGTCCCGCTTTCAGAAGATTCCCGATTTGCTGGTGCCCATCGGACCGACGCGCCAAAGCATGATTATCTTTATATCCTTCAGGCAATAAATCCTTGATATGTAGAAACGCGTTTTTTGAAATTCCTATATCGATGAATGCAGACTGCATTCCCGGCAGCACCCTTTCAACCCTGCCACGGTAGATGTTGCCCAGCGAAATTTCATCATCACCCTTCTCGATGTAGAATTCCGCCAGTTCCCCATTTTGCAGTACTGCCAGCCGGATTTCTCCCAGACCTGCGTCCATCAGAACATCCTTAGTCATCATTGGCCACCTCGAAGGGGTCCTTCCATTCATTGAAGGCGGACGTGTACATTGCCTTGCGGTGAATGGATCCTACGGCAAGATCAAGGCCTGTTATAAGGTTTAATGCCTTCATAAGCAAATCCGGCCTCAAATTGTTCTTTGCCCCGGCGCTCAGGAAAGCGTCCAGGATATAGCCATCATTATCCGGTTTCCGGACCGAAAGGGAATAAATCAGCGGCCTGATATTGACGGGTTTTGAACCCTTCTTGCCTTTCTTCATCACCGTGATGTCTTCATTGCCCAGAAAGTCGATCACGATGCCGTTTATTTCATCATAATCCATATGTCGCGGCACAGCGAATTCTATTTCGTATTTGGCAGATGTAATCTGGCTCATGATGCTGCCCTTTTTCAATAATGGCATGGCATCCAGCACCTTAATACCATCGGGCAGGACCTGGTTAAGGCGGGATATGAATGCTTCAGGGGCCAAATCCCCGGCAAACTCAATGTCGGCGTATTCTGCAGAGCTGGTAAGGCCCACTGCCATGGGAAGACCGAAGACAATTTTCTGGCGGGGGTTGAATCCCTGGGTATAGGCTACGGGCAGCCCGGAGCGCTTCAGAGCGCGCTCAAACAGCCGCAGTACATCCAGATGCGCAAGATATTTCAGCCTTTCATCCCTGAAGAACCTGAACCTCAGTGCCCTGGCCATTTGTCAACCTCCTGGCTGTTGTTCTTTTCTTTTGCGAGGCATATCCCGGTCTTATACACCGAAGCGCCGCAATTTGAGCAGCCGTTGGCGCAATTACGGGTCAAATCCCCTTCGTAGGCCTTTTTGCATTCCCGTACCAGGAATCCCTTGCTCACCCCAATATCGATATGGTCCCATGGCATAACCTCCGAGAAGTCGCGCTTCCTATTGGCGTAAAAAGCCGGGTCAAGGCCGTTCTCCTCAAAGGCCCGCCGCCAGCGCTCGAAGGAGAAATGCTCGTCCCATCCGTCAAACCTGGCCCCCAGTTTCCATGCTGTGTGGATTACCTTGCCCAGCCTCCTGTCGCCCCTGGACAACACCGCCTCCATATGACTGATCTTGGGGTCATGGTATTGGTACCTGATCCTGCGCGTCCTTTTTCGGATGAGATCCTTAAGATGGTACTGCTTTTCTGTAAGGACCGATATATGGTCCATGGGTTCCCATTGGAAGGGCGTAAATGGCTTGGGTACGAAGTTAGACGTACTCAAGGTGATATTGAGCCCCCTGCCCCCATGCCTGTCGGCAATGCCCCTGCATGATTCGATCAGGCTGAACCCCAAATCGGCGATTCCTTCCACATCCTCCATGGTTTCTGTGGGAAGGCCAATCATGAAATAAAGCTTTACAGAATTCCATCCGCCCGCAACAGCCAGCTGTACCGATGCTTTCAGGTCCTCGTCGGTTATGCCTTTGTTGATGACATCCCTGAGCCTTTGAGTCCCTGCTTCCGGCGCAAAGGTAAGTCCGCTTTTGCGGACTTTGGAAGCCCGTTCCATAAGACCCAGGGAGAAATTGTCCACCCTTAGGGACGGCAGGGACAGGTTTACACGCTCTTTCTCGGAAAACTCGAGTAATTTCTCGCAGAATTCGGGCAGGGCTGAGTAATCGCTGGAACTCAGCGAAACCAGTGATATCTCATCATAGCCCGTTTTCCTGACCGAACTTCTGGCCAGCTCATTGAGCTTTTCCGGAGACCTTTCCCTGACAGGCCTGTAGATAAAACCGGCCTGGCAAAACCTGCAGCCCCGGATGCAGCCGCGGAACAGTTCCAGCATAATCCTGTCGTGAACGGTTTCGACGTAGGGAACAATGATATCATCCGGGAAACTCGCCTTGTCCAGGTCGGCGACAATGCGCCTTCTAACTGTGTCAGGAACATTCCCGGATTTCGGCATGATGTCCATGATGGTTCCATCCTCATAGTATAAGACTTCATACAAGGAAGGAACATATACCCCTTCTATGGCGGCGACACGTTCCAGAAATGCGGTCCTGTCCTGCCCTGAGGCTTTCCAGGCCTTGTACCCGTCAATGATCTCCTGGATCACTTCTTCACCTTCGCCTATGACAAAGAAATCAATAAAATCGGCAAGGGGTTCGGGATTGACCGCGCATGGTCCGCCCGCGCAGACAAACGGGTGGCTTTTCTCCCTGTCCTTTGCCAGAACCGGAACCCCGCCCAGGTCCAGCATGTTGAGGATATTTGTATAGCTCATTTCGTACTGCAGGGTAAAGCCTATAATATCAAACTCGGAAATGGGAGTGTAGGTTTCAAGGGTATAAAGGGGCAGGCCTTTTCCCCGCATGAGTCGCTCCATATCGACCCACGGCGCGAAAACCCTTTCGCAGTAGGTGTCCTCCCTTTTGTTGAGGATGTGATAGAGGATTTTCATACCCATATGGGACATGCCGATCTCATAATCATCAGGAAAGGCAAAAGCAAAACGAACCGCCACGCTTTCGGGGTTCTTTTTTACCATATTCCATTCGTTGCCTATATATTTGGCAGGTTTTTCAACCTGCAAAAGCAGTGCGTCGTCAAGTTTAACCCTCATCATTTATAAAGGATGCGGCTACGCATCCCCTTCCTCCGAATAATTTACCATTTATTGTTTCCGCAGAACACTTTTATGATACAGTATCTTACCGAAAAAGGCAAGGCACAGGACAATGTCGCACAAATCCATTATACGCCTTGTCTGGGGCTCCCAATGAATATTATAATGGAATTGCGGCAATAAATTCAGAAAACGGCGTCAAGGCCTGTTAAACATTTCTTTGTTTCGCATCCTTGCCTGAATGCCTGGACTTGCATGGGAACAATACACCAGGCGGTATTGCTCCCGGTTCGGCAGAAGCTGCAACCACCAACAGAAATGGGGAGTATGATAGAATGATCAATGACAGGCTGCTTGCAAAAAAGGTACTTGAGGGTGAAACCGAGGCCTTCAGAGAACTTATAACATCTTACTATCCCGGGCTTTACGGGTTCCTGATAAAAATGGGAATTCCCGCTTCCCAGTCCCGGGATCTTGCACATGAGATCTTTCTTAATGTATACCGCAGCCTGTACCGGTACAATGACCGGTGGGCATTTTCCACCTGGTTCTATAAGGTGGCAACCGGTATGGCTCTGAGCCATAAGCGCAGGCATCCCCAGCCTGTTGCTTTCCATCCTGATATCCCGGAGTTTCTGCTTCCGGACAGAGAACCTGAGGAGGATGAATCCTTAAACTCCCTTCTCGATCCCATCCATGATGAAGCTCGATCCATGTTCATCCTGCATTATCACAACGGCTTACATCTCCGGGAAATAGGTCGTATATTCGGACTTTCAGTGAGCTCTGTCAGGATGAGGATGGTCAGGGCACGGAAATACATTATTGAGCATGTTTTTGGGGCAAGCCTGCCGCCCGGGGCTGCCGGTCGGCTTGCAGGCAAAATAAAAAAGGAGGTCTCCTGCGGCCTGGTGCCTGTTGACTCCATTATGAGCCTGATTGAGAGTAATGGCTGCCCCGCTCCTGGCTTTTGGAAGCTGCTTATCAGCCCCAACTCACTGCGGAGAATATGGCCCACCGCAGCCTCCATTGCCCTAGGGATAATCCTTCTGTGCTTATTGATTATCCCGAGTATTTCAAAACCCTTTTGGGATTCAGTTATGACCATCTTCGACAAAGAAGAACAGCCGGCCAGCGCAGACATTCCCTCTGCTGAAAACACCGGTACTTCCATTACATTCACGGCCGCTGGCGGCCTTTTATCGGGCGATGAGCTTGTTGCCAGGCTCAATGAAATGGGTGACGCTTCCTGGCAGGTGGTTCATGCCAATGGAAACAGGATTGTAATGCGGAACAGCCACATCGCAGCCTGCTGGAGTAACGGCGAATTTTACCAGTTGATTGACCTGGACAGTTTTGGCCTGGGAGGGGGCGGTGAATCCCCTGAAGCACAGTTCAGCTTTTCACCGACAGGAGAGTTCCTGGTCGCCGGCATTTCCGCCAGGGAGGATGGAACATCCGAAGGCCAGGGAGTTTACCTTTTCAACGTATCGGACCGAAGTTTCTACCGTTTGTCCGAGCTGGGCATGGATCAGGTGGTTCATGCCTGGGCGCCTGGCGGCAATTACCTGGTGTATGCCGCCAGGAACAAAGCAGGCACCATATTTCTGCTAGATATGCAGACCCTGAGGCTGGAGGAGATGGAATCAAATGCCCCTGTAAGAAGCCTTTACGTCACCGGCAACGGCGGAGTAGGAGTCTTCACGGGGGATATGGTGATGACAGCCTATGCGGGCGACAACGCATGGAAGTCTGAAACTGTCCGGCACGAACCCTTTTATATCAATCCCGATTCGAGTACGGTCTGGTATGTCTTAAATGGCGTGATTATGAAACATGTTATCGGAAGTGACCAGGATGTCGCCATTGATCCCGGCTTCGCGGCCGGAAACGGGGGGCTCCTGGACACATATATCACCGATTACCGCCTTGTGGGCAGCCATCTTGTGTTCAGGATGAGGAACGGATATTCCGGGACAATGAACATGCGGACCGCAAACCTCAAAGTCTTTAACACAAGCAGAGAAATGAAGACCGATCTGCTTCCCTGGTGCATGACCACGCCTTCGGGCGCGCGGGTCATGTTCGATAATGACCGATCTTTCCTAATAGTTTCAGAGGGCAGCGTGACCACGCCCCACATACCTGGATACAGCACGCTGGCGCCCCGTCATACGAGCTGGGTTGACGAAGAGAATATCGCTTTTGTCCGCATGGTTGACGAAGAAGAGCCCCAGGCTGGTGAATTGTCGATCTATACCATAAATGTCCTGACTGGCGAGGTAAAGGAGATCTATCGCTCTGTCGATAAAGAGCCTGTCCTTAACACCGATGAACCAGGCTCGTCAAGCTCCATCCCGCCTGTCCAGAGGCCTCCCCAGGACAATGGGAAAGAGACAATATATGAAACCGACAAGGCCACCGGAAGCAAGGTGGAGTCCTATGTGAAAACCGCCTGCAAGGTAAAGAACGGCCCCGGGGACAACTATACCGATATAGGTGAGATTAAGGAGAATGAGATCATAATCTATAATACCAGGGTGGTTAACGGCTGGTGCCTGGCCCAGAAAGTATCGGGCATGGTCAGCTATTACGATACGCGCAATTCCTTCTGGATACGCGCCGAGAACATACATTTTTATGACCGTTACAGCCTGCCCGCAGGTATTATAACCGCCGACAAGGTCAGGCTGTCCAAGATATCCCTGGACAAGGGGAACCTGATCCGCGTCATTATTAAGGGAGAAGACAAGAGTTATGTCATTCCCGACACCACTGACAGCAACTTCGGAATTACGGGCTGGATCAGTAATAACAGCTATACAACCGACTTTGACCGAGTCTATTTCAACCAGGCTTATTTAAAGAGCAGGAGTACCGTTTACAGCGAACCGGATCCGAATTCCAGCCACGTATCGGATTTCACCGACTATATGGCCAGAACCGGAACCGACGCCTTCGTAAACCTGACGGGGGAAGCTGAGAACGGGTTCCTTCATGTCGCGCTTTTAAGCGGCATGTCCGGCTGGGTCAGGGAACAGGATATATACCTTCCCGGCAGCGGAACAGCAGTATCTCCTCCTGAAGAAGCGGGCAATCTTGATATCAATGGTGACGGTATCCAGGACAGGATAAGTTTTACCACCGATGGCAGCAGATACACCCTGACCGTGAACCAAAGCAAGGCTGATGGCCATGGATTTGGAGTACAGTCCCAGTACAAGCTGGTAGATATAGACCTGTTGGATTCCTATTATGAAATAGTTATTGAGGAACATGGTAACAGCGGCGGCTTTATGAGCACATTCTACTATTATGACGGTGAAAAGCTCGTCCTCATGGGCAAGGTACAGGGTCTGTGCGGGAACACCGATGCCGTGAGGGGCGATGGCTCCGTACGCTCCCTGACCCGGGGAGATATTTTTGAGACCTGGTTCTTTACCAGGGAATACCGCCTGAACATGCAGCATAAGCTGGTTGAGGTACCCAGCGCGTTTTATGAGAAAATCGGGTACAGGGATGCGGGCCCGCTGAAGCTGAAAATTGAATCCCTGCCGTTTACCGTATCGCCCGGCAGCAGTGATGTTTCCTTTGTGCTGAACCAGGGAGAAAGCGTCTATTTTGTGGGCAGTGACAACCAGAGATGGTGCCTGTTCCAGACACCCGATGGCCGCAATGGCTGGCTGGAGGTATACGACTACATGTTCATCGGGGGCACCGGGCTGCAGGCCCGGGATGTATTCGACGGCTTGAACTTTGCTGATTAACAGATTGCCGCGCCCCGCTTTGTTCCGCTCCCAATGAAAAAAACAAACCAAATGATGGCATTACCGTCTAATATATATGAGGTATATCCCAACAGTTTTTACAGGAGGTGGAGAATCATGCGGAACAAACTGGCAGCCGTGATCCTGATCCTGGCAATAAGCGTTTCAGTGTTATGGGTTTCCAACCCATGGGGAAGTGTTGAGGCCAGGGCGGATATCTATAAGGGTGGCTTTTCGATAACAGCGTCGAAATACGACGATTCAGGAATTGCCCTGGACACCGAGTTTTACCTCACATCCCAGAACCCCGTTTCACTGGATTATTTAAAGGAAAACCTTTGTATACGGGGACACGCGGCACCCGAAATATCCGAACTGCCTGATGGAAGGTTCCTGATCAAGCCCGCGGAAAAACTGGAAAAAGGCAGGCTTTATGTAATTGATATAAAGACGCCTGACCGATCAACTGTGAGCTTTGCCTTCCAGACAGCGAGGGAGTTCGCGGTTGTCGGCAGCCTTCCGCAGGACATGTCGTCCAGTGTTCCTGTCGATACGGGAATAGAGATCTATTTCACATATAACGACGTGGAGGATATCGAGAAATACTTCGAGATATCCCCCAAAGTTGAAGGCAGGTTTGAGGAACACGGATACGCCCGTTGTTTTGTCCCCAAAAAGCTGGAACCGGGGACCATCTATACGGTTACGGTCAAAAAAGGGCTCAGAGCGGCAAAAGGTGCCCTTGCCCTTGAGGAGGACTATACATTTTCATTTGAAACCAGCTCTGACAGCTCTTTGACGGCAGACCCCTCCCCCGGCAGTCTTGGGATTTCTGATATCTGGTTCGATTTTTCAACCCGGGAACAGCCCGTCATACCATTCTATATCTATCTTACCGGCATGAGGGGACAGAAGGACGTGCCGGTGAAGGCATCTGTCTACCGCTTCCCAAACGAGGATGCCCTGATTAATGCCATAAGGGAAAGGGATAGGGTGCCGTCCTGGGCCTGGTATTCCTACAGCAGGCTGAAAACTGATGTTTCCTCCCTGGAGAAGGTGATGGAGTTCACCCAATACTACAACCTGGATTCCTGGGACTCCAGGTACATTATGCTTCCCGAAAGCCTTCCCCACGGATTCTATATCATAGAGCTGACTTGTGAAGACCTGTCGGCACAGGCCTTCATCCAATCGTCAGATACAGCGGCATTCTTCATGGAAGACAGTTCAGGAGGCCTGTTCTGGGTAAATAACCTGGTTACCGGAGAGCCTTCTGTATCGGCCGTTATTAAAGACACCGAAACAGGCAGGACAGCAAGAACCGACCGAAAAGGACTTGCCAGGCTTGAGGGAACTTCGGCGGGCAAGGATTTGACCAGGATGGATTTCTACAAGATCACCACCTCCGATGGCAGGGTCTCCCTTCTGAACGCAGGCTATCTCTATGTGCTCTACCAAAATGAGTATGACAGCCAGGGCCTTAACTGGCACTATCTTCAGACCGACCGCAACCTCTACAAGCCTGACGACCTGGTTCAGTTCTGGGGCTTTGTAAAAAGCAGGATAGATGACACCTCTCCGGACAAGGTCACAATAGAGCTTTCGGAAGGCGGATATTTCAGTCCCATGTACGACAGCTTCGTCCGGAGCTTTCTTCCTTTCGTAATGGGTAAGCCCATGGCAACTCTCGCCCTGGATGTTAAGGACGGCTTTTTCAGCGGCGAGCTTCAGCTTCCCATACTGGATCCCGGCTCATACAGCCTGGTTGTCAGGTCCGGCAGTAAAATCCTGGCTTCCACGTATGTACAGGTGGATAACTATGTAAAGCCTCAATATCAACTGGCCATCAACTCCGATAAAAAGGCGGTGTTTGCCGGCGAGAAGATCAGTTTCACAGTAAGCGCCACTTTCTTCGACGGCACTCCTGTTTCCAATGTTCCCATAAGGTACAGTATCAACGGGTACATGAACCATAAAGCCGGGGAGGGTGTAACTGATCAGAACGGCATTCTGACAGTGGAATACATCCCTGAGTATCACGCGGGAATGCAGGGGGCCAACTATTTCAGCTTCAGCGTTTCCACCACGCTCCCTGAGATCGGGGAAATATATCAGTACCACAATTTCCGGGTATTCGCAAATCATACCGAACTGGTTGCCAGTGGTGAAATCAAGGACGGGAACGCCACCGTGTCGGTTATTGCCCACCAGGTGGAACTCGATACATTGAACGATGAAGACCCGTCCAATGATAAGCATCTGGGCCGGGTGGTTCCCGGGCACAGCGCCGAAGTAAGGGTTTACAGGATTACCTGGGATAAGATAGAGATCGGTGAGGATTATGATTTTATAAATAAAGTTGTCCGCAAGCGTTACGAATACCGGGAGAGGAAGACAGCGGTCACCAACAGTACGCTGATCACCGACGCCGACGGCCGCGCAAGCTTTGCATTCCCTGTGGATAAGGATTTGGAAGGCTATTATATAGCCGAAATAACTTCCCGGGACCAAAAGGACAGAGGGCTAAAGTACAATATAAACCTCTATGACCGTTCAACGCCCTATTACCCTTCAACCAGCGATAATTACTATTATCTGAAATCCGAAAAGGAACGCTACATTTCAGGGGAACTGGTGAACCTTGAATTCTACAAGGGTGAGGAGCCTGTATCCGGTTACAGGACCCTCTTTGTAGAAGCCAGAAACGGCATCCTGGGAGCCGAGGTAAAGGATCAGCCTGTATACAGCAAACCTTTTGACGCTGCCTTATCTCCCAACTACTATGTGGACGGGGTCATGTTTACCGGTACCGCCTACATCCGCTCAGGTTGTACTGTCGCCTATGATTACGAGGAAAAGAAACTCACGATAAAAGTTGAAACCGACAAGGAGAGCTATAAACCCGGCGAATCCTGCACAGTTACCATCACGGCATCGGATCTCAATGGCAATCCGGTTGAGGCCATGGTGAACATCTCCCTTATAGATGAAGCCCTTCTTAAGCTCTCGGAGCAGTATATAGATCCCCTAAAGCAGCTTTACTCCTGGATAGGAAGCGGTATCACCCGGTACAGCACCAGCCGCAGAAACAACCCCATATACCCTGCCAGAGCAGAGGAGGGTTTCGGTGTGGTAGGTGAAGCTGCCGATACGGCGGTGCAAAAGGCAGACGCAGCGCCGGTGCCGGCACCGTCGGCCGCTCCTGAAGCCTATATGGACGGAAGTATTTCTGACGGAGTTGCCCTTCGCTCAGACTTCAGGGACACGGCCTGTTTTGAAACTGTCCGGCTGGATGAGAACGGAAAGGGGAAACTGACCTTCACCCTTCCCGACAGCGTTACCTCTTTCAAGTTGACAGCCGCTGCTATTTCCAACGATTTGCACGCGGGATCGGAAATCGCCTCAACCAGGGTGTCCATGCCATTCTTCATCAACGATGCCATGAGCCTTACCTATCTTTCTGGCGATAAGCCCTATATCGGGCTGACAGCATACGGACAGGAGCTTGAGGAAGGCGAAGACGTACATTTTGAAATCCGCTGCAAAGAACTTGACAACTATGTACTGACCGCCTCGGCAAAAGCCTTCCAGCGGGTGAATGTTCCGCTTCCCAGGCTGCCGGAAGGCACTTACGACCTGGAGATCTACGCCAGGAGCAAAAGCGGCTTTGCCGACGGTATCAAAAGGACAATACGGGTTTACGACACCTATCGCATTATGGAAGCATCGTCTAGCAAGGAACTGGTGCCGGGCGTTAAGGTGGATGCCGGCGACAGCGGTCTGACCACGATTATCATCACGGATAAGGGACGCGGCAGGCTCATCGCCGGGCTCCACGGTCTGGCTTGGGGTTACGGCCACAGGCTGGACCAGAAGCTCACGGCATATCATGCCCGGAAGCTTCTGAACGAGCTCCTGGACGACCAGGATTTCCTTTATGAATCCTTCGATCCCGATGCCCCGAGCTACAGGAACCCGGACGGAGGATACGGTATCCTGCCCTACTCCACGAGTGATATCAGGATGTCGGCCCTTCTGACACCCTGGCTTGCCGAAGTGACTGACACAACTTCACTTAAGTTATATTTCTATAACGCTCTTCTTACCGATGAAACCATTAACGCGCCGGCTCTTTACGGCCTTGTGGCCCTGGGTGAACCTGTACTTGCCGAACTGGAAACAGCGCTGAATACCGAGAACCTTTCACTGACCGATTACATGTTCGTGGGCATGGCTTACCGTATGCTGGGCGAAACAGGCATAGCCATGGAGATATATAACACCCGTATCAAGGGCCACCTTGAGATCGTGGATCCCTACATCCGCGTACGGGTGAAGAATGGGGATACCGACACCAGCCTGGAACAGACCGCACTGCTGGCCGCCTTCACCGCCGGGCTGGGTCTTGAAGAATCCGACAAGATGCACGCTTATGTCACCAGCAGGTATTCCAAAAATGTATATACAGGCGTTGAGCAGCTGATCTACCTGTCGGAGAGGCTTAAAGCGGCTGCCGGTGACTCGGTGGAATTTGATTTTACCTACGACGGCAGAAGTTTCCAGGTGAAGCTTGAGAATGGAGGGTGCGAACTTATCAGGATTCCTTCGGTTAAGGCCGGAGAATTCAAGGTAACCCGGGTCCAGGGCAACGCTTCCATTATGTCCATTTATAAGGCGCCGCTGGGCCGGATCGCGGAAAGCGACAGCAATGTGACAATAACAAGGAGGTACTTCAACGCCATCACAGGTGAGGAGACCACCACTTTCAAGCCCAATGACATCGTGAAGGTCCAGATAGATTACACCATCAAAGACGCGGCCATCGATAACATATATGAGATTTCGGATTATGCGCCCTCCGGACTGAAGCCCATTTCAAATCCCTGGTCTTATGGCATTACAAGGGATTTCGGATGGTTCTACAGGAATATCGACGGCCAGAAGGTAACCTTTGTGGTAGGCAAGTGGTATGATAAGACTCACAATTACAAGCCGCTGACATACTACGCAAGGGTTGCCGCGCCCGGTGAATACACGGCCGAAGGCACAGTGGCGCAGGGTTCCATAGTAAAATCCAGCCTGACTGTCAACGATAGCACCGTGATAAGAATTCTGCCCTGATGTCTAACCTGATTCCCTTTCGGATGAGCCGGCTCTGCCGGCTCTTTTTACTGCATTGCGGCGAAGAGCTACAGTTTAACAAGACGGGATATTAAAAAGGCTCCAGGGATGAGAGCCGGGCGGGGGCGCGGTGAAAACCATCTTCTCTTTCTTAACCGGATGCTCAACCTCCATACGCCACGACCAGAGCGCCAGGTCGTTCCTGTTCCTCTCCCCCAGGCCGCGGTATTTGACATCCCCATAAAGCGGGGTACCCAATTCCGCCATCTGGACACGGACCTGATGCGATCTTCCCGTTTCAAGCTCCACTTTCACCAGGCTCAGGCCTTCCCGGCTTTCCAGGACCTCATAATCCAGCACGGCCTCTCTGGATCCAGGCGTATCCGCGTCTACGACCGAAACCCTGTTGTTTTTCCTGTCCTTGATAAGATAATGGACCAGGTGTCCCTGCTTGTTATCCGGGCAGCCATGAACAACGGCCAGGTAGGTCTTCTCGGCAAGGCGCCGCCTGACCTGGTCCGATAGCCGGGATGCGGCTTTAGAGGTCCTGGCAAAGACCATGACGCCCCCCGCGTTCCTGTCGAGCCTGTGGACCAGGCCAAGATAGACGTTTCCGGGCTTATTGTATTTCTTCTTTATGTAGTCCTTGAGGTAATTGAGCAAATCACCGGCGCCGCTTGAGTCGGCCTGAACCGGGACTCCCGGTGGCTTAACAGCCACGAGCAAATGGTTATCCTCATAAAGCATTTTGATCTCCATGCGGTACCTCCTCCGCCCCGGACCCAGCGGCCAAATCCCGGATTCTTCAGGCAGATGATGAAAGCGAGCCAAAAGAATCATCATATGTTCTTCCTTTATATAGTAACCAATCCGGGTGTTTATCTCAAGACAGATAAAACTTGAGTAAAACCAGAGGGACGGTCCCTGTGGTGTTGACTGTAGTGACCGTCCCCGTGGTATTCCCCCAGTGGCATCCCTAAAACAGCCTTGAAATCAGTTCCGCCAGTCTAAGCCTGGAATTCTGGACCCATTCCACAATTCGGAATTTGACCTGGACCTCCTTATTATTGGCGTCGCTTACGTCGGTTATAAGCCTGTAGCCTTCCTCTCCCAGGGTTTCCTTTAGCTGCTCCCGGGATTCTTCTGACATCCGCATGGTATTGTCATCGGCTATACAAAGCGGTGGGAACATGACACACCACCAGTTTTGGCCCTTGGCGTTTCCCAACTCAACCCGCACAGACTTGTAGACACCCGCGGGCAACGTGATATTCCCATACGCCCTGGTGGGGAACGGGAATTCGCCATACCGTACCGTTGCCTCTGAACTTGAACCATTATCCCTCAGTACATCCTCGGTGATCCTCCGGATCTCGCCAAGGCTGTTTTGAAGGTATTTTTCGACATCATCCCGGGACGCGTCTCCGGGGTACTTCTCTTGCATATGGGCAATAATAGCATCCCTGACCTTGAACTTCAGGTCCTGGTCTGCCTCATTGTCGCTGTTGGCAATGATATGGAGCCTTACAATATTATCGGCTATTTTCTTATGGGTAAAGCCGCCATAAGCTATACAGAACATAAGTATAACAGCCGCGATGCGTACCGCGTGCGGCAATAAACGCTGTATAAATCCTGTCCTTTTTATTATCTGATCGGTTTCCGGTTTCATGCAACCACCGCCTGTTATCCTTTTGTTTTAATTATTCTCATAATCCGAATTTTCAATTCAGCCGGCCGGATTTCCCATGGCAAGCATTATCGATGATTTATCGCATAAGCCTGGTCATGCGTTTCGCCGTAATAAACACTTCCTTTTCGAGGCGTAAAAATCTGCATGGGTAAGGAAAATGCAAGAAGCGCGTCACAAAAACCGCAGGGACCGTCCCGTGGCGAGGGAGTTGACAGCCGTGGCCTTTTTTCCGATATAATAAAGAGAAGAATGTCGAATGGCTCGGAAGAAAAAATGGTTTGCGGGTATTGGAAATGAAGGTATCGGATATTCTGGCACAAAAGATAGCCGAAATTGAAAGCAGGCTGCCTGTCCGCTTTAAAAAGTCTTCCCAAAGCTCCTTCCAGTCGCTCCTGGAAAGCTCCCTGGGCTCTGAGGCGGCCAAAACCGCGCCGCTCATCGATGCCGCCCAGCTGGAGAGCCCGCAAAAAACTTCAGGCACAAAATACCCGCTGGTGTCAGGATCGTATGAATCGGTATATCCCCGGCTGTCACAGGCTGAAATCCAGGAATTGATGCCCAGGATCGATGCCGCCATCGAGAAATACTCGGAGCAATTCAGTGTTGATCCCGTGCTCATCCGGGCCGTAATGAAGGTGGAATCCAGCTTCCAGCCCTTTGCCCTGTCCACTTCGGGAGCCATGGGTTTAATGCAGCTAATGCCGTTTACAGCCGAAGGATTGGGAGTTTCGGACCCGTACAATATCGAGGAAAACATCCGCGGTGGGGTGCAGTATTTACACTATCAATTAAAGGAGTTTGATGATGACTGGAAACTCGCCCTTGCCGCCTATAACGCCGGCCCCAACGCTGTAAAAAAATACGGGGGCATCCCGCCATATGAACAAACCCAGAAGTATGTGGAACTTGTACTCAAGTATTACGACATGTATAAAGCGCTGAAATAACAGCGCTTTAATTATGCGTTTTTATGTACGTATATTTATACACGCCAAGACCCGCTCAGCAAGCCCTTTTCCACAATATCCACAGGGTTATCCACAGGCAGGACGGGCAATACAGGCCTTTTTTATGACTATTTCCACAGAATTCACAGGTTGAAACCTGTTGAAATCTGGCCACCGTTCAGCCGGATTCTCCGATCTTCAAGGACGGGATGGCATTCAACCGCCAGTCTGCAGTGCGCCCGTTTCTAAAAGAATAGTAGCCCGCGCTGGCAATCATGGCGGCATTATCGGTGCATAGTATCATACTGGGATACAGAACCCGAATATTCATTTCCGAAGCTCTTTCGGTCATGCTCTCCCGCAGCAGAGAATTTGCGGCTACGCCGCCCGCTATGCAGATTGTGTCGGTCTTTATCTCTCTTGCCGCAGATACGGTATGATCCACAAGGACATCGGTTACAGCCTTCTGGAAAGAGGCGCTGATATCCTCCACCGGGAGCGGCTCCCCTTTTATCCTCAGCTGGTGCACCGTATTGATCACCGCTGTTTTAAGGCCGCTGAAACTGAAATCATAAGGGACATCGGAAAAATTAACCCTCGGGAAATCGAAGGCTTCCTGGTTTCCCGCCTTTGCCGCCTTCTCTATGGCCGGTCCGCCGGGATATCCCAGCCCCAATACCCTGGCGATCTTGTCGAAGGCCTCCCCCGCAGCGTCATCGCGGGTTCTTCCCATGATCCTGAATTCGGTGTAGGATTCCACATGCACAATATGGCTGTGTCCGCCCGATACCACCAGGCATAGATACCCAGGTTCCAGGTCGGGATGGGATATGTAGTTTGCCGCGATATGACCTTCAATATGGTTTACGCTCACCAGCGGCTTGCCCAGTGAAAAAGCAATTGCCTTTGCGGCGGAGACGCCCACCAGGAGAGCTCCCACCAGCCCGGGGCCGTGGGTCACGGCAATGGCGTCCACCTGGTCAAGGGTCACTCCAGCTTCTTTCAAAGCATTGTCGATAACGGGCAGGATCAACTCCACATGCCTGCGGGAAGCGATCTCGGGAACCACCCCCCCGTATTCGGCGTGGAGATCCACCTGGGAAGAGATGATATTGGAAAGCACCTTCCTGCCGTTTGCCACCACCGAAGCCGCCGTTTCATCGCAGCTTGTCTCTATTCCTAAAATCAGTATATCCTTCATGCCGCCACCACCCTAACCCAGCCACGGAAACTGCTCTCTGAAGAAGATCCGGGCTGTGATAACCAGTATCCCCAAGACCAGAACATACCAGGCAAAATACCTGAGCTTCATCTTCCTGACCGCCGACAGCATTACCTTGATTGCCAGAAAGCCCGTGGCCGCGGCAGCCGCTACCCCCGCAACAAGCTGGATTATCCCGATGCTTTCTATGGCGACGGTTTCGCCCTTCAGCACATCTAGCACATCCAGGAAGGCTCCTCCCAGTATTGCCGGGATGCTCAGCAAGAATGCATAATCCGCCGCAAATCCTCTTTCTAGCCCAAGGGCAAGGCCCGAGGAAATCGTCGTGCCCGAGCGAGAAATGCCGGGCAGCAGCGCCAGGCCCTGGCCCGTTCCAATGAGCAGCGCGTCGGTGGGCTTCATTTCCTTTATATCCTTTCTGCCATTCCCGATCCTTTCAGCGCCCAGGAGCACCAGGCCTGTGAAAATAAATCCGGGTCCCAAAAGGGATCCGCTGGCATAATAACCTTCAATGGCATCCTTGAACAGGAACCCGATTATGGCAGTGGGGACGGTCCCCAGGACGAGGTATAGGGGCAGCCTGGACAAGGGATGCTTTATCATATCCCAGACCTTTATCCAATAGACCGCAAAAACGGCCAGCAATGTCCCCACATGCAGGGCCACATCGAAGGTAAGGGCCATTTCGCCGCCTATTCCGAACAGCTTCTGGAACAGGACAAGATGGCCCGAACTGCTCACCGGAAGGAATTCGGTAAGTCCCTGGATGATGCCCAGCACGACAGCCTCAAATATGGTCATGAGTCATAATCCTCCAAAAAAATGTTTCGGGGGATATCCCCCCATGGAAAATCCTATGAAGATTATACAGCATGGATGACCCGTGAACAAACATTGCTTATTCGTTACTCGGGCAGAAAGGCCTCTTCCACGTATTCATTGCGGGAGTTCCAGAATATCCACTCATCGTAGCCCGCGTCATACACCGCCTGGATCTGGGCGCGGTATTCCTCCACCCCATACTTCATGTAATACCCCGACGGCAGGTACGAGGCCGTGAAGCCCTGGATATAGGGACGCACCTTAAGGTTGTAGCCCTCAACACTGGTGATCCGGTTCTTCCCGACGATCAGGGTGTTGTAGACCACCTCGTAGGGTTTCAGATCGGGATGGGTGAACCTGATGCCGTTGATGGTTTGCCCGACACCGTTTCCCATGGTGCCTTTCGAGCTGTTGGCGTAATGGGATGGGTATACCATGGGGCAGATATAGTCCAGGCTCCAGCCGATGGACTCCAGGGTCTGGCCTATCTCGCCGTAATCTCTGGAACTTATAAGGGGCATGCCGAAGATGTCGGCGCTGATAACGGTATCATAAGGAAGATTGTGGCGTATATAACGGATGAATTCCTCTATGACCTCATGTCGCCCCCTGCCTTCTTCCAGGTCGATCACATAGTTTTTATACAGGGTGGTTTCGGGGAAGCGGATATAATCGAACTGGATCTCGTCAAAACCGAATTCAACCGCTTCCTGGACGATGCTGAGGATATAGTCCCAGGTTTCCCTGTTGGTGGGATCAAGCCAGTGCGATCTGAAGCCGCCGGATTCGGGGGTCTCCAGTATTCCGCCGTCTACTGTCTTTATGGCAAGTTCCGGCTTGTATTTTGTGATGGTTGTGTCCTTGAAGGTAACCAGCCTGGCGATGGCTATGATACCATTGTCGTGGAGCTTTTTTGTGACCTCCCGGATATCAAAGTCGGGGGTATCCCCATTGGCGGCGTTCACAAGGGGTATGTCCGAATCGTAGGATATGATCCCCTCATCCCTCTTAATGTCTATGACAAAGGCGTTGATCTCGGTCCTGTTGGCCAGGTCTATATAATGGTCCAGGTCGCTCCTGACGCTTTTGGGGTTGAGGTATAGAGCCTTGACCTTGATATCGCTCTTCCGGGTGCTCCTCATATCCTGATTTGGGTCCGGTGTGGACTCAGGGGTCGGCTCAGGTGTGGGTGTGGGTTCAGGTGTTCCCGTCTGGGTAGGTTCGGGAGCGGGTGTACCTGTTTCAGTCTGGGCCGGTTGGGTCGGGCTGGGAGAAGGGGTCTGCTCTGCTCCCGGCTTGTTTTTTCCCTGGATATAGAAAAAGGCAAGGGCAACACCGACAACCAATGTCAGAACGGCCAGAAGAATCGCTGCCCGCCTGTATCTCACGTCCTGCCTGTTTTTTCTGTTTGACCTCTTTTGTCTCTCGTTCATTTAAAGTCCCCCTGTTCAGTCTGATCACTTAAGTTTTGGCTTGGATACGATGGCCATAATGTAACCAAAGGTTATGGCTGAGCTTATCCCCGCAGACGCGGCCTTGACACCACCCGTCAGAACGCCTGCAAGCCCGGTTTCATTCACCGCTTTTATAACGCCTTTTGCCAGGGTGTTGCCAAAACCCGTAAGGGGGATGGTCGCCCCGGCGCCGCCAAATTCCACGATTGCCGGGTAGATCCCCAGGATCCCTAGGACAACCCCTGTCACAACAAACAGCACCATTATCCTGGCAGGCGTTATGCCGGTATAATCGGTTAAAAGCTGCGCTATAACGCATATTATCCCGCCGGTTATGAATGCTTTAACTATATCGGTCATTTATGGCCTCCTTATAATATACACAAGTAACGGTCGGCTGTCATGGGGTATTTTCCAGGCTGACCGCATGGGCTATGCTTGGTATGCTGTCCCCCTGCTGGATCCATGTAGGGCTCAGGAGGGCTCCTGTGGCAACAAACAGGACCTTGTTGAGCTTCCTTTGGTTCATGAGTTCCAGGACATAGGTTGACAGCACCGCAGCGCTGCAACCGCATCCGCTGCCGCCGCATACCACATCCTGCCTTTCCAGGTCGAAAATCATGCAGCCGCAGTCATTATACCTGTCGCCGGGATCAACCCCGTTGTCCCTCAGAAGCTTTACCAGCATGGAGCGTCCGAAGCTGCCCAGGTCACCGGTGAGGACGAGATCATAGTAATCCAGGCTTCTTCCTGTGTCCTCCAGGTGCCTGAGGATGGTGTCACAGGCCGCCGGCGCCATTGCGCCTCCCATGTTGTTGGCATCCTTTATTCCCATGTCAATAACGGTTCCGCATGTCAGGTGGGTTATCCCGGGACCGTTCCCCTGCTTTTCCAGGAGGATGCAGCCTGCCCCTGTAACAGTCCACTGGGCGGTGGGGGTCCTTTGGGAACCGAACTCCAGCGGATAACGGAACTGCTTTTCGGCTGAGCAAAAGTGGCTGGATGTAATGCATGCAGTCATCTCGGCGGCGCCGGCATCGATGAGGACCGCGCCTATGGCAAGGGATTCAGCCATGGTGGAACATGCGCCGTAGATCCCCAAAAAGGGGACCTGGACATCGCGGAAGGCATAGCTTGCCGCCGTGCACTGGTTCTGAAGGTCGCCTGAAATTATGAAATGGACATTGCTGGCTGATTTCCCGCATTTCTCAAGGGTTTTTACCAGGGTGTCCCGAAGGAGCCTGCTCTCTGCCTTCTCAAAGCTTTTCTCACCGAAGTATTCATCATCGATGATCTGGTCAAAAAACCTGGCCAGCGGTCCATCCCCTTCCTTTTTCCCTACGATGGCCGCACCACCGATAACAACGGGAGGACTCCCAAGTACAATTGTCTGTTTTCCTGTTCTCGTGCTCATGGAGCCGCATCAGTCCTTTTCAGAGTTTTTATGGGGCCAACACCTTGTCCGGATCAACAAACGACAGAACATGGCCCGGGTCTATAAACGACAGCACGGTGCCCCTTACATTACCTGGGTCCATACATAGTAGATCAACCCTGCCACTACCGAGGCGAAGATACCATAGACCAGGACCGGCCCGGCGATCAGGAACATTTTTGCCCCCACGCCCATCACATACCCCTCTCTTTTGTACTCCATGGCCGGGGACACTATGGAATTGGAAAAGCCGGTCACCGGTATGGACGCTCCAGCGCCTCCGAACTTACCTATCTTGTCGTAGATGTTCAGGCCTGTCAGCACAGCGCCCAGGAATATCATGATCACGGTGGTCAGCATAAAAGCGGTTTCCTCATCAACACCCATACTTTTCAGGCCCATGAAGAAGACCTGGGCCACGGCGCATATCAGTCCGCCTGTGACAAAGGCAGCCAGGACATTGCGCAGCACCCTGGATGAAGGCATGGTTTTTTCCACCAGATGCCGGTATTCGTGTGGTGTGATCTTTTTGCTCATGCGCCCTTCACCTCGTTATGCCCGACTAGGACATAGGTACCCCTGTTTGGCTCCCTGCCTCTTCCTGACCCTATGAGGAACCAGATGCCGACCGCCAGGGCGGCAGCCAGAAGAAGGACAAGTACTATGAACAATACGTTTATCCTGGGCTTTCTCGCTGTTCTTTCCATAAAAAACACCCCGCGCTCTGAAATCTGGTTTTATGATTTCATAAGCGCGGGGTTTTTATTCGGTCTTGATGAATTGTAAGCAATGAACCGTCGTTGCGCGGGCCGATCTATGCCTTTTCCGGCAGGCTGGAAACTGAGAACCTGACTTTGTTGCCGTCCATTGAGACCTCAATTCCGCTGCCTTCCCCGATCCTGCCCGCCAGGAACATTTCGGCCATTTCGTCCTCAATATGGCGCTGGATGGTTTTCCTTAACGGACGGGCTCCATACTTGGGATCAAAGCCTTTATCGATCAGGAACTCCTTCACCTCGTCGCTGAAGGTTATGTGCATGCCCTTATCGCGTACATCCTTCTCCACTTCCCTGAGCATGATATCCGCGATCTGCCTGAGCTGGTCCCTGGTTAACCTTTCAAACACCACTATTTCATCCACGCGGTTCAAGAACTCGGGTCTGAAGGTTTCCTTGACCGCCTTATCAACCCTTTCTTTGAGGACGTCATATCCCTCCTGGTTAAAGCCGATGCTCCCGGCCTTAAAACCGGTGCCTGCGTTGGAGGTCATTATCAGCAGGGTATTCTCAAAGTTCACGGTCCTGCCCATGCTATCGGTCAGGCGACCGTCCTCCATGATCTGGAGGAGTATGTTGAATACGTCGGGATGGGCTTTTTCAATCTCATCCAGAAGCAGCACCGAGTAGGGCTTCCTGCGGACCTTTTCGGTCAGCTGGCCGCCCTGGTCGTACCCCACATACCCGGGAGGCGCGCCGATCAGTTTGGAAACCGTGTGCTTCTCCATATACTCCGACATATCCAGCCTGATCATGGCGTCGTCGCTTCCAAAGAGCTCGTTTGCAAGGGTCTTGGCCAACTCGGTCTTTCCCACTCCGGTCGGCCCGACGAAGATAAAGCTGGTTGGCTTCTTCTTGCTCCTGAAATCCGACCGGGTTCTCCTGATGGCGCGGGCAAGGCTGGATACCGCCTCATCCTGTCCTACCACACGCTGATGCAGGCGTTCCTCAAGTTTCAGCAGCTTTTGCGCCTCACCCTCGGTTATGCGCTGCACAGGGATACCCGTCCATGACTCGATGACATGGGCGATATCATCCATGGTCACATCCAAAGTGCCTGCCTCGCGCTCGGCCTCTTTGATGCGTTCGATAAGCCGGCATTCCTCCACCTTGTAGCTAGCCGCGAGCTGGTAGTCATCATGGAGAGCCGCCTGTTCCTTTTTCTCCTGGATGGACTTAAGCTGGGCCCGCAGATTATCCAGTTCAAGGGCCCCTTCATTCTTAAGGTTGACCCGAGAACCGGCCTCGTCTATAACATCAATGGCTTTATCGGGCAGGAACCTGTCATGTATATAGCGTGCAGACATCCTGACCGCGAATTCAATCACCTCATCGGGATATCTTACCTGATGGAAGTCTTCATAGTACTCCCTCACCCCTTTTAGGATCTCGATGGACTCCTCCGTGGAGGGCTCTTCCACAATAATGGGCTGAAACCTTCTTTCCAGCGCGCTGTCTTTCTCTATGTGCTTCCTGTAGTCCTCCAGCGTTGTGGCGCCGATAATCTGTATATCGCCGCGGGCCAGGGCGGGTTTCAGGATGTTGGCGGCATTCATGGCGCCCCCTTCGGCCTCTCCCGCCCCAACGATATTATGGATCTCATCTATTACGAGTATCACATTCTGCTGTTCCCTGGCCTCATCAAGGATGGCCTTCATCCTTGCTTCGAACTGGCCTCTGAACTGGGTTCCGGCAACTATGCCCGCAAGATCCAACAGATAGATCTCCTTATCGGCAAGCTTTCTGGGCACCCTGTTTTCAACGATCCGCAGGGCAAGCCCCTCGGCTATGGCTGTCTTGCCCACGCCGGGCTCGCCGAGAATGACCGGGTTATTCTTGGTTCTGCGGTTCAGGATCTGGATAGTCCTTTCAATCTCCTTTTCCCGGCCGACAATCCTGTCGATGGTACCCGACCTCGCCCTTTCATTGAGATTGGTGCCGAAGGTATTCAGGTTCTTCCTCGGGTTTTTCACAGGTTTCTGCTGCGGAGGCCTGGCGGTTTTTTCAGAAACCGGGTCGCGTTTCCCCGGCTTGCCCGAATCCTTGGGGTTCCCGGGACCAAACCCGGGAAATACAGTGTTCATGAAACGGAGCATGGAATTCTTGTTTTCATCGTCGGAATCCTGCCTGTCGTCCGCGCTGGCCGGAAGGGATTGTATGAACTCATCTATATTCATATCACCTAAAAAAGCGGTCATTTGCTCATTAAGGTTCTCGAGATCCTCCTGGGTCATTCCGGTTTGGCTTATCATCTGCTGCAGCGGGGCAAAACCCTGTTTCTGCGCACAGGATATACATAAACCCATGGGTTCGGCTTTTCCATCTATAACTCGCGTGATAAATACCACAGCGACATTTTCTCTGCAAATAGAGCATTTCATCATCTTTTATACCAACTCCTCGCCTTCATTGTACCACAAAACCCGGGGCATGAACAGATCCGGGTTTGTCCTTCCCTTACCTTCGTCCGAAATATAAAAGGCTGGAAAGAAACAAGGAACGGTCCTCCAGCTCCCTGGAGGCCAAAGAACCGTCCCTTCGCTTCAGAAAGTTATTTCAGTGAGAATCCAACCACATTCTGACCGTTATGGCATTGCCCACGGGGTTGAACTGTATGTCATCGCAAAGGCTCTGAACGATGTATAATCCTCTGCCTGACTCATCCATGGCCAAGGCATCGCAACCGGATTTTTCCCTGCATTCTATGATGCGCTTTACATCAAAGCCCTGTCCCTGGTCGGTCACACATATGGATAGAATACGGCTGTCATCATGATACCAGACATCAATGAGCACCTTTTTATTGCTGTCATTGGCGTTTCCGTGCCTGATGGCGTTCTGAAGAAGTTCGCTCAGAATCACCCTTATATCAAACTGCTGATCCGCATCGATGCCTGGAACCCTCTCAAGCCTGCCCAGTATAACCTTAACCTGCCGGCATACCTCAAAGGCATCGCTGCTTATCATTTCGCTATATATTTTTATACCTTCTTTTTGCTTGACACTCATACCTAAATATTCCTCCGCTCGGGGAGCAAACAGGATTACACTCTGAATCTGAAAACTCTCTAATATATTTACCCACTTTTCACTTCTTTAAAATATAGCGGAATTTTTCGAGAGTTCTTTTCTCCAGGCGCGATATGTACATCTGGGATACATTGAAGTGTTTCGCGATATCCTTTTGTGTTTTATTCTCAAAGAACCGAAGCTTTATAAAAAGTTTCTCAGCCTGGTTGAAATTCTCCATGGCCTTTTCAAGAAAATCGCGGTTATTGATCCTTTCAAAGGTTTCATCGTCCTGCCCCACAGTCTCATGCAGTTCCAGGTCGTCCTCTTCAAAAACTGTCTGGTCAAAGGACTGGATATTATAGACATTCCAGGACTCAATGATCTCAAGGATAGTTTCTTCCTTCATTTTAAGATAGTCGGCGATCTCATCTATCCTGGGCGCCCGTTTAAGCCTCTGCATCAGGTATTCGCGGGCCTGGTTCACTTTCTGGTAGACCTCATATATGCGCCGGGGTATGCGTATGACCGAGGCCTTATCCCGGAAATACCGCTTGATTTCACCAATGATGGTGGGCGTGGCAAAGCTGACAAACTTCACTTCGGCGTCGGGATCGAAACGTTCAACAGCATTGATCAGCGCCACGCAGGCAACCTGATAGATATCATCACTATCAACACCCCTGTTGGCGAATTTCTTGGTGATGATATCGGCAAGATACATGTATCGGGAGATAATCTCATTTCGGGTGGCCAAATCACGGTTTTCGCGGTAGGCCTCAAACAGCTCTTTTTCTGTACGCTCGATGTTTTCAGAGGATTCCTGTTTTTTGCTCATCTCAGACAGCCCTTTCAAGCCTTTTTGTCATGGATAACAGCACATGGTCATCCGGGTTCAGTATCACCTCATCCATTAAGGCACGGATAATTTCAAAAGCAAAGCCATCTCTTTCGCTTTCAAAAATATCCTTGGGTGAACTGCCTGAAAGCCTGAAGTCAATCCTGATAACATCGCTGTACAGATGGAAATCAATTTTGATACCATCCGGAGAGGTACCTTTGTCTATCATCCTGTTGATGGCTTCCGAGATGGATACCTTGATATCTTCTATATCGTCTATATCGAATCCCATCCTGCTGGCTACGCCGGAGGCGGTCAGCCGGACAATACTGACGTACTCGGCCTTTGGAGGGATAAGGACTGATACCGTATCCGATGGTTTCATTTCAATTCCTCCACAATGAAAACTTTATCAAGCCCCGTGATCCTGAACAGTTTTTTTACATTGGGTTTGGGATTCCTGATCCTTATATTGCGGTCATTCTGCCTTGCGCGCTTCAAGGCGGCTACCATAATACCAAGCCCCATACTGTCTATGTAGCTTAACTCGGAGCAATCCAGAACAATATCCTCACTGCAATCCCCCATTGCCTGAAACAGGCTATCCTTGAAGTCCGGAGCTGAATAGATGTCAATTTCACCGCGAAGCAGTATTACCTTTCCGCTGTCCTCACTGCTGCCCACAACCAATTCAAACATAAGTCCCCCTCCTCATAAAGTACTAGTGGACAGATTCCACCAGTGTTTTTATATATTCAACAGCTTTTTCGGAATGTTTTTGGTTTACCGGCATCACAGCGATCATTCTGTCTCCGATAATGCCCTGCTCCGCCAGTATACGGCTTCCGGTCACATCCACACCATACAGCCTGGGCGGATAACTCACTTCATCCTCTCTCTGAACCGCGACAACCAGGCTTTCGTCATAGGGCGCGCCTCCCAGTTCATCCAGCCTGTCATCCAAAGGCACAAAGACGCCGATAGACGCCAGCCTGTTGTACAGGGCCATGTCAAGGATAAAGACGTCATTTTCCCCGACCATGATTTCCAGCGAAAGTTTCTGCTCGTAAGCTGGCAGGGCCGTGGGATCCATCCTGTCACTGATGAGAACGTGCTGGGCCTGGGGCTCTTCAGTGCTGATCACGGTACTGAGGGCACTTTCAAAAGCCTCTATATCCTCAACATAAATTTCACCGGCGATGACCAGTTTGAAATCCGGATCAACACGGTTGGCTAAGCTTGAGGCTATCCAGATTACAAACGCCAGGACAAGGGCACCGATTATAATCGTCCATTTATAATAATATATAAAATTAGACAGCTTGTCATGGTCGATGCCAAGAGCCTTGAGAACCGGATTGGGCTTTTGCTGCCGGGCCTTTTTTCTCCTCTCTTCTACCGGATCCCGGTACTCAAATCCCATCAGCAGCCTGTAGGCTTCATCAAGCTCTTCACGGGTGTATCCCAGGTCACTGGTATCAGTATACCTGAATTTCTTGAACAGTACATTGTATCTTTTTACAATAATCTCTTCAGTCGCGTCTTCACGCAGACCCAGGATTTCCAATGCCCTCTTCCTGTCCATATGAAAATCATCATTCCTTCGGTTTCATAGTCGGGAAAAGCAGCACATCCCTTATGGAGTAGGAGTCGGTCAGGAGCATGACCAGCCTGTCAATCCCTATTCCAAGGCCGGCTGTGGGCGGGAGGCCGTGTTCCAGGGCAGTGAGGAAGTCTTCGTCCATCATTACGGCTTCCTCATCCCCTGCTTCCCTCTTCCTGAGCTGTTCCATAAACCGCTCTCTCTGATCCAGCGGATCATTCAGCTCTGAGTAGGCATTTCCGAACTCCCTTCCTGTGATGAATATTTCAAACCTTTCGGTCAGTGCTGGGTTATCGGGTTTTCTTTTGGCCAGCGAAGATATTTCCACCGGATAGTCTATGACAAAGGTGGGCTGGATCAGATTAGGCTCCGCGAACTCTTCGAACAGAAGGCTCATTACCTCTCCCCTGGTCGGGCTGCCCTCCAGCTGGATCCCCTTCTCCCTGGCGACGGCGCGCACTTCCCCGTCGTCGGCAATCTTGCTGAAATCCACACCCGCGTACATCAGCACCGCTTCCTGCATGGTTATCCTCTTCCATGGCGGGGTCAGGTCTATCTCCTGTCCCTGGTAAACCACCTTCATGGTGCCTGTAACTTCACGGGCCACGGTGGAGATCAGATCCTCCGCCAATTCCATCATACCATGATAATCGGTATATGCCTGATAGACTTCCATCATGGTGAATTCGGGATTGTGCTTGACACCCATTCCCTCGTTTCTGAACATGCGCCCCAGCTCATAAACCCTTTCAAGACCTCCTACGATAAGCCTCTTGAGAAACAGTTCCGGCGCTATCCGCAAGTACAAGTCGATATCCAGGGTGTTGTGATGGGTGATGAACGGCCGCGCGGCGGCACCTCCCGCAATGGTGTTCAGGATAGGGGTTTCCACTTCAAGAAAACCATGGTCGTCCATATACCTTCTTATAGCCGAAATTATCCTGCTCCGTGTTATGAAGGTCTTCTTTACTTCAGGGTTCACGATGAGGTCCAGGCATCGCTGCCTGTACCTTGTATCAGTATCCCTGAGACCATGGAACTTCTCGGGCAGTGGCCTTAAGGATTTAGCCAGCAGCACATAGTCATCCAGCTTGATGGAAACCTCGCCCATGCGCGTCTTAAAAACCGTTCCTGTTACACCTAAAAGATCCCCGATATCCAGCTTCTTGAAGCTGGCATATTTTTCTTCCCCCAGTTCATTGATACGCGCATATAACTGTATCCTGCCATCCCTGTCCTGAATATCGCAGAAAGATGACTTACCCATATCCCTCTTGCTCATAAGGCGGCCGGCGACCGAAACCCTTTTCCCTTCATGGGCTTCGAACCGGGAAACTATGTCGGTTGTCCTGTGGGTAACATCGTATCTGACTATTCGGAAAGGGTCCGCGCCTGACGCCTGAAGCTCAATGAGCTTCTCTCTCCTGACTCTCATTATTTCGTTGATATCCTGCATCTCAGCAGCGTTTTCAATAATATCAGACATATGGTTCCTCCTGGATGTGCATATTCAGCAGCGATAGCCTTAGCTGCGCAGCCTCGTCTTCTTATCCCGCGGATTCGGTAATCGGAGACTCAAAGAAGGCCATAAAAGAAAACAGCTTACATTTATTATGTAAACTGTGCTTCGTATCAAAGTAATATTATACATGATTACAACATGACAAACAATAGGCTTTAGGCTTTCTTACTTATGGATGTCAATAATCTTGTATTTTAGCTTTCCTCCAGGCACATCCACCTCAACGGTATCTCCCGCCTTGTGCCCCAAAAGCGCCCTGCCCACAGGAGATTCGTTGGATATCTTGAATGAGATGGGATCGGCTTCGGCCGAACCCACGATGTGATACACAAACTCCTGCTTCGATTTGGCCTCCATAATTCTAACGCGGGTACCGAGGTTGACGGTCTGGGTGTCCACCTCATCCTCGTCGATGACGGTTGCCTGCTTCAGCAGTGTTTCCAGTTCAACTATGCGTGCCTCGTTCATCGCCTGTTCATTCTTCGCTTCATCGTACTCCGAGTTCTCGTTTATATCTCCAAAGCTCAGTGCCGCTTTAATTCTCTCAGCAATCTCCTTGCGCTTTTCCCCCTTAAGATATTCGAGTTCCTCCTCAAGTTTTTTCAGACCTTCATAGGTAAGAAGGACTTCTTTACGATCCATCTTTTTCTCCCCTTTTTGGTATTGCATGGCCCCACTTTCTTATATACCCTTTTGGCATTACGTTTCATTATAGAGTACGCCGCAACCAGTGTCAAGGCTTAAGATACAGCCGCATATTCAGCCTGATGGAAGCTTCGGCGGCGCTTTCACCCCAGGCATTGGCACAGTTTGCCGCGATGAAGCCGGGAAGCCTTCTGTATCTCAACTGGTCGGGCAATGGCCCCGCTTCACCCAGCAAGTCTTCAGGAAGCTCCAGGCATATATCGTAAATCCTTTTTGCCCTGGTGTCAATAACCTTGAGGGCCCCCAAATCAACAATTCTGCCATGATAGACAGCGGGCAGGCTGTCAAAGCTTTCCGGATCGTTGGGAAACCGTATCCACAAAGGGGTCCTTCTCAAAACCTCCGGATCGGTGGTGATGTGGACAGGAATCCCGGTCTCGTCGAAGGCCTCCTCAGCCTTGCCGGGTTCCTGGAACCCATCCGGGATAAGCACATTGATGGTTTTAACCAAGGGTACCAATCGCGTGATGGCATATTCCAGGCAGCGCTGGCTGCCTGTGATGGTTACTTCAATGCGGCCCAGGCCCGTTCCCCGATACGCCATGCCTAAAAGCTCAGTAAAGCGCGAAACGGCAATATCAATCAGGCAGGATTCATATCTGGCCTTATGGGAACCATACAGGTTTTTAACAGCCGGATGCTCAATGACCGAGAGGACTCCCTCCTCGGCCAGTATCCTGTCCAGCCTTCGTTTCAGCCTTCTGCCTGGCCTTTCATGCCCCCCGGCGCAGCCGCAGGGGTATGGAATGCTGCAGACAACAAGGCTGATACCGGGGTGCAGCTGAATCCTTTTAATGCCGATGTACAGGGGTGTAATTGACATGGCAGGCAGTATACGGCGCGTCACTTTTCCGGTTTCTCCCCCCGGGTTGTTTTCCCGGGGCAGAATCATGCCAAGAATCATTGGTCCGGCTCGCAGAAAAAGATTCTACCCTATCATACTGCGACATGCCTCGAATAATAACCTGTTCCTTCTTATCGGAGCCTTTCCTTTATGACAGCGGCAAGCTTAGGGCCAATCCCCTTAACCGCGCTTATATCCTCAATGCTCGCCTCCCTGATCCTCTTCACTGAACCAAAAGCCCGCAACAGGGCTTTCTTTTTGACCTCCCCGATCCCCGGGATTTGATCCAGCGCTGATTGCTGATGGCGCTTTCTTCGCAGATACCTGTTATACTCAATGGCATACCTGTGGGCCTCGTTCTGAATGGAAGCGATAAGCCTCAGCATCCCGCGGTCACTGCGAAGATCTATATCGGTCTGTCCGTCCACCAGCCGGTGGGATCGGTGCCTGTCGTCCTTTGCCATCCCCCACACAGGCACCTCAATCTCCAGGTCGGCCAGAACCTCCCTGGCCGCGTTCACATGGGCGGCTCCCCCATCCACCAGCAGCAGATCGGGAAGTGTCCCAAACGTTTCGTCATCTGAACCGCCCAGGTATCGGCCGAACCTCCTCAGCAGGGTTTCCTGCATACTGGCATAATCATTCTGCGAGGTGATAGCCTTCATCTTAAAACGCCTGTAAAGGCTGCGTTCAGCGCGGCCTTCCCTGAAAACCACCATGGAAGCCACAATCTCGGTATCTCCTGTGTTGGAGACGTCATAGGCCTCGATCACCGATGGGACTCTTGGGAGCCCAAGTGCTGTCTTCAGCCTCACCAGTGCCTCCTGTGACCGGGCGTTTCCGGCCAGCACCATCTTCTTATACAGTTCCAGCTCTTCCCTGGCATTCTGCTCGGCCATATTCACCAACTCAGCCTTAACACCCCTTTTGGGCACCAGTATGGTCACTTTCCCGCCGCGCTTTTTTGACAGGATCTCCGCCAGGAGTTCGGCGGATTCGGGTTGGTACTGCAGGGCAATTTCTCTTGGTATCTCCGGGTTGGCATCATAATACTGCAGGACGAACGAATCCATTACCGATCCCCTCGTGGATGCTCCCATCCCCTCCAGTACAAAGGAACGCTTGCCAATAAGCCGGCCCGATCTGATGGATAATACGCTGGCCGCGCAGTTCCAATCATCAAAGAACAGCCCGATGACATCCCTCTCCTCGGCTTTGGTGGAATAGACCACCTGTTTTTTCAGAATCTCGTTCACGCTTTTCAGGCGGTCGCGTATGGCCGCGGCCTTTTCGAACTTCAGCTCGTCGGCATAACGGCGCATCTCTTCCTCAAGCTTTCTGACAACTTCATCCTGCCTGCCCTCCAGAAAGGCGCAGATATTCTGCACCAAAACATCATAATCCTGCTTTGAGATGTTGCCGCTGCAGGGAGCGGAACACAACCCGATATGGAAGTAAAGGCATGGCCTCTGCTTTTTCCCGGGGGATATGTTCCTTTTGCAGGTCCTGATGGGAAAGAGCCTCCTTAAAAGATCCAGGCTCTCCCTGACAGCACCCGCGCTCACATAGGTTCCAAAGTACCTGGCACCGTCCTTCTGGATCTTCCTGACAACATCTATACGGGGATAATCCTCCTGGACGCTGATGCGGATAAGCGGATAGGATTTGTCGTCCTTGAGCATGATATTGTATTTCGGCCTGTATTTCTTGATCAGCGTGTTTTCAAGGATAAAGGCCTCTTCCTCGGTATGGGTTACTATATACTCCAGAAACTTAACATTGGACACCAATGCCGCGGTTTTCGCGTCCATGTCCTGACTGTTCCGGAAATAGAACCTTACCCTGTTCTTCAGGGCCTTGGCTTTCCCCACATAGATGACCTTATTGTCATTATCCCGCATGATATAGACTCCCGGTGAATCGGGAAGGTTTCTCAGTGTTTCCTTAATAGTTGGTTTCATTCGCCGCCTCATTTCCTGATCTGTGTTCCTGTTTAACAAAACCGCCGGCCGTAAGCCGACGGTTTTGTTATTTTCTATTCGGTCATTCCATTTTTCGCGAATGCCTCCAAATCATTGAGGGCCTTTTCCTCGTCCCGGCCATCGGTTATGATGGTTATTCTGTCTCCGGGACTGATTCCCAGGGAAAGAAGTCCCAGCAGGCTTTTTGCGTTGGCCTTTCGTTCATTTTTCTGGATCCATATGTTTGACTCGTATTCAGATGCTTTTTGTATCAACTTGGCTGCCATCTTGGACTCGAGACCGGTTTTGCTCGATATAGTGACTTCTCTTTCTACCATGGTATATACTTCCTCCCGCCTGTTTCCAAGTAAACTGCAATACTTATTATATAATAGGACACCAAAAAATAAAAGTCCATATATGGCCTTCAGCCCGACTGGCGTGCCGCTCTTCCTCTCAGTATCAAAAGGAGAAAGACTACTGTTGTCAGTGCCGTGCCAGCCATGAAGAAAGGAAATATCCTGGGGAGGTTGGCCATGGTATTGCCAAGTAACCTGATAAACACGCCGGGATCAATCCCTATGGAGCTTAAGAAGTTATAAAACAAGACCGACAGCGATTGAAAAAGGCGGGAAACCATACCGGAGAGCAGGGGCCGCAGGTACGGGCGGAAGATACTGTAAAGTGCAGCCATAAAGACCATGGCAGCCGCCAGAAAACGCCTTGAGCCGCCGGCTGGCTGAGCGGGAAGGATCCTTTCGCCGTCAATACGGGACATAACCTTTTTCTTAAAACCGTCAGGCATGGCTATACCAGATGCGCTGCCGAGCATATCCTTTAATTCCTTCCATGATTCCATCTCCCGGGCGCATTTTTCGCAATCCCTGCAGTGGGCTTCGAGCCTTGAAAGGAATCGCGGGTCCGGCATATCTTCAAGAATCCGGTTATAGCCCCTGGGGGTTATGCATTTCTTCATGGCATCAATCCTCCATTGCCTCCCTCAGCATTTTTCTTGCCCTGTATATCCGGTTTTTTACTATGCTCATAGGGACTTTCAAATATTCCGCTATCTCGTCATATTTCATTCCTGATATATGGTAAAGCATCAGCGGCTGTTTATACTTGGGGCTAAGGCCGTCTATGAGGGTTTCAAGCCTTTTTTTGGTCTCCCTGGTTATCACATGCTGCTCGGGCGTGCCTTCAGGATCGGTCGCTTCGGGGGCACTGTCAACAGGGTAAAAACCCTTTCTTTTTCTCAAGAGATCAGTGCAGGTATTTGCTGTTATACGGGCAATCCAGGTTGAGAACTTATATTCCGGATTATAAGAAGCAAGATGCCTGTAAGCTTTCACGAAGGCTTCCTGGGCAGCATCCTCGGCAAGATACGGGTCCTTCAGTCTGGTCATGGCCAACGAATAAACAAGCTTCTGGTACCGGTCGACCAATCTCTCAAAGAATTCTGTCCTGCCCTGGAGGCAGAGCCTGACAATCTCATAATCCTGCATAGCTTTTCCCCTAACCTTATTATATACGGGAATTCCGGGGCGATTGTCTGATAGCATTCCCATTATACCAAAACCTGGCCGGAACGGGGATTCCACAAAGCCTTGCCTGACGGGCCAAGCACGGCCAAAACAGCAAGAGGCCGACAGCCTTAAACCGGCTGACAGCCTCGTGATATCAAGCCCATCCCGCATAGCGGTATCAACTGCTGACCTTAATCAGCCCGGGCAGCATTGGGTTCACCCTGTAAGTTCATCCTGCGGCTCATACGGCAGACGTTCGTGCATGGCGTCATGAATGCAGGACTGGGGACACACCTCGGCACATTTGCCGCAATTGACGCACTTTGTATAATCTATCTCAGCAAGATATTCCTTAACCTTTATAGCATCATTCGGGCAGACCTTCTGGCACTTCATGCAGCCAATGCAGGAAACCTTGCAGTTCCTCTTGGCAATGCCGCCCTTCTCATGATTGGCGCACAGGACGGTATACCCTGTAAGCACAGGAACCAGCTTGATAATACCCTTGGGGCACTGGGCTACACAAATTCCACAGCCCGTGCATTTGTCGGGATTAACCTTTGCCAGCCCGTTTATCACTTCTATGGCGCCGAAGGGACATGCATGCTGGCATGAACCCAGGCCTATGCAGCCGTAAAAGCACTGGGACATACCTCCGGCCAACTGATTTGCCGCATGGCAGTCCTGGATGCCCTGGTACTCATACTTCTTGCCGGCGTTTCTCCAGGTACCCTGGCAGATGACCCGGGCAACCATCTGGGATACCTCCCCCTCGTCGATGCCTAAAAATTCCGCGATGGCATTAGTGCCTTCCTTGCTGTTTACGGGACATTTGCTGGGGGAAATCCCATCCTTCACGATAGCTTCGGCAAGTCCATCACAACCTGTGTATCCGCATGCGCCGCAATTGGCTCCCGGGAGCAGTTCCTTTACTTTCTCCATTTTTTCATCGGTTTTCACGGCAAAAACCTTTGAGGCATAAGCAAGTCCTATACCAAAAAACAAACCAAGGCCCGATATCACGGCAACCGGTATGATTATATCCATAATCCTTAAGACCTCCTTCCCGCTAAATCACCAATCCCGCAAAACCAACAAAAGCGACCGAAACAAGGGATGCAGCTATCAGCGCTATGGGCATGCCCTTGAAGGATTCCGGGATATCGCTTGTTTCCAGCCTTTCCCTGATGCCTGAAAACAGGACCAGGGCCATGGAAAAGCCGAGCGCGGCGGAGAACCCGAAGAAAACGGCTTCCAGGAGGCTGTAATCCCTTGCGGGATCCACATTGATCAGGGCTGATCCCAATATCGCGCAGTTGGTGGTGATCAGCGGCAGATATATGCCAAGGGCCTTGTAGAGCGGCGGAACAAGCTTTTTCAGCACAATCTCCACAAACTGTACCAACGCGGCGATGACCAGGATGAAGGCGATGGTTTGCAGATACTCCAGACCATTGGGCTTCAGCAGAAGATCATTGACCAGGTAGGTGACCAGCGAAGCCAATGTATTGACGAAAACCACCGCTCCGCTCATTCCCAGGGCTGTGCTTGTCTTCTGGGATACGCCCAGGAAGGGACAGATCCCCAAAAACTTGGACAGCACAAAGTTTTCTATCAACATTGCCCCTATCAATATGGCAAAAAGCTCTTTCATAATCAACCATTCCTTTCTGCAGCGTCCCTAATGGCTCAAGTAGCTTTTTCACATCCGGGACAGCCCACGGCGCATCCCCCTGCCGCCTCTTCGCTCCTGGCCTTTTCCTTCTTCCTGGAAAGCCTGTTAACAAGGGCAATGAGAGTACCCATGACCATAAATCCGCCAGGAGGCAGGATCATAATGGTGGCCGGGTCGAAGAGATCGGCAGTCAGTGTCATTCCCATCCAGGTACCGGAACCCAGAATTTCCCGGACCGACCCGATAATAAACAGGGCGCAGGTAAATCCAATACCCATTCCAAGGCCGTCAAGGGCGGAGAGAAGGGGGCCGTTCCTGCTGGCAAACATCTCTGCCCTGGCCAGGATGATGCAGTTCACAACGATGAGCGGAATAAAGATTCCCAACTGCTTGTTCAGATCGGGGAAATAGGCCTCCATCAGCATCTTGACAATAGTCACAAAACCTGCGATGACTGTTATGAAAACCGGTATACGCACCTTGTCGGGAACGATTTTTCTTATCAAAGATATAACCACATTGGAGCCGATGAGCACTACCGTTGCGGCAACACCCATACCAATACCGTTCACGGCCAGGGTTGTAACCGCAAGGGACGGGCACATGCCCAAAAGCAGCCTCAAGGTCGGGTTTTCCTTGAGAAATCCGTTGGTTAATACGCTCAATGCCTTTGGTTTCCCTGCCATTTTATTCTTCCCCCCTTATATAATCGCGGACCAGATCAGCCGCCTCGGAAATACCGTTCGCTATGGCCCGGCTGGTTATGGTCGCGCTTGCCAGGGCCTCAATGTCGCCGTCCCGTGCTGGTTTGGTCTTTACAACACGGTACAGGTTCTCGGGAATCCTCCCGAGGTACCGTTCCATATATTCGCCGTCGGCCTTGGAACCAAGCCCCGGTGTTTCATTGTGGGATAATATGGCCACACCGGTTATTGAAAGGCTTTTATCGATGCCGACGAGCATTACTATATTACCTCCATACCCTTTCGAAGCCACTTCCACGACACATCCAACTATTTCGCCGCCATTGGTGGAAGTGTAGAGGTTTTTGATCCTCTCGCCCGGCTGATATCCCTGGTCGGTCAGCGAATCACGGTCCATAGCCTCGGAGAACTGACCGGCTCCTGGCAGGACAACCGATAGGGATTCCCGGAGCGCGGCTTCCTGGCCTTCATCGATAATGGGCTTGGTAATCCCGTTGACGAAAGCCAGCGCGCCTGTGATAATGGCACATACCAAAAACAGGACGACGGCCGGTTTTACTATCTCCTTAAGCATTGGCACCACCTCCGAAACGTTTCGGCACCGTGTGCCGGTCGATGAGCGGAACCGCCGTGTTCATCAGCAGTATGGCATAGGATACGCCTTCGGGCATATTGGTATACAATCTGAACAATACCGTCAGAAGCCCGCATCCGAAGGCAAAGATGATCGCGCCTTTTCTCGTCATGGGGCTTGTGGTATAGTCGGTTGCCATGAAGATGGCGCCGATCATCAACCCTCCTGCCAGTATATGGAACAGGGGATCGCCGGTAAATATGCCTTCCGGCCCCAGCACCCATGACAGAAGGGCTACCGTGCCTATGTATATAACCGGGATCTCCCAGGTTATGACCTTACGGACCAGGAGGTAGATTCCGCCGATAATCAACGCAAGGGCCGAGGTTTCACCCAGGGAACCACCGATATTGCCCAGGAACATACCCAGGTAGCCGGGAAGCTCCCCGCCCTCTTTCAGGATACCCAGTGGGGTAGCCGCGGTAACAGCGTCGGCCCCGTTAAATCCGCGGGGCGCCGTCCACTGTGTCATCCTTGTGCCGTATGCCACCAGCAGGATTACCCGGGCGCCAAGGGCAGGATTGATGAAGTTCTGCCCGATACCCCCGAAGAGCTGTTTTATGACAACTATGGCGAAGAAACAGCCCACAATAGCCATCCATTTTGGAAGAGCCGGCGGAAGGTTAAGCGCGAGAAGCAGCCCGGTCACAGCAGCGCTGAGATCTGAAATGGTGTTGCCGCGCTTAAATAAAAACTTCCTCGACAAATACTCGAATAAAACGCATGAAACAATGCATATTATTATGGTCAGGGCCGCATGAAGCCCGAAAAAGTACACTCCGGCCAGCGAAGCCGGCACCAGGGCAATCAGTACATCCAGCATGATCCTGGAAGTGGAGACATCACCCCTGATATGCGGCGACGAACTCATTGACAACCTGTTTTCCAATTCATCCCCACCCCTTTACTTCTTTGCGTTCCTTCGCAGGTAATCCTTGCCGATACGTATGGACTGGACCATCAGCCGCTTCGCCGGACAGGCATAGACACAGCAGCCGCATTCAACGCAGTCCAGGATATGGAGCTTCTGCGCTTCCTCGAACTTTTTAGCGTTCACCAGCCTGTCAAGCTCATAGGGAAGAAGGCCCATGGGACATGCGCGAACACAGCTTGCACAGCGAATGCAGGCCGTTTCCCCGGGAATCCTGCTTTCATCCTCATCAAAAGCCAGCAGGGCATTGTTGAGCTTAAGCACCGGAAGATCCAGAGAAAACAGGGAAACTCCCATCATGGGACCTCCCATAATCACTTTTTTAGGTTCGGATTTGAAACCGCCGCAGAAATCAAATACTTCCTTAATCGGCGTTCCGATCAGCACTTCAACATTCCCTGGGTTTTGCACGGCCGACCCGTCGATGGTGACCCTCTTCTTTATCAGTGGCATGCCGGTTTTCAGGTAGGATGCCACAAAAGCGACCGAAACCACGTTCATGACAATACACCCAACATCGGCGGGCAGCTTTCCGGAAGGAACCTGTCTTCCCGTCAGGGCATAGATCAGGGTTTTCTCAGCTCCCTGCGGGTACCGGGTCGGAAGGGAATGAACCGTTATGGATGGTATACCGGAAACAGCCTGAGACAATACTTTTACCGCCTCAGGCTTGTTGTTTTCGATACCGATCATCGCTTTTTCTATACCTGTCCATTTCAGGACTTGAAGGATGCCTTCAATAATACCATGGGTGTTCTCTATGCACTCCCGGTAATCAGAGGTTATGTAAGGTTCGCATTCCGCGGCATTGATGACCAGGGTGTCCACCTTGGCATCCTTGGGCGGGTTGAGCTTGACATGGGCAGGGAAACCCGCCCCTCCAAGCCCGGTGAGCCCGGAAGCCCGGATCGCGGCAAGGAAGCTCTCCCTGCTGTCCACCACGGGAGGTTTTACTCCCTCAAATACCTCCTGCAGCCCGTCAGGCTTGATCTCAACACACATAACCGGTTTGCCGCCAGTCAATACCAAGGGTTCGGCCTTGGTCACCGTACCCGAAACGCTGGAATGGATAGGGGCCGAAACGTAGGCATCGGAATCCCCGATGGGCTGGCCTACCTTAACGGTATCTCCCCTTTTAACCTTAGGCTGGCAAGGTGCGCCCAGGTGCTGGACCATAGGTATGATGACCACAGATGGGACCCCCATAGCCACGGTTGCCATCTCGGCGGTGTTTTTCCGCTGAGGAGGATGCACGCCTCCTTTGAAAAGTTTCATATCTATCACTCCAATAACAGTCATGACTGATGTCTTATGCAGCCACCACGGTAAAGCCCGGACCCGCATGGAACAATGGCGGACCACAGGCCTTTTTTTAACAGGGCATGCATGATTAGGTGCTCCCAATTTATTAATGATAGCATAGCCTGCCTGAAAAAGATACATAAAAAAGCTTTGATCCAGGCTTAAAAACGGCTTTGCCCATACCACTGAAAACTGATTTCTTCAGGCGGCAAATGTCTATTATATACATTATACATTATACTAAAAGTATATTAATTTTTCATATATCAGTATTTGTAAATTTTTATACTCCAGGACAGCGAAAAGCGGTGGGCAATGAAGGATAAAAATGTTATACTATTCAGGAATGAACCACCGGGCTTATGCCAGGGCATGCAAACCGGAGAGCGAATTAACTGACCTGAGACTATTTGGTCTGTCTGCGAACCCTTGAATTCATCGCTTTATTTTAGTTGTCAGGAGTGATACATGAATGAAAAAGAAGTTGGGCATACAGGATGTTTTAAGCCTGGCAAAGGATAGCAAAGTCGAATTCGTCCGACTGCAGTTTACCGATCTTTTTGGCATGACAAAAAACGTGGCTATTACCGTGAACCATCTGCAAGACGCCCTGGAGAACAGGTTCATGTTTGATGGCTCTTCTATTGACGGATTTGCCCGGATCGAGGAATCCGACATGTTCCTTTATCCCGATCCGGATACCTTTAAAGTCTTCCCCTGGCATTTCAACGGCAGCCGGGAAGCCAGACTGATATGTGACGTATACTGCCCGGACCGGACGCCTTTCGAGGGAGACCCAAGGTATATCCTGAAGCGCGCCCTCAAACAGGCGGCTGATATGGGTTACACTTTCAACATAGGTCCGGAATGCGAATTCTTTTTGTTCCATACCGATGAAACCGGAAAACCCACCACTATGACCCACGACAAGGGAGGGTATTTCGACTTAAGCCCGATGGACCTGGGCGAGGACGCCAGACGGGATATATGCCTCACCCTTGAGAAAATGGATTTTGACGTGCATGCCTCGCACCATGAAACCGCAAACGGTCAGCACGAGGTTGATTTCAGGTATGATGAGGCCTTAAGGTCGGCCGATAACCTGATGACATTCAAGATAATAGTCAAAAAGGTGGTCAAGAGCCATGGCCTCCATGCCACCTTTATGCCGAAGCCCTTCACCGACATGGCCGGAAGCGGCATGCATATCAACATGTCCCTTTCAAGGAACGGGGAAAACGTGTTCTGGGACGGCAATGACGAGCGCGGCCTTTCACGGGAGGCTTACTGCTTCATGGCGGGCATTATGGAGCATATCAAGGCCATAACAGCCATTTCCAACCCCGTTGTCAATTCATACAAACGCCTGGTGCCGGGGTACGAGGCACCGGTGTATATTACCTGGGCAACCAGGAACCGCAGTCCCCTGATCCGCATCCCCACCGCCCAGGGCGAAGCGACCAGGATTGAGCTCAGAAGTCCGGATCCATCATGCAACCCTTATCTTACCTTTGCCGTCATCCTGGCCGCAGGACTGGATGGAATAAGGAGAGGCCTTACCCCACCGCCCCCGATAGAGAGAAATATCTACCAGTTGTCGGAAGAGGAACGCCGGACGGCAGGAATAGGAACCCTGCCCGAAAACCTGTACGACGCCCTGACAGCCCTCCAGGAAGACAGGCTTATCACCGATACCCTGGGACAGCATGCCACCTCACGGTTTATCCAGGCGAAACTGGATGAATGGGATGAATACAAGAACGAGGTGCATCCATGGGAGATTCGGAAGTATCTGGCAAATTATTGAGCCGTATCTATGAAGGATGCGGGAACAGAACTTGCATAACGGGGTCTTGATGGTATATAATCTTGAAATAAACATCGGTGCGGCAGGCGTGTCTTCATGCGCATGCCGCCTGACTTTCCAATAAACATGAACTCTCCCGGAACCGAAAGGAAATGATGAATATGCGTTTTTCCAAAATGCATGGCATAGGTAATGACTATGTTTATGTCAACGGTTTTACCGAAAGGATGGATGATCCTGCCTCGGTTGCCGTAAAGATAAGCGACAGGCACTTCGGGATCGGCAGTGATGGCCTTATCCTCATCCTTCCCTCCCAGACCGCCGATTTTCGCATGAGGATGTTCAATGCCGACGGCTCCGAGGGGAAGATGTGCGGAAACGGCATCCGCTGCGTAGGGAAATACGTGTACGACATGGGCCTGACAGATAAAACTGAAGTAACAGTGGAGACCCTGGCGGGAATCCGCAAACTGGTGCTTTATCCGGGAAAGGACAACAAAATTGAAAAGGTTCGGGTGTGGATGGGTGTCCCGCGTTTTTCTGACTGGGACGATATCCCCGATCTTCCGGAAAAGAGGTTCCCTGTAACGCTGGCTGTCCATGACAGGAGCTTTGACTTCTATTGCGTGTCTATGGGGAACCCACATGCGGTAACCATCGTGGATGATACCGACAGCTTCCCGGTGGAATACTATGGAACTGAGGTCCAGAAGAATTCCATATTCCCCGAATCGGTAAATGTGGAATTCGTACAGCTTGTATCCAGGACATCCATCAAGATGCGGGTCTATGAACGCGGAAGCGGTGAAACCCTGGCCTGCGGAACCGGGGCTTGCGCTTCGGCGGCGGCCCTGATGCGTCTTGGTATGATAGACAGGAAAGCCGAGGTCCGGCTTTTGGGCGGAACCCTGGAGGTAGACTGGCAGGAGGACGGCCTGTATATGACAGGCCCAGCCGCCCATGTATTTGACGGTGAAATCGATATTTGAACATGGAGGTTTATGGTCGTGTTAATCAACAGCAATTTCGGAAATGTCAAGGAAACATATTTATTTGTAGAAATTGCCAGGAGGGTCAATGATTACAAGGCTGCCAACCCGTCTGCCGATATCATACGGCTTGGCATAGGCGATGTCACACAGCCCCTCCCTCAGGCGGCGATCCGTGCCCTTCACGAGGCCGTTGATGAAATGGCCAGGGCCGAAACATTCAGGGGATACGGACCGGAACAGGGATACGACTTTTTGAGGGAGGCCATAGCCGAGCATGATTACAGGGCCCGCGGCTGTGATATTGAACCGGATGAAATCTTCGTCAGTGATGGCGCCAAGAGCGACACCGCAAACTTCACAGACCTGTTCGGGGAAGGTAATATAATAGGCATTTCCAATCCCGTTTACCCGGTTTATCTTGACAGCAATGTTCTGGCAGGGCATTCGGGCAGGCCTTCGGGCGATGGCTATGAGAATATCCGCTACCTGGACTGCCTTGAGGAAAATGATTTCAAACCCCAAATCCCCGACGAGTCCCTGGACATAGTGTACCTTTGCCTGCCCAACAACCCGTCGGGCGTAGTACTGACCAGGGATGAACTGAAGAAGTGGGTGGATTACGCCCTGGAAAACAAGGCCCTTATCCTTTTTGATGCCGCCTATGAGCGTTTCATCCGGGATGACGGCATCCCCCACAGCATCTACGAAATCCCTGACGCGAGAAAGGTTGCTGTCGAGTTCAGGAGCTTTTCAAAGACAGCCGGTTTCACGGGCTTGAGGTGTGCTTATACCGTGGTGCCCAAAACACTTGAAGTGACCGTTTCCACCGGTGATAAACCCCTGAAACTTCACTCCATGTGGCTCAGGCGCCAGACAACAAAGTTCAACGGTGTACCCTACATTGTACAGAAGGCGGCAGCAGCCCTTTATACACCCGAAGGGCAGGAACAGATCAACAGGATCATAGATATCTACCTTGAAAACGCAAAGACCATCCGCAAGGTATTTGAAGAAAAAGGCTTCAGGGTATGGGGCGGGGAAAACTCCCCCTATGTCTGGCTCAAGGTTCCCGGCGGGATGACCTCCTGGGAGTTTTTCGATCACCTTCTTGACCGTTACCATATAGTCGGAACCCCGGGTTCAGGCTTTGGTAACATGGGTGAGGGGTATTTCAGGCTGACCGGTTTCGGAAGCCCTGAAAAGACTGCGGAGGCTGCAGAAAGGCTGCGCAGGGGCTGAGTTAAGAAAAAATCGGCAAACAAGAACAGTTAGAATGGATGAATCCATTTTAACTGTTTTTTAATTCGCTTATAAGGAATCTCACAGGTAATTGTAAATCTCAGAGCATATAATGGAAGCGCATAAGGAACACAAGGAGGTCCAGGCATATGCTAAACACCCTGGTGGAGTTTAAAAACACTGTTGTAAAGAAGTTCGGCCCCGTCCTCGGGTACGCCATTCTCGTCGTGGGAGGCCTCGCCGTTCTCAGCGTCTTGGGGTTTCTCTTAAAATCATTGATCAAGCTTGCCATCGCGCTTGCCATAGGAGCCATATTAGTGTTTGGAGCAATTAAGCTCTATGAGATCCTGGGCTCAAAAAACACGGCCTGAGCTGCAGCGATCCCTCCAATTCCCTAAAACAGCGCGGCACCATCACGGCTGCCGCGCTGTCGGTCTTTTCAGGAAGCATCAATTACTGGGCCGGGTTTTCGACCTTACCCAGGAAAAAGACCGCACCGGTCTGGTTGTCCATAATGGCAAACACAAAGGGCTTATCCAGGTAGAAGTCCATGATTTCCTCAGGTTCGGTCATGGCGCTCACGCCGGTCTTTTCTATAACTGTTGCGGCAGCAGCGATGGTACCTTCCTCATCCAGCTCTATCCTGCATTCATGAAGCACGCGGTTTACCCGGGCTTCAGTGTCTTCCACCATCCCGCTGAAGTCGGCCGAACCGCTAAAGGCATCAACCATCCCCAGCTTTTTCAGGTATCCGCTCATTTCGTCCCTGAAACCGTAGCTTAATTTGGGCACCTTGAGATTGGTTTTGAAGGGTTTGAGCCTGTCGTTTATATCAAGGAGCATATCCGCCGAAAGACTTTCCACAAGCTCATTGACATCGCCTTCCGGACGCAGGAGGAGCATGGATACTCCGCCCTCGTAGTGGAGTTTTGCGGCCTTGAAGTCCCCCGCGTTATAATAGGGAACCCTGAACTGGCCGTTCATCATGTCAGCCTGCACGGTCTCTCCCGTGCCCAGAGTAAAGTCCTCCTTTTCGGTGCATTCTTTGTTGAATTCATCGATCCAGGCCCCCTTGAAGTACAAGGTATTGACTATGAGCATTATGGTATCGGGGTCTATACCGCTGACGGGATTTGTGATAAAATCCTTTGTCTTGTCTGATATCCACTTGTTGACCTGGTTTACCGCCGAAGGGGACTTGACGTTGAGGGAAAACACTTCTGCATCGTACCAGGCCCTGGCAAGTTCAATGAAGCTCTCCTTAACACGATATTCCTTGTTCACCCACAGGGAGTTGGCCGGGAGTATCGTAACGTCTTTCCTGTTGTAGAAGCTGCTGATAAGGTCCCTGTATTTGCCGTTGCACCCGTCCTGGGTAACTCCCCGGGTGTTGATCAGGCCGTTGATCTCATCGCGTGTGGTGCCGGCGGCGCCGTTGTTCAGGATAGAAAGCGCGGTTGAAAGGCTTACGGGGGATATGATCATGTTCCTGCCTTCGGTATCGTCCTCATTGATAAGCCTTAAGGTGTTAAGACCCAGATCGTTGATATCCATGATGATGGAGTCATCCAACGGGATATGGGTCACATCTGATGGTAAAAAAGCATATGCGCTTCTTCCCGTCGCGCATCCCGCAAGAAGGAATGCCATGATAAGGACAGCGGCCAGAACCATTTTTGCGCCTTTTTTTACGGCGGTCTCCAAGTATTGATCCATAACATATTCCTCCTATACATTTCCAGTATTCTCTCATAAAGGTTAGACGTGCTGCGGCCTCACAGGTTCATTTCCTGCTGTCAAGGCGGGCGATGCGGAGCGCGGCAATCCTGGCAAAGCCCTTCATAATGGAGTTTGGGCTCTCTCCTCACTCTTTAAGGCGCCGGAGCAAAAGTTCGCGGACTTGTACCGGGTCGGCCCTGCCCTTGAGGGCGGCCATGGCCTTCCCCATAAGGAAGCTGAAGGATTTCTCCTTCCCGGCCCTGTAATCGGCCGCGGCCTTTGGGTTTTGCGCTATGACTTCTTCCACTGCCCGGGCAATCAGGTTCTGGTCTCTCTGTACCCTCATACCCTTCTTCTCAGTGATGGCATCCGGATCCCCGCCCTCCCGTGCAAGGATGTCCAGTATTTCCTTTGCCGAATTCGGCGTTATCTCGCCCTTGTCCAAAAGGAGCATGACCCTGCCGAGGTTCTGGCCGTCAAGGCCTGACGCGGCCAGAAAATCCTTATCTTCGTTTATGCGCCGCAGAATATCGGTCATTATCCAGTTGCTCACCAGCTTCGGGTTGCCACAGGCGGCAGCGGCGGTTTCAAACATATCTGCCAGAAACCTTGACTGTGTTATCAGATGGGCATCATACCGGGGAATACCAAGGTCGTCGATATAACGTTTGACCCTTGACAGCGCCAGTTCGGGAATGCTCCTTCTTATCTCTTCAAGCCATTCCTGCCCGATCACCAAGGGAACAAGGTCGGGTTCGGGCATAAAGCGGTAATCCATGGCTTCTTCCTTGCTCCTCAAGGGAAAGCTCTCTTTGCGGGCGTCATCCCACCTCCTGGTCTCCTGGATGACGCGGCCTCCGCTCCTTATGACGGCGGCCTGCCTCTTGGCCTCAGCCTGGGCAGCGCGCTGCACCGCATGGAGCGAGTTGATATTCTTCATCTCGGTGCGCGTTCCCATGGGTTCTCCGGGCCTTCTGACCGAGAGGTTTACATCAGCCCGGAGTGACCCTTCCTGCATCTTGCAGTCTGAAACCCCGGTATATTCCAGTATTGTCTTAACAGTTTCCAGGAAGATCCTCGCATCTTCGGGTGAGCTTATATCCGGGCGGCTGACGATCTCAATCAGGGGTACACCGCAGCGATTATAATCCACCAATGATCCATGGTCTATGGCGTCATGGATCAGCTTCCCCGCGTCTTCCTCCAGATGGATCCGCTCTATGCCGATCCTTTTGTACTTCCCGTTCACATCTATTTCCACATGTCCGTCGGTACACAGGGGAAGATCATATTGCGATATCTGGTATGCCTTGGGAAGGTCGGGATAGAAATAGTTCTTCCTGTCCATCTTGCTGAAGGAGGATATTTTGCAGTTCATGGCAAGCCCTGCCCGTACGGCATATTCCACCGCGGCCATGTTCATTACCGGGAGAGCTCCGGGCATGCCCAGGCATACCGGGCAAACCAGGGTATTGGGCTTTGCCCCGAATTCATTTTTACATCCGCAGAACATTTTGGTTGCGGTCTTCAGTTCCGCATGTATCTCAAGCCCGATCACTACCTCATATTCCATAAAAGGTCATCCCCCTTCCGAGCTTTCTTCCCCTGCCCGGGGCGGCCTCAGCCTGCCAACCCTCTTCTCAATGGCATAGCCCGCGCGCAGCAGGAGTTTTTCAGAAAAGGGCTTCCCGATAAGCTGGATCCCGATGGGAAGGCCCCTGCGGTCAAGGCCGCAGGGCACGACCAGGGCCGGAAGTCCTGCCAGGTTGGCCCCTACGTTATATATATCACCCAGGTACATCTTAAGCGGGTTCCCTGTCTTCTCTCCCATCCTGAAGGCCGTTTCGGGATAGGCGGGCGCCACGATAACATCGAATGACTCAAAGGCTTCTGAAAAATCCCGGGCGATCATTCTCCTGATCCTTAAGGCCTTGTTGTAGAGTTTATCCCTGTAAACCGCGCTTAAGGCATGGGTTCCAAATAGTATCCTTCGCTTGACCTCCCGGCCGAACCCCTCACTTCGGGACAACTGGTACAGCTCCTCCAGATCTTTTGCCCCGGTTTTCCTATAGCCAAACCGTATGCCGTCATACCGGCCAAGGCTTGTGCTGGCCTCAGCTGAAGAAATCAGGTAAAAGGCCGATATCGCGTGCTCGGTGGACGGGAACGAAACTTCTCCTGTACTTGATCCCGCCTCTTCCAGCATGGAAACAGCCTTGAATACAGCGTTTTTTACGTCTTTATTCAGCTCCGGGCCAAAATACTCCCTGGGCAGTCCCACCCTTATCGGCAGTTTATCCCGATTAAGCCCCTGGGAATAATCCTCCCCTTCCCTGTTTGCCGAGGTTGGGTCCCTGGGATCATGTCCGGCTATAGCGTCCAGCACAAGGGCGCAGTCGGTCACATCACTGGTGATGGGACCGATCTGGTCCAGCGATGGGGCATAGGCCACAAGACCGTACCGGGATATGAGGCCATGGGTAGGCTTTAGCCCCACTACCCCGCAGAAGGAAGCGGGCTGGCGTATGGAACCGCCAGTATCTGAGCCCAGGGCAAAGCAGCAGAGGCCGGAGGCTACCGCAGCCGCCGGGCCCCCGCTGGACCCGCCGGCCACGCGCCCGGTGTCCCATGGGTTTTTAACACTTCCGAAGATGGAAAACTCCGAGGAACTACCCATGCCAAACTCGTCCATGTTGAGTTTCCCCAGCAGAACCGACCCGCTTGCCAAAAGGCTTTCAACTGCTGTGGCGTTATATGGCGGGACGAACTGTTCCAGCATCCTTGAGGCACAGGTGGTCCTCACACCCCTGGTGCAGATGCTGTCCTTGATACCCATGGGCACGCCGCAAAGGGGTGATGCCCCATCCCCGCCTGCAAGCCGTTTATCCGCGGCGTCGGCCTGGCTCAGGGCCAAATCGTCACAGACCGTTATAAAGGCATTGATCCTGCCGTTCTCCCGTCGGATCCTATCCAGTGCTGATTCGGTAAGCTCCCTGGAGCTGACTTTTCTGCGCCTTAAAAGCTCACTGGCTTCCTTAATGGTCAAATCCTGTATACTCATAAGTCATCCACCACGCTGGGGACAACATAGCAGTCGTCCCTGACATCGGCCGCGCATCCAATTAAACCATTCCTATCGCCGAACCCTTCCGGGATGTCCTGCCGAAGCACGTTAATCAAAGGGACTACATGCTCCATGGGTTCAAAGCCATCTGTATTGGTTTCTGCCAGCCTGTTCATATAACCCATAATAATGTTCAGGTCCCTGGCAAACTCGGCCTCTTCCTCGCCGCTAAGCCCTAGCATGGCCAAAGCCGCAATTTTTCTGACTAGTTTCCTGTCCGCTTCCATCCGGATAACCTCCCGTTTATCTGAATTGGCCCTGTCTTTCGCATATGGCTTACAGGCCTGGCACCTTCCGCGCTTTTACAGCCGTATGCCGGCTTTAGCGCACCGTGCTGTGCCAGCCCACACCATTTTACCATAATATCCATTAATATCGCACAAACGTGATCATGTTCCATGGGGCTCCGGCCATAAGGCAAATTATCCCCGTCCGGGAAAAGGACTATGATTTTACCCGCATAAATAACTGTCATAATACAAGCCGTCTTCCTGATATGATTTATGGGTGGTGTATATGATCATTATCAGCATCAGCAAAAGAAAACTGAAATTTTTCGCGGCAGCCGTACTGGCAGTGTTCCTCGTTTCCTTTGGCATTTATCAGATTTTTGGAAACCAGGATACCGAGAATTACTTTGAACTGGTTAACATGCTGCGCTGCAGGGATGTGGCCGCGTCAGGCGAGATCCTGGAAGAAACTGCCCCCGCTTCTGAAAGCAGCGATGAGGTACAGATCTTTGACATAGGCAAGGGGAAGGTGGTCAAGAGGATGAAGGCCACACCGATGATACAGGAACAGGCCAGAAAGATCATCGGCAGCATCACAGGAATGTATGCCAAGATCCAGCCGTTTCCCGACAAAGGTTATATCGTAAAGATCCCGGTAAACCCCGCCCTGAAGGTACAGAGCCAGTATATCAACGCCTCGGTCGACAGAATATACGTTATATTCACCGATAAAGAGCCGCCCATTGTCCTGATACTGGACAGCTCCGATAAACCCTTTGTTTATAACTTCGGCTGGAAGACCGACGAATTGGAAAAACAACTGGGCTTCAAATTCGTTTATTAGAACATGGCGGCCTAAGGATGAATCAGCCGTGAGCATCCCTGTGCCTTGATATTTCAAACATGATCAGGGCTGCCGCGACACCGGCGTTCAGGGATGATATGTTTCCCTTCATGGGGATCTTCACCAAAAAGTCGCATTCCTCCCTGATGACCCGGCTGATTCCCTCCCCTTCGCTTCCGATGACAAGGCCTATGGAGCCTTTCAGCCCGGCTTCATAATAGGCCTTTTCCCCGTCGGGGTCGGCTCCGGCTATCCATATGCCCTTCTTCTTCAGCTCGCGGACAACCTGGGCAAGGTTTGTCACCCTGGCGATGGCCATAAATTCCTGCGCGCCGGCGGCAACTTTCGCCACCGTGGCGTTAAGGGTCGCCGAGCGCCGTTTCGGGATGATGATGCCATGGGCCCCGGCGCACTCTGCGCTTCTTATGATGGAACCGAAATTATTCGTGTCGGTGATGCCGTCCAATATGACGATGAACGGGTCTTCCCCGCGCTCGGATGCGATTTTTAGGATATCATCGACCAGGACATATTCCTTGATTGCAGCGTCAAGGATAACTCCCTGATGGATCCTGGCAGAAGACATCATGTCCAGCTTCTTTCTATCCACATACTGAACGGGAATGTCTTTTCCCCTGGCTAAGGACGCGATCCGGGCAAGGATAGGGTCCGGGTTGTCTTTTTCGATAAAGACCTTGTTGACTGGGCGGCCCGATCTTAAAGCCTCCAGAGCGGGGTTTTTCCCTTCAATCCTGTCCTCCCTGTCCTGGCCGGCTTCCTCCGCCGCAACTCGATACGAATCCCTGGTAGGGTACGGTCTTTTGGCGAAAGCCTGCGCATTCTTCGGGGCAGGCCCTTTGTCGGGTTTCTTTTTCCTTTTACTCATGGATGATTCTCCGTTTCACCGCTTTCTATGATGGAAGCCGCACGTTCCAGAATACTTTCCAGCCTTTCCCTCTGGTTGGTCAGGTATAGGTAGCCCATAACAGCTTCAAGACCGGTGGCGTAATGATAGTCGTGCAAATCGGCATTCTTGGGGACGGTTGTGGATTTTGCGTTCCGTCCCCTCCTGAAGATAAAGGCCTCATCCTCGTTGAAATCCTTCTGGATCTCCCTGGCTATCCTGGACTGGGAGGCCGCCTTGACATACATAGTGGCGTCAATATGGAGCCTGTGGGAGGATGCGCGTTTATTTCTCACAAGCCTTTCCCTGACAAAAAGATTGAATACGGCATCCCCGACGAAAGCCAGCACGGCAGGCTGCAGCAACCTTATCTCATCGGTGTTTTCATTAAGCAAACTATCACCACGCATTTTTATTTATATACCGGCATGTTACGCAAATCCGCCCGGCATCAACGGCAGGGCGGATCAGGTTCTTGCAAACTCCGTCAGAAGATATTTTTATGATTGGCAGCACTATTTAACCACGATATTGATGAGCCTGCCCTTAACCACGATTACCTTCACTATGCTCCTTCCGCCAATATATCCCGGGGCCCTTTCATCGGCCAGCGCGGCCTCCTCAACCTGCTTGTCGTCGGCATCCCGGGGTACATTGATCCTGAATTTCACCTGGCCGTTTATCTGGACAGCCATCTCTATCTCATCCCGGACCAGGGCCTTTTCGTCATGGATCGGCCAGGACTGATTGAATATTGAATAGTCGTATCCCAGGGTCTGCCACATCTCTTCGGCAAAATGCGGAGCGAACGGGGATATCAGCAGGATGGCGTCCTTTAGCGCGTCTTCCATCAGCTTCATGTTCCGGTTTTCCAGCGCGCCGTATTTATAGAGGGCATTGATCAGCTCCATTATGCGTGCTATGGCCGTATTGAACTGGAAGACCTCGGTGTCTTCTGTGGCGCACTTGATGGCATAATGCCTGACATAATTAAGTTCCTTCTCATCCGGGCCGAACCGGTCGCTTCCCGGGGTTCCCTTTTCCCGGGCGAAATTGGTGACCAGCCTCTCGACCCTGGCGACAAACCGGTCCATGGCCTTGATCCCTTCATCACTCCATGGTCCGCCTTCCACATAGTTGAATCCGAAGGCCAGGTACATGCGGAACACGTCCGAGCCGTACCTTTCAATGTATTCGTCGGGTGAGACAGTGTTGCCCCTGGACTTGGACATCTTCTGCCCATCAGCGCCCAGTATTACTCCCTGGTGGACCAGGGACAGGAAGGGTTCGTCAAAGTCCAGGCAGCCCATGTCCCTGAGCGCCTTGGTAAAGAACCGCGCGTACAACAGGTGCATGGCGGCATGCTCGGCTCCGCCCACGTACTTGTCCACGGGCAGCATTTTGTTAATCAGTTCGCGGTTGAAGGGTTCCCTGTCGTTTTTGTTGTCCGGATACCTCAAGAAGTACCAGGATGAGCATACAAAGGTGTCAAGGGTATCCGAATCCCTTTTTGCGGGACCGCCGCAGTCCGGGCATGTAGTATTGATGAATTCCTCGCACTTGGCAAGCGGGGATTCCCCGTCGGGTGTGAAAACCACATTGTAGGGAAGCTCTACCGGAAGCTGGTCCTCGGGAACAGGCACTGTGCCGCATTTATCGCAATAGATAATGGGAATTGGCGTTCCCCAGTAACGCTGCCTGGAAACCAGCCAGTCACGGAGCCGGTATGTAACCTTCGGCTCGCCCGCGTTGACACTCTCCAGATTCTTTACGATGGCAGCCCTGGCTTCCTCGGAAGAAAGACCGTCAAATTCCATACTCCCGGTAAGGAAACCGTCTTCAACGAAAGGAAGGGCATCGTCAACACCCTCCGCTCCCTTTATGACACGCCTGATCTCCAGGCTGTATTTCTGAGCAAACTCATAATCCCGCTCGTCATGGGCCGGTACTGCCATAACACAGCCTGTACCGTACCCGGCAAGGACATAATCAGCAATCCAGATCTGTACCTTTTCCCCGGTGAGGGGATGGACAGCGTAAGCCCCGGTGAAAACCCCGGTCTTCTCCCTCACCGTGGACATACGGTCGATCTCCGAAACCTTCGCTACAGCCTTTTTGTACTCCTCAACGGCCTGGCGGCAGTCTTCGGTGGTTATTTTGTCCACAAGCTCGTGTTCGGGGGCCAGGACCACATAGGTCACGCCATAAAGGGTGTCGGCCCTGGTGGTAAACACCCTGAAGGACAGGTCGCTGCCAGCTACCTTAAACTCAATCTCGGCGCCCTCGGATCGTCCGATCCAGTTGGTCTGGATCTTTTTCGTCTTCTCGGGCCAGTCCAGGTCCGGCAGGCAGTCTAAAAGTTCCTGGGCATATTTCGTGATTCTGAAAAACCATTGGGTCAGGTTCTTCCTGGTTACTTCGGAACTGCAGCGCTCGCAGCAGCCATCCACAACCTGCTCGTTTGCCAGGACGGTCTTGCAGCTCGGGCACCAGTTCACAGGCGCGTTCTTCCTGTATGCCAGGCCATGCTTATAAAGCTGGAGGAAAATCCACTGTGTCCATCTATAGTACTCGGGCAGACAGGTGACTACTTCATAATCCCAGTCGAAGGTAGCGCCCATCTGTCTTAGCTGTTCTTCCATGGTGGCTATGTTCTTCAGGGTGGAATCTTTCGGGTGTATACCGGTCTTAATGGCATAGTTTTCAGCCGGAAGCCCGAAAGCATCGAAGCCTTGGGGATGGAATACGTTATACCCCTGCATCCGCTTAATCCGGGCCCACGAATCGGTAAGGCCGAAATTGTACCAATGACCGGCATGGAGCTTGGCACCCGAGGGATAGGAAAACATCTCGAGACAGTATAGCTTCTTTTCAAGATTTTTCTTATCAAAGCGGTAAATGCGTGTTTCTTCCCATTTTTTCTGCCATTTTCTATCTATGTCTACTGAGTATGCCATTGAATAAGCCTCCCAAGCTTAAAATTTTCATTGCTCTCCGGGATTCCTTCTGAATCGCGGGGCTCCCGCTGATAATGATATAAGGGTTCTGGCTTTTTCAGGCCTTGGCCTCCTGGATTTCATCCAGGGGAACGGGCCTTCCATCCTGCCAGAGCCGCTCAAGTCCGTAGAATTCCCTGTCTTCTTCAAGAAAGATGTGAACTACGATATCGCCGTAGTCCATCAGAATCCAGCGGGCGCTGTTATAGCCCTCCCGGCGCAGGCATCGCGCGTTCCTTTCACCCAGTTTATCCTCTACATGGTCAGCAAGCGTCTTGATATGTGTAGTGGATGTACCGCTGCAAACGATGAAATACTCCGCTATAGTAGTCAGTTCGCTGATGTCAATGGCCTTCACATCCTGGGCCTTCTTCTCATGCAATGCCTCAATCACCAGTTTAATAATAGTCTCACTATCCATTAATCCGTTATCTTCCCTCCGTTCCGAGTATATGGCCAAAGCCTTGTGAATAAGTTTTCATGATATTATACCATATAATACGGGTTTTCTTCTATTACTTCTTTAGCCCATGCCTGCCCCCGGCGAACGTTCCGCAGGAAAGCTCCAAGCTTGCGCCGTCTATGGAAACCCTTTATCACCGCAGGTTACAGAGCCTCCATACCTTGATTTTTACAGCCAGTTCCAGAAGGTTGGCGGACACCTGTGAAGAAAACCCGGTGGTATATGAACTCAGAAGAAAGAACATCGGCTTATTTCGCCCTCAATTCCGATTGCATCTATTATTGCCGCTGATCAGCCAGGTTAAACCCGTCTCCTTCCGTAAACCCGGGAATTCCTGTCACAATCCCAGAAAGCGGAGGATTTGGGGTCCTGCCGGGTTCTTAAGCAACTCAAGTCCTATAGCCGTGTACACCATCAAGACCAAAGCCACGCCGGGAATGCCCAGAAGCAGTCCTCTGCCAGCCTTCTCATCCCGCACTGGCAGTTCCACCCTATTCCTGGTGACCGAACGTACCACAAGAAGGAGGCCAAATATGACCACCAGGCATACAACAAAGATTATGGCAATCGGTATAATCATGCTGTTCAGGAGCTCTGACAGCGACATGCCGTACCGCTCTGCCAGCTTCAAAAATTCAGGGCTTGAGAACGGATCAACCGACGGCTGGGGCATAGGATTCGGTTGTTGAATGCCGGACGTGCTCGAATGCACCAGCAGGGTGATCAGGCCGTTGTTAAGGAAGTGAAGTATCATGCCGTTGATGATTGAACCGGTACGGTAAACCAGGTAAGCGGCGATAACGCCGATGAGCGTCTGGGCGGCAAACCTCTGAAAATCGAAATGGAACAGGCCAAAGAGAAGACCGCTCAGAAAGATGGACCACCCGGCTCCCATCCTCTCAAGGCCTCTCTGGATCAATCCCCGGAAAAGCAGTTCCTCACAAACCGCCGGAACAACAGCTATGAGGAACAACGACCATAGAACGCCTCCGCCGCTCATTACCGATGTTACCCCGGTGTTAAGCTGAAGCGATCCAAAGGTATTCTTTATGGTGATAAGGGCAATTAAGCCCGCGCAGGCACCCGCAATGATCATCACCGGGCTGATCATGACTGTAAGGAGAATCTCGACAGCCCTGGGCTTTTTGAGGCAAAAGGTGGGGACTATGCTAAGACGCTTCATCCTCGCCAGCACAATGGGGGGAAGCGCGATTATCAGGACCTCGGACACGATGATATACAGGCCCGTTGGCATGCCCAGCCTGGCAAGGCGGCTGCCGACAAAGACAAACAGGATTGCGGCTATGGTATACATAAGCCCGGAATCCCTGGTATCGGGCAGTTTTTGTTCAAGTCCTTCCATCTCTTCCCTTTCCATTCTGTTACCTCACACCTGTTAACCATTTACCAATCATTATAACACTTAATTTTCCTGATGGGAAAGCCTGTTATCCCATAATCGCTTGCAACATACCCGGAAGTTTGGTAGCATACTATTTAAGGAAGGACAAGTCAGCGCGGCGCGATGGCTTTACCTCCGATTCTTATTATTCAAGGAGATGGAAAAGATGCCCGACCCATTGCCTGAAAGGCAGGATCTGGACGATTATTTAAGATGCGACGACATTATCGATCATGATGACACGCTTATTGAGGAAACAGCCGAGCAAATCACAGAAGGACTCCGGGACAATATTTCCAGGGCGCAGGCAATTTACGAATTTGTAAGGGATCACATATTTCATTCTTTTCAGATCAACGCAACAAGTATCACAATTAAGGCATCCGAAGTACTGGAAAAAGGACACGGCATATGCTACGCACAGGCTCACCTGCTTGCTGCACTCATGCGTGCCGCGGGGATTCCCTGCGGGCTGTGCTACCAGGTCAGAAAGGATAAGGATGACCCTGACGGCCGCCTGGTGGTTCATGGGTACAACGCGGTTTACATCGAGGAAATCCATAAATGGGTGCGCCTTGATGCCAGCAAGGGTATCGATGAATACAGCCCTCCTTTTGATTTCGAAAAGGAGGCGTCAGACCTGGAAGTCAACACAAATGCCGGTGAATTTGATGATCCCGTTATCTACATAAACCCCAGCAGAATTATTGTAAAGTCCCTGAAAAAATACGAAACTATCGAAGACCTGAAAAAAAACATGCCGGACAAATATTAGTTTTGGTAAAACAAGCCCGCCAATCCAACAGCCAACTGTGGCGGGATGAGCATAACGTGCTTGAAGTGCCGATCATACGGCTTTTTTTATGCGCCGCCGCTGGATAATAAAGACAGGAAATAGGTTTGTTTTTCCAGTAATAATTGTTGTATTATAGATGACAGACGTTCTTGCTGCACGGGAGGAGAACCATGATTGAACTGATCGGGCTTACTAAGAAGTTCGGGAATGTCACAGCCGTCAATAATCTGTCCTTCACGGTCCGGAAAGGGGAGATATTCGGCCTTCTTGGAGAGAACGGCGCCGGCAAGACCACTACCCTGAGGATGCTTGCAACCATGCTCAAACCTACTTCGGGAACAGCCCGGCTTGCAGGGATCGATATAATTGAATCACCGGAAGAGGTAAGAGGCAGGGTAGGCATCCTCTTCGGCGGTGAAAGCGGCCTGTACGACCGGCTCACCGTTTATGAAAACATACAGTACTTTGGGGAACTGAACGATATGCCTGTCAAGGAGATAAAAAAACGCATCCAGAAGCTTGCGGACGCATTCGGGATGAATGACTTTCTGAACAAAAGGGCAGGGAAACTGTCCAAGGGTATGCGCCAGAAAGCCTCTTTTGCCAGGGCTATCGTCCACAACCCCGATGTGCTCCTCCTGGATGAACCCACCTCAGGCCTGGACGTGGGGGCTATGCGGGAAGTCCAGACCTTCCTGATGAATCAGAAGGAAGAAGGAAAAACCATACTCTTTTCCAGCCATACCATGAGTGAAGTTGAAAAGCTCTGTGACAGGATTGCCGTAATCCATAAGGGCGTCCTGGCGGATACAGGTACAACAAACCAGCTTTTTCAGAAGTACCGAACTCAAAGCCTGGAAGAGTTGTTTGTAAGGTTGGCAGGTGATGGCAGATGAAATGGAAGCATATCATGACTGTTTTTAAAAAGGAACTGAAGGATATCGTGCGCGACCGCAAAACGCTGTTTTCCAGCATTGTTGTCCCCATATTCCTTATGCCTGTCATATTCCTCCTTGTAGGAGGCGGTACGGCGAGGATGAGCGAGGAAATGACAACCAATATTACGGTGGCCCTTTCAGAGGACAGTTATAGTCCTGCCGCCCAGAATTTTCTGAAAGAGAGCCTGGAAGCGCAGGATGATGAGATCACAGTTGTTGATCCGGTGGAAGATCCCTGGGAGGCCATCAACAGCAAAAAGGCCAAGCTGGTGGTATCCCTGGACAGGGATTTTGAGGATAAATTGGAAAACTCCGAGCCATTTACGCTGAAAATCTACTATGACAATTCACTGTCCCGTTCGGGCGGCGCGGTAGGCGCCCTGAGATCGGCCATAAACAAGCTGAATGGTATAATCGCAGAACAGCGCCTTGAAGCCTTGGGCATCAATCCGGAACTACTGACCCCGGTCGTGGTGGAAACAGAGAATATTTCAAAAACCGGGGATGGAAATATGATGCTGATGATGCTGCTTCCCATGATCATCGCCATGCTGGTGGCAGTGGGAGGAATACCGGCAGCGACAGACCTTGTCGCGGGAGAGAAGGAGCGCATGACCTTTGAACCGCTGCTGACCACCCGTCCCAGCAGGATGTCCATCCTTATCGGGAAATACCTGACAATCAATGTTTTCAGCTTCGCCAGCGTTATTTCGACCCTGGCAGGGATACTTCTTGCCTTCCTGATCAATCCCAGATCCATTACCATGGGCATGGGGCAGATCGGCGGTTTCAGCCTGGACTACGGCTCGGCGGTCTTGTGCGTTATAGTGACCCTCCTTCTTGGAATGACTTTTTCCGGACTGCAGCTGGCCATCAGCACCTACGCCAGGTCCTTTAAGGAAGGGCAGACCTACCTGTCCCTTCTGATGTTCGTGGTGATCATCCCGGCCTATTCCACCATGATGATCATGCCCAACGATATCCAACTGTATATGTACCTGATCCCTGTACTTAACACCATCTCGGCCTTCAAGCTGGTGTTGGGCGGACTGACCAATTATACCGGGCTCATCCTGGCGGTGGTAACCTCGCTGGTATATGTGGCCTTGTCCCTTTTGGCAGCCGCCTCCATGTTCAGGAACGAGAAGTACCTGTTCCGCAGCTGATAATCTAAGGCAGGGGACGGCAGACTGTGCGGAAATATGGAATCAAAGTGTTTGCAGGAATCCCGTAAAGCCCGGCCGCTGTGCTGCACGGCTGCGAAGCATCAACCACTCGAATGAGGGTCGGCTGAACTCGCTTCGCTCCTCGCAATGACACCAATAGCATGTAAAAGGTACGCAAAGACTTATGTAAAGACGTGCTGTTTCTGTCTCGAATGACTCCGCAGGAGCAGTTGAAGTTGTATGCGAAATGCGCAGAATCGAGCGGGGAAAAACAACCGGATGTTGTTTTTAGCCGGCAGTCGCAAGGACGCGACGTTGCCGGCGGCCCTGCGAGATCAAGCATGAGCATGTACAACTTCCTGCGACGAGGACTGAAGGAGAGACTGAACAGCACGGCTACAAGACGCATTAACTCACGAAACGTAATAGAGATTGCCGCGCTCGTTGTCACTTGCCCGCAATGACAAGATAGGAATTTGCTCGGTTCGCAATGACACATAATTACAGCAGTAAGGTGTTTATGTCAGTCCAGTTCTTTATGCGCGGCGGCGACGGTTTCCTTGATGTTGATCTCCGGTTCATTGCGGGTTTGACTGTTGGACAGGTAAAGCAGGTATTCGATATTGCCTTCGGGACCTTTGACCGGGGACCAGGACAAGTCTTCTGCCGTAAATCCCATAGACCTGGCTGAAGCGATGATCCCGGCTATGACCTCTTCATGGACCGCAGGGTCCCTGACCACGCCCTTCTTCCCCACCTTCTCACGGCCAGCCTCAAATTGGGGCTTGATGAGACAAACGGTCCAGGCGCCCTCTTTCAGAACGGCCTTAAGAGGAGGCAGAATAAGCCTCAAAGAGATGAAGGAAACGTCTGCCGCTCCAAAATCCACAGGTTCACCGATATCTTCGGGTTTTACATAACGAAAATTGGTCCTTTCCATGCAGACAACCCTCGGGTCATTGCGAAGGGACCAGGCAAGCTGCCCGTAGCCTACGTCCACGGCGTATACCTTCCTGGCTCCGTTTTTAAGCATTACATCGGTAAACCCGCCTGTAGACGCGCCCACATCCACACAGACAAGGCCGTCCAGGCTTATGTTAAAAACCCTGAGGGCTTTGTCCAGCTTCAGCCCGCCCCTGCTCACATAGGGAACGGGATCATTCTTTACTGTTATTGATGAGTCCGGATCGCACAGGAAACCGGCCTTGTCGACACGCTCACCGTCCACAAAAACCATTCCGGCCATAATGGCGCGCCTGGCTTTTTCCCTGCTCTCAAACAACCTCTTTTTCACCAGGATCAAATCGAGGCGTTCCTTGCCCATGACCGGCCCCCCTTTTTGCCGGATACGCCGATAAAACCCAGTATCCGGTTTTTGATGGAATGAGGATCCAGCCCGTATTTCCTGTAGATCAGTTCCCTGGATCCGTGGGGTATCACCTCGTCAGGAAGTCCAAGAAGCAGGGTTCGGGCAGGGATGCTCTCCTGGCTTATGAGTTCCAGGACACTGCTGCCGAAACCGCCGCTTACGATGCCATCCTCCATAACCACAACCCGTCCGGTTTTGCCTATGGACTGCTTGAGAAGCTTTACGTCCATGGGTTTTATAAACCGGGGATTGATAACCTCGCAGCTTACTCCTTCGGCCTCAAGAAGGGCCGCGGTCTTAAGCGCCCTGCCAAGAAAGCTGCCAACGGCAATTATGGTAACATCTGTTCCTGGTCTGGCGATTAATCCCTTTCCATACTCTATGGGCTGCCGCAGGGCATCTATCTCGCTGCCTGCCCCGCGGGGATACCGGACCGCAATGGGACCCCTGTGCTCCAAGACCGCATATTCCAGCATCATTTCCAGTTCCCTGGGGGATGCCGGCGCCATAAAAGTGAAGTTTGGCATGGTCTTGATATAGGCAATATCATATATGCCCTGGTGGGTCTCGCCATCTTCCCCGACCACTCCGGCCCGGTCTATGGCAAATACTACATGGAGGTTCTGCAGGGCGACATCATGGAGCATCTGGTCATACGCGCGCTGGAGAAAGGTGGAGTATACTGCCACAACAGGCCTTACGCCTCCCTTGGCCAGGCCGGCGGCAAAAGTTACCGCATGCTGCTCGGCAATCCCCACGTCAAAGAAACGTTTGGGGAAGGATTCCATGAACTGGTTAAGCCCGGTCCCGTCGGGCATGGCGGCGGTAATAGCCGCGATATCCGGATTGTTTTGGGCAAGCTCACATATCTTTCTGCCAAAGACCTCTGAATAGCTTTCGCCGCCGTTGGTCCTCAACTCGCCTGTTTCGACCTCGAAAGGCGCGATACCGTGAAAGACGTTGGGCTTTTCCTCCGCGTATTTATATCCCTTCCCCTTCAGGGTGCATACATGGACCAGGACAGGCCCCTTCATGGTCCTGGCATGCTCGAGGACCGTGATCAACTCCCGGAGATTATGCCCGTCGATGGGGCCGAAATACCTGAAGCCCAGGTCCTCAAAGAACATGGAGGGTACCAGGATACTCTTCATGGCGGCCTTGATGCGGTGGAGAAACCTGCGCACATGCTTGCCGGACTTGGGGAGTTTACGGTCGATCAGCGATTGGATGGATTCCCTTGTTTTGTAGTAGAGGGGCCTCGTGCGAAGCCGGCTCAGGTAGCGGGAAAGCCCGCCCACATTACGGGCTATGGACATGCCGTTGTCGTTGAGGATGATCAAAAGATTGGTTCTGGCATTTCCAGCGTCGTTAAGAGCTTCGAAGGCCATGCCCCCCGTTAGCGCGCCATCACCTATAACGGCTGCCACATAGTAATCCTCGCCCACCAGGTCTCGGGCCCTGGCCATGCCAAGGGCAGCCGATATGGAGGTGGAACTGTGACCCGTGTTGAAGGCATCGAATTCGCTCTCTTCTGACTTTGGGAATCCCGAAAGGCCGCCCATCTGCCTGAGGGTATTAAGCCTTTCCTTCCTTCCTGTCAGGATCTTATGGACATAGGTCTGGTGCCCCACATCCCATATGATCCTGTCCCTGGGAGTATCAAAAACACGGTGAAGAGCCAGGGTCAGTTCCACGACACCGAGATTGGAGGCTATGTGCCCTCCGGTGTTTGAAACGGTACTGATTAGACATTCCCGGATTTCACCGCCCAGGGCGTCCAGTTCCCGGATGCTAAGTCCCTTCAGATCTTCAGGCCCGGAAATTCTGCTCAATATATCAATGGTATGATGATTCCGGCTCAACCAGAACACCTCTGACCTTTTTTTCTCTTTCCAAAACTAAAGCACGACAGTATTCTGCCCACCCAGTAAACGATATAGTTTGCATTGTTAATGCCGATATTCTTCGCAAACGCCTTCCCGCCCACTGTAACCGCGGCTATCAATGCTCCCGTTACGGTTTCTATAAGCGAGATATAGCCGCTGGCGGTAAATATCCTGTAAACGATGGAAGCCGCCGCTACCCCGCTTACCACACCGCATATGTCGCCTATCACATCATTGCAGAAGCTGGATACCCGCGGGGCATTGCGCAACAGGATCAGGGATTGCCTGGCTCCCCTTATTCTCTTGGATGCCATGGAATGAAAAGGAGTTTCATCTGCTGCCGTAACCGCAATGCCGATGACATCAAACACAACTCCCGCGGTGATTATCACCAGCACCACAATAAAGGCAAAGGCCGGCCGGACCGCTTCCAAAAGACTGGTTGACGCGAAGAGGACCAGCATGGACAATACAAAAGAAACGCAGGTAATAAAAATCCCCCATAGAACATGCCTTTTTTCAAATCCGGCCTTCCTTTTGACGGGAATGTTCTGCCTGGAGGTCTTCTTATATTTATCCAGCTTTTTCATATATTTCTTTTCAGTATCTGTTTTGCCCAATAAAATCCTGCTTTCGGACAATAATCAACAGGAAAGAGAAACGATGCTACGTTTCCCTTGCCGGTAACAATCAATAAAAATCAGGATGGCAGTACTCCGAGTAAATTTTGCGTCTTAGGTCAGGCAGGTTTTCCCCAGAGGGTACCAAAACGTCGCCGTTCTGGCGGTTTCCCTTTAATCCCGCTGTTGAGAGGTTGCCCGTCTCAAAGCCTGATTGCCACTAAGTACACACCACAATCCCCGAAATACCTGGATAACAACAGCCTAGGGGTTTTCCCCGGGAGTCTTACCTGGTCCTAGCCTCTTTTGCACAGAAGGTTTCAAGCAGCGATAATGCTCATGTGCCGGCCAGCACATAAACATCTGATCCACTATCCTCCAGTCCGCACTCAAGGCAGGCTACACTGTCCACAGCATCAACAGTGATACCGCAAAACAGGTTCCAATCCCCCATCGTAGTCAAGATGTTTACTGCTTGACGCAGGCAATCTGTCTTCCACGAATGAGGGTCTCCGCGGTAAAGGGGTCCGCACCCGCATGCCATTGCAGGCTGCCCCTGAACCTTAACTCCCAGCACCGACCCATCACTGGGCGTAACAAGCCGGCACAAGGAACTTCATCGATATGCCCTTTAACGGATTTTTAGGCCCGTCTTCGGATCAGGCAGTACTGACTAGGATACTGCGCCATCCTGATGATCTCTATGATTATTATACAACAAATCGAGGTGTTATGCAAAGACCAACGCCACCAGGATGCCCAGCGCGGCTCCTGCCAATACTTCCACCGGTGTATGCCCTATAAGCTCCTTCAGGTCTTTTTCAGCCCTGAATTCCCTGGTGGAATTGGCCAGCTTGTTGAGCAGGGCCGCCTGTTTGCCCGCGGCTCTTCTCACTCCGGCGGCATCGGACATGACAACCAGGGCAAATACAGCCGAAAGGGCAAAAACACCTGATCCAAAGCCATACTGGATCCCCATGACGGCGGCCAGGCACACCGAAATGGCGCTGTGTGAACTGGGCATTCCCCCCGAACTTACAAACTTCATAAAGTCAATTTTCCTGTTTACCACAAGGCATTGCAGGAATTTATAAAACTGGGCCAAAAACCATGACAGAACAGGAAGTGTTAAGGCCTTGTTGCTGATGATCTCCTTAATAAATGTCACTTGCATCTCTCCTGAAATCTAACCGCCGTTATTTTGAAGGAACAGCATTATCCTTCCCTTTCGGCTATATAAGCTGCAGTCCTGGCTAAAAAACCGGCGTTCTGCAGGTTATCAAGGGCTTTGACTGCCTCTTGCACGGTTTCTTCAAGCAGTTCCTTCGCCCTTTTTGCTCCCAGCACAGTTACAAATGTTGATTTTTGGTTCTTTTCGTCGCTGCCGGTGCTCTTTCCTGTTACCGCGGCGTCTCCCTCCAAATCCAGAAGGTCGTCCTTTATCTGAAAGGCCATACCAATGTGCTGTCCATAGCGATCCAGCGCCTCCCAAGTCCTTTCATCAGCCCGACATAACCTGGCTGATGAAAGGATGCTGGCCCGGATCAACGCGCCCGTTTTCAGTCTGTGCATACGGCAAAGGACATCCAGGGAAACAGGCGCGTCCTCGGACTCCAGGTCTATTACCTGGCCGGCAACCATGCCCGAGGCTCCCGCTGCTTCCATGATTATACGCGCCGCAGCAGCTTTATTGAGGGGCTCATCCCTGTCATCAAGCACCGCGTCCAGCATGAGCTCACAGGCTGTGTTGAGAAGCGCGTCACCGGCAAGAATGGCTTTGGCTTCGCCAAAAACCTTGTGATTAGTGGGCTTCCCCCTCCTGAAATCATCGTTGTCCATACAGGGCAGATCATCATGTATCAAAGAATAGGTATGTATCAGCTCTATGGCGCAGGCAAAGGGCATGACACCTTCCATGTCGCCTCCAAGCATGTCACAGACCGCCAGCGACAGGACAGGGCGCAGCCTCTTTCCTCCTGCCGTGAGGCTGTATCTCATGGCTTCGAAAAGGCTTTTTTCAGGGAGGTCGGGGACCTTAACGCGATTTTTGATCCATTCCTCAACCAGGTTCCTGTACCGGTTGTATTCCTGAATATAGTTCATTATCCGCCGTCAGGCTCAAACTCGGTTTCCCTGACTCCATCCTTTCCCTCAACCAGCATGGTAATCTTCTTTTCAACCTCATCAAGCTTCATATTGCACAGGCGCACCAGCCCTATGGCCTTTTCAAAGACCTGTATGGACTGCTCCAGGGATAGATCCCCCTTTTCAAGCAGGGCAATCGCTTTTTCCAACTCATTTGCGGCCTCTTCATATGTGAGTTCCTTCTTTTCCTGTCCACTTAGCATCTCTGCCATTCACCATACCTCATTTCTCATATCATTGCCCCATCCTGTCGGGGAAAGCCTCCAGCGCCTCCTCGAACAGCGCTCCGAACCGGCCGTCCGCCACCCTGACCGTTATCCTGTCGCCCGGTTTCATCACCCTGATGGACTTGACAACGCTGCCGTCCTCTTTCTGGACAATGGCATACCCGCGGGACAATACCGTAAGAGGGCTCAGCGCATCCAGCCTTCCCGCCAGGCTGCCCAGGGCGGACCGGTGCCGTTCCAGCTGCGACCTTCCTATCAGGGCCAGTCCCCGAAGTTTGCCGTCCAGCTGCTGCCTTAGTGTGTCCACCCTCTCAAAAGGCCTGGTAAGGCTCCTTGCCGATGACAGGCCCGCTATCCTCTCCCTTTCCCGCTTCAGCTTCAACAGAAGACTGCTTGTCAGGCTCTTTTCATACATCATCAGCCGCTCTTTCAGGACTGTCTTTTCGGGAACCACAAGCTCGGCAGCAGCGGAAGGTGTGGGCGCCCTAAGGTCGGCTACGAAATCCGATATGGAAAAATCGGTCTCATGGCCCACGGCGGAGATGACCGGTACGCTTGACTCATAGATGGCCCGGGCCAGCCCTTCATCGTTAAAAGGCCACAAATCCTCGATGGATCCTCCGCCCCTGCCGATTATGATGACATCTACATTCTTTGCCTCGTTGAAATACCTGATCCCCCTGATAAGCTGCGCCGGGGCCTCTATTCCCTGGACGGCCGAAGGGTAAATGACCACCCGGATATTGGGATACCTTCTTTGCAGGATATTCAGCATGTCACGGATTACGGCTCCGGTGGGAGAGGTGACAATTCCGATGGCGCGGGGCAACCGGGGAATTGGCTTCTTCCTTTCCTGGGCGAACCAACCGAGCGCCTCCAGCTTTTGTTTCAGCTGCTCAAAGGCCAGGTAAAGGCTCCCTGTCCCGTCAGGCTGCATGTCTTCCGCATAAAGCTGGTAAGTGCCGCCTGGGGCATACACCGAAACATATCCTCTTACTATGACCTTCATACCCTCTTCGGGCATGAATCTCATACGGGCATTGTATGTCCTGAACATGACACACCTTATGACTGCATCCTGGTCCTTTAAGGAAAAATACATATGGCCTGAACTGTGATGCTTGAAGTTCGATATTTCCCCGGTGACACACAGGTTTGAAAGCAGCATGTCGCTGTCGACGAGCTGCTTAATATACGCTGTAAGCTCTCTTACCGTAAGGCTATTCATGTTCATTGGGCTCCTTGGCTTCCTGGGAGAGTTCATTCCATACCTTTCCCAAAACACCGTTCACAAAGGTTTTGGATTGCTCCCCACTGTATTTTTTCGCCAGTTCCACAGCCTCGTTAATGGATACGTTAACGGGAATGTCCCTCCGGTAGCGTAACTCGTATATACAAAGACGCATTATGGCCAGATCCACCTTGGGCATCCTGGAAATGGACCAGCCCTTTGCATGCCGCGAGATGATGCTGTCTATCTCATCCTGCTTTTCAACTGCGCCCCGGACAACATCCTCGATGTATTCGCGTTCCGGCGATTCCGGGATCATCTCTTCTTCCATATAGGTCTGCACCTGGTCATCAAGGTCGTCCTTCCGGATCTGTGCCTGATAAAGCAATTTCATAGCGTGTTCTCGTGCTAGTCGTCTTCCCAATACTGTTTCCTCCAACACCCATATTATTTCCTAATATGAAGTGATCCGGGCCGCGGCTCCCCCGCGGAAAACCTCAGGGATATTATAGCATATCATGCCTGTTTGTAAGGAGATTCTTTCCTGGCCACATAAAAAATTCTCTCCTCGTTAGAGGACGGGGGATCGAAGCTCAGATGGCCGAACCTGCCGAGGAGTTTCATATCTGCCCTGTTAAGGGCATAGGTAATCTCTTCGTCGGACCAGGCGCGCTCAATATGCGTTTCATCAAACCGCGCGTACAAACCATTATGGGTCTTCCGGAAGAAGGTCAGTTCAAAGACGCAGAGCTTGCTGGACGGGTCATATGTATTGTGCCATATCCATGATATGGCATCATCAAGTTCGAAAAATGTGTTCTCTGCCAAAAAGCACGACAGCTTATACTCACTGTTGATATCAAAGATAAACAGCCCGTCCGGGTTCAGATACATGCTGACAAGCCGAAAAACGCGTTCCAGGTCCGATTTCTCGGTGATATAATTGATTGAATCCAGCATGCACACCACAGCGTCAACAGTACCGTAAAGCTCAAGGCTGCGCATGTCCTGGTTGATGAAAAGGATGTCAAGCCCGTACCCCAAGGACTTTTCTTTCGCCCTGGACAGCATATCGCAGGATATATCCAGCCCGATCATCTCGTATCCCCTTTTGGCCATTTCTATGGACAGGCTGCCTGTACCACAGGCCAGCTCCAGAACCAACCGGGGTTTATTCCCGAATTTAAGAAAGGCTGATTCCAGATAATCAGCCCATTTCCCGTAATCAATATCCCGCGTCAGCCTGTCGTATACCTCAGCCAATTCCTGGTACATCATATCACCCTGCCTGCGTCGATCTCTTCTTTCTGGACAATATGCCTCCGATACGGCCTGTTTCTTTCGGGCTCAGGCTTTTCCATCCATGTTCCCTGATCTTGTCGTACAAGCCCAGCTCCTTCGCTATCTCAAGTTTGAGCTGCTCGTCTTTCTTTGTCATTTCTATCACCCCATGGGGTATTATGGCCTGCCATACCCAAGGGTATTCAAACCCGTCACCCAATATATGCAGGATTCATTGCGTCTTCTTCCTGACCTCGGAAATGGCGGCCTGAAGCTGGTTGTCCTTTTCGATGGGGATATCGTCTATGGATGTGTTTCTGAATTCCGCGTCCAGCATGATCTCTATATCCGGTTCAACGCCCACATCCTGGATACTCAGGCCGGAGGGGGTTAAATACTTGGCAATGGTATATTTTAATCCCGCGCCATTGGGGAATCGCACGTCAATTTGCTGGACCAGGCCCTTACCAAAGGTTTTTGTCCCCACAAGGACTGCCTTTTGGTAGTCCTTCAGCGCCGCCGACATAATCTCGGAAGCGCTGGCGCTGTAACCGTTTATCAGGACGCTCATGGGAATATCGACAAAATTGCTGTCTGAAAACTCTTCCCGCCTGTTGCCGTACCTGTCCTCCACATAGACGATCAGCCCGCTGGGGAGCAGCATGTCGCAGATCTTCACAACCTCATTGTAATCCCCCCCGGGATTATCCCGGAGATCGATGACCAGGCCTTTCATTCCCTCGGCCAGCAGGCTGTTCAGATGGTTTCGGAAATCCTGGGAAATGTCATTATCAAACTGCTTGATGCGGATGTATCCGATATTGTCATCCAGCATCCTGCTGGAGATATAGGAAACATTGATGGTCTGCCTGGTTAAGTCAAAATCTATATAATCCTTTATTTCCTCACGGAAAACCGTGATTTTCACCATGGTTCCGGGAGGCCCCTTTATCTTTTTGACTATGTCGTCAGGATCCCTGATGGATGTGACATCCTCCTGATCAACCTTAACGATCTTGTCTCCCTTTTTGATGCCCGCTTCCTTTGCGGGGGTTTCCGGGAAAACCTCTGCCACGGTCAAAAGGTAATTCTCATCCATGCTCACAAGAACACCTATACCTTCGTAATTGCCCGAAGACTCCTCCATGAACTTCTTCATTTCCTCGGGATTATAATAAACGGTATAGGGATCTTCCACTCCTTCGGCGAGGCCTTTTACGGCGCCTTCCAACAGGGCGTTTATATCAACCGGCTTGTAATACCTGCTTAACAGCAGATCCTTTACCCGGTTGAAGGCCTCAATATTCACAATATCAACTTCGTCCTCATTGAAGAACAGGGCGTACTGCTGCTTGAACCAGCCGGTAATGGGACGTGTCATAACATTTTTCCAGGAAACCAGGGTTCCCACAGAAACAAAATAGCCGGCGAAAAAGGACAGCGTCGAACATAACAGAATAATTACCGTTATTTTTATAATCAATGCCTTGTTTCTCATGCCGCATTCCTTTCTGGATCTAATATACTGACGCTTGTCTTCCGTGTTTTAGGACCTTCCATTTTACATCCTATGTATTCCGGGCATGATTCATTCAACTAAAAAGGATACCCAAACGGATATCCTTGTAATCAACTCAGGAATTTCCTCGCTTATTTGGGCGAAACGTACTTTAGTGGGTCCACGCTCTCTCCGTTCACTTTTACCGTAAAGTGCAGGTGGGGACCCGTTGACAATCCGGTGCTCCCAACCTTTGCGATGACATCACCTGCCGCCACCACCTGGCCTTCCTTAACCAGGAGGCCGCCTTGCATGATGTGAAGATACAGGGTGGCTATTCCACCGCCGTGGTCAATGATTATGGTATTCCCGCCACCACCGCTGCGCCATCCTGACCATATGACCTTTCCGCTGGCAGCGGCATGGATATATGTACCCTGGGGAGCGCCTATATCAATTCCGCTGTGGAACCTGTACACCTTAAGGATCGGGTGCAGCCTGTTCCCGAAGTATGAGGATATCTTCGTATAGCCGGGAAGAGGCCACTGCATGGGGCCACCGGTATATTTCCCGGTGGACATCAGCTTCTTGATGAGTTCCCCTAATTCCTTGTCTTCCTTCTCAAGCTGGTCTTCCTGTTTTGCTATCCTTGCCAGCGTCTGCTCGTCGGTCTTAATCCTTTCCTCTGCCTGGGAACGGGACACCTCAAGTTCATGGAGCTCTTGCAGGCTTCTTTCCAACTGTTCCTGCGCGTTCTGCTCCTCCTGCTCCTTGAGTGCCTTGAGTTCCTCTATTTCCTGCTTTTTTTTCATGATGCTGTCCATCAGGTCCTGGTCAGCTTTCGCAATGACGTCCATGGTATGCAGGCAACGGAAGAAATCTTCAATATCTTTGCACTGGGCGAGTTCACTTTCGTCCGCGCCTATCCTGGAACGTATGTACAGCACTACGAACCTGTCCTGGAACAGCTTCAGCTGCCGGTCATATTCAGCCTGTGCATCCCGGATGGCCTGCTCCAGGGTCTGGATGGCACTCTCGATTTCCCTGATCTTTTCCTCAATCTGTGCCTTTTCGTATCCCTTGGCTTCAAGATCGGCGATGATACTGTCACGAACCTGCTTGTTGTTGATCAGGTTTTGGGATACCTGTTTTTTTTGCTGCTCAAGCGATTTCTTTTCATTCTGGAGCCTTTTCTGTTCTGCTTTGGCTTCATCCAGAGTGCTGGCCCCCCTGGCTGTCAGTCCAAATGCTGCTGTAAGACAAATTGCCAGGACAAAAGCCAGTATTCTTTTCGTCATATGTATCCGCCTCCGCTTGAAAGTTGGTATCAGCGATACGATTATGCAAAATTATGTAACCCGCATTTTAAAATATATCATTTTTTTGGCATTATGACAACGTTTTAATGTCATTTTGATGAATAAAAAGGCATCTGGAAACCAATACGGCAGTTTTATACGTCCAGGTGCTTCTTCACCGACATAAAGCTTCCAATAACTCCAATAGTCATTCCGAATATTATATTTACCACCAAAATCCGGATCGCAAACTGGTCAAACTCCATCAGTTGCAGGTCCGTAATCTTGATGCTGCTGAACAGGGCAGTCAATCCATTCTTGATCCAGACGTAGGCCTGTGATGTCAGAAGGAAGGAAAGCAGCGCTCCCAAAAGCCCGATGATCATGCCTTCAATAATAAAGGGGAAACGAATGAACCAGTCATTGGCCCCCACATATTTCATGATCTCTATCTCCTTCCTCCTGGCGAAAACCGTAAGACGGATGGTATTGGAGATCAGAAGGACGGAAATGATCATCAGAACCGCAAGAACAAACACAGCCACGTAATTGAAAACGCCGACAATCGCTGAAATCCTTTCCAGTTCCTGTTTGGGATAGGTTATCCATTGTGTGTCCACACCGCTCAGCAGCTTCAGCTTTGCGATAAACTGGTCGCTGTCGTTGGGGTTGGCAAGGGTGACAAAGTACCCTTCGGCAAAGTTTTCGGGTGTCAGCCCCTCCATAAGGGATTCGTGCTTCAGATCTTTTTTTGCGTTTTCATAAGCCTGTTCCCTGGATTCATACTCGTATGCGGTAACCACGCCCGTAGCCCTGCAGTTTTCAATGAATATGGCCACCTCTTCCTGTTCCAGTCGAGTGGCTTCGACTCTTAAGTAAAACCTGACCTGTAAATTCCGTTTTTGGGCTTCCAGTTTTGTGATTACGTTAACTATAATCAAAAGGACCAGCCCAAGGATAAAAAGGGTGGTTGTTATGGTTACCATGGATGCGGCAGACATGAGTTTATTCTTGTAAACATTTGCCGCGCCTTCTTTTGCAAGCAGTCTCAGTGTCCTAATCTTCATCGGTATACAGACCTTTCTTTACATCGCTGACAAGCTCGCCTTTGTCCAGAGTGATGACACGTTTTTTCATGGAGTCAACTATATTCTTTTCATGGGTGGCAACTATGACCGTGGTACCCCGTTGATTGATCTCATCCAATAGCTCCATTATTTCCATGGATGTTTTTGGATCAAGATTACCGGTAGGCTCGTCCGCAATCAGGACAGCCGGGTTATTGACCAAAGCTCGTGCCAGGACGACCCTTTGCTGCTCGCCGCCGGACAGCTGGCCGGGATAGGCCCTTGCTTTCTTGCTTAAGCCCACGAGCCCGAGAGCCAGCGGAACCTGCCTTCTTATCTCACGGGGCAGGGCTTCGACTATCTGCATGGCAAAAGCTACATTTTCATAGGCTGTCTTGTTGGGGAGCAGACGGAAATCCTGGAAGACAACGCCCAGGCTGCGCCTGAGATATGGAACCTCCGACCTGGGCATATTATGTATGCTATATCCGTTTACATACACTTCCCCCTCGGTTGGAGCTTCTTCGTGCATGATAAGTTTCAGAAATGTTGATTTGCCCGATCCGCTGGGACCTATGACAAAAACAAATTCTCCCTTTTCGATGTTTAAGGTGACGTTTTTAACACCAACAACACCGTTTGAGTAAATCTTTGTAGTGTCGACAAACCTTATCAAAAGGATCCCCCCACGGTCTGGGATGGTATTTATCTGGATACTTCATCAAGATAGCGCTTGACCATCATGGCCACCTTGAAATAGATGGCGTCATCAAACTTTCTTAAATCCATCCCGGTTATTTTCTGAATCTTGTCTAGGCGATAGACCAGGGTATTCCTATGTATGAAAAGCTGACGCGAGGTTTCGCTCACATTGAGATTGTTCTCAAAGAATTTCTGGATGGTCATCATGGTTTCGGAGTCGATGGTTTCCAGGACTCCCTCCTTGAAGACCTCATTGAGAAACAGGCGGCAGAGCGTGGTAGGCAGCTGGTAGATCAGGCGGCCTATGCCCAGGTTATTGTAGTCAACAATATTCTTCTCGGCCTCAAAAATCTGGCCGATTTTCAGGGCTGTCTGGGCATCCTTGTAGGACCGCGCCACATCCTTGAGGGACTCGGCCACGGTTCCAATGCCAATACTGGCCTTTATCATGAGCTCGCTGCTTAAGGTATCAATGATGATCCGCGCCTTCTTATGGATTTCCTCGCTATCCTCACGTTCTTTGAGCTCTTTGATCAGAACCGTGTTCTGGTCATCCAAAAGGATGATATAATCCCTCGTATTGTTTGGGAAAAGGCTTTGAATAATGTTGTAGGCATAGAGTTCACGGGTTTTCTCTGTCCGTATCAGGTAGACTATTCTCCTGGACTCGGTCTTTATCCTCAGTTCCTTCGCCCGGATGGTGATGTCGCCCGGCAGGATATTGCCCAGCAGGATATTCTTCATGAAATTGCTGCGGTCATACTTTTCATTATAGTAAAGCTTTGCGTTCTCAAGGCTTATGGAGATCAGTTCGGCATGCTTCTTCCTGTCGGGGTGATCGCTCACAAGGTACAGCACAAAGTCCAGCCGGCCGTTGATCTCAACCTTCTTCATCACCAGGCCGGGCTTTTCAATGTACATGGCGTTTGAAGCAAGAAAATCGGAGCATTGATCGTGGATCATGCCGATTTCTTCTTCAATGGTGCTCGCGATGACAGTACCATTTCCATCAGTAATTCCAAAATCGTTACCCATGGTTTCACGAATTTTTGATATAACAGATTGAAACACTTTGAATGCCAACTGGATTACCCCGCTTACCTCAAAGATTCATGTTACATTATACAACAAATTATTCTTTGTATACAACGTTTTCATGCCAATTTGCCGCTTCCGGTGCGACAAACAGGGCAAAAACTCAGTCATTCACCAGGACGCACTCGGAGAATACCGTTTTTATGGTATTTAATAATTCCTTGTTTTTAAATTTATCGGCATTATGGATAAAAATCCTGATGGGGGCGCAGGTAAGCAGGAACCCGATCATAAAATCATCGTCATGGATGACCGGCTGGCCTTTCTCGATACCATAGCTTTTTGTGATGTCATCCGGTATCTCAAATGGTCCTGTGCCCTCGACCCGGTAGGAACCATCATTCTGGGCAAATACATGCAGTTCGGGAACCTTCGGACACTGCATCCGGATGAAAGTGGTCAGAAGATTTATATATTCTTCATATTGCTTTTCAACAAAGTACTGCCTTATAGCCCGGTCCACCTCAGCTTCAAGCTTCTTTACATAATCACCCAGCCTGAAAGTAATAAAGCCATCCAGCGTCAGGCTGCGGGAGGTTTTCAGATACTCTGAAATCTTGTCGGAAATGAGCTTGCGCCTGTCGTTTATATGTTTTTCAGCGGTGTTCTCGGGATAGAGGATTTTGCAGGCAATGCGGCTGATCTCATCCAGATCGCTTTTCGGCAGCCCGTCACAGATACGGGTTATGATCCTTGACAGGATATCCTTCTCATGGGACTTGAGAATATAATCGGCAATGGAATCCGAAAGATGGCGGATCATGCAGGAGTATCTCCTGCCGTTTCTTCTTAAGTATCCGCCGATGATTACGAGCATGCTGTTGTCCTCATGGCGGACCCGGACGCCCTGAAGGGCCCTCACCGCCATTTTTTTCTCAACGTAATAGGCTAATCCTTTAATGTCCTTCATGTAGTCAACCCTGAAGGATGGCATCCTCTCACATCCTTTCAGGTGTAGTATATGTAGCCCTTATTGTCCGTTATACGGTACATAAAGGTATAAGGCTGCCCAGATCCCGGACGGGGCCCGTACCCAGCATTACCGGCGTTATGCCATGTTTTTGCAAAAAAGAAAGGATGGGTCCGGCGCTCTCAAGAGTATTCATATCCCCGCAAAATGCCAGCCTGTTCCCTGAAACAAGGCCGGTTGAGCCGCCAATGAAACCATATTCGTACCCCGGGATTGATATGGTTTTCTGCGGCGGAATCAGCAGTACGTCTATATTATTTGCGCGGGCAGCGCGATAGATTCCCGCGTCGGATGTTATGACGGCATCTTCATTCAGGATACAGACAGAACACTTTGCATAGCCCTGGTTCACATGGGATATGGTCTTACCAGTTTTTTTCAGCCACCCGAGAACAACAGGGTCCGTGTATCGCGTATTTAGAAAAGCATGTCGGCCTACGACAGCCACGTTATATGGGATATCCCCGGGATAGTTTCCCGCTGGCGGCTTCTCGCCGGGCACCAAAACATATCCCAGGCCTTTGAGGCGTTCTGCCGTCTGAGGATTGAGAGCAGGGGAATGAACAATAATCCCTTCGCAAGGGATAACCAATTGCATGTCCGGGTGGCTCCTTACCGGAGCAGGAAGCCCGGCCAGATCCATGACCGTGACAACAACCGGCACCAATTCCCGAAGGGCGCTCAGCATGCCTTCGGGTATGTCATGGGACACGAGTATGGCGGTAACTGTACTGTCAGGAATATATGGACTGTTAAGCGGTTTCACCCAATGGCACCTCTTGCCGCTTTACCTTCCGGGATCCCCGGCGGGGCAGAAGGGCTGTTTTCACATTTATAAAGTTCCATGCATATTTTATTACATCCGCACCTTCTCTTTGCCTGCCGGCAGCCTGTGCGGTTCTGATATACCGCGCCCGCCGGATTCTCCGGTGGGCGCGGTTGAAGCACTATTCCAGGTTATCCAGTATATTCCTGAGCTCGCCTACAAACTCAAAGGGAATGGCAAGCCCTTTCTGGCTTGGACGGAATTCATCACTCTGGCCGTCATACCAGAAGGTCCGAATATCAACATACTCCCTGCCGTTCTTGCTGACACGCTTGATGTGGATCTCCTCACGGCTGTTTTTTACGAACTTGCCCAATAAAACCTCTTGATCCCAGAAACCTGCCATAGCTTTTGCCTCCCTTTCTTTTACAGCACATTTGAAAACTGAATTAGTTAAAAGCGCTAATATTATACCACATAAAACACCGCTCTTCGCAAGACCTTGCAAAAATATGCCGGCAATTCCTCAATTTCCCGCCGGATACATCGGAAACAGGCAATGAAGTCCCCGTTATGATTTACAAGTATTGCAGCGCATTAATTTCTTTTAAACTGTACAGAATAATTGAATGAAGGCGTAGAACGCGCCCGAAATAATTGCAAAGGAGTCGGGAGTATGAGAACACCAATTGACAGAATAGCGCTCTTACTGGTCATCATAGGTGCTCTTAACTGGCTGCTGGTAGGCCTTTTTCAATACGACCTGGTAGCGGGCATATTTGGAACGGCGACCCTGGGAAGCAGGATAGTATACTCTCTTGTGGGAGTTGCGGGGCTTTATTCCATCAGTCTGCTCTTCAGAGACGCACCTGTCACTGAATGACCTTTACACAATCAATTGTAGGGCATGGCTGCCTTGCGGGCCATGGCCGGATCAGCATGCTGTCCCTTCAGGGACAGCTTTGTTTTTCGATTTTTTGGTTTCAGACAGGCCCTGGACAGATAGCTCTAATATCACTGAAAAATCAACGCTTGAATCAAATCTAATGTTGGATACAGATAACCCGTATGCTGTGAGGGCATCATTAACATCCTTCATCATACGGGTTTTGGCAATCTCGCTTACAATGGTATCCATAGATCTCTCCCAAACCAAGATTTCATGGATACCATTATAATATATTTCCCGGTCTTATTTCATTATCATTATCTCAATACGCCTGTTCCGCTGGCGTCCTTCGGCAGTGCTGTTATCGGCCAGGGGACGGTGCTCCCCGTTGCCGGTGGCTGTAAACTTCACCGGGTCCAGCCCAAGCGTTTCGGTAAAATACCTGACCACTGTGGTGGCGCGGGCTGTCGAGAGTTCCCAGTTGGACTTGAAAAGCGGTGTATTTATGGGAACATTATCGGTATGCCCGGAAACCAGAATCTCATTGTCTATGTTTCTCAGAACTTCGGCCAGCTGGTCGAGCACGGGATATCCCTCAGGCCTGATATCGGCCCTGCCTGAATCAAAAAAAAGCTCGGACTCAAGGCGTACAATAATAAAGTCTTTCTCCTCGATGATTTCTACCTTGTCCCCTATGCCTTGAGCCACGGCAGCCTGGCGTATTTCCTCCTTGGCGATATCCATCTCCATTTCGTAAATCTGCCTCTGGGCATCAATAACCATTTCCTCGGCACTCTCTATGTATTTCTCATTCTGCTGGGGCAGGTTCTTGTCGCTGGGGTTTACAAAATCAACCGTGATGATGCTCTTCCCGCTGGAATCCAGAATGGATTCTCCGGTACTCAGATTCAACAGTGAATTGGAAAGTGATCTGGCGACGTCGGTGAATCTTGCCTTATCGACAGTCGACATGGCAAAGAGCATGATAAAAAAGGTCAGTAACAGCGTGACCATATCGCTGTAGGTGGTCATCCATTCCGGGGCGCCCGAGGATTCCTCCTGTTTTTTCCTGTCTCTAGCCAATGATCATTTCACCCCAATCCTTTAGAACAAGTCTGACTCTCATACATCATGCACTTACGCACCTGCCTCCAGGCTTTGCAGAAACGGGCTTTAGCCACATTACTCCTGGGCTGATCCCAACTCCCTTTCAGCGCCTCTTTCCCTTTCCTTTATAACCATGCTTTCATACTGCAGCTTCTGGCCGGGAGAAAGGAAGGTCTTCAGTTTATGCTCCATCAAACGCGGGTTCTCGCCTGACTGGATGGACAGGATACCCTCCATGATCATTTCCCTCATCCTGATTTCCTCTGCGCTGCTTCCCTGAAGTTTGGTGGCAATCGGGTTGCAGATATAGTTTGCCAGGACGCTCCCGTAAAAGGTGGTAATGATCGCGAGGGACATGGCAGGTCCTATATTTGACGGATCGTCCATGTTCTTGAGCAGGTTTACAAGTCCCATCAGCGTTCCGATCATACCCCAGGCCGGGAACTGTGCTGCCAGTGTTTTGAAATATGCCTGGACGGTGCTGTGCCGAACCACCATACTGTCTATCTCAAATTGCATGGATGTCTTGACCATTTCAGCCTCGATACCGTCAACCACCAGTTCCAGGGCTTTTTTCAGGTAATCGTCCTTTATATCGTCCTGTGCGGACTCCAGTGCCAGTAAGCCTTCCCTGCGCGCTTTCTGGGAAAGCTCAACTAATAGCTGAATGGTTTGAAAAGGATCGAACCTGGGTGGTTTGAAGGCAAGAGGTATGGCCTTAAACGCCTTTATGGTGTCTGAAAGAGGGAAGGACATGATGGTGCATGCCAATCCTCCCCCCACTGTAACAGCTATGGAGCCTGCGTGTACGAAGGAAGACAGCTGACCCCCGTCAAAAATGCCATAAATTATACATCCGATGCCCAGAAACAAACCCAATATTGTTGCGATATCCATTATCTCACCAGCTTTAGCAATTTATCTTAGGTACAACAAACAGGATTTCAAATTATTAATCGGCATTTTTACGTTTAATTCTTAACGGGAACGGTTCTTCGACATACTATTTCTCAGCCCGGCCAGGCAGTCTGAAAGCGCGTCAACAGAATCGACTCCCTGACAGCGCAATACCGCGCCCCTTGGCAGCCCGGCAGGAAACAGTGGCGGCAGGGTAAAAAAATATAGTTGCATTTTTATACATTTGAATGTATAATAATACAATTGGGAGCCCTGAGACATATATGCGCAGGCTGGAATTAACCGGTTTACCCCGGAAAGACTCCCAGCGTTATACCGAAAGGAATGGTAGACAATGGTAAAACATCTTCTGTGCTTAGCCGACTGGACCAGTGAAGAGATCCTGGAAACACTGTCCCTGGCCGAAAAATTAAAATACGAAAACAAAAACGGTATCAGACATAATCATCTTCTGAAGGGCAAAACCCTGGGCCTGATCTTTTCCAAAGCCTCAACACGCACCAGGGTATCCTTTGAAGTGGGCATGTATCAACTGGGAGGGTATTCCTTCTTCCTCAGCGCCAATGATATCCAGCTGGGGCGGGGCGAAACCATGGCCGATACGGCAAAAACCCTGTCCCGCTATATAGATGGCATCATGATCAGAACATACAGGCAGAGCGATGTGGAGACCCTCGCTGAATGCGGCACCATTCCCGTTATCAACGGCCTGACCGACAGCTATCATCCCTGCCAGGTACTGGCCGACCTCCAAACTGTCAAGGAGAAGAAGGGAAGCTTCAAGGGCCTTAAGCTGGCGTACCTCGGTGACGGAAATAATGTGGCCAATTCCCTTCTCATCGGCTGCGCCAAGGTTGGCATGGACATAACCGCGGCAGCCCCGGAAGGTTATTCCTGCGATTCGGTCGCAATTAAGAGGGCACAGGAGGCCGCCCTTGAGTCCGGCGCGCAGGTAGTGATCACGTCCGATCCCATTGAGGCTGTAAAGGATGCGGATATCGTCTATACCGACACCTGGGTCAGCATGGGTATGGAGGAAGAGAAGGAAAAGCGCATGCGGGTATTCATGACCTACCAGGTGAACGACGAACTGTTTTCCAAAGCCCAGCCGGATGCCCTGTTTATGCACTGCCTTCCCGCTTACAGGGGATATGAGGTGACCGGTCCTGTCATCGATGGCAGCCGCTCGATTGTGTTTGACCAGGCAGAGAACAGGCTCCATGCGCAAAAAGCGGTCCTGGTTAAGCTGATGGGCTGACTCGGGCATAAGGAGGCACGAGCCTATGTTTTACTCATTTGTAATCAGGCGGGCCGTGGAATCTGACGCGGCCCATGTCTTTTCCATTTTGCAGCAGGCTTTTCAGGAATATGGCAGGACCATTGGGCAGACCCACCTTGACGCCCTCCGGGAAACCATTGATGACATCAGGCGGGCAATTGCCGAAAAAACAGTTTTAATCGCCATTATAGATAATGAGGTTGTCGGAACCTTAAGGCTCGAAATCCGCAATAGTACGGCTTATCTGAGCCGTTTTGCGGTATGCGGCAACAGGCGCGGTGTTGGAATCGGCGAAGCCCTGATGAACACCGCGGACAAGTACCTGATCTCGCAAGGTGTGCGGGAAGTCACCCTGCACACCGCATCCAGGCATACTGCCCTCATGCGTTTTTACTATTGCCAGGGATTCTTTGTTGAAGCCATCGAAACCGACAGGGGATATCACAGGGCAAGACTTAAAAAAGAATTGGCATAGGGACAGTTCTTTCGGTTCTTCTGATACACTTTTTGCCTGTCCGCCCCGGCACGGCCTGCCAGTCTGACAATTTGTCAAAAGGACCTTCCCTACAGAATCATCACAAACGTACCGATTGTGATGAATATGCCACCCAGGATTGTCTTTGCATTTGGCGCTTCGTTCAGTATTAAAAAAGCGAGTACCATCGTGATGACAACACTGAATTTATCCACCGGAACCACCTTTGATGCTTCCCCAATCTGCAGCGCTTTGTAATAGCAAAGCCAGGACAAACCTGTGGCAATACCCGACAGGGCTAAAAATATCCAGCTTTTTTTACTGATATCAGCAACCTGGTTCTGGACTCCCGTAACAAAAACTATAATCCATGCCATCACCAGCACAACCGCTGTACGTATTGCAGTTGCCAGGTTGGAATTAATCCCCTCTATCCCTATCTTGGCAAGTATGGATGTAAGAGCGGCAAATACCGCCGACAACAGCGCATATAAAAACCACATGCCAATTCCTCCCTAGTTTTGAAAGCATATGGTAATACCCGACGAGCATGCAGGCTACTTCTGCCATACCAGCAAATATCTCCAAAAGAGTTTTCGGCTGATTCTCGCCGTTGGTGTATATTTACCCGCCAATTCCCTTATTTCATCCATCGTCATATATGTATCATGCCTGCCATGCCTTATTTTTCATCAGAGTGCAGCGGTTCAAACCCTTCTCCCAGCACTTCCCGTACATCGCTCAATAAAACGAAGGCGTTGGGATCGCACTGCTTCACGATCTCCTTAACCTTGAGCATTTCCTGCTTTTTAACAACACATAACAGGACTGTTTTATCCGCCCTGCTGTACATGCCAGTCCCTTTAAGGCCGGTTACGCCCCTGTCCACATCTTCCATAAGGCGCCCTGCTATTGCTTCGGGATGCTCGGATATGATCATGAGGCTTTTTGCGAAGTGGAAGCCCTCGATATACGCATCTATGGTCTTGGTGGTGATATAGAGGCTTATGGAGGCATAGAGGCCGAGCTTTACGCTCCTGAAAACGACTGTCGCGAAAAGGATAACAAAACCGTCCAGTATCAGCAACAGTTCGCCGAGTGACCTGTGCGGAAAAACCTTTCTTAAGACCGAAGCTGCCAGATCGGTTCCGCCCGTGGTGGCCCCTTCCTTATGGACCATTCCAAGGCCCAGGCCCATGACAAGGCCTCCCACCAGGGCATTCAGAAGCAGATCAGGAGCGGCCATGGCACTGTCAAACCTGACCAGATAATCGTTGACCAGCGTTTCGGCAAACGGGGCTGTGACGTCAACCATAATGGAAAGAAGAACAGCCCCGAAAAGGGAACGTATGACGAATCTTTTCCCTTTGCTCTTATATCCCCCAAGGAACAGCGGGATATTGAACACAAGCATCATGACACCCACCGGGACACCCTTGTTAAAGACATAGTACAGCACGGTTGACAAACCGGAAATGCCTCCCGGAGCCAGCTTGAATGGTATCAGAAACACATTCATGGCAAATGTAACCACAAGGCATCCCAGCGCGATGATGAGCCAGGACTTGGTTTTTTCAGCTGAAAACCTGCTCATATGCCATTCTCCTTACCGATACTATCATTTCACTGAAACAGTCGTTGCATACAAAGATTTTCAGGAGGGCTGTTCAGCCGTCCTGCCGCGCGCACAAAAAAACCGGGTTTATACCCGGTTTTCTATTTGATTCCGTATTTTTTCTTGAACTTATCTACACGTCCACCGGTATCTACAAGCTTCTGCTTCCCTGTGAAAAAGGGATGGCACTGGGAACAGATTTCAACACGCAGCTCCGGCTTAGTGGAACCTGTTTCAAAGGTTTCGCCGCATGCACATCGGACAGTTGCCTTTGTATACTTAGGATGGATACCTTCCCGCATGGTCTTTCACCTCGCTCATATCTTGCTTCTTTATTGAAACCGTTATCGTTGCGACCCTTAAAAAGCGCCGGATGATATTTTACCATATCATCCGGGGGATTGCAAGAAGCCGTATGGTCAACTATAGGTAGTTGTTATTCTCCTTTTGCAGCAGTGCGGTATTTATTCCGTTTACAAATTCTTCGTTGGTCTTGGTCTTCAGAAGCCTGCTGATGATGAGCTCGGTGATCTCGGCTGTGCCAAGGTTGCTCATTGCCTTCCTGATGGTCCAGATTCCATCCAGCTCGCGCTGCGAGAGCAGAAGCTCTTCACGCCTGGTTCCCGAACGGTAGATATCGATGGCCGGGAAGATTCTTTTCTCTGAAAGCTTTCTGTCAAGATGGAGCTCCAGGTTGCCGGTTCCCTTGAACTCTTCGTAGATGACATCGTCCATGCGGCTGCCCGTATCTATGAGCGCTGTGGCTATAATGGTCAGGCTGCCTCCATTTTCAATATTCCTGGCAGACCCGAAAAAGCGCTTGGGTTTATGCAGTGCCCCGGGATCCAATCCGCCGGACAGGGTCCGTCCCGTAGGGGGTATGGTCAGGTTATAAGCCCTGGCAAGCCGCGTGATACTGTCAAGAAGGATAACTACATCCCGATTATGCTCTACCAGCCTCTGGGCTCTCTCCAGCACCATCTCGGCCACCTTGATATGATGCTCGGGCAGCTCGTCGAAGGTGGAATAAATCACATCACCCTTGATGGAACGCTGCATATCGGTCACTTCTTCCGGACGCTCATCAATCAGGAGAACTATAACCTCTATCTCCGGATGTTTGAGGGTAATGGCGTTCGCTATCTTTTTCAGCAATATGGTTTTACCTGCCTTTGGGGGAGAGACGATAAGCCCGCGCTGGCCTTTTCCGATGGGAGCGATCAGGTCGATCAGACGGGTTGAGAGCTCCTTGGAGTCGGACTCCAGGGTTATTCTTTCGTGGGGATAAATGGGGGTAAGCTGGTCGAATGGCCTTCTTTTCAGGGCGGCTTCGGGAGGATCGTCATTGACCGATGTAACGTACAATAAAGCCTGAAACTTTTCTCCGTCCTTCTGGATGCGGCCCTTGCCGACTATTTTATCCCCGGTTTTCAGATTAAAACGCCTGATCTGGGAAGGTGAAACATAGATATCCTTAGGTCCGGACAAATAATTATGGCCCCTTAAAAAACCATAACCGTCCGGGAGCACTTCGAGAATTCCCGAGACCGGGTTATCGCTTTCCAGCTTGGAGAGGTCTCTGGTCTTGCTTATTCTTACATAACGGGTTTCTTTGGCAGCTTCGCCTTCAATGGCTCCTTCTTCCCTGCCTTTTTCGATCTCCGGGATTTCCCCCGCGGATCCCATAGCAGCTTTTTCGGTTGTATCCCCATAGGCCAGAGAATCGGACATGCCAGAAGAAAACCCTTCGACATAAGGCTCGGGCGCCTGTGAAACATCCGGACCTGAATCTGCCTTTCCGATGTCCTCTACTCTCTTTATATGGATCCTGGAAGGCCGTTTGGGTATCTGTTCTTCGATATCCTGGGTGGATACTTCTGTTTTTTCAGGAGAAATGGAAGGGGCAATGGATACTTCAGATTGATAACCGGTTTCTGTACCTGCCTGGACTGTTGCCGGCGCAGGCGCCTCAGATTGTATGGGCTGGGCAGCCGCGCCTCTTGTTTCCTCATCGGTCTTGACTTTTCTGGGCCTGCCGCGGCGTTTTACCGGGGTTTCCGCTATAGGTTCAGACTTTTCTGAAACCTTCTCATCGACGTCGGTCTGTGCATCTCCGGCTGCCTTCTTTCTGGAAGTCTTCTTTTTTTCTTTCTGAGGATCTTTTTCGTCATCCTTCGCTGAATTGACGATGTAATCGATGAGCTCGTTCTTGCGGTACTTGTAGATGCTTTTCAAGCCCAGCATTTTGGCAATATAACGCAAGTCCTCAAGGGACTTCTTCTCGAGAATGGCTCTGTCTTCCATAAAACACCGCCTTGTAAAATATACAAAATACTATATATATGCATTTATAAAATGGATTGCATTTCAAACAGGCTCAAACATATCAAAGATAAGCAGACAATTGTTATTATCCTATTCATACATGGCAGCGCACATTCATATCCGGGAAATACCTCAGAGCTGAGCACACTTAATATATCAGCACCAAACATGTTTTGTCAAGTATCAGAATGCCATTATACTGCATTTTATATATCCCCGGACCGAAAAACATGAGTCAACCCTTCACTTGTTCAAACTCCATACAACAGCATTTACGGTTATCATTCCTTGATGTCCAGCTTCAGGCCGTTATCCATCGCGAACCTTTTCACTTTCTCCAGGACGGGATCAGTTCCCGACTCATCCTGTGCAGCCAGCCCCATCTCCGCCTCGTCCCTTACCTTTACCTTCAAGGATATGCCTGTAACTTTATTGAGCGCCTCCTTTACAGCCTCAATGCTCTCTCTCCTGCACAGGATGTTTTTCTTCAGCTGTTCATCGCAGCCAACAACCACTATGGCCGTAGAATCATCCACCAGATAGCAGCGGGTGCCTATAAGATAAGCATAGACCTTCATCTTGCCTGACGACTGCAGGTATTCAAGAACCCGGGGCCACTCTTCCAACTCATTATGGATAGATGCGCCAACCTGTTCTTTTTTACCCGGATCTGGCCTTTTAACAGGCTTTACGGAAACAGGCGGCTCCTTTTCAGCCGTCCCGCTGTCCGGCACGCCTTTATGGACAGGCTCCCCGGCAGCCGCGGGCTTTTGCGCCGGAACACATGCCGTGATCTCCATAAGCTTCCTCTCCAGGTCGCCCAGCCTTGATTCCAGAAGTTTCATCCTTTCAGGCATGTTTGCGCTCCCGAGGTTTCTGGCGCAAACCCTCACCGCGGTAACCTCCATCAGTATGCGCTGGTTCTCCGACCACTTCAGCCTGCTTTCAGCTTCGGAAAGCTCCCTTATTATGGCGATGGTTTCCTCATAGCTCATCCTTTCCGCAGTTTTCTTCAGGCGTTCAAGACTCGCTTCATCCGCATCGACTAGCTTTAACGCATCCCCGCCAATTTGGAACAGCATCAGGTTGCGAAACCATCCAACAAGCTGACCGCAAAGGGGCGCAAGATCCTTTCCGGCTGACAGCGCTTCATCGATCAGTGCCAACGCGCCCTGTACGTCCCGGTCGGCCAGGGCTTCTGCCAGCGCGTCAATCATCTCCAGCGCAGCCAGCCCCGAAACTGCAATTACAACATCCCTGGTGATTTTATCAGTACCCGTGGCTATGCACTGGTCCAGAATACTGATGGCATCCCTGAGCCCGCCCTGGGCAAGCCGGGCGATCATGGTAAGCGCAGACGGCTCATAATCGACCTCCACGGCTTTCGCGATGGTTTCCAGTCTGCTGATGATCCCCGCTATGGTTATCCTTTTAAAATCGAATCGCTGGCAACGGGACAGGATGGTTGCCGGAAGCTTATGGGACTCAGTGGTGGCCAGGATGAAAATAACGCTTTGAGGCGGCTCCTCAAGGGTTTTCAGAAGGGCATTGAACGCTCCCGCAGACAGCATGTGGACCTCGTCAATAATGTAGACCTTAAAGCGGGTAACGGCCGGCACGTACATGGCAGCTTCCCTGATCTGACGGACGTCATCCACGCCGTTGTTGGACGCGGCGTCTATCTCGATAACATCTATTATGGACCCATCAAGGATCCCCTTGCATATGTCGCACCGGTTGCACGGATTTCCGCCGACTGGCTCCATGCAGTTGACAGCACGGGACAGTATCTTGGCCAGGGTGGTTTTCCCTGTGCCGCGTGTTCCGCAGAAGAGATATGCGTGACTTACAGAATTGTTCCTTACGCTGTTTTTAAGTGTTTCAACAATATGGCGCTGTTCCACAACGTCATCAAAAGAAAGTGGTCTCCATTTTCTATAAAGTGCCAAGTGTGCCATAGATCCACCATCCGCTCCCATTCTGGATGCTGCTGTCCCTACCATTATAACACAGGAACGACCCGGGGATGTCAAGGGCATGCATCAATATAAACAAAAACGAAGCCATAGGGCTTCGCATACCTTAATATAAACCGTGCACCTGCCTTTGACAGTGCAAATACAAGCGTACCATGGGCGTCATACTCGGACCAGGCTGGCTTGCGGCACATCCGGTTGACTGCTTACCGCTGCTTCCTCCCGGACCTGACGGGGTTCACGGCTCCGAATTGCGCAAGACCCAATCTTCATTGTACTCAACCGCATAACAGACCTTACATTTGCATGCCGGGGGCAGGAATTCAACTCCGCTATAGCGGATTGCGGATACAGGGCACCGCTACCTCCCCGTCTAGCACGGCAAAGATCATTATATAGCATTTTAATGCTGCCCGCAAGGCTCAGTTATTGACACCGCGTTCGGTATCCCGCTTCCGTATTTCAGTACGGCGGATCTTTCCGCTGATGGTCTTGGGCAATTCTTCAATAAACTCAATAATCCGCGGATACTTGTAGGGAGCGGTGTTTTTCTTGACATAATCCTGGATCTCTTTTGCCAGTGAGTCCGAAGGCTGGTATCCCCTGGCCAGCACGATGGTCGCCTTGACCACCTGGCCCCTCAGGGCATCGGGGACGCCCGTTACTGCGCACTCGAGAACTGCGGGGTGTTCCATGATAACGCTCTCCACCTCGAAGGGTCCGATCCTGTAACCCGATGATTTGATGATGTCATCGGTCCTTCCCACATAGTAATAATAGCCGTCCTCGTCCCTCCACGCGGTATCCCCGGTATGGTAGAGCCCGTCGCGGATAGCCTGGGCTGTCAACTCCGGACTGCGGTAATACTCTATCATAAGTCCCGTGGGTTTTTCTGGTTCCACCTTCAGGACAATCTCACCTACCTCGCCCGGGCTTACGCTGTTTCCGTTTTCATCAACGAGATCCACCGGGTATTGGGGGGATGGCCTGCCCATTGATCCGGGCTTTGGCTCCATCCATGTGGTGGTAGCAATAACCAACGTGGTTTCTGTTTGTCCGAAGCCTTCCTTGATCTCTATCCCAGTCTGTTCCTTAAACCGCTTGAACACCTCGGGATTAAGAGCTTCCCCGGCAGTGGTGCAGTATTCCAGGGATGACAGGTCGTACCTGGAGAGGTCCTCCTTGATCAGGAAACGATAGATGGTAGGCGGCGCGCATAAAGTTGTCACCCTGTATTTGCTTATCCTCTTTAGCATCTCATCGGCATTGAATCTTTCAAAATCAAAGGTGAATATGGCCGCCTCCGCGATCCACTGGCCATATAACTTTCCCCAGACCGCTTTTCCCCAGCCGGTTTCAGACACGGTAAAGTGCAGGCCGTCCGGGTTTACATTGTGCCAGTAAACCGCGGTAGGGATATGGGCCAGCGCATAATAGTGGTTATGGGCCACCATTTTAGGCAAACCCGTGGTTCCCGATGAGAAATACATCAGCATGATCTCTTCAGCCTCGGGACGTTCATCACCCACGGGCGGGGTAAACGGCGGCGCCTGGCTTACGCCCTCTTCATAGCTCAGCCAGCCCTCTCTCTTTCCCCTGACAAGTATCTTTATCTCCAGGGTCTCGGTTTCATTCTGGGCTTCGTCCACCAGCGAGGCAATATGCCCGTCCGGGGTACATACAACAGCTTTCACGCTTGCCGCGTTTACGCGGTATACGATATCCTTTGTCATAAGCTGGTTGGTCGCCGGTATGGCGATAGCGCCCAGCTTATGTAAAGCCAAAATACAATACCAGAATTCATAATGCCTTCTTAAGATCAGCATAACGGCATCGCCTTTCCTGATGCCGAGACTTCGGAAATATGACGCGGTCCGGTCGCTTTCCTCCTTCATTTCCCTGAAGGTGATAAACCTTTCCTCACCCGCCTCATTGCACCAGACCATAGCCAGCTTGTCGGGATTCTCCCTGGCTATCCTGTCTATGATATCATAACCGAAATTAAAGTACCGATCCTTCCTGAAGCTGACATGGGCTACGTTTCCTCCGGCGTCTAATGTTTCAATTACATACTCCTTATATAACCTTCCCATCAATCCATCCTCCCGTAGAAATCCTTAATAACAACCGCCAAGAAGGTGCAGTCGCGGCCTCCGGTGGCCACCATGCCGTGCTTGTTGGAACTGTCATAGTAGACAGCATCCCCTTCATTCATGATGAACTCATGGTCATTGATCCTCACCCGCAGTGAGCCGGAGAGTATGTAGTCAAATTCCTGCCCCTTGTGGGTGCTGAGAAGTATCTCGCCCTTCTCCGCCTTTTCGTCATAGGGAGCCTCTACCAGAAAAGGCTCGGCATGGCGGTTCTTGAAGAGATAGGCCAGGCTGTGGTATTTAAAGCCCTTGCGCCTCTCGATGGGAAGCCCGCGGCCCTTTTTGACATGGGTATAAACCGTAAGCCTGGGACTGGTACCGGTAATAAGGTCGCTGATATCCAGGCCGAAGCGGGAAGCGGTCTTATAGAGGAACGTAAAGGGAAAATCCCGCTTTCCATCCTCATATTCCAGGTATTCCGACTCTGTAATTTCAAGCAGTTCGGCCATTTCTGCGGCTGATATGTCCAGATCCTCGCGCATGCCCCGTATTCGCTGTGCAATATCCAGTATTTTGTCATCCATAGCTTTTTCCCTCCTCGTTTTGGGCCCATGTTCCCCGGGGGTTGGGCGTTTAATACAAGCATATATGAATGCCTAAAGATTGGCAATTGCAAAAATTCGGGTCAGCCGCCATATTTCACGCGTTTTATAACCTTAAGACGGCTGAACTCTTCCCTGTCCTTCTCTTCAAGCACATTCACAATATTTTTAACGGCCTCTTCGTATCCGGGAATCATGATATTTTTCAGGGCATTTGTCCTCTTCTGAGTCCTTCGGATATTTGCGGCCAGGCGGTATACCGCGTTTTCAACCTCAGCCAGTTCAGCGGCAAGATACTTTGCCTTTGAGAATTCCTGCCGGGCCGTGTCCAATGTGGAATTGGTCATGCGGAAACCGTACCGGGGCTGCAAATCGGCTTCTCCCAGCTTCACAGTGGGAATTTCCACTCCCATGATGCTCTGCTCCCTGATCTCTGTGCGGTTGTCTTCAGGAACCGCGTATCCGATTTGCTCCACCACTGATATGCCCAGGGTGACATTAGCCAGCTGAAGGGCGCGATAAGCTTTCTGAAACGTCTTCTGCATCTCATCCCGGATCTCCCTGGCCTTATCCACCAGGCTCATCATTTCCCGGATAAGTATGTTCCGTTTTTTGTCCAGCAGCTCATAACCCTGGCGGCAAAGGGCCAGGGTGTTCTTGGCCAGTATCAGGTTGCCCTTGGTGGGAAAAAGCTTTACATCCATCTTCTAAACCTGCTTTCGCTCTCTTCAGGATCTGTATAGTACTTATCGACCAGTTCAGGGGAAAGCCTGTCAAGCTCCTCCCGGGGCAGCAGGCTCAAAAGGAGCCATCCCAGGTCCAGCGTCTCCATAATATCCCTCTCCTCGCCAAATTCCTGGGATATGAACTGGGATTCAAAAGCCCGGCCAAAGCCCATGTATTTCTTGTCCAGATCGCTCAATTCGTCTTCGCCGATAACCGAGGCCAGCGCCCGGACATCCTGTACCCTGGCATAGGCGGCAAAGAGCTGGTTCGCCAGCCCCGGATGGTCTTCACGGGTATACCCTTCGCCGATACCGTCCTTCATCAGGCGCGACAATGACGGCAGCACGCTGATGGGAGGATACACGCCCCTTGACGCAAGACCACGGTCCAGTACTATCTGTCCCTCTGTTATATAACCTGTCAGGTCCGGGATGGGATGGGTGATGTCATCGTTGGGCATGGTGAGGATCGGGATCTGGGTGATGGATCCCTTTCTTCCCTTGATCATGCCTGCCCGCTCATAAATTGAGGCCAGGTCGCTGTAAAGGTATCCCGGGTAGCCCTTTCTGGAGGGTATCTCACCCTTCGACGACGAAATCTCACGCAGGGCTTCAGCGTAGGATGACATGTCGGTAAGGATAACCAGGACGTGCATTTCCTTTTCAAAAGCGAGATACTCCGCGGCAGTCAGGGCGCATCTTGGCGTAACTATACGCTCGACAACAGGATCGTTGGCCAGGTTCAGGAACATGACCACACGGTCAAGCACACCGCTGCTCCTGAAGCTGTTCCTGAAGTAATCGGCCACATCATGTTTGACACCCATGGCGGCGAAAACGATGGCGAAATTGTCATTGCTTTCGTCCGCGATTTTTGCCTGCTTCACTATCTGGACTGCCAGCTGGTTATGGGGAAGGCCGTTGCCTGAAAATACAGGGAGTTTCTGGCCGCGGATCAGGGTGGTAAGACAGTCGATGGTGGAAATGCCAGTTTGTATATAGTTCCTCGGGTATTCCCTCTCCACCGGGTTTATGGGCTGTCCGTTAACATCCCGGTACTTTTCGGGATAGATCTCGCCAAACCCGTCCAGCGGGCGCCCCACCCCGTCGAGCACCCTGCCAAAGATCTCTTTGGACAGAGGAATTTTCAGGGGTTTCCCCAGGAGCTTTGTCCGTGTATTGGCCAGGGAGATGCCGGAGGTACCCTCAAATACCTGAACCACGCAGATGTCTCCGTTTATTTCAATGATACGCCCCAAGAGTTTCTCATTACCTATGGTGATCTCAACCATTTCTTCAAAAGAGGGGTCCTTAACACCCTCAAGCACCACCAGGGGACCGGATATCTCCTTAAGACCCACATACTCCAGATTCATGCATGCCTCCTCCTTTCGGTGCCCCTGTAGCCTTCTTCTATACCGGCAAGTATGGAATCAATCCCTGAATCCAGCGTTTCAAACGCCTCCATGTCGTCGCTGGAGGTTGTATACTTGGCCTTGATAACCTCCTCAAACACGCCGGTCCTCTTTATTACAGACACGGGTATCCCTTTTGCCACCAGCTTCGCGGCCCGGTCATGTAGATTGAGCACGCTCTTCATCATATGGTACTGTTTTATTATGGGAACATAGGTATCCTGCTCATGATAAGCGTTCTGCTGCAGGAAGCCCTGCCTTATGACCCTTGCCGACTCTAAAACCAGCTTCTGCTCATTGGGAAGGATATCGCTTCCTATCAGCTTGACGATCTCAAGAAGCTTGCTCTCCTCCTGGAGGATCCGGCTTATTCTTTCGCGCTTCTCCATAAAATCGGGCGCGGCGTTTTGGATATACCAATCCTTTAGCTCTTCGGTATATTCGCTGTAGCTGTCCATCCAGTTGATGGCAGGATAGTGGCGCGTATAGGCCAGGGACTTATCCAGCGCCCAGAAACATCGGATAAACCTCTTGGTGTTCTGGGTGACAGGTTCGGAAAAATCGCCTCCCTGGGGCGAAACGGCACCGATGATGGATATTGAGCCGGTGGAATCATTCAGGGTCTCGACCATTCCCGCCCTTTCATAGAACTCAGAAAGCCGGGACGGCAGATAGGCCGGGAATCCTTCTTCCGCCGGCATCTCCTCGAGCCTCCCTGAAATCTCCCTTAGCGCCTCTGCCCACCTGGAGGTAGAATCGGCCATTACTGCCACATGGTATCCCATATCCCTGTAATACTCGGCCAGGGTAATGCCCGTGTAGATGGAAGCCTCCCGCGCAGCCACCGGCATGTTGGACGTATTGGCAATTATCACGGTCCTTTCCATCAAGGGCCTGTTGTTTCTGGGATCTATCAGGTTAGGGAAGTCCTCCAGGACTTGAGTTATCTCATTGCCGCGCTCACCGCAGCCCACATAGACTATAATGTCTGCATTGGACCACTTCGCCAACTGGTGCTGGGTGAGCGTCTTTCCGGTCCCGAAGCCTCCGGGTATGGCTGCGGTGCCCCCCTTGGCGATCGGAAACAGGCTGTCTATTACACGCTGTCCTGTAATCAGCGGCTCATTCATGGACAGCCTTCTTTTATAAGGCCTGGGTGTACGGACTGGCCATTCCTGTACCATGGCCAGGTCATGGATCACCTTCCCGTTCCTGATCCTGACAATGGCCTGCGTAATGGGATAACTGCCGTCTTTAACCACCTCATCCACCACGCCGCCAATACCCGGCGGTACCATGACACGGTGGACCACCGACGGCGTTTCCCGCACCTCGGCAATAACCGTTCCGGGCTTCAATTCATACCCGGAGCGCACAAGGACCTTCACGTCCCAGAGCTTTTCGGCGTCAAGGTTTTCCATAACCGTACCACGGCCGATAAAGGGCCCGGTTTTTTCGGCGATGGATGTAAGCGGCCTTTCGATACCGTCAAAGATATTACCGATTATGCCGGGGCCCAGTTTTACTGTCAGCGGCCTTCCCGTGGAGATAACCGGCTCCCCGGGTTTAAGGCCGGTAGTATTCTCGTAGACCTGGACGATGGTTTCATCCTCCAGTACGCGGATAACCTCTCCTATAAGCCTTTCATTCCCCACCAGGACCATTTCCATCATCTGAAAGGGATGGTTCCCACGTACCCTGACAACAGGCCCGTTTATCCCATAAATGGTTCCCTGTGATGTTACTCCCATTCATTCCACCCTCTAAACTGGCATTTTATCTGTTTTCCCTGCTGTTTCCCATGACTTTCGCCGCCCTTCCGGCTTTGTAACCTTTCATTTCCTTTCATTGCAGGTATCTTTGCAAAAAGCATATGCGATACGCAAAAAGAATCTTCTACTCGATGCTTAAACGAACTCTTTCAAGAAAGGATGACCTTTCATTCATCAGCCTGCTTAAGTAGGAATGGTTCCAGACCAAACCCCTGTCCCTGTTCATGACCAGGAAACCGCCAATGATGTCCTCGCCGCTCTCCTGGATATCGAAGTCCGCCCCCAGCCTTTCCCTTATCCTGCTGAAAAGCTCTATATCCTTCTCGCCCGCGGTAACCACTATCTTTCCTTCCCCGGCTTCTATGAGGGCAGATTCCAATTCCTTCTCCATCAGCGCGGCATAGTCACTGCCGTTGGAAAACTCCTCAAGGCGCTTTCTCACGCCGGCAAAGATCGAGGATATAATCTCATCGCGCCTGCTGAACAAGGCCTCCTTGCTTTCCACGATGGCCTTTGAAATCTCCTCGTTATGCTCCCTGTCAAACCTTCTTACCGCTTCCTGTATCTTTTCATACGCCTTCTGCAGGTATTGGATCTCCGATGAGGCGATGATCTCCTTTTTTTCCAGCTCGGCCTGCCTGACCCGTTCCTTCTTTATCCGGTAGGCTTCCTGCATGACCATCCCGGAGAACCTTCCGAGCTTTTCAAGCGCTTTCTCCATATAAACACCCCAAGTTCTGCTCAATGGCCGACAATGTCCTGCAGGCGGTTTACCGCCTTCTAAACCTTCATGCCCACGGCTTCGTTGACGTACCGCATGATGTAGTCGGCTGGGCGCCTGGTGCCGTGCCTGTCCGGTATCTCAACGATCAGGGGCTTCGTACGGTTCAGTTTATATTCCCTTATAAGGTCGTCAGCCCGCTGCGCCAGAAGTTCGGTAATCAGGATGATTCCAATGCTCTCATCCAGGACCGCCGTCCTTAGCGCGTCCTCTATCTCTTCGCGCTGGTGGACCACAACCCCTTCAACTCCGGCAAGCCTCATGCCTGTCTTTGTATCAACATTGTCGCTGATAAGAAAAATCTTCATACTATAACACCATACCTTGCTGGACGCGTATGCCTTAAAATCCGCCCGCCGAAAAAATCAGGCGTTGAGGATCATGATGGAGATTATCAGTCCATAGATGGCAATACCCTCCGCAAGCCCTACGAATACCAGCGCCTTGCCCAGTATCTTGGGGTCCTCGCTCAATGCGCCCAGGGCAGCCGAACCTGTCGCAGATACGGCAATACCGGCGCCTATGCCTGCCAGGCCTGTGGACAGGGCTGCCGCAATGTATCTTAGCCCTTCCGATGAGGCGGAAGCAGCGGCCGCGGCATTAGCCGACGCTGCATTTGCCGTGACACCGCCTAAAAAAATGAATATGATGGCGCCCGCAACAAGGCTGAACAGCGTACCGACATGAAATCTCAAAACTCTTCTCACACTTTCTCCCTTTATCCCTTTTTTGATGCATTTTACGCCAAGACCTACCATACTGAGGCAAAGCACTGCGGCTGATACAACAAAGAATTCCATATCAACAACCTCCACTGTTATTTATCCTGTTATATTGATTTATGAAAACTGCCCTTATGGCAGCAATATCCCTGCATACCCACGGCTTCCGGGAGCCTATTCCCCGGTTACCCTGACAGGCTTGAATTCACGGCCTTCGCCGCCATAGAAGCGGCCGAACATTTCATAGTACTCAAGGCGCAAGCATTGGATCCCTACAATCAGACCCTCCAGAACGATGGTGAGGAGGTTTCCTATGATCACCACAATAATCCCGCCAAAGCCCTTCATCATCCCGGCAAGGGACCAAACCGCCAGGGAAAGCCCGGCGTGGTTCAGGGCAAAAGCGCCTACACGCAGGAAGGACATGGTTCCGCTGAAGAAGCTCAACAGCGTTTCAAATACTTCAAAGGAGGATTCTGCAAAGTACATGCCTTTTTCACGCGGCATGATGTTTTCCCTGCGCTTTATCAGGTTCTCCAGCGGTTCCCTGAATATAAGCATCAGCATGGGGATGATCACAACAACCACCGCCGCCGCTGCCGTAAACACAATCCGTCCGGCCATGAGCGAGGTTATCACGCAGACTATGATCCCGCCGTAAAAGAGCAGCCCCGCAATGCCGTTCTTGTCAAAAAGCATGCGTCCCCAGTCCCTGGCACGAAAACTGTTGATAATATTGGCGCCGATGGAGACGAGTATGACAAAGGCACCGTAGACAGCCGATATGATTAATATGTTCATAATGCTGTCCTTGTCACGCAGCGGGCTTATCAAAAGGGGGCTGATGATCTCCTCACTGCCGAAGACGCTGCCGTACAGAAAGCCGAATATAGCCGAGGAAGCCCCGAGCCACATAAGGATGCCGGCAAATGCCATCTTCCTAGCGAAATACGCATATACACCCGCAATGGCTATCACCAGGCCCTGCCCCACGTCCCCGAACATGAAACCGAACATGAGGATATAGGTGAGGGTAAGAAGCTTGGTGGGATCCACTTCCCTTGCCGAGGGAAGCCCGTAGAGGGTTACGAAGGATTCAAAGTGCTTGAATATCCCCCTATTCTTAATCAGGGTGGGCGGTGTGGATGTCATTACATATTGAGGGTCCTCGCTGGACAGGACGATTTCCCCGATGGATGCCATTTTCTTTTCAAAAGCCGCATAATCTTTGCGAGGCAGCCACCCGACAAGCACGAAGGTATCCCCGATAGAGGCGGCAAGCGACCTTATCTCGTTTATCTTCGCCCGGTAGAGCACTTTTGAATAGAGCTTTGAAAAGCGCGGACGCTCCCTTTCAATGAAGCTCTTCAACTCGCTTTCCTCGAGCTCCATCTTCCGCTTCAGTTCAATAACCTCATCCGACAGCTTTTTCAGCGCGATACGGGGCACACCATGAACCTGGTCCGAGATCCTGACCCTTTCAAAACCGAGGGCGGAAAAGACATTGTCGATGACCGGGGCAACCTGGGTGGGCATAAAAAAGGAAAGCCATACGATGTCGTCCTCCTCGGACACTGGCACATAGATCACATCCAGTTGATCAAGGTAATCCTTCTTTTTTTCAAGGTTCTCCCTGGGCATGGAACCGAAGCGGAATTTCATGAAGCTGAAATGGAACATCTCATGTATGTCCACTTCAAGCTCTGAAATAGGCTGGATCTGCCTGATGATCTGCTCCCTCTCCCGGATCTCGGTCTTTAAGCCCGCCATGGCCGATTTGTGCTCATCGAACCTTTTTTCCAGGGTTTCTATGAAAGAGAGGGTTTCATCAGGGTCAAAATCATCAATGATCTCCCTCACAAGGCTGTCCTGGCCAAATGTTTCCACTTTGGCCCCCATTCTGTCGTTGAGAATGCGCATACGCTTCTTCAGATGTTCATAGGTTAGGTCATCCTCGAAAGGGACAAGCCCATGGGTGCGAATAGTCTTATAGGCAGAATCTATCTGGATGTTTTTATTTATAATATGCTCCAGAACAAACCTTTCAAACATCTGAACAGGTCCCATGATATTGATGTATTTCATTTGCACAACAGCCATAAAGCTTTACACTTCCCTTCCTCAGGAGTCTGACCTGATGCCCGTGATAAACTTACCGATCTCTTCCGGCGGGAAACTGTACCTGATTCCCTCTATGATGGAGACAATATTGTTAAGTTCGAATTCCTTCAGTTTAAGGTACGATATAATGCACGCAACCGAGAAGGGCTGCTGGATAAACCGTTTTCTGTGGATCTCATACAGAAAATCATTATAGCGCCGCTCGAAAGCCCCCGGTTCCTCGTCGGCGAAAAACCCGGCATAGGGCGTCCTGGCAAGCACCCGGCAAAACTCATCGGTGTCTTTGGCAGAAATCAGCCCATCTATGTCAGCGCGCTTGATCCTGTACCAGTAAGGAATTATATAGGTATATATCAGTTCCTTGTCGAAACTGTAATACCTTTTAATCCTGTAAATCCAGAAGATATTGAATACATCGATCTCTATGCCGTTCAATTCCATGGCGATCTGCCTGTCGCTTCCGCGCAGGAGGCCGGTGGACATGTCCAGAACCTTACGCAAATAGTAGAGGTCCAGGGCCATTTCCAAGTGAAAGAGCCGGGTGTCCTGGTCCATGGAAACATAAGGGCGCATTGCCTCGGCATAATCGGTTCCGCTGAGCCCGGCGATGAACTCCTCAAGGTTCCTGGATAATGCAAGTTTTTGTATATCCAGATCAACATACCGTGTTAGAAATGGCAAGGACTCCTCCAGCAGGGACGGATGGGCATTCCCGGCTTCAAATATCCTTAAAAGCAGCTTTATGCTTTCAATCTCCATCTTAAGGTAGAGCAGGCTGATAAAATCCTTTTGGCTGCCGCTGGAAAAGCGCATGAGTTTTTCATAATCATTGATATATTGAAGCTTGAGGATGTTTTCCAATTCTCCTCTGCGGATTTCGGCTTCGTTGATATCAGCCAGGACCGCGGAATAACCGGTATTATACTTTAGGTAGGCCGCAACTTCGCTCACGCTCTTCTTCTGCACGATTCCCTGATAATCGCTCGGCTTGAGGAACTTTCCAGCCATAGCCCGTGCTTTTCCGGACACAGCGCCGTACTTAATAGCCGAAAACAGCATTATTCACCCCTGATGATACGGTGGAAGATTTCATCTTCCCACTTTTTTCGGTTTTGTTCAGCGTTCTCTTCCATCAAGCGCATTTTCAGGGCAGTATCCTCATAGATGCGTATGATCCTGTCCTCTTTATCCCTGTTTCCCTTTGCCTGAATCTGTTGTATCTTGTTTTCAGCCATTTCCATGATACTGGCTTCCATCTTCCGACACTCTTCCAGGGCGGACTGACCGATCCCTTGGGCCTCATCTTCACCCAGCCTGATCTGGTTCCTGGCGCTATGCTCCAGCTCAATAATGCGCTTGACGATGTTTTCCATACTGCCGTTCATGTTTCAGCCCTCATTTATATCATAGTTACCCTTAAGACCCATATTATGATCTGATAAAACAAATCTCACCTGCCCGTCAATTATATCATATACACAAATCATCTTTAATATTGTTAAATATACAATATGGAGGCTTTTTTGACGGCTTTGTATGTCATAAAGTACAGTATTGCATATTTATGCACAATAGTGTATATTTATTAATCAAGGAGGTGTCGCCCATGCGACTGAACGAAATCGTTGAAATGGACAGGAAGTATTACATGAACACCTTTAACCGGGCTCCGGTGTGCTTTGAGAGAGGAGAAGGGATGTATCTGTGGGATATAGACGGAAAGAGATACACCGACCTCCTTGCGGGAATAGCGGTCAGTGTGCTGGGGCATTCACATTCCGCCCTGGTCCATGCTATCACCGACCAGGCATCAAAACTTATACATTGCTCCAACCTGTATTATATTGAGAGCCAGGCAAAGCTGGCACGTCTCATCGCGGAGAATTCTTGCGCCGACAAGGTATTTTTCGCCAATTCGGGCGCTGAGGCCAATGAGGGTGCCATAAAGCTGGCACGTCTCTATTTCAGAAAAAAGGGTTATCCGGAGAAGTATGAGATCATCACTCTGGAAAAATCGTTCCATGGCAGGACTCTTGCAACCCTCGCGGCTACGGGGCAGGAGAAGTACCATAAGGATTACTGCCCCCTGACCCCAAAGTTCCTCAGCGTTCCAATAAACGACCTTGATGCTCTCGAAAAGGCTATAAATCCGCACACCTGCGCGGTTATGCTTGAACCGATCCAGGGGGAAAGCGGCGTGAACCCCACCACACACGAGTACATTCGCGGAGTTCGCGAACTATGCGACCGGAAGGATATACTCCTGATCTTCGACGAAGTGCAGTGCGGCCTGGGCAGGACCGGGAAGCTTTTTGGCTACCAGCACTATGGCGTTGAGCCCGATATCTTTACCCTGGCCAAGGGCCTGGCCGGCGGATTCCCCATCGGCGCGCTCTGCGCCAAGGATTCTGTGGCCAGCGCCTTTGAACCCGGAGACCACGGGTCCACTTTCGGCGGAAATCCCCTGGCATGCCGGGCAGGTTATGCCGTCCTTTCCACCATTCTCAACGAAAAACTCTGCGAAAACTCGGAGCGTATGGGGCAGTACCTGGTGGATTCGCTCAACAGGCTGAAAAAAGAAAATCCCTTGATCAAAGAGGTACGCGGAAAAGGACTGATGATCGGGATAGAACTGACAAAGCCGGCGGCAAAGGCTGTTAACGCAAAATGCCTTGAACAGGGGTTCCTGGCGGGCATTGTGGGAGACAGCATTATCCGCCTGCTTCCGCCGCTCATAATCACAAAACAGGATATTGATGAATTCATACCAGTATTCGGGAGTATTCTGGCCCGGGAAGGGCTTCACTCCTGATAACCGCGTAATGCCGCATTAGAACCGGGCTTATGATACAGCCCGGTTTCTTTTTGCAACAAACGGGGTCTAATCGCATACAATTGAATACAGAGACTGTTCGGCAGGTGAATGCCAATGCCAGGTGGTAGCTATAGCTTGTTTGACAAGATCGATGGAAGGATCGCAAGAAAAAAACTCGAGAAGGTCCTGGAGATGCTGCGGACCGAGAGCCCGCAGGAGCTGAGGAAAAGACTCGGCAATATAGACAGGGATGAGATCCTGGCAAAAATGGAAGAGTACAATCCGGCCAGGCTGAGACAAATGGGCATCAGCATAGATGAGTTAAAGGGAAGCATTACCGAAAGGGACCTGCAGAAGCTGATCCAGGTGCTGGGACCGGACGGGGCGGTCATCGCGCAGCGGATCAAGCAGATGCTGAAATAGCTGTGGGAGGCGATATTCATGGCAGATGATCTGGATAAGGCAATCAGGCAGATCGCCCAGATGTTTGGAGCTTCGCAGAATGCTCCCGATCCCGGTGATAGCGCACAGGAAAGCGCCCAACCCCATCAACCCGATCCGGGTTCTTCTTTGGCACAAACCTATAACCCTGACACAATGCGGGATAACCTCGGCATCCTGTCAAAGGCACGGGAAATGATCGACTCATTCAACAATGTTTCAGATTCGAGAATAAACCTTCTTTATTCCATACAGCCGTTTCTCAGCCCGGCGAGGCAATCCAGCTGCGCATCGTGTATACAGCTTCTTAAAATAGTGGCTGTCATCAGCGCTATCACACCACAGAATCAATCCGGACCGAGGGGTGAGTGAATAGTGGAAACAAAGGGTCTAAAGGCCATCCCCTTCCCGAATGTTCCTGAAAACCTCCCAAAACATGGCTCGGCAGACCTTCACCGGCACTCATCGGCGCCTTCATTTTTGAAAAACCTAAAGCAGGACGATATCATTCTCCTGGTCATTATCGTCCTGCTGCTTACAGACAACTCCTGCAACGATAAGCTGTTGCTCGGAATCCTGATACTGATATTCATAAGCGGCCTCGACCTGAACCTCTTCGGCCGCTGACAGGCCCATGCATATTTTTTTGTCTTTTGCAGATGCTTTGATCATGAATACTTGAGTCGGGAGGTGCTCATGAAAAAGCATGTGGTCTACGCATGGGTCTGTTTTGTTTTATTCATAGTCCTCATCGCCGGACTTACCGGCTCCACGCGGGCTATGGAAATCCAGGAATACCACAGGGCTGCCCTTTCCTATTACGGTTCCAGCGGGCAGGAAGTCATCCAGATCCAGAGGAAACTGAAAAATTGGGGGTATTATAAAGGTGCGGTAGACGGCAAATATGGCTACCAGACATACAGGGCCGTCCGTTGGTTCCAGGCGAAAAACGGCCTCAAGGTAGACGGAATTGCCGGAAAACAAACACTGGCAGCCATGGGTATATTCCCTGCCGCCAGTACGCCTGCAGATAAAAACCTGGACCTTCTTGCCCATGTCATCCATGCGGAAGCCCGGGGAGAGCCCTATGAGGGCATGGTGGCCGTTGGGGCGGTAGTATTGAACAGGGTTAAGGACAGCCGTTTTCCCAACAGCATTCCCGGTGTTGTATACCAGCCCGGGGCGTTTGATTGCGTAAGGGACGGGCAGATAAACCTGGAGCCCAGCGCCAGCGCAATAAAGGCGGCGCGGGATGCCATGAATGGCTGGGACCCCACCTATGGCTGCATTTACTATTACAATCCGGTAACGGCGACCAGCAAGTGGATATGGAGCAGACCCATTGTCACCAGGATCGGAAAGCACAACTTCGCAAAATAAGGAAAACAAACCGGCGTGTTATTTCGGACTTTTCTGCAGCGGGCTGTCGCCCACTTCCACCAGCCGGCTGACGGGATCGTACCTGTCGGTATACAGTGTTTCCCTGTCGTTGCCAATAATGCGCTCCACCTGGATGGTAAAGCCTTCTTGCCCTTCGGATACAACCCTGGTTTCGCCTTTATTGAGCTCACTGCTCACCGAGTAGATGACGGGAGGTTCCACAACATCCTTTTTATGCGCTATAAGAACACCACCAGGTATGTTCCCGGGTGAAACCACATAGCAGCAAAGGGACTTATCCTTTATCTCGCAAAGGAGCATGAGGGATTGTCCCGTTGCGTTTTCAAGTACCAGGTCGCCGTTCTCTCCGCAAATTACCGTCTCAAGACCCGGTTCCGAGTAGGGCAGAACTATCTCTGAAGGCCTCCTGTTTATCGGCGTTATACCCTTTATGGGCAGGAAAGCCTGGTATACCGCTGTTGCTGCCCGGTTGACCAGGTCCTGCCTGCCTTCCAGCGCCAGGCCGCTCAGATCAAGCATTTTGGACAGTTGTACCATCTCTCCCGGCGGGATAATACTCCCGTTGAGCCCCTCCAAAATCTCTTCCTCGGTATTCCTGTCGGTCTCACCAAGCCTTATTCTGGAGCTGGAAACAACAAACCTGTACACTTCATCTTTTTCTTTGGGGTCGGAGGTAACAGCGGCAAATACTTCAGGATCATCCTGCCGGATTTCCACCGCTTCCTGGCTCAGAGAGTTAATATGCGCGCCTATTCTTTCCACCAGGGCCGCGTAATCTACCCTGACGCCGCTTATTTCGGGAGAGTATACAAGTTCGCCGTCCTCAATCCTGTATGAATCGGGAACCGGCTCCCGGTTATATTGGCTGAAAAACTTCTCGATTTCGGCTGAAAGCTTACCTGTATTAAAGGAAGCGACGGGTTCATGAACCGTTTCGGCACTCCCGCCCGTAACAAGGGTATTTACTGCGTTGCCCGACAATTCGCCGAAGATCCTGTCCAGGGTTTTTTCCACGTCAATGCGGGCATCGATCTGATCATAGGAAATGATATGGCGGTCCTGGCCAACCAGTATCTCCACCCTGCCTTTGTCCATGAGAAAACTATTATAATCCTCAAGACGGGCTTTCGCTTCCTGGAAATCCAGACCGCCGATATTGATACCTTTTGCGTATGTGTCATCCGGCAATGTGTTAACCCGGTATCCTGACAAAGCAAAAATACCTGTGCATGATCCCAGAAGAGCCTGAAGCAGAACAAAAAGAATCCATGCCGGTTTTTTTGTTTGTTTCCGCATTTGTATCACTCCACCCGAGGTTCTGGAATGGGCGCCACACAGGGAAACTATAAATGGCCCCGCATGGAACACCCGTCAGTCCAAAAAACCGGATCAGGCAATCCTGACCCGGTTCGTCGCGTTATCCTTCGTAGTTCATGACCAGTTCAATCAGTTTACCTTCCTGTTTCACCGTATCTATCATGCTCTCGGTAATGATCTCGCCGGCCTCAGCGATGATGCCTCCGGAACTGCTGTAAATGGTTTTTGTAACCTTCTTGCCAAGTAAATACTGTTTCTGCCTGTATTCGAAAAGCTCCGCAGCGGTCATTTCGGCCTCATTAGGCTGATCCTCGGCCTGGACGGCATTGGAGGCCGTTGGCTCGGCCTGGCCCGGGATAGTCTCTTCAGTGCCGTTATCCAGCTTGAAAAGATCATCCTGCTGTTCCCCGGCAGGAACCTCCGCGGCATCCTGCCCGATATTTTCAGGCTCGGAGGTCTCCACGGAAGCCGAATCATTCAGAAAAAAATCCATTCCCCCTGTTTCCCCGGGCGCGTATTCCACAGCTGCCTCAACGCCTCCCTGCTGGTCGGCCAGGGAATCGATATCATGTGGAGCTTCCAGCATCATATCCATTACATCGTCATTAACAACCAGAAGGTTTTTCCCGAACGTGATAATACTGCTTCTCGGGATGATGCCACTCTTCATATCGGGTTTTCCGGGGATAAATTCAACACCGATTATCGCGTAGCTCTCATCATCCTCATTGATGTAGATGTCTCCGGTTTCGCCCAAAAGGCTTCCCTTCTTTGTAAGAACCCGTGTCCCCTTAACTGTGATATTCTTCTGGATCAGTTCTATTGCTGCGGGTATCTTCACGATATCGCTGATGTCGTCTGGCTCCTGAATCGTCAGGGCATATTCCCCTATACCAAGAACCCTTCCGGCTGGAATAACACCTCCCGCCAGGGACCTCACCCCGCTGTCGATAACAAAGAAATCCACAGTCCCCTTAGCGGCATTGATTATGACATTTTTAACCATGCCAATTTCATTTCCGTCCGAAATACTAATGACGGGTAGTCCAACAATTTGCTGAGTGGTTTTCATCCCCAGCTACCCCCTAACGCGGTTATGCAATTTATTGCTGTCCCGTTCCAACAGCGGGATCAGATAAGTTATCATTATTAATAATAACAATAATAACCGGCGAGTTCAATGAAAAATAATACAATTGTCAAATATTGTTCAAGATTTCGTCTGCGATTCCAGAATCCAGCATTTTTCCCTTCTCGTAATCCAAAATCTCTCGAATCATGGAATCATCTTTCAAAATCTTCGCCAAACCGCATAAATCTATAACTACCCAGGTCAAGAGCGCTTTGTCCTGTATGTATTCCAAGGCCCTGCGGTAGCAAGAAACCGCTTGGGGATAATTGCCGTCCATCTTAAACTTCATGGCGGCATCCAGCAAATCAACGGCATTATCCTGCGCAGAGATAAATTCATCATCTCCAATTTTATCAATAATCTGCACCGTGTCAACCATTTCTGCCCCGGTCTCTGGCGCTTCAGGCAGTATCTGAGGATCCTCCCGGGGTGTTTCCGGCAGATCCTGCACGTCCTCCCGGGATGTTTCAGGCTGTATCCGCAGGTCTTCATGAGGCATTTCAGCCAGATAGGATTCTTCGGTCAGTATCTCCTTGTCATCATAAGTCGCTTCAGGCGGTGCCTGTAAGTTCTCACGGGATACCGCCGATTCTTTCGCGGCATCTCCGGCGGACTCCATGTAACCTGATGCCTTTTCCTTTTCTTGTTGCCTATCGGTTATTATGATATTTGCAAGAAACAGGACAATGCCTGCCGCTATGGCAAGAGATAAGAAAGCCGCTGCCAGCGAAGCAAAAACTGAGAGTCCTGCCCGTTGATAGAGCAGCCTTGCCGTAACAGGCATAAGCAATGCTATGAGGATGGCAATAGCTGTGCCGTAAAACAATATCCTGGTCCTTGCCCTCTCTGCTTGTCCCCTCAATTTGAGGTACAGCCAAGCCGCCAATCCTGTAACCAGTATTGTGGGCACAGCGTATAGGCTGTATTCATAATACATATCAACACGCTCCATCCTTTGTGGAATCCTTTGTGGAATAATGCCCGTACAACAGCACCACACTTATTATATCGTTAATTCAAGCCATATCGTCAAGTGGTGGCCGGCAAACAGCCGTTGAACGACCGATCTATTCGGCAAAGTATTGGCCTATTCCCTTTTTCAGCGCTTTTGCGATTTTTTCCTGGTAGTCCGTCGTCCTGAGCAGCGCCTCCTCCTGGGAATTGGACAGGAAACCGCATTCCACAAGAGCTGTGGGTACCACCAAATCCCTGAGGATGACGATGCGTTCCTTCTTTACAAGCGCCTTACGGTTGTTGGCAGGATCCACATGCTCCCTGAGGGCATTCTGTACACAAACGGCCAGACGTTCGCTATCCGGTGAGCCGGGAGGATAAAAGGCCTGCGCCCCATAGTATTGCGGATCCTCAAACTTGTTAAGATGGATGCTTACAACGATGTCCGCCCCTGAGCTGTCAATAAGCTTTCTCCTGCCTGTCAGGTCCTGTCTCCTTTTATCGGTGATGTTCTTAGTCCCAGGCTTGTAATTGAGGACATCTTCCTGGCGTGTCATAATGACGCGGTAATTATCCTCCTCCAGAATTTCCCTGAGCAGCAGTGCTATCCTGAGGTTGATGTCCTTTTCCGCAATACCGGAATAATTGCTTACCGCCCCTGGATCTTCGCCTCCATGCCCCGGATCCAGCACCACCGTGGCCTTATACTGCTTGTTTGCCGCCAGCGCTAGCTGGTCGTCTGATCCTTCAAGACTGAATATGGCAATGGAGAGAACAAGTATCAGCAGGATCAGCGCAGCGTTTCTTCTCTTTATCAGTAATATCATCAATACCCCGTCCCTGTTTCCTGTTCGTATTATCAATATTCAGGGACAGGTTGGACATATCACAAAACCTGCATGTCCTGCCTACGCTTTTTTATCCTTTTTTGTACCCAGCGTCTCCCTCAGCCATGTGGTGATATAAAACCTGTGATGTCCCGCAAAGTACCCCAAAAAGGCCATGATGATAATGGAAACAACAGCCAGAAAATAGTGCTGGGTTTCATTGCCAAGAAGTCTGGCAAGCCAGTACAGCGGTCCTGATACCAGCTGGAATATACGCCTTTTAAAAACCTCAAAGTGTTCGGAAACCCTGATGACAAAAACAATTAACTGGACAAGCAGTACGGGTATAACTCCCAGGGTGCCGTAAAGCAGTCCTTTGAATTTTGAGGGGTTAAGGTTATATTGGGGTCTGCTTTCCTTTAGACCCAGGCTGTGCATTTCGGTATAAACCCCATAGAAAAGTATCAGGAACGTGAAAAAGGAAAGCCAGGGCATGGCTTGCGGGGTATTCTCACGCATCAGTCCAAAAACGCTCGCCGAAAGCACACAGACAAGGATAAACGCCGTGATATAGCTGGCAGTTATCCTGAGTGACCTTTTTATGATCGAAGAAATCTTGTTGTCCATCTCTCGCCCCTGTTTGATATGGGTATGTCACTAAATCAAACATACCAGATGGCGTTCCATTTGTACAGGGCATAAGGGCATAAAACAGCCCGACGCTATTCCTCAATTATGCCCAATTCCTCAGCCTCAGCCTGCTGGTTGGCCGCCTTCAGCATGGAAAACAGCGTTTTCAGGATCGCTCCGGTACCCAAAAGCCAGATCGCGGCCTTGACCAGGAAGCCCGTAACGCTGAAAACAGAGCCGATGGTTGGAATGCCTCCCAAAAGGCTTAGAACCAGTTTGACAGCGTTGATTAAAACCAATCCCGCTGCCAGCCTGGCAGGAACGCTGTCGGTTTTCCCGGCTATTATATCCCCAAGCCATAAAGAAACCGGAATATCCGCAAACACAACCGTAACCAGCCCGAAGAAGAGCAGCGCCAGGCTGGTGAACCCGAAAACTGAAAAATCAAGGATGGCCATTACCAGCAGGGTGATGATCAGCAGCAGGAGTAAAGCGCCCACAAAGGTCCCCAGGGTGGCGATACCGATCCCGGCAGCCGCCAAAGGCTTTTGGGATATGAATCTTCCCGACCGGACAAAAAACCTGGGGAAAAACCTGAACAGAAGGAGCGCAAACAGATAATAAACCGCCAGCGTGGTGATTCTTTTCACGATGCTCATCACACTGAACCTTCGCGCCAATCCTGCGGGGCTGACTTTGATGAATTCATAGTCCTGTACCTGTGCATAACTCGGCAGATGGAATTCGTTTTTACCTTTATAAGTCAGTTTCCCGTTGACCACTGTCCCGGGCAGTATGTTTAAACTGCCGTTTTCAGAAATCCGGACATTCACGTCGCCGTTGTAGATACCGCCCAGGGTAACATGGGTACCATAGATACTTGTTTTACCCTCTACTACTCCAAGGCTTTTTACCTCATCACCAAACAGGTAGGCATTCCTGGCGATAAAAGAACCATCGTCAAGTATGCAGGTGCTACCTGCCAGCATGACATTCCTGGAGATCCGGGACGATACGCTGATGCTGGTGCCCGCGACTCTTACGCTTCCTCCCACTTCCCCGTCGATATAAGTATCCTGGGCAAAGGCTATGATATCTCCTTCGACTTCGCCTCTCACCGACAGCCTTTGTGAAAACGACATCAAGTCTCCCTTAATGGTTCCGTCGTTGGTAACCAAATAGCCCTCTGCGATAAAGTCATTATCATGTATTTCTCCGGTATTAACCGACAGCTTGTCGTTGGCGGCCAATACGATAACAGAACCGGCAAGCAGCAAAGTCAGCAGGATTATGGCAACTACACAGATATGCTTTTTTTTCATTTTACTGCCCTCCAGTATACCTCGCTATTACCCTTTTTTCTTAATCCCATGAAGACGAAGACAATGACGCCTGCCAGCAGCGCAAACCCCGTTATCACCAGGATTTCACTTATATATGGCGTGTTGAAGAGAATACTTGAAACTGCGTCCATAGACTCGTATACTTTATAGAAAAACGTCAGGGCACGCGCGGCCTTATCAATCATGATCATCGGACCGGCCATACAGAACTTATACAGAAGGAAGGCCAGTATTCCCGTTAAAAGTGCCGCGGGAAGAACAATATAAGGCAGAAGCGCGGCCGTTTCTTTGCGCCGGGCGCCGCGGATCCTCCCCATCACCTTCTGTTCTATGGTTCCTGGGGCGGCAGGCTTTAACTGTTCCAATTCAAGAAGGGCAGCTTGAAGTGAAGCACTCTGCCTTCGGCACTCGGGGCAAATCCTCAGATGATTCTCCAGAATCATGGATTCACGTCGCCCAATCCCGCCGTCCAGCCGGCTCATCATCAGCTTCCATGCTTTTTCACAGCCCATGAGGTTTCCTCCTCCCCGGCTCCTTCGTAATATCCTCTCAGCCTTTCGCACAGCATTTTCCTTGCCCGGTACAGTCGGTTCTTGACAATGCTTAACGGGTAGTCGGTTACCTGGCATATCTCATCATAGGACAGGGATTGCTGATGAAACAGGATAACCATCAGCCTGTACATCTCGGGCAGGGATTCAACCGCCTGTTTTACCCTGTCCTGTTCTTCCCTGTAAAGAAGCTCTTCCTCCGGAAGCCCGCTGTTGGCCGGAATACGGAAGACAGCATCTTCATCCCAGGCGGCCGCCGAACGCCGGTTTTTCTGGCTTACATTTATGCTGTGGTTCACTGCAATCCTGGCGATCCATGCTTTAAAGCTGTATTCCGGGTTATAACGCCCCAGGTTTGCCCAGGCCTTCAGGAAGACCTCCTGGGTAGCGTCAGCCGCTTCATCCCTGTTATGCAGGATATTCAGCGCTATCCCGTAAACAAGGTTTTTATACTTGGATACCAGAGGCTCGAATGCCTCCTTCTCACCAGCCAGACATCTGCGTATCCGGACAAGATCGTCCATGGCATACCTCCCGTTATATCTATCCTATACAGAATTCAGGCATAAAAGTCTGACTGAACCGGCTCAAATCCCAAACAGGCTGACCTGTCCGTCCTCCTTGTCCTTGTCCCTCAAATAGCACCCGATGGCCGGTATTTTGGCCCTGTAATAGTCGGGCTCTGTAAGGCCAAGCTCACTCAGCGGCCTGAAACCAACCAGGGCGCTCCCTTTCTTGGACCTGAGCACCTGCACTCCCTGGGAATCCCTTGTGGACTTGGGATTGATCTCGGACGTGTTGAACACAAGCAACTTATCGATACTGCTCAGTGCCGCGAAATCCTGGTCCTCGGCTGTATGACGCATGGCTACCAGCGGAGAAAGCCGGCTGTAGGCCTTGGTCAGCTTTTTCCGGTTCAATTTTGTAGCATAACTTGACAGCGTTATTTTCGCCACCTTTCCGTTCTCGAAAGCAAAGAGCATATATCCCGAGAAATCATCGGTGGCATGCATAGAGATGATCCTTTCATCGGGCTCCAGGCCGAGGATATTCGGCAGGTAATCCCCCAGCATGCTGGCCTTGCTGTCGGGAAGTTCATGAACCTTCATCTTGTACACAGCGGACTTGTTTGAAAAAAGGAGCAGCTCGGCCTTGTTACGGGTTTCCTGTTCCATCATGATGGCATCCTCTTCCTTCAGCTTCTGGTCACCGGAGGAACGCAGGGAAACCAGCGGTATTTTCTTAATATAACCATCGCGGGTCAAAAACAGCCGAACATTATAGTCTTCAATGAGCTTTTCTTCGGTAACCTGCTCCACCTCATCCTCGCCTATGATTTCGCTCCTCCTGTCGGTGCCGTAGGTTTCCGAGATCTCGCGAAGCTCCTTGCAGATAATATCCAGCACCCTCTCTTCACGGGCGATGATATCCTTCAGATCCTCTATCTCGTTCTTTAGCCTTTCAATATCGGAGGTCTGTTTAAGGATGTACTCCTTGTTGAGATTCCTAAGCTTGATCTCGGCTATGAACTCTGCCTGTTCCCTGTCGATCAGGAACCCCTCCATCAGGTTGGGGATTACCTCGGCGTCCTTTTCAGTTTTACGGATGATAGCTATGGCCTTGTCAATATCAAGCAGGATTTTTGAAAGGCCTGTCAAAAGATGAAGCCGCTGGCTTTTCTTTCGGATATCAAACTGGGATCTGCGCCTGATGCAGCTCATCCTGAACTGTATCCAATGGTCCAGTATCCCGTATACGCCAAGGACCATGGGCTTCTGGTCCACAAGCACGTTGAAGTTGCAGCTGAAGCTGTCCTGCAACGTGGTAAGCCTGAAAAGCTTGTTCATGATCTCGTCGGGGTCGGCACTGCGCCTGATGTCGACGGCTATGGTCAGCCCGTCCAGATCGGTTTCATCGCGGACATCGGTAATATCCTTGACCCTGCCGTTCTTGATGATCCCGGCTATGCTTTCTATGATGGCTTCGGATGTTGTTGTGTAAGGTATCTCATAGATTTCAATGCAGCTGTTTTTCTTGTCGAAACGGTAGCGGGCGCGGATCTTGAAAGAACCCCTGCCCGTTTCATATATTTTTGAAAGCTCCGCGCGGTTAACCAGGATCTGTCCGCCGGTGGGGAAATCCGGCGCTTTCAGGTAGTCCATCAAATCCACGTTATCGTTCTGTATATAGGCTATGGCTGCTTCGCACACCTCCCGCAGGTTGAAACTGCATATATTGCTGGCCATTCCGACGGCAATGCCCTGGTTGGGGTTCACAAGGATATTGGGAAAGACTGCGGGCAGAAGGACGGGCTCCTTCATGGTACCGTCATAATTGTCCGCAAAATCGACGGTATCCTTGTCGATATCCCTGAACAGCGCTTCGGATATATCAGCCAGTTTTACTTCGGTGTACCGGGGAGCTGCATACTTCATATCGCGTGAATAGACGCGCCCGAAATTGCCCTTTGACTCCACGAGAGGATGCAGCAGGGCCATGTTCCCCGTGGTCATACGGACAAGAGTCTCATATATGGCCTGATCCCCATGGGGGTTGAGTTTCATGGTCTGCCCCACCACGTTGGCGGATTTGGTCTTGCCGCCCCTGAGCAAGCCCATCCTGTACATGGTGTACAATAGTTTCCTGTGGGACGGTTTCAGCCCGTCAATCTCGGGTATGGCACGGGAAACTATGACGCTCATGGCATAGGGCATGTAATTGATTTTCAGCGTATCGATAATAGGCTGTTCGGTGTAGTTGCTCATATCTTAAGCTCCTGCTCCTAATTCTCACTGTATGTCATTATAGGATTAGCGTGGCAATCTTTGATGTGTATCATGTGTAAATGCTTATTAAAGCCGTGCTGTTCACTCTCTCCTTCAGTCCTCGTCGCAGGATATGACACCCCAGGATTGTCATTGCAAGGGAAGCGTTCAATCTCTTCGTGAGCAACGCTGATGAGATTGCTTCGTCGGCTTTGCCTCCCCGCAATGACAGGATAAAAGTAAGATGTTGGAAGTTGGAGTTTTAAGGCAATGCTTCAAAGCTATTCTAATGCACCAGAATCCTGCGTTCCACTTCTTACCCCTAACATCTAACCTCCGACCCCTATTAGCTAACATCTATGAAATCGGTATATTCATGTCCGTATTTTGCGATATAGTCCTTGCGGCCCGGGAGGTCATCCCCCAACAGAAGGTTGAAGTATCTCCTGGTTTCCCCGGTCTCATCGGGGGTCACCTTAATAAGACGCCTGGTTTCCGGGTTCATGGTAGTCTGCCACATCATTTCGGGGTCGTTCTCCCCAAGCCCCTTGGATCGGTGGATGACTGCATTCTGGCCTTTCAGCCGTTTCAGGATCTGCGCTTTTTCTTTATCGCAATAGGCAAACCAGGTGCCCTCTTTTGTGCTGATCTCAAAGAGTGGGGACTCGGCGATATAGACCTTTCCCGCCTCTATCAGCGAGGGAATAAGCCTGTATATCATGGCCAGAAGCAGCGTCCTGATCTGGAATCCATCAACGTCGGCATCGGTGCAGATGATGATCTTGCTCCACTTCAGGTTGTCCATATCGAAGGTATTCAAGTCTTTATTATGTCGGGTTTTTATCTCAACGCCGCATCCCAGAACCTTTATCAAATCCACGATGATTTCGTTCTTGAAGATATTGTCGTATTCCGCTTTCAGACAATTAAGTATCTTGCCCCGGACAGGCATTATGGCCTGAAATTCGCTGTCGCGAGCCATTTTGCATGATCCGAGGGCAGAATCGCCCTCCACGATATACAGCTCGCGCTTATTCACATCCCGGCTCCGGCAGTCCACGAACTTCTTAACCCTTGCGGACACGTCCAGGGTTTTCCCGAGCTTCTTTTTGATGTCTATCCTGGCCCTTTCGGCGGTTTCCCGGCTCCGCTTATTGACCAGGACCTGGGACGCGATCTTCTCGGCTTCTTCCTTGTTCTCAATCAGGTAAATCTCGAGCTGCTGCTTTAAAAAGTCGGTTACGGCCTCCTGGATAAACCGGTTGCTTATGGCCTTTTTAGTCTGGTTCTCATAGCTGGTCATGGTGGAAAAGGTATTGGTGACCAGGATCAGGCTGTCCTCAATATCCGAAAAGGTAATCCTGCCTTCGTTCTTATTGTACTTGCCATTGTTCTTCAGGTACTTGTCCAGCTCGCCCACAAAAGCGGCTTTTGCTGCCCTGTCTGGCGCGCCGCCGTATTCCAGCCAGCTGGAATTATGGTAATATTCAATGCGGTTAATCTCATTGTTAAAGCAAAAGGCCGCCTGCATCTTAACCTTGTATTCAGGCTTGTCCTCCCTGTCCCGGCCCCGCGCGAAGCCTTCGAAATACTGCACCGAAGTCAGGTTCTTTCCCTGCCCCAGCTCATTTACATAGTCAATAATGCCGTTCTCATACCAGAACCTCTCGGTGGTCCCGCTCTCTTCGTCAATGAGTTCGAAAACCAGCCCGGCATTGACCACAGCCTGCCTTTTCAGGATATCCCTGAAACGCTCGAGGGGTATCCTGATATCGGTGAAGACCTCCCGGTCCGGCTTCCATTTCTGTATGGTGCCGGTATGCTCATAACCGCACTTCTCTTTTTTCAGACCTCCTATATTGTTGCCCTTTTCAAAGTGCAGCTCGTATTTGTAACCGTCGCGAAATACTGTTACATCCATGTATTCCGAGCTGTACTGGGTAGCGCAGGCTCCGAGGCCGTTAAGCCCCAACGCGAACTCGTAGTTCTCGCCCGAGTTGTTCATGTATTTCCCCCCGGCATAGAGTTCGCAGTATACCAGTTCCCAGTTATATCGCTGTTCATTGGGGTTGAAATCCAGGGGGATCCCCCGGCCCTGATCCTCCACGGTTATGGAGTAATCCGCGTGCCTTGTGACCCTGATCAGGCTCCCGAAACCCTCCCGGGCTTCATCGATGGAGTTGGCCAGTATCTCAAAGAATGAATGCACACAGCCGTCCAGTCCGTCAGAGCCAAAGATGACCGAGGGCCGCAACCGGACGCGATCCGCTCCCTTGAGAGAAGTGATGCTTTCATTTCCGTAGATCTGCTTTTGTTTCTCTGGCATTATCCCGCTCCTCGTCAGTAATTGCTTCTCATTAGTATTTTCGGCTTTCCGACACTATTTTATCAAACATCTGTTTGATATGTAAAGGTTCACCGATACCCCGCCAGGCCTTTCGAGGTATCATTGCAAGCGAACGCGAGATCGCTTTGCCACTGCGTTTCTCGCAATGACAATTTGGGGCTTTTCCGGGTTTGTAATGACGGTGTAAGGATTCGCCGCGTCCGTAAATGACAATTTAAAAAGCCGCCTGGTTTCAGGCGGCTTCTATGCTCAGGAAGCTGAATCGATCTCGCTCCTCTTTTTCTTTTTCACGGCAGGCAGCGCTTTTTTCTGCTCCCCGTGAATCAACATGGGTCTTTCGTTATTGACCACAGTTTCCTTTGTTATGATGCATTTCTCCACATTGTCGATCGAAGGTATATCATACATCACATCCAGCATGATCTCTTCAAAGATGGCCCTAAGCCCCCTGGCGCCGATCTTGCGTTCAAGGGCCTTATCCGCTATGGCCTCAAGGGCTTCTTCATTCACTTCCAGTTCCACGCCATCCATTTCAAACAGCCTCTGGAACTGCTTAACCAGCGCATTTCTGGGTTTTGTGAGGATATCCACCAGGGCCGATTTGTCCAGCGGACTCAAGGCAACTGTCACAGGCAGCCTTCCCACAAATTCGGGTATTAGTCCGTATTTCAGCAAATCCTGAGGGTTTACTTTCTCAAGTATATCGCTGACTTCCCTGCTGGACCTGTTCTCCATCTCGGCGCCAAAGCCCAGTATCTTTTGGCCGATCCTGCTCTGTATGATCTTCTCCAAGCCATCGAAGGCCCCGCCGCAGATGAAGAGTATGTTGGTGGTGTCGATCTGGATGAACTCCTGGTGCGGATGCTTGCGGCCGCCCTGGGGCGGAACCGACGCAATAGTCCCCTCCAGGATCTTAAGCAAGGCCTGCTGGACGCCCTCGCCGCTGACATCCCTTGTAATTGAGGGATTGTCAGACTTCCTGGCGATCTTGTCCACCTCATCGATGTAGATGATGCCCCTTTCGGCCCGCTCAATGTCGTAATCCGCTGCCTGTATGAGCTTCAAAAGTATGTTCTCCACGTCTTCACCCACATACCCGGCTTCGGTCAGGGAGGTGGCATCGGCGATGGCAAAGGGTACATTCAGTATCTTGGCCAGTGTCTGGGCCAGGTAGGTCTTGCCGCAGCCGGTAGGTCCGATCAGCAGTATATTGCTTTTCTGGATCTCCACATCGCTGCGGCTGAACTCCGCGCGTATCCGCTTGTAATGGTTATAAACCGCAACGGCCAGGGTCCGCTTGGGTTTCTCCTGACCGATAACATATTCATCCAGGATCTTCTTGATCTCCTGGGGTTTTAGCACCTCGTCAAGCTGTTGCTCAACACGGGCATCCTCAAACTCCTCTTCGATGATCTCCGAGCACAGCTCGATACATTCATTGCAGATATAAACTCCGGGGCCGGCAACGATACGGTTTACCTGATCCTGGGTCTTTCCGCAAAAAGAGCATTTTACCTGTTTTTTATCATCATATCGTGCCATAATATCACCCCGTCACTCGTGGTTCCATCACCTGGTCTATCAAACCATATTCCTTTGCCTCCTGGGAACTCATAAAATAGTCCCTTTCCACATCTATCTCTATCTTTGAGAGAGGCTGGCCTGTCTTTTCGGCAAGCAGTTTGTTCAGCTTGTTCTTCATCCTGATGATCCATTCGGCGTGGATCTTGATGTCAGTAGCCTGACCCCTGGCGCCCCCTATGGGCTGGTGTATCATGATGGTGCTGTTGGGGAGCGCATAACGCTTGCCCTTGGCCCCCGAAGCCAAAAGAAATGCTCCCATGCTGGCGGCCATCCCTACGCAGATGGTAGAGACATCAGGCCGTACATGCTGCATGGTGTCGTAAATGGCCATGCCGGCCGTGATAGATCCCCCCGGGCTGTTGATATAGAGCTGAATATCCTTCTCAGGGTCTTCAGCTGCCAAAAACAGCATCTGCGCAACCACGAGGCTTGCCGTCACATCGTTGATCTCATCGCTCAAAAGGATGATTCTGTCCTTCAATAACCTGGAATATATGTCGTAGGATCTTTCACCTCTGCTGCTTTGCTCAACTACTATAGGTACCAGTGACATATAAACGCCTCCTTTGTCTGCACTTGATTATATAATTCCACCATAAATTCACTTTAAACCGATTTCCCGCGCTTACACCTTCGCGCTTTCCACAAGCATGGCAATGGTCTTCCTGGTGATGATAGAATTCTTAATATATTCTATATCGTCATTATGCAAATGTTTCTTCATTTCCTCCACCGGCTTTCGGTACTGTTCGGCCATCTTTTCAAGCTCCTGGTCATATTCTTCGTCAGTCGCTTCAATCCCTTCGGTCATGGCTATCTTTTCAAGCACAAGCTGGGTCTTGACATCCCTCAGTGCGGTTTCGCGATATTCGCCGCGGAATTTATCGGCATCCATGCCCATTATCCTCAGATATGACGGAATGTCCAGTCCCTGGTAGCGGAGGTATGTGTCAAACTGGCGAATCAATTCGTCAAGACGCCTTTCCACCATAACGTCTGGGATATCGCACGAGGCGTTGTCTGTGGCCTTGGCGACAACAGCATCCTCGAACTTCCTGTCGGCTGCTTCCTGGGCTTTTTTAGTAAGGTTCTTCATGATGTCCTGCTTGTATTCCTCAAGGGTTTCAAACTCGCTGACATCGCCTGCAAACTCATCGTTTATCTCAGGAAGCTGCCTGAACTTGATATCGTTGATCTTAACTTTGAACACGGCCTCTTTCCCGGCTACGTCCTTGCTGTGGTAATCCTCGGGAAACTTAACGCTGATTTCCTTCTCCTCATTCAGGTTCAGCCCGACCAGCTGTTCTTCAAAACCAGGAATGAAGGTTCCTGATCCCACCGCAAGATTATGGCCTTTGGCGGTGCCGCCTTCAAAGGCTTCGCCGTCTATGCTTCCCTCGTAGTCTATGTTCACGATATCGCCGTTCTGAACCGGCCTGTCCTCAACTGTAACGCGCTTCGCGTTCCGTTCGGCGACCCTGTTGAGCTCTGCAAGAACATCTTCCTCGGTGACCTTTACCTCTTCCTTCTCCACTTCAAGCTCTTTATACTGGCCCAGCTCAACCTCAGGCTTGACGGTTACGGTGGCGGTGAAAACCAGATCTTGCCCGCTGCCGATCTGGACAATATCTATCTCCGGCCTGTCAACAGGTTCCAGGCCATTATCATCTATGGCCTTGTTATAGGCATCTCCGCAGGCAAAATTGATGGCATCCTCATATAGAACCTGCTCGCCGTAATAGCGTTCCACTATGCCGCGTGGCGCCTTTCCCTTGCGGAAGCCGGGGATGCTGAACCTGTGTTTATTCTTGTTAAATGCCTTGTTCATGCATTCGTCAAATACCTGGCTGTCAACCGTGATCTCAAGTTTAACAACATTTTTTTCGGGCTTTTCAATCTTTACGTCCATTACGCCTGATATCCTCCTGTATTGTATTTCATGGATACTTGAAGAATAAACCATTATATTATAGCACAGGTACGGTCCGTGGGAAACCTTTTTTACCGTTCTTTGTCCAAAACGGCCGTCTTCTTTTTTCTTACAAAGCAACGCGCATGGGCATGAAGGACAAAAAATCGGCTGAGACCAACAAATACCGTATTCCATCCACTACCTCATCCCGCCAGCTATCTTCCCACCAGCCATGAATATGCCCGTATACGCACATTTCGGCATTGTACTCTTTCAACAGGGAGGCAAAATCATTGGCCCGATGACCGGAATCAAAAGGCGGATAGTGAAGCATGGCTATGATCCTGCCCCCAAGCCGCTTTCCCTGCTCCAGGGATAACCGGAGCCGCTCCATCTCTCTGGAGAATATCTCCCTATCCCCATCATCGAAACCCGGATCCCCCGGGTCGATCCAGCCCCTTGATCCGCAAATGGTATATCCTCCGACCCTGTAAGTATTGTTATGGAGCATGCTGATGGTTTTAAAACCGTTGGCGTCCAGGAAGGACTGGAACTTGCGACGGGTACTCCACCAATAATCATGGTTGCCCTTTGAGATGATCTTTATCCCTGAAAGCGATTCGATGAAACTGAAATCAGGCAGGGCTTCATCCAGGTTGATACCCCATGATATATCTCCTGGTATCAGGACAAAATCATCTTCTCCAACAACCTGGTTCCAGTTCTGCTCAAGTTTTTTCACATGGTCTTTCCATCTGTCCCCGAATACGTCCATGGGCTTGTCGGTTCCAAGTGACAGATGCAGGTCTGATATCGCATAGATGGCCATATGGATTCCATCCCGTCGCCGGCGGTACTGCCAGGCCTTTATTCAGGGGATACTATGGCGAATTTGAGCATCCCTTCGGCGGCAACCTGCCCATCCACAGTTGCCCTGGCACAGGCCTTACCCATGCCGCGCCTGAAGGCGGTGAATTCAACGGCAAGCTCCAGCACATCACCGGGAGTTACCTGTCTTCTGAACCTCATGTCGTCAATACCCGTGAAAAGCCCCAGTTTCCCATGATTGTCCTTCAGGATAAGGCCCCCGCAGCAGGCGCATTGGGCCAGGGCTTCCACAATCAGCACTCCGGGCATTATGGGATTTCCGGGAAAATGGCCCTGGAAAAAGGGTTCGTCGAAGGTTACATTCTTGATTCCCAGCACCTTCATCCCCGGCTCAATTTGCGTGGCATCCTCCCTGGGGAGCCGGATGTCAATGATCCTGTCCAACAGCAGAAAAGGGTAACGATGGGGCAGTATCTTTCGTATCTCGTTTGCGTCAAGGCGCAAACCACTTTTCACTTCTATCATATTTTCTCTCCTCAATCCTGTTCCCAGTTATGCCATATATTCTGAACATCATCATGGTCTTCAAGTTTCTCAAGAAGCTTTTCCATTTTCTCCGCGTCTTCCGGATCGTTCAGCTTGCTGTATGTCTGCGGGATCATGGCGATCTCCGCCGATTCAAACTCAACGCCGGCCGACTCCAGATTCTCCCGCACAACGGTAAAATCGCCGGGTTCGGTAAGTATCTCAAAGTATTCCTCCTCGGCCTGAAAATCCGAAGCTCCCGCCTCCAGCGCGATCATCATCATTTCATCCTCATCCCTGTCTTTCCTCTCAATGATTATCTGTCCCTTCTGGTCAAACATATAGCTGACACAGCCGGTGGCTCCCAGGTTGCCGCCATACTTGTCGAACAGGTGGCGGATATCGCCCGCTGTACGATTGCGGTTATCGGTCAGGGCTTCCACGATAACGGCGATACCGGCGGGGCCATAACCCTCATACCTGATGGCTTCGTAATTTGTCCCATCCCCTTCACCCGAAGCCCTTTTGATGCTTCTCATTATGGAATCGTTGGGCATGTTGTTTGCTTTTGCCTTGGCAATGGCGTCCCTTAGCCTGGAATTCGCGGCCGGATCGGGACCGCCGCTCTTGACGGCGATTGCTATTTCCTTTCCAATTTTCGTGAACAGCTTGCCCTTCAGGGCATCGGCCTTACTTTTCCTGTGCTTGATATTGGCCCATTTTGAATGTCCTGCCATGGTTTCACTCCTCGTCATGATTATGTGATCTGACAGATTTCCAGTATATTATCCGAGTCGTCGGTCTTGACCAGTCTTTCCCCGACATATTCAACGCGGGCTCCGCCGCTTGTGATGTCGTTAACCTTCTCTTCCAGTTTGGCTTTGTGTTTTTCCGGTAGCAATACGGTAAATGTAACCAGATGGGAATAATCGGTGCCAGCCAGTGAGAACCCTTCGGTAAGCAGCATATTCTGCAGCTTCCCGGATAAATGATATTCTACGTTAATACTCGCCTCAACACAAGCCCTCACCATGATCTCCCGGGCCTCAAGAACACCGCCGGCAGCGGCCTTTCCATAAGCCCGGACCAGTCCTCCGGCTCCCAGAAGTACGCCTCCGAAATAGCGGATTACAACTATGACTATATTGACCAGCTGCCTTTTCTTTATCACCTCAAGTATTGGCAGCCCTGCCGTGCCGGCAGGCTCCCGGTCATCGCTGTAGCGCTGGTACACGGCTTCGCCTTCAATATAATAGGCATAGCAGTGGTGGGTGGCATCCCTGCTTTCAGATCTGACCCGGTTGATAAACCCGATGGCCTCTTCCTCGCTTTGAACCGGAAGCACCCTGGCAATAAAGCGCGACCGCTTTTCCTCGTAGATATACTGTCCTTCCCGGAATACTGTCCTGTACTCTTTCAGCATGTTGCTCCCCTGGACTCGCTTTTTCCGCTTTAACCGGATGATGGGTTCCTGCCGTTATTCGGCTGCTCCCGCTCGAACAATAAAAAGGATGACTTAACGTCATCCTTGATTGTATCAGATTTTGCCGCCTTCTTACAAGTTCGCCGACCGGGAGGGCCTTTAATACTTGGGTTCCATCCCGGTTTTCCGGCAGTATTTCCTGTATGAGTTAACAAGCAGGGATTTATCCTGACTGTATGTAACCCTCTCAATAGCGTCAAGAATCGGAAAAAAGCCTGCTTCGGTGTACTTGTCGGTCTCGGCCACCTGGAATTCTTCTGAATCGGTCTTCATCACATACCAGGCAATCCTGTTGCATACAGGCATCTGCCTCGTTATTGAGTAAAACTCGTAGTAGGTCTGACCCGCATGCTCAATAATATCAGCTGTTATGCCTGTCTCTTCAAATACCCGGCGCAAGGCCGAATCCTGAGGATTCTCTCCGCTCTTTATAAGCCCCTTTGGCATGACCCATTCGTTTTTCTCATTCTTGAAGAGGAAAACATCCTCTTCATGGAACACCACGCCGCCGGCACAATCCCTCAAGTGCATAGTATTTCTCCTTCCGGCCAATAGCTGTTGCTATTGCCCACAAAAAAAGAGCACTGGACAATAGACTTATAAAATGATTCCAAAACTCGTGCCCCCAGCTCAGGTGACTGAACTAAACCAATATATATTATAGGAGGACAAGAACGTCGCATCTTAAAATATAAATACCAATTATTCAACGTTTTAAACAATGTTTTTTCAAAATCGGTCCGCTTTCCTGAAAGCCTTATTTGTCGCCTGTTATCACGATTTTTCAGCAGGTTCATGCGGGTTCTTCGGAATGCCGGTGCCTTTTGCCGGATCTTCCTCCTGCAATAAATCCGATTGGTTCTTTTTTGAATAGTTTTCCAATACCCTGATATCGCTTTCGGTTAATATCCCCTTCTTATATGCCAACGAAAACACCCCTCTCCATGATATATCCTATCATGGAGATAGCGAATATATACATTGTTTCCGCAAATAGCGGCCGCTTTATTCTTCAGGTTCTATGAGACCGTATTCTCCATCCTTTCTTTTATATACAACATTGACACTCTCTGTTTCGGCATTGGTAAAAACGAAGAAGGAATGCCCCAGCAGATTCATCTGCAGAATGGCTTCCTCAAGGGCCATGGGTTTTAAGGGGAAGCGTTTCGTCTTTACCACGTTGAACTCCTCATCCTCATCGATCTGCTCGCTAAGTTCGTAGTTTTCAGGGACCATGGCTTCCTGGCGTATCTTTTTACCCAGCCTGGTCTTGTGCTTTCGTATCTGCCTTTCCAGTTTTTCCACGGCCAGGTCAATGGAGGCGTACATGTCTTCCGAGCTTTCTTCCGCACGGATTATTGTTCCCTTGGAGTGGATGGTGACCTCAAATATGCAGCGTTCCTTTTCTATGCTAAACGTAAGATGGGCTTCGGTTTCAGGTCTGAAAAATTTATCGAACTTGCCGATCTTCTTTTTGGCCTTCTCAATCACTTTGTCCGAAACATGGGAATTTTTTCTGCTGACAATGAATTTCATAAGAACTCTCCTTCCTGTTATTTCATATTATAATTTTACCCTTGATGGTGCATATAAATCACTTTATTTTCCACCTGTTTCACACGGGTTTTCAACACCGTGGATAATATGTCGATAACATGTGGATAATGTGTAAAAGCTGTCAGCAGAACAGTTTTTGGCCCCAAAGGGAGTAAAAAGCAGGAACCTTCCGGTTCCTGCTTTTTGCCTAAATCACCTATTGGTCTTTATTGTTTTGAGTATTCCTGTTCCTGTTATTATTGGCTTTATTATTCTGCCTGTTTAACTCGTTGTCGCAATTGGTTTTTTGCTTGTCCTTACTCATCAATTCCACCTCCGAGGCTTATTCTGTCCTTAGGGATTTAAAATATTCATCGCGATTTTCTTTTCCAACCCCGGTTTTTCGGTTCAGGCAGCCGTGCCCCTTTCCTGCCCTGCTTTTTACGGCCTCACGGCGCCCCAAAACCACAGTCCCCCGCGTCTATTTTTTAATGAACATCTGCACAAATATATAGCCGTACTTGTTGCTCCTGGCTATGCCTATGCCCGTATAGTTATAGGAAGCGTTCATGATATTGGCCTTATGTCCCGATGATTTCATCCAGGCCGACACCGCCCCCTGTATTGTGGAGTTTCCGGCTATGTTTTCAGCCGCGGCCCTGAAGGCGATCCCGAACTGCCTCATCATGTCAAATGGCGAACCGTATGTGGGCGAATAATGGGAGAAGTAGTTGTTCTGCACCATATCATTTGCCTTTGTGCGCGCCACCCTCATCAGCTCCATGTCTGCCCGAAGCGGCGGAAGGCCGCCCTTGGCACGCTCATTGTTGATGAGGGTTAGAAGCTGCTGTTCCTCTGGGGATAACTCGACGGTTGTCTCAGGAACCGACGGGTCTGGCGCGGGCGTTGCCGCGGGAGGTTTTGGCGCAGCCTGGCCGCCGGACCCCACTTGCTTCTTAAAGGTTTCAGCGTCCATCAGGTATTGTTTGGCAACGCAGCCGACCTTGTCGGCATCAGGGTCATATACTACATACCAATCCCCTATCTTGGAAAGCACATTAACCCATTTGTTCTTCTTCAGCACTTGTATTATGGAATGCTTTGTTGATGGTCCTGTACGCATATTGAGCTCGTTGGCGATGACCACCCCGCTGATGAAATCCACTCTTTCAAAGGTCTGGGCAGCCTCGGCCTTAAGAACGCTTCCGCCCAACAAACTTATGACGGCCAGCGCAATAAACACTATCAGCGATGCAGCCAGAAAACGTCTTTTCATACTCTCCCTCCATTGTCTTTTATTGATTGCCTGGTTAGTATTCTCTTTTTTTAAACTAATTATTTGAGAAAAAAATATGGCAACAACCAGTTATTATTGTTGCCATAATCCTTCGGTTCTATAATCCCGCTGCCTGCAATGCCCGGGATTCCACAAGTCCGGATCTAAAGCATGCCCATGCTACTCCAGGCCCTTTATCAGTTCCTCAAATTCCTGAGGCGTAAAGGTATACCTGGTGTTGCAAAAATGGCAATGGATCTCGGCGCCTTTTCCCTCACGGGCTATTTCCAGCAGGTCCTTTTTGCCTATGCTTAAGAGATTTCTTTCCATCCTTTTCCGGGAACAGGTGCACCGGTAACTGACCTCGCAGGTTTCAAGGGTTTGTATGGGCTCCCCCCGAAATAGCAAATCAATGATCTCTTCCGGACTCAGCCCATCCGCTATCAGGGTTGTTACGGGCGGAAGGCTGTTGATCCTTTCCTCAACGAAAGAAACCATATCCTCCGGCGTGCCGGGCATAAGCTGCACAAGAAATCCACCCGCCGCCAGCACATGTCCTCCCTTTTCCATAAGGACACCAAGGTTCATGGCGGTGGGGATCTGCTCGGAAGAAGCGTAATAATAGGTAAGGTCCTCGGCTATCTCGCCCGATACCAGGTCCACATATCCGATATAAGGTTCCTTTAGCCCAAGGTCCTTGATCACGTTCAGATAGCCTTTGCCCACGGCGCCCGCTATATCAAGCTTTCCCTTTTCATTCATGGGGAGGTCGAAGAACGGATTATGCACATAACCCCGGACATTGGCGTGGGCATCAGTCACTGCCAAAATACCTCCTATCGGGCCATCCCCCTTTATCTGGATGGTTATGGTGTCTTTTTCGCCTTTCAGTGTCCGGGACATGAGGGCAGCACCTGTAAGGGTCCTGCCAAGGGCGACACAGGGGGTTGGGTTCATATGGTGGGTTTTCCTGGCCTTCTCCACTGTATTGGTGGTGGTACCGGCATATACGCTGACGGTGCCTGATACCAGGGCTCTTACAACATAGTCCCGCATGGTTCCTCCTGACATACCGTTATTTTCGCTCCGGCATTATAGTGGGCCGCTGCCTGCGATAAAACCCATCCGGAAAAGATTTGTGGGCAATGCCTTACTCTTCACAGGGCAATCCTGTGTTATAGCTTATGTTGGGAAAGAACCCGCCGATGGGTTCACCCCTGAGGATCGCCGCGAAGAGCCCGTTTATATGGTTGGCGGCTTCAAAGGAAGCCCTGGCCAGTATTTCATCAACCGATTCCCTGTGCTTTTCGTCCCCTTTAAAGGGATGTGTCCAGGTACGCCTCTTTTTGTTGGCCCAGTCAACAGTTTCATCAAGCCTGGCCGGGTAGGGCACCTTCGGCGGCCTGATCCCGCCCCCGGTAAAGGAATCAAGCCAGCCCACCAGCCTTTTCTTCCATCCCCTGGGATCATAGAGCAGGTCGTGTCCCCTGTAAAAATCCCTGAGCACCTTGGCAAGACCCTTCCGGTCGGTCCTGACGCGATATATGGTTGCAAAGGCATCCAGAAGGAATCCTTCCACACTGGCGGGCCAGTTCCTGCCGATATCTACGAGCTTCCGGGTTTTGACCTTGCATGCCCGAGACAGGCGCCTTTCCTTCCAGAACAGCACATCCAGCGACATTTCAACAGCATGGTGTGTTGTCCTGACAAACAGCCCGTCCACCGACCATATCCAGTTCCTCTCCGCCCAACAGACGTATGGATGGATCATGCGGTCAAGGGTATAATGGCAGATAAAGCCTGAAAGATACGCGGCAAGCTCCATCCATTCCTGGTCCCAGGACAGGTCTTGCAGCCGGCTGAATCCCATTTTCAGAAAATCGCCGGTACGCTGCCGGTGCATGGTATGCCCCAGTTCATTTAGCTGACCTTTCCCTCCCCCGGGGAAGAAGTTATAAAAAAACAGGGGATCAGGCCCCTGGGCACCAAGCCGGTACAGTGCCCTGTGCTTTTGGATGCCCTCCAGCACCCTCCGGCTTTCTATTCTCTCCAGGACGTCATCGGACATCAGTATATGGGTCAGAAAATCGGCCATGGATTCTCCTCCGAAGTACCTGGTTCAGGACATTTCAATATGATGCCGCGAATTCCTCCGGCCTGGACGCGGCGTGACCAAGGCCATGGAGCAATCCCTCAACAATACGCCGGGATGCCTTGCCGTCCCCGTATGGGTTGACAGCCCTGGCCATTTTCAGATAGACGTCTTCCCTGTCAAGAAGCTCTTTTATGTTAAGATAGACGCTCTCATACCGTGTGCCGGCCAAACGGACCGTCCCTGCCCGTAGTGCCTCCGGCCTCTCGGTTTCATTGCGGAGGACCAGTACCGGTTTCCCCAGCGAAGGCGCTTCCTCCTGGAGGCCGCCTGAATCGGTCAGGACTAGATAGGAACGCGCGATCAGGTTATGCATCTCCTGGACGTTGACAGGGCTTATCAGGCTGATCCTGGGATGGTTTCCAAGGATCCTTCCTGCCGGTTCACCCACCAGGGGATTCAGATGCACGGGATAAACAATGTGGATGTCAGGGTACTCGTCGGCAACCCTCCGGACGGCAGAGAATATCTCCTCAAAGGGCTTGCCTATATTCTCACGCCTGTGGGCGGTCATGGCGATAACCCTTTTTCCTTCAAAATCAAGGTCTTTAAGAAAGGGATCCTTAAAAACAAAATCCCTGGAAACAGTGGTTGACAGCGCATCTATCACCGTGTTCCCGGTAACATAGATCCTGTCCTCACTTATACCTTCCCTGACCAGGTTATCCCTGTTGGCCGCGGTAGGGGCAAAGTGCAGATCAGTAATGGCTCCGGTAAGCCTCCTGTTCATCTCCTCAGGAAAGGGGTAATACTTGTCGTTGGTCCTCAAACCCGCTTCCACATGCCCAACCTTTATCTTCAGGTAATATGCGGCAAGGGAGGCCGCAAAGGTCGTGGTGGTATCGCCGTGGACCAGCACGATATCGGGGACCGCTTTACCGATCACCTCATACAGGCCCTCCAGCGCCCTTGTGGTAATATCTGCAAGGGTCTGCCTGTCCTGCATGATGTTCAGGTCATAATCAGGATGAATCTGGAAGATATCCAGCACCTGGTCCAGCATCTCCCTGTGCTGCGCTGTAACACATACCGATGCTTCTATAGCCGGACTGGCCTCAAGGGCCTTGACCAATGGTGCCATCTTTATCGCTTCGGGCCGTGTCCCGAATACGGTCATGACTTTAAGCCTTTTCATGGTGATTGTCCTTTACCTTTATTTGATGTGCTTTGATGGTCCGAAGCATCCACGGCATTATCGGGACGCCGCGTACCGGGGGCGGCTTCAAGGCCGGCCTCGCCCATGTCCTTTCCTTCCGGCTTCGCGGGGTGTCCACAGGCGGGAATGTCCTTGTTCATGTCGGACATGTTCCTGGCACCGCCTATCATGAACATGACGATGAGGATCAGCAGGATTATTGAGGGCAGCAGGCCTTTATCCACCAGTACGATGGACAAAAGCCCCAGGGTGCCGCTGACTAAATAAAGGATAACGACAGACATCTTATGGCTGAGCCCCATATCGATAAGACGGTGATGGATATGGCCTCTGTCCCGCTGACCGATGGGTTTTCCGTTGGAAACACGCCTTAAGATGGCAAACAGGGTGTCAAAAATGGGAAGACCCAGCACCAGGATAGGAATGGCAAGAGCCAGGGTGGTAACCGATTTCATGGTACCCTCGATGGCCAGGGTTGCCAGGATAAAACCCAGGAAGGTAGCACCGGTATCGCCCAGGAAAATCTTTGCGGGGTTGAAGTTATAGGGGAGAAAACCGAATATGGCGCCTGCCAGCGCGGCAGCCGCCAGCGCGATGTCGTCCTCCCCGCGAATTACCGCGACAATGAACAGGGATACCGACGCGATCCCGGAAACCCCCGCGGCAAGACCGTCGAGGCCGTCGATCAGGTTGATGGCGTTGGTAACCCCTGTAATCCATAATACCGATATGATAAAAGCTATGGTTTCGCCAAGGATATAGGTCATTCCATTATTGGAGTTCGAAGCAAAGGGCAGGGTGATGGAGGTGATCCTCGTCCCGGTTGCCACTACAGCAATAGCGGCAAGGAGCTGAAAGACAAACTTCACCCCGGCCCCCAGGGGCCTTATATCATCCACAATACCCAGGACCACAATAACCAACGCGCCGAAAATCAAGCCCAGGGATTCCAGGCGGGTAAGGAAAAATAAAAACCGGGGCAGGTCGCGGGACGCGAAACCATAAACCACAGCGATTACAAAACCGGCTATTATTGCAAGCCCGCCCAAAAGTGGCATGGGCTTTTTATGCATACGCGTGTTATCCCTCGGTACATTGACCGCGCCTGCGCGCAAAGCTATCCCTCTGGCTATGGGTGTGGAAAAGAAGGCGATGATAAGCGCGACAGAAAAAGTCACCAGGTGCTCGTACTCAATTGTTATCATCTCTCACCTCTGACCTCTTTACAATACCGGGATCAAAGACAAGCGACGGCTCTTCGTATTTTACCACCCGGACACCCGCTTCCTTCAGCAGTTCCATTGAAAGCTCGTCCGGATAATCGCCCTTGAATACTATTTTGGAAATACCGGCGTTGATAGCCAGCTTTGCGCACATTACACAGGGCTGTGTTGTAACATACAGGATGCTGTCCTTCACATTTATCCCGGCGTATGCGGCCTGCGCGATGGCGTTCTGCTCCGCGTGGGTAGCGCGGCAGATCTCATGCCGCTGGCCCGACGGTACTCCCAGCTTGTCCCTGAGGCATCCAAGCTCCATGCAGTGCTTGCATCCCATCGGCGCGCCATTATAACCCGTGGCAAGGATACGCTTATCCTTTACCAGAAGGGCCCCCACCTGGCGCCGCAGACATGTGGAACGGGACTTGACCAGTTCCACTATGCTCATAAAATATTCATCCCAGGAAGGACGCATACGAACCTCCCTTTCCTACTTGGTTCCATACAGCCTGTCGCCGGCATCGCCAAGCCCCGGCACTATATATCCGAAATCGTCCAGTTTCTCGTCAACAGCCGCGCAGTATATGGCAACATCGGGATGCTCCCTGTTAAGCCTTTGGATACCCTGCCTGGAAGCGATGAGGCATACAAACTTGATATTCCTGACATTGCGGTCCTTCAGGAATTTGACGGCATCGCAGCCCGAACCGCCGGTGGCAAGCATGGGGTCCAGCACCACCGCATCGCGTTCGCTGATATCCTCGGGCAGCTTGCAATAGTATTCAACCGGTTCCAGGGTTTCATGGTCTCTATACAGCCCGATATGGCCGACCCTTGCCATGGGAACCAGCTTAAGAAGCCCGTCCACCATACCGAGACCGGCACGAAGGATGGGCACAAAAGCCAGCTTTTTCCCTGATATCACATAGGTCCTGGCATGGCCGACCGGGGTTTCGATCTCCACCTCTTTAAGGGGGATATCCCTTGTCACCTCATAACCCATCAGCATAGAGATCTCGGATACCAGTTCCCTGAATTCCTTGGAGCTGGTATTCTTATCCCTTAAAAGTGAGATCTTATGCTGTATGAGAGGATGGTCAAAGATAAAAACATTGTTCATATCAAGCAACCTCCAAAGTCATTTGAGATACCTGTCCTCTATCTCATGTATCTTACTGATCCTTTTCGAGTGCCGCCCCTGGTTGGAAAACGGCGTTTTTAGCCATTCATCAACAATGGCCGCGGCAAGCTTTTCCCCGACGATGAAAGAACCCATTGCCAAAACGTTGGTGTCGTTGTGATCCCTTGTAAGATGCGCGGAGAGCAGGTCATGACACAGGGCGCACCGGACGCCCCTGACCTTGTTGGCTGCTATGGAAATGCCTATACCAGTTGAACAAACCAGAACAGCTCTGTCACAAGTCCCCTCCCTTACAAGAAGGCAGGCTTTGAGAGCAAAATCGGGATAATCCACCGATGATTCGTCATAGGTTCCGCAATCGGTGCATTCATGTCCCTGGTTCTCAAGATGCTGCTTTAAAAACTCCTTAAGGCGGAAGCCGCCATGATCGCTGCCCAATGCAATGCGCAAGCCAAATCTCCCCTTCCTCCCATTGATTTTATAGTAATCAATCCCTATTGTCAAAAACTTTCTCAGCCACTTTCACCAGTGCTGTTTCTATTTCATACGCGCATGATCTGTATACATCGTAGTCCCCTCCGAAAGGATCAGAGATGCCCGACCCGCCTTCCCCTGTTTCGGCATAGTCTTTCAAGGTATATACCTTATCCGCCGATTCGGGATATATGTCCAGTATCATCCTCTTATGGTCATCGGTCATGGCCAGTATCAGCCAGGCATCCATTATATCGTCCGCGTCCAGGACCCTTGCCCTGTGGGATGTGAGGTCAATCCCATATTCATTTTTCATGACCTCCACAGCCATACCGCTGGCCGGGTCGTTCTGGAAGGCATATATCCCCGCAGATGAAACCTGGATGCCGCTCTCTTCCCGCTGCTCCATAATGTTTCTGAATAACGCCTCAGCCATGGCGCTCCTGCAGGTATTGCCGGTGCAGACGAACAATATCTTTTTCATGGTTTCACTCCTTCGTCCGGATTTGAAAAACGGGATTTCTTGTGTCCGCCATTCTTATTGGAATATGGCGGCAACCTGATGATTCCGCCGGATGCCGCCTTCCGGAGCCGGTTCATTATGGCAAGTCCTATCCCCTCCTCAGGGAAGGTTTCTGAAAAGATAATGTCCACACCGAGTTGGTCAAAATCCCGCAAGCATCGGTAGATGGACGCCGCTATGGTTTCCGGGCTGTTCCTGAAGCCGGGGCACAGGACGACATCGGCGTTATATAGCGCCCGGGTTTCGGAGGAGGCCAGAACCCCAGTCTTCCTGTTTTTTGCCCTGTTTTTCTCCACGAGCCTGTTTATGGTTTCCGCCACCCGGTCACTGTCCCCCGACACCAGTACCATTTCAGCCTTCGGTGAGTAATGCCTGTATTTCATACCCGGCGATTTGGGAACCTCATTCCCGCTTACTTCCGATACTTTATCCGCGTTGACCTGGCCGATGACTGCTTCCAGCGTCTCCACGCTGACCCCTCCCGGCCTCAATACCGCCGGCGGATCAACTGTCATGTCCAGGACAGTGGATTCAAGCCCTACCTGTGTGCATCCCCCATCGATGATACAGTCTATGCGCCCCGAAAGGTCAGCTATTACATGGGAGGCACAGGTGGGGCTGGGAGCGCCCGATATATTGGCGCTGGGTGCGGCTACTGCCACTCCTGACAGCCTGATGAGATCCAGGGCTATTTTGTTTGCCGGCATGCGCACGGCTACAGTGGAAAGGCCCGCCGTGGTTTCATCGGGGACACCTTCGGATTTGGGAAGGATCAGCGTCAGCGGGCCCGGCCAGAACGTTTCCATAAGAATCCGCGCTTTTTCAGGCACAGCGCTGACAATGGCCTTCAGTTGTTCCAAATCTGAGATATGGACTATCAAAGGGTTGTCCGAAGGTCTTCCCTTTGCCTCATATATCCTGCCCACCGCTTCCGGATTAAGGGCATCGGCACCCAGCCCGTACACCGTTTCGGTGGGAAAGGCCACAAGCCTTCCCCCAGCCAGCGCCCTTGCGGCGGGTCTTAGCTTCTCAGGATCAAAATCATCCGGATTTACTCTGATTACGGTTGTTCTCATGTTGTATCGCCTTGCTCCCGGGTATTTCTTCCCTTACGGGAATTATTCTTTATTATATCAGAATGACGGCACCGAAATAAGCGCCGCCGCGGCGGTTATTTTAATTATGGAGATTAACGGAGGGTTTCATGCAGACCGGCGAGCTATAAAACCCGATGGGGCTGCCAGCCGTTTACCATGCCGACAACCCCATCCCATTATGACATATACATTATTTCCATCCCCGGCCTTATTTCTTCCCATGATACCGGACCTCGGTGGTGTACTTGTGCTTGTCTTCATTAAGCCTGGTATATGATGTGGCCTTCACTTCTTTTTGCTCCTTTGATATCCCTTCCCTGTAACAAAGGTCGCAAAAACGGCCGCTATTTAAAGGTTTTCCGCATAATTCGCAGCGAATAAAGCCCTTGTTGTCGCCCACTATCTCCAGGCGCTCTTCTTTCAGGTAACGCTTGATCTGCCTGAGCGATACTCCTGTGTGCCTCATCACCTCGTTGGAACTGGCACCCGGGTATTCTGTGAGGAATTCCTTTATCTTCCTGAAATCCTCCTCATCAAGGGGCGCGCAGACAGGGCAAACATTCTCTATCCCTACTCTCTGAAATACGCGATGGCATCGTTGACATTCGTATTGGGTCATTTTTCACTCCACTACTTTTTTTCGTCAAAATAGGGATTCGTCAGCCCATGCCTTGGCTGAAAATAGGCCGCGCTGACCTTTTTGAAGCTGTTGGACTGCCTGGCCTTTTCCTTCATGTCAGCCACTTTCTTTTCCAGGCAGGCGGTGTTCTCATCATCCACGGCCTTTATCTCCCGCAGAAGATCAAGCACCCCGGCGGTGTTTTCTTTCAGTTGGACCGTACCGGAAATCCTTCTGGCGGGCAGCTCTTCAAGGGATTTTATACCCAGTTCCTTCTTCAGGCCTTCCGCATGGTCAAGAAACTGCCGGTCCAGCCTGTCCACCGCGTCCATCCTTGCCTGCTTCTTGGCGATCAGGATCTCCAGCTCGTTGAAGTCATCCCTGGACAGGGCCTCTTTCTGCTGAAGGGTGCAATCGAGGATCTCCCTCAGAAGGACCTGCTTTTTGGCCATGATCTCGTTTAGTTTTGTGAGGTGTTCCCGCGGTTCCATGCGATATAAACTCCTATTTTGCCTGTTCTTCCATTTCCTGTGCTTTTACGGGACGCCT
>JAAYFY010000036.1 GCA_012728015.1 Clostridiaceae bacterium | reverse complement strand
TATACAGAAGGGGTCAACAACAAGATTAAAGTGATAAAGCGAAACGCTTATGGGATAAGAAACTTTGAAAGATTCAGAAACAGAATACTGCATGTTATGGCTTAAATCTGTACATAAAACTGGCAGATAACCAAACATGATCATCTGCCAGTCACACATACACTATTTCATTTTACTTGGTTCCACCCCAACATTTGACGTAGAACCTCTTTTACTATCGGACCGTTATTCCTTCACTGTGGCGTACATGAAGTACTTGTAGCCCAGGGGTGAGGACCAGAAGTTGTCGACCTTCTGGCTCAGCAGGAAGATATCCACATAGTAGTAGATCGGGCAGAGCATCCATTCGTCGAATATGATGACCTCGGCCTTGTGCATGAGCTCAAAGCGTTTTGCTGTATCGGTTTCAGCTTTGATCTGGGAGATAAGGGCATCATATTCGGTATTGGACCACTGGGCGTCGTTGTTTCCGCTGCCGGTAATCCACATATCCAGGAAGGAGATGGGATCGTTGTAGTCGCCCAGCCAGCCGTTTCTTGCAATGTCATAATCGCCGTTCTTCCTGGTGTTCAGGAAGGTAGCCCATTCCTGGGATACCAGGGTTACCTTGACGCCGATCTTGGCCCACATATCCTGCAGAGCCTCGCCTATAGCCTGGTGTGCCGCTGATTCAGGATTGTACAGGTATTCGAAGGTGGGCAGTCCCTCGCCATTGGGATATCCGGCCTCGGCAAGGGCCTGCTTGGCCTTTTCAAGGTTGCCCTTATAGTCAGAAGGATCATAGTAGTCGCCGCCAACATCGCGGAACTCCTTGGTGGGATCGGCATCGAAAAGCCCGATCGGTACAAATGCGCCTGCGGGTACCTGGCCGGCCTTACCAATTTCACGTACTATGAAGTCGCGGTCAATGGCAAGTGTCAGGGCCTTGCGCACCAGGGGATTGTTCAGGTGGTCCTTCTGGGTATTGAATGAGATATAGTATGTGCCCAGCTGCCCTTCCAGGTTGAACTCGGGCTTATCCCTCCAGGCGTCAATCTCGTCGGTGGGCATGTCGTCGGTGAAGAGGATCTCTCCCTGTTTGAAAGCGGTGAGCTGAGCGCCGGGATCTTCCATGAGCACGAACTTGATGTTTTCCATGCCAAGTTCCTTGTAGTTCCAGTAGTTCTTGTTCTTGCTCATGGTAATGTGGGAACCGGGCACCCAATCAGTGATCTTGTAGGGACCATTGCCGATATAGGTATCAGCCTTTGTCGCCCAGGCATCCCCGTGCTTCTCAACCATATCCTGGCGGACAGGGAAGAAGGTTGGGAACGCGGTCAGTTCAAGGAAGTAGGGAACCCTGTTCTTAAGGGTAACCACAAGGGTCTTGTCATCGGGTGCAGTCACATTGAGCTTTCCTTCGTCGTAGCCGTCGATGACTTCAAACATGTATTCGTAGTCCGCTGCTGTTTCAGGGTTAATAGCGCGATTCCAGGCATACACAAAGTCGCTGGCTTTAACGGGCTGCCCATCGCTCCATTTCAGTCCGTCGCGAAGGGTGAAGGTGTAAACAGTACCGTCATCCGATACCTTTACATCCTTGGCCTGGGCAGGTACGGGAACGCCGTTCCTATCCAGCGTATACAGCCCTTCAAAAGCATGGATGATCAGTGTAGCGCCGTCAACTGCCGAGTTGAGCGCGGGGTCGATGGTATCAGGATCCGAGCCCACGTTGACAGGCAGGGTGCTGCCTGCTCCGGCAGTGTCGCCGCACGCGGACAGAACCATCACGAATACCATGACGATTGCTGTCAATAAAGCAATTCTTTTTTTCATATTTCTCCCTCCATAATATATCCGTACTGTTTGTACAGTCTTATTATTATGACGCTTCAAAGGCAATGGAATTCCTCTGCCTTTGAAGGCGTCATTTTTTACAATAATGATCATTCAACTTTGTCTAGATGGTGGCAGGCCGCGAAGTGCCCAGGGGATACCTCCCTGAATTCCGGTTCCTGTACCTCGCACAGCCTGGTCGCGTACCTGCAGCGTGTCCTGAAACGGCACCCGCTGGGCGGATTAAGCGGACTGGGAACGTCCCCTTCCAATATAATACGCTTCCTCTTACGGCTCTGTACCGGATCTGGAACCGGGATGGCCGAAATCAGCGATCTGGTGTACGGGTGAACGCTGTGGAAAATCAGTTCGTTATTGTCGGCCAGCTCAACAAGCTTACCCAGGTACATAACGCCTATGCGACGGCTTATGTGCTTGACAACGCTCAGGTCATGGGCGATGAAAAGATATGTCAGGCCCATCTCTTCCTGGAGCTCCTCAAACATGTTGATCACCTGGGCCTGTATGGACACGTCGAGAGCCGATACGGGCTCGTCGCATACAATGAACTCAGGATCAACGGCCAATGCTCTTGCAATACCAATTCGCTGCCGCTGGCCGCCTGAGAATTCATGCGGGTATCTGTTGGCATGCTCACTGTTGAGACCTACACGCTCTAGCAGTTCAATGATCTTCTCCCGGCGGGATTTTTTGTTGGGCGCAAGCTTATGGATGTCGATGGCCTCGCCCACGATGTCGCCCACGGTCATCCTTGGATTCAGGCTGGCGTATGGGTCCTGGAAGACTATCTGCATCTTCCTGCGGTACGGGAGCATGTTGACATGCGTGATGTCCACTCCGTCAAAGAATATCTTGCCCGAAGTAGGCTCGTAAAGCCTCAGAATAGTCCTGCCCAGGGTAGTTTTTCCGCATCCGCTTTCTCCCACCAGGCCCAGGGTTTCACCCTTATAGATGAACAGGCTCACATCGTCAACAGCCTTGATGTATTTTGGCTTGAAAAAGGTGCCGCCGGCGTGGAAATACTGTTTTAAGTTCTGTACCGCAACCAGTTTGCGCCTCATGTGCTATCACCGCCCCAAGAAGCCTCAAAGGCTTCCTTCTGCAGCAGCCAGCACGCGCTGTAATGCTGGTCGCTGATGTATGTGTACTCTGGCATTTCCCGCAGACAAATCTTCATGCAGCTGTTGCAGCGGGGAGCAAAAGGACAGCCCTTGGGCGGGTTGAGCAGATCCACGGGCGTTCCTTCAATGGGCACCAGCTTCTTATGCTCCTTGTCGGTGAGAACCGGTATGCTGCGCAGCAGCCCTTTAGTGTACTCATGCTTTGGGTTGTAGAAAATATCCTCTGTAGTGCCATGCTCTACAATTTTTCCAGCGTACATCACAGCGATCCTCTCGCACATGTTGGCCACAATGCCCAGGTCATGGGTGATCAGGATGATGGACATGTCAATCTTGGAACGCAGTTCCATCATAAGCTCCAGTATCTGGGCCTGAATGGTAACGTCAAGGGCTGTTGTGGGCTCGTCAGCAATGAGCAGTTTGGGCTCGCAGGCAAGGGCCATGGCAATCATAACCCTTTGGCGCATACCTCCCGACAACTCGTGGGGATACTGTTTCAGCCTTTTTCTGGGTTCATTGATACCTACAAGGCTCAGAAGCTCTTCGGCGCGTTCCTGCGCTTCCTTCCTGGTCTTATTAGTATGGAGCATAATGGCTTCCCTGATCTGGTTGCCTATGGTGAACACCGGGTTGAGGCTTGTCATGGGATCCTGGAAGATAATGCTCACCTCATTGCCGCGGATCCTTTGCATCTCCTTCTCGGTCATGTTATTTATGCGGTGTCGGTTGAAGTCTATGGTTCCGCCAATGATCCTTCCGCCGTACTCGATGAGGCCCATGATGGAATAAGCAGTCACGCTCTTTCCGCTGCCGCTCTCGCCGACTATCCCCAGGACCTCGCCCTGGTTCATCTTAATCGAAACATCGTTGAGCGCCTTAACCTCACCTGCCGGGGTAAAGAAGGACAAACGTTCATTCTGTATATTCAACAGTGGTTCTGTCATAATTATCACCTCAATTCTTCAGCTTGGGGTCGAAAGCGTCTCTCAACCCGTCGCCCAGCAGGTTAAAGGAAAGGATAATAAGGCTTATCATTATAGCGGGCGCAAAAAGCCTGTGGGGATAGGAATATATACCGCCGATGGCGTCGGCAGCCATGGATCCCAGGCTGGGCATGGGAGCCTGAACGCCAATACCTATAAAGCTCAGGAAGCTTTCGGTGAAGATGGCGGATGGGATCTGGAGCGTTGTGGTAACAATCAGGGGACCTATACAGTTGACAAGCAGGTGCTTGCCGATAATCCTGCGGTGGCTTGCTCCCAGCGCTCGCGCCGCCGTAACATATTCCTGCTCTTTAAGGGACAGGATCTGACCCCTCACTATCCTGGCCATTCCCACCCAGTAAAGCAGTGAGAACACTATGAATATGGAGATAAGCCCAATACCTATATCATTAATCCAGCCAAATCCAGGAACAGTGTTTGCAAGGTCCTGCAACGGGTACTTAAGGGTAACCATGAGAAGGATTATGATAAGTATGTCGGGGATGGTATAGATGATGTCCACAATCCTCATCATGACCAAGTCAACCTTGCCTCCGAAATAACCGGCAATGGAGCCATACAGGGATCCGATTATCAGGACCAGTACACTGGCCACAAGGCCGACAAGCAGGGAAATACGACTTCCCATCATAAGTCTTGCGGTTATGTCGCGTCCAAGTTTGTCGGTCCCCAAAAAATGCGGAAATACCTTTTCGCCCGCCTCCATCCTTTTCAGCTCAGCCTCGGAGTACTGCAAGGGAGCCAGGTTTTCGCTTTCACGAACCTGCTGCTCATAGCTGTATGGATAAAAAGAAGGCAAGATAAAGGCGAAAATAAGTATCAATATAATGATAATCAGGCTTGTCATGGCCACCTTGTTCTTTTTAAAACGCCTGGCCCCGTCACGCCAGAAGCTGACGCTCTCGCGCATAATGACAAGGCTCTGCTTTTCTTCCTTATCCGCAGGAAGGAAATCCGACACGTCCAGATGCAGGCTGAAGGGTTTTTGCTTTTTATTCACGTCTTTCATTCCTTCCTTTCTAGTTCAATTTGATCCTCGGGTCGATAATCTTGTACGCGATATCGACCAGCAGGTTCATGATAATGACAAGGGTTGCCAGGAATATGGTGGTGCCCATGATCATGGTATAGTCCCTTCCGGTGATGGATGATATGAACTCGTTTCCGAGACCGGGCACCGTAAAGATCTTTTCTATTATGATGCTTCCAGTCAGTGTATAGGCAATCAGGGGGCCCAGATAGGTCACAACCGGCAGGATGGCGTTTCGCAGGGCATGCTTGAAAAGCGTCCTGAACTGGGAAAGCCCTTTCGCCTTGGCCGTCCTCATGTAATCCTGCCCAAGGACATCCAGCATGCTGGTTCGCATGAGCCGGGAAATATAGGCCGTAGGGTAGAACGAAAGAGCCATGACAGGCATGATATAGTGACGCCATGAACTCAGCCCGTAGGTGGGCAGCCAATTCAGCCATACGCTGAAGATTATCATCAGCACTGTGGACAGGACAAAGCCTGGTACCGCTATCCCGAAGGTGGCGCCAACCATGATCAGGTTATCCAGCCACTTCCCGCGGTTCAGGGCGGCGATGGAGCCGAGCGGTACTCCGATCAGCACCGATACCAGTATGGCAATGCCTCCCACTCTTGCTGAGACCTTGAAACCGGTGGATATAATTTTGCCGACTGTCCGTCCGCGCTGTTTTATGGATTCGCCAAAATCCCCCTTAAGGAGGTTGAGCATATAGTTTTTGTATTGCACGATTACCGGCTGGTCCAGCCCATACTTCCTGTTGAGCGCTTCCAGGGTGGCGGGTGATGGTGATTTTTCCGCCAGGAACGGGCCGCCGGGAACCAGGAACATCAGGAAGAAGGTTATGGTGGCAACAAGCCAGATGGTGAAAACCGCCATTATAACCCTCTTTGCAATGTATCTCCCCACAATATCACTCCCAAATCTTTCTGTCTGTCCATCCTGCGCTGCTTTGCAACAACCAATCTCGTTTCCATAGTATAATCAGCAACAAGCTGTCTGTTTGCTGCCAGGCCGGGCTTCGCTTTCCAGGCCAATTTATGCATAATGCTGATTATTGCCCCAAAGCAAGCTTGGAGCAATAAAAAATAATAATATGCCCATAAATTGAATCACATGGCCTCGCATTTTGACGGAAAATGACAACGGACTTTCATCTGCGCGGAACACTTCCCATAAAAGCAAATAGCAATCCTATTTCGTATATTATATGTTTTTTTCTACATACATTCAAGCTGAATATTTATACAGCGCGCAAACTCCGGGTACGCCCAAATGCTTATTATTACTGCATTACAGCGGCACACACAAGCGTGAGTTACCAAATACACGCATGGGCATCAATATATGGAAATGCGATGTTATTATTTCCCATGCAGAGCAACAGGTGCAATACTTGCCAATGCAAACCGCAGTGTCAATTGGGATCAGAATGGATATAAAATGAAAGAAATGCAGGACGATCCTGCATTTTCCTTAAATGACATATGGTTATATGTAAGAATGAAATATGGCTGTAATCTCAAAATCCTGGTTATTCGCTCATAGGCATGTATCTGACCTTCGGCTTCCTGGCAGCCATGGCCTCATCCAGCCTGGAAACCACAGTGGAGTATGGCGCTCCTTTTACCAGTTCCGGATCTTGCTTTGCCTCCCCGGATATATCCTCCATGGCCTTGATGAACGAGTCCAGAGTTTCCTTGCTCTCGGTCTCTGTGGGCTCTATCATCAGGGCCTCTTTTACGATGAGCGGAAAATATATGGTCGGCGGATGGAAGCCATAGTCAAGAAGGCGCTTGGCGATATCCAGGGCGCTCACTCCCTGTTTTTTCTGGTTCTCGGCCGAGAAAACCACCTCGTGCATGCAATGCCTGTCATAGGGCAGGTGATAAAGGTCCCTGAGCTTGGCCAGGACATAATTTGCATTGAGCACGGCGGTTTCGGAAACCTGTCTTAATCCCTTGGCTCCCATGGTCAGGATATAGGCATAGGCCTTCACGACTACCGTGAAATTGCCGTGGAAGGATCTGACCCTCCCTATGGATAGCGGTCTGGTATAATCGGCATAGTATCGCTGGCCGTCGTATTCCACAGTGGGGGCAGGCAGGAAGGGAACCAGCTCTTTTACCACACCTACAGGACCCGCCCCCGGACCGCCGCCGCCGTGCGGCGTACTGAAGGTCTTGTGAAGGTTTAAGTGGATCACATCAAAACCCATGTCACCAGGCCTGGAAACACCCATTATCGCGTTCATGTTTGCGCCATCATAATAAAGCAGGCCTCCGGCCTCATGGATCATGCGGGCTATCTCGGGGATGTGTTTTTCAAAAAGTCCCAGGGTATTGGGGTTGGTCAGCATCAGCCCGGCTGTTTCGCCGTCTATGGCCTTTTCAAGCTCATGTAGATTTACAAGGCCGTTTTCATCGGACTTTACTTCCACCACATTAAACCCGGCGATGGCCGCCGAGGCGGGGTTGGTGCCATGGGCCGAATCGGGGATGATTATCTTTGTTCTCGCATGGTCACCACGGCTTTCATGCCATGCCTTGATGATCATGAGCCCGGTCATCTCGCCGTGAGCTCCGGCCGCCGGCTGGAAGGTAAAGCGCTCCATGCCGGTTATCTCAGAAAGCAGGCGGTCGGTTTTCCAAAGCAGCTCAAGACAGCCCTGCACGGCTTTTTCGTCCTGGTATGGATGGACATTGGCAAATCCGCTTAAGCAGGCCATATCCTCGTTGACTTTGGGGTTGTACTTCATTGTGCAGGACCCCAGGGGGTAAAACCCTGCGTCAACTCCATAATTCCTCTGGGATAAACGGGTATAATGACGCACCAGGTCGACTTCGCTGACTTCCGGAAGGTCGGGCGGGCTGTCCCGCAGAAGTTCTCCCGGTATGAGTTCTGACAGATCTTTCTGGGGAACGTCGCATTCAGGCAGTGAGCAGGCAAATCTTCCAGGCCGGCTTATTTCAAATATCAATGCCTTTTCTTTCTGTATCATAAGCTTCCCGCCCTTTCAACAAAATCGTCTATCTCTTTCCTGGTCTGCTTTTCTGTGACGGCTACAAGCCATACGCCTTTGAGCTCCGGGTAATCCCTTTCCAGGGGATAGCCCCCGATGATCCTGTGCTCAAGGAGTTTTTCGTTGAGCCGGTCGATATCCCCGTGATACCTTACCGCAAACTCGTTGAAGAACGGTCCGGTGAAGGCGGGGGAGAAGGCGCCTGTTTTCAGAAGTTCATCATAGGTATAACGGGCTTTCCGGCAGCAGAGGGCAGCCACCTTTTCAAGGCCGCTTTTTCCCAGCGCGGAAAGGTACATGGCCGCGGCCAGGGCGTTAAGGGAATGGTTGCTGCAGATGTTTGAGGTGGCTTTTTCCCTTCTGATGTGCTGTTCCCGGGTCTGTATGGTCAGGACATAGCCTCTTCTGCCCTGCCGGTCGCGGGTTTCGCCAACTATCCTCCCGGGCATTTTCCTCATGAATTTTTCCTTCGCCGCCATGAACCCCAGGTATGGACCGCCGAAGCTGAGGGGGTTGCCCAGGGGCTGTCCCTCGCCGACAGCGATATCGGCGCCAAGATCGCCCGGCGGTTTCAGCATTGCCAGGGATATGGGGTTGCAGCTTACAATAAGCAGAGAGCCGTTTTCGTGGACCATATCCGAAAGATTGCCCAGGTCTTCTATCAGGCCGAAGAAATTAGGGCTCTGTACGATAACGGCGGCCGTGTCATCAGAAAGAAGTCTTTCAAGCCCGGCAAGATCCAGCCTGCCGTCCTTGTGATCCCACTCAGTAATGCTTCTTCCGGTATAACGTGAATAGGTTCTCAGGACCTCGCAGCTCTGGGGATGGACCGTTTTTGCCACGATAATCCCAGCCCGGCCAGTTGACCGGCAGGCCATTGCCGCGGCCTCGGCAACGGCGGTGGCGCCGTCGTACATGGACGCGTTTGATACATCCATGCCGGTAAGGCTGCAGATCATGGTCTGGTACTCAAAAATGGCCTGAAGTGTTCCCTGGCTTATTTCAGGCTGGTAGGGGGTGTAGGCGGTGTAGAATTCCTGCCTCCTGACTAAATGCTGGATGACGCTGGGAATGTAATGGTCATAGGCACCCGCGCCCAGGAAGCAGGCATACTCGTCGGTTGAAGCGTTCCTGCCTGATAGTTCCTTAAGATGCCTTACCAACTCCATTTCTGAAAGGGCTTCGGGCAGGTCCAGGTCCCGTTTGAGCCTGATGCTCTCAGGGATGTCCGCAAAGAGCTCTTCGATGCTTGAAACCCCGATATCCCTGAGCATCTCCTCCTGCTGTTCCCCGGTGTTGGGGATATATCGCTGCATGATTATTCCTCCTTGGAGCAATAGGCTTCATATCCGGATGCGTCCATCAGTTCGTCGAGAATGCTGTCATCGGCGAATTCCAGTACAGCTATCCAGTTCACATAAGGATCCTCATTAAGCAGCGCAGGATCATCGTCCAGGGCTTCGTTTACCTCGATCACCGTTCCCGCTATGGGCGAATAAACATCGGAAGCGGCCTTTACCGACTCAACCACGCCCAGGACATCGCCAACGTTAAGCTGGGAGGCAATTTCGGGCAATTCAACAAATACGATCTCGCCCAGGGATTCCTGGGCATAATCGGTTATGCCCACATAAGCCTTGTTGCCCGTAATCTTAACCCATTCATGTTCTTTTGAATAATAGAGTCCATCCAACACTTTCATTGGTTTCAACCTCCAAAAGATTATATTAGACGTTTATAACGCTCATTTCCTGTATTTCTTCCTGTAAAAGGGAAGCTCCACGGTCCTTGCCCTGACCGGCTTGTTTCTGATTATAACGTCAACCTCGGTCCCGGGCTGGCTATACCCGATGTCAGCCATGGCCATTCCGATATTCTGCCCAAGGCTCGGGGAATAGCTTCCCGAGGTTACGAAGCCGATCCTGTTCTCACCGTCCACCATATCATAGCCGCTCCTGGGAATGCCCCGTCCCGTCATCACAAATCCTGTCAGTTTCCTCTCAAGACCCTGGGTGTGCTGTCGAAGAAGGGCTTCTTTTCCGATAAAGCTGTCCTTGTTCAGCTTTACAAAAGCGCCTAGCCCGGCTTCCAGCGGTGTGATGTCAGGCGACAGCTCGTGCCCGTACAGGGGCAGGGCTGCCTCAAGCCGCAGTGTATCCCTCGCCCCAAGCCCCGCCGGGACCAGGCCCTTGTCCCGGCCCAGCTCAAGAAGACCCTCCCAAACCACCGGCGCCTTATCCCGGGGAATATACACCTCGAAGCCGTCTTCTCCCGTATAGCCCGTCCTGGATACCATGGCCGGAACTCCGCAGATATTAACCTCTGGTACAAAGGCGAAGAACCGAATGTCCCTTAAAGGATAATCCGCTGCCTGCTGAAGTATCGATTCGGCGCAGGGGCCCTGGATGGCCAGCTGTGCCCATGAATCCGAAACATTGACGGCCTCCGCGCCGCCGGTTAGATGCTCCCTTATCCATTCAAAATCCTTATCGGTGTTGGCGGCGTTGGTAACAAGAAGATAATAGTCGTCGGAGAACCTGTAGACCAGCAGGTCGTCTACCACGCCCCCGTTGTCGCAGCACATGGGGGAATAGATGACCCTGCCGTCGGCAGCTTTCGACATATCATTGGTGAGAAGTTGCTGCAGGAAGGCTCCCGCGTTCTTACCCCTGATGATGACTTCACCCATATGTGAAACATCGAAGAGCCCTGCAGCGTTGCGGACCTGCTTATGCTCCTCTATGATGCCCGTATATTCCAGGGGAAGCAGCCAGCCTCCAAAATCGGTCATCTTGGCGTTAAAGTCCAGATGTTTTTCATAAAGCGGTGTCTTCTTCATAACAAGCCTCCTGGCCGGGTATGGCGGAAGATCCCGGCAGACTCTATTTATGCAGTGTCAGCACATGCATCGGTAAACAAAAAGGAAGACAACAAGACATATTCTGCCGCCTTCCTCGGTTTAGTTATTCACACGTTTGGCTATTCACAGTTTTCATTCCTGGTGCCTGCCTGGGGCAGAGCTCTTCGGCAATCTTCATCCATACAGGTATTTAGTTTACAATTATTATACAGCAATATACCAGATTTGTGTACCACCTCTTTCATATGGCCACCAGGCCGTAATCAACAGGATATCGCCGGTTTAGGAGCAATCCGGACATGATTGTTGGTCTGTCTGTCCGGGAACCATGGGCCACATCCGCTTTATCAAGTGACGGTTGCTTTTCTGATGACGAAATAGATATTACTCTGTTTAATGCACACCTAATCAATGCTATAATAAGATGGCACTGGCCATTAGCTCGGTTGGAAGAGGGTTGTGCCCCGAAACCAGGGTATGATGCCGCAGTACTTATGGATGAGCCGATTAAAAGCGGATGAGCATTATTAGCCTGCTTAGCGCGTGCCTGCCCAATGAGATTGAAGATATCACAGATGGTATAGCCGGTAAGCTTCCGATGGGTCATGGAACCGGGGCTTATTCATATTGATTTTGAGCGGCCGGAAAAGGCCAGGGGTACCTGTAGGGCAAAAAAGAACCAGGAAAACAATTTGGCAGGGGAATCGACAGATAATTCAGGAGATTATGATATGGTAGCTATTTCCCTGGATATAGGAACAACAAAAATATGCGCCATTGCCGTGGACGCGGATACCGGAGAGGTTCTGGAGGTTGTCTCTGAAAACAATACCTTTAAGTCATCTGATTATACCTGGGAAAGAATACAGGATCCCGACGGGATTCTGGAAATAGCCCGAAATCTATGCAACGCGCTCATTACAAAATACTCTCCCATACTCTGTATAGGATTAACCGGCCAAATGCACGGGATTCTCTATCTTGACCAATACGGCAAAGCAATCGGGCCGCTGTATACATGGCAGGACCAATGCGGTAATCTGCTATACAGGGATGATTTGTCCTATGCGGAGTATTTAACCGAAAACAGCCCGTACAGGATGGCCACAGGATTCGGCCTGACAACCTGCTTTTTCCACACTCATACCGGGCAGCTCCCACAGGATGCCTATAAAGTCTGCACAATTCAGGATTATGTGGCCATGCGCATGACCGGAAAAACCGATCCCATCATGCATACATCCAACGCGGCAAGCCTCGGCCTTTTTGACCTGCCCCGCGGGGATTTTGACAGGGACGTAATAAAGCGTTTTGGCCTGGACATCGGTTTGCTGCCTTCTGTTGCCCCGGATAACAGGATTACCGGTGAAACCCCCGAGGGCATACCCGTGTGTGTTGCCATGGGGGATAACCAGGCCAGCTTCCTGGGAGCAGTAGGAACAGACAGGAACAGTGTGCTGATTAATATCGGCACAGGAAGCCAGGTATCTGTTCTTTTTGACGGGGATCGGGCTTGCGCAGATAGTCCTTTGGAGGTTCGTCCTTTCCTGGACGGCATGAATCTTCTCGCGGGATCACCCTTGTGCGGCGGAAGCGCCTATGCATTGCTTGAGCGCTTTTTCCGAGAGGTTGTGCGGATGGTTGGAATTGAGATTGAATCTTTATATCCCTATATGGATACCCTGCTCTCCAAGACGCCGCAGGCTGGCAACCCCCTCATTGTTACAACCAGTTTTTCGGGTACAAGGACGAATCCCCAGAAGCGTGGTAAAATTGAAAATATCGGTCTTGATAATTTCACCCCGGCGGCTATGATGTTTGGCTTTATGGAAGGGATGGCGCGGGAACTTTACGAACTTGCCAGGCCCATCCTTACCGACGGTTCTTTCTGCCTTAAGAATCTGGTTGCCTCAGGGAATGGCGTGAGAAAAAATTCCACCATGAGGTCCATCCTTTCCAACAGGTTCTGCTTGCCGGTCAGGGTGCCAATATTTAACGAGGAGGCGGCATACGGGGCTGCCCTGTTCGCTATGACGGCTGTTGGCCGGTTTTCCGATTTTGATGAGGTGAATCAGTTTATTAAGTATTATAATTAACCTTAAAGAGACAAAAAGAGAATTCCCTTTTGTATCCGGCTGGCTGCCAGCCTGAGAAGAGATACAAGCTTAAATCCGAATTGAAAAGACCTTTATTGTCTTTTGAAACTCGGGGAGGGGTTATGATGAAAAGACCAAAAGAAGCCCAAAGGCGTGATAAAGCCTATGATTGCTGGCTGGCGTACCGCCCGCTGGAAGACTCCATGGCAAGGGAGTACCGGTCCATATGTGCCCGGGCTGTTGTCCTGGGGCAATCGCCCGTCATGGATTCGGCGATTGAGGAACTGGAAAGGGGCATCAGGGGAATTCTCGATATCGAACCCGAAATATCCCGGATTGATATCGGCATCCGGGCCCTGATCCTTGGCATGGACAGCGATGATATATCTATACCCGGGAAGGACATTGAAACCCTGAACCCGGAGGGCTTCATCATAAAAGGTCTGCGGGATGGGATCCTTATTGCGGGGAAAACAGACAGGGGCGTCCTGTACGGCACCTTTGAGTTTCTGCGCCGCATGCAGATGGGCTTGAGCATCGACAGCCTTCACTTCGCAGAGAACCCGGCGGCGGGGATACGCATGGTAAACCACTGGGACAACATGAACGGGAGTATTGAAAGAGGATATGCGGGGAATTCCATATTCTTCAGGGATAACAGGTTCATATCCGACAAAAGCAGGATCAGGGATTACGCAAGGCTCCTGGCTTCGTTGGGCATAAACGGAGTTACCATCAACAATGTTAATGTCCATGAGCATGAAACACGCCTGATTACAAAAGAACTCCTGCCGGAGGTCGCGGCCCTGGCCGATGTATTCCGGGATTACGGCATCAGGCTGTATCTTTCAATAAACTATTCCAGCCCAATGGAGCTGGACGGTCTTGATACGGCAGATCCCCTGGATGAGGCTGTCCAGGACTGGTGGTGTCAAAAAGCGGCCGAGATATACAGCTATGTGCCCGATCTTGGTGGGTTTCTGGTCAAGGCAGACTCGGAGTTTAGGCCGGGACCCTTTACATACCGAAGGAACCATGCCGAGGGCGCCAATATGCTGGCAAAAGCCCTTGAGCCCTTCGGCGGGATAGTGATCTGGCGCTGTTTCGTTTACAACTGCCTGCAGGATTGGCGTGACAGGGAGACAGACCGGGCCAACGCGGCTTATGACAATTTCATGCCCCTGGACGGGAAGTTCATGGACAATGTGGTGCTCCAGATCAAGAACGGCCCCATGGATTTCCAGGTGCGGGAGCCTGTATCGCCCTTATTCGGAGGCTTAAAAGAGACCTGCCAGATCCTGGAGCTCCAGATTACCCAGGAATACACAGGCCAGCAGAAGCATGTATGCTTCCTGGTTCCCCAGTGGAAAGAGGTGCTGGATTTTGAAACCTGGTGCGAGGGTCCCGGATCGACGGTTAAAAGCCTGGTCTGCGGCAGTGTCTATCCCCAGAAGCATTGCGGTTTCGCCGGAGTATCAAATATAGGGGATAACGCCAACTGGACTGGGCATATCCTGGCCCAGGCCAATCTGTACGGCTACGGCCGCCTGGCCTGGAATCCCGGTCTCTCCAGCGAGGAAATAGCCGACGAATGGGTGAGACTAACATTCTCAAATGATCCCGATGTCGTTGAAACCATAGGCGAGATACTTCTTAAGTCCTGGGAAACCTATGAGCTGTATACAAGCCCGCTTGGCATCGGTTGGATGGTCAATCCGAACCACCATTACGGGCCAAGTGTTGACGGTTACGAGTACTCGCCATGGGGGACCTATCACCGGGCTGATTGGCTGGGGATCGGGGTGGACAGGACCGTTGCCGGAGGAACCGGTTTCGCGGGAAGATACCATAAGCCCAATGCGGAGATGTATGAGGATATGGATAAATGCCCGGAAGAACTTCTGTTGTTCTTCCACCGGGTGGAATACAGGCATCGGCTTAAATCGGGCAAGACGCTTATCCAGCATATCTATGACACCCATTTTGAGGGTGTTGAGAGAGTTGAGGAGTTCCGCAGAAAGTGGCTCAGCCTTGAGGGGAAGATTGACAAAGAGAGGTTTGACGCCGTTATTGACAAGCTGGATATCCAGATCAGGGACGCCAAAGAATGGCGGGATGTGGTGAACAGCTATTTCTTCCGTAAAAGCGGGATACCCGACGAAAAGGGCAGAAAGATCTACTGATGGTTCTGCTTAAGCCTTCGACAATTACAGCCCTGCTCCAGGCCGACAGGCGCGGGAAGCAGGGCTTGATTTTTTAGCAGTGAGTCATTTATCACCAGGGCCGGCTATGCGAATAAAAGCAGAAGCTTCGCCATGCCGATACCCAGGTAGTTACCGATGGCGTAGCCCAGTATTCCGCACAGTATTCCCGGAAGGACTATCTCATCGTTGCGAAGGGCCCTTGCGACAGGCATGATGAAGGCCGGGCCAAAAACACCTGCCGTGGAAGTGATCATCATGGTATGGTAGTCTATCCTGAATATCCTGGCCATGAGGATATGCAGAATAACAGCCCCGAACTGGATGAACAACAGCATGCCCAGCATTAGAAGGCCTCCTGTGAGGGCGGAGGTATCAAAGCACAGTCCCATGATGACTGAAAACATCAGGATAAAGTACTGTCCCGAACTGTAGGAACCCGGTGCGTTACGCACCTTTTTCACGAATGAGAGCGCAATTCCCAGGGTTGTAACCATAAGCATGATAAGGGCAGTATATTCGCCCAGTTTTGCGAGACCGGTATTGCCGTAGCTGCTGGGAAGCAGCAGGCAGATACCCATGGCAATGGCCACGCAGGCCAGGGAGAGAAGCACAAGCCCGACCCGGATCATAAACATCCTTAAGGGTTTAACGCTTTGTTTCTTTCCGCTGAAAGCCTCTATGTACCTGTGGGTATCCTCATGGCTGAAAGAGCCCCCCACAGGAGTATATTCCGGCAGCATCCGCTTCAGCAGGGGAGGCATAACCGAAATCAGGAGAAAGAAATAGATGCCTCCGCCGATCATATCCGAGGCCTGCAGCAGCAGGATTCGGTCGCTTCTGATACCCAGCCCATTTCCCACAGCAATCATGTTGGGGGTGCCTCCAGTATAGGTGCCTATAAGCATGCCGCTGATGCTTGCGGCGTCGGGGATTGAACTTCTGAAAATGAAGTAGGCTGCTGTGGCAACAATTATGACCGAGACGGTGTTCATGGCGAAAGAAGCCGACATGGGGCGGGCAAGTTTTTTCAGGGCGGGAAGGTCGGCTGAAAAAAGAATCAGCGGCATTGCAACGCACACAAGGACCGACGAAAAATCCGATGCCAGGGTCATATCGGCGCCAATAGCCTTCATGGGCCAGCTCAGAAGCAAACCCAGCAGGTAGCACAAAAACACGGGGCCAAGCGTGGCCAGCAAAGGCGCTCTGCTTACCAGAAGCATAATAAGCCGCGGCAAAAAGATAATTATAAGCAGCATCACGACGGTTGAAGGGATCATAACGCAGCCCCCTCCTTGCTTTTCCTACAATTCTATCATAACAGCGCAGAGATGTAACAATATGAAAAAATCCCGGAACCTTCAACCGGGCTCCGGGACTCGCCAAAACATATATAATATTAGGAGGATTAATCACCATAAGTTTCAATTCTGAGGAAACCTCCCGCCTTATCCTTCGAACATGCTCCTTAAGAACGAAACAGATTTTGCAGCGTCTCTGTCCAGATCGCTCCTGGTGGCTCCACCGGAAATGTCGCGCCAGACGCGGATATCCTTTCCCACCTGGCCGCCCATGGTGACGAAGGGTTCCATAACAACCGCCCCTTCGTAGCCGATTTGCCTCAGGGCCTGTCCTATCTCCTTCCAGGGCATTCTGCCCTCACGGGGTGGTTTTCTGTTTGGCTCTCCCACATGGAGATGGCCCAGGTCTTTTCCCGCAAGGAGAATGGGTTCTGTGAGCGAGTCTTCCTCTATGTTCATGTGGAAAGTGTCCAGCATGAGCTTCACATTGGATTTGTCCACAGCGCGTATATAGGAGAGGCCTTCCCTTGCATCGTTGATGAGATAGCCTTCAAACCGGTTTAATACCTCCATGTTCAGGGTAATTCCATACCTTGCCGCGATATCGGCAAGCCTTTGCATTCCCCTGATGCTTCGTTCCAGGTCGCCTTCCTTGTCCGGGTCCCTGCTGTAGTCCACCGGCCAGTAGGAGTAGAGCGCGCCACCGATGGAGCGGATTCCTGCCATGTCCATCTTACTGAAGATCTTGCTGTAGAAGGCCAGCGCGTTCTCCACAACCGCCGGATCTTTTGATGCAAGGTTGTGCTCGGCCCTCGGGCCATAACCTCCGGTCAGGGTAATATCGTACTCTTTGGCCGCGTCGCGCAGCGCATGGAAATAGGAATCGGGCTGGTTGTGAAAGTCGCCGCAGGCTACTTCCAAAACATCGAAGCCCAGTTTTTTGACCTTTTCTATATAGGGGATGAAATCGCCTCTCCATTCTTTTTCCCAATAGGCGTAGTAAATACCGTATTTCAAAGAGGACACCTCCGTTATTTCTCCATGTCTATCAGTACCTTCATGGCCTTGTCCTTTTGCTCTTCAATAAGCCTGTAGGCTCCGGCGTAATCCGAAAATGGCACCCTGTGGGTTATAAGGGCGTCAAACTCGATGAGGCCTTTTCCCACCAGTTCTATAGCCTCACGGTAGTCCTCCACACGGTACATGGCGCTGCCTATAAGGCGCAACTCATGGTCCTGCACAAAGCCCATGTTAATAGGGGCCAGGTCGGGCACAACACCCACCACGATGATGTCGCTTCCCTTGCGGGCAACTTCCACTGCTTCGTTTAGGATGGCCCCGTTTCCGATACATTCAAATATTACGTCGGCCCCATCGCTTCCAAATTCCTTCCTGATGGCTTCCTTAAGGCTGATCTCCTTCGGATTGACAGCTATAAGGCCGCATTCTTCTACAACGCTGAGGCGGTACTGGCTGATCTCGGTAACTATGACTTTTGCTGCTCCCTTGGCCTTTGCAGTCTGTGCCACCAGGTTACCTATGGGACCCCCGCCGATTACCACTACGTTCTTTCCTGCAATGTCGCCGAAGCGCCTTATGGCGTG
>JAAYFY010000035.1 GCA_012728015.1 Clostridiaceae bacterium | reverse complement strand
TTACTTCTGCACTTGAGCTTTCACAGCTATGCCGTTTTATCCAGTGACACATCCACACGCCCGTCGTAACGAAATCAAAAAGGGCTCTTATCACAAAAAATTATGGCAACCATATAGTTGCCGGCGCATACATTGATAGTAGACTGCATTATCTGAGCCGAAATGTCCTCGTCCGTCCATTCATATAAACGGGCACTTGAAGTTCATCACAATGGTTATTATTCTGGCGGCAGGCAGGGCCGCCCGACCAAAAGGCTTTATAGCCAAGGCCGGAAGGCTGCAAAGAAAATAACAACAGTTTCCATTCCGGCATGAACTCCCATCTACGGGCAACCGAGGCGGAATCCCCCTTGTTATTGGTAATTGTTACCGTGTATTGCTTATGAAATGCGCAACTGGTATAATAGTAGCCAATATATAGAAGTATTGCGCCCTGCGGCAGGCAATATACTGCTTTGAAGGCGGCATACAGAGAGATGTGGCTATAAGGCTGAATCTCCGCAAGAGTACGGAGGAACCGAGTTTATCGGGGCTAATCCAGTAAGGTAGGGTTCCCTATTTCCCGAGCCCGTCAGCTAACTCCGGAAGCCTATAATAGGAGGATAATCATGCATTTAGATAAGAACTCACATATATATACCTGGGGGACTATCGTCTTTCTTTTTACCCTTACTGTCTGTGTATTGCTTTACTCCGGTTTAACCGAGCCAGCCCAACAGCAGGTTGTCGATACGCCCATCGAAGAATCCGCCTCCCTCCATTCCACCAACCTGTCTGTTTATACTCTGCCTTATCAATATCTTTCAGCAACATACCGGAAACTTGAATTCCTGTCAAAGTCAGATGAAATAATAGCCCTATACTCAACAGAATATGACACGACCGTCTATGATACCGGAGAGGCAACCGACATGGATGCCTCAATCATGATGACTGCTTCCATCGCCCGGGGCATAATTGACGAATCCCGCGCTGGCAAAACCATGGCATCGGTGGAGCAGGTTTCTTCCTACTTGTATGTGAACGCAAACCAGCTCAATGTCAGGAGTGGCATCGGCACCGACTATGACAAGCTGACCACTCTGAAGAGAGGCGACAAGGTCGGTCTTTTCTCTTCGGAAGGTGATTGGGCAAAGATTAAGACCGAATCGGGCATCATCGGCTATGCGGTTGCCCGGTACCTGGTGGACAGCGAGGACAAAGTGGAGCCTGAAAGCCCGACAGCCTACTGGTATGTCAACGCGGATGCGCTCAATGTGCGGAGCGGGCCGGGAACAGATTATGAAAAGATTGAAACCTTGAAGCGCGGGGATAAGGTAGGCTATTTCGATACCCATGACGATTGGGCCAGGGTCCAGACGCCCTCGGGCAAAAAAGGATACATGCATATCAATTATCTGGTGGACAGTGAAAGCGAAGTTGACAGGAGTTCTTCCCTTCCCACCGCGGACTCCAGCGCGGTAACCAGTCTTGCGCAGCAGATTGTGGAATACAGTAAAACCCTTGTGGGCGTGAAATATAGATACGGCGGGTATAGTACCAGCGGAATGGACTGTTCAGGATTTGTGAAATATGTCTATGCCCATTTCGGAATCAATGTCCCAAGAAGCTCGGCCAACTATGCGAATTTTGGCAAGCTGGTTTCAAGGGAAAACCTGAGGCCTTCGGACATCCTGCTTTTTGACACCGACGGCGGCAACTGGGACGTCAGCCATGTGGGGATTTATATTGGCGGAAATCAGTTTATCCATGCCTCAACAACCAAGGGGAAGGTAGTCATCATGTCGTTATCAGAGTATCCTGCCCCATATTATGGGGCCAGGCGGGTAATCGACTGATAACAGTACGCAAATTACGGGATGATCTCAGGTATACCTGCGGTCATCCCTATTTTATTGCCCTGCGTGTCCGGTTCGTTTTGATATAATGGGGACGCTGCCCGGTTTGAGCCGGGTTCTGATCCAGGAAAAAAACTATTGGTAAAATAATGAACCATATCTGGCCAGGCCCGTCATATATATAAGGACTGGGAGGCATGCCCACTGGAATTTTAAGAAAGTTTTAAGATTTGATCATACTTCTACCGCACAAATGCTGTTATAATTGATAGGAGTAGACTGGCAGCGCCAGTTTATGTAAATAAGTCCAAGGATAAATAATAGCGGTTCCAAGGAGATACATAAATGCCAACAATCATTACTATGGATAACGTATATCGCATCTTTCGAATGGGCCAGGAGCGCATATATGCTGTAAACGGCATCAGCCTGGACATTGAGGAGGGGGAGATCTGCTGCCTGCAGGGACCGTCCGGTTCGGGAAAATCCACGCTGCTGCATATGATGGCGGGCCTGGATAAGCCCTCAAAGGGGTCCATCACCATCGGCAAGACCCGCATAGACAGGCTGAGCGAAAACCAGCTGGCCCTGTTCAGGCAGAAGTATATCGGCTTCATCTTTCAAAGCTACTACCTTATACCAACTCTCACCGCGCTGGAAAATGTCGCCCTGCCCCTTACTTTCTGCGGCGTGCCCCGGTCCAAAAGAAACAAGCTGGCAAAAGAGCTATTGGAGGCTGTAGGCCTGAAGGACCGGATGAAGCACAAGCCCCATGAGATGAGCGGCGGCCAGCAGCAGCGTGTCTCCATTGCCCGGGCTT
>JAAYFY010000034.1 GCA_012728015.1 Clostridiaceae bacterium | reverse complement strand
TTACACCCTATTATGTAGGGGCAACCTGGTATGGTTATGACAAAGCGGTTCAATTGACCAGTGATGAGAATTTTGGCGCGCAGGTAATCTGGAACGCAGTTATGACCAAAATCCACAAGGACATGAAACTGGAACCTGCCGAGTTCTTCGACGAGGTTCCGCCCAATATAGTAGCAAGGGAAATCTGTATGGATTCGGGCAAGATAGCCACCGAGCTGTGCAAGGCCGACCCGAGGGGTTCCAGGGTCCGCAAGGAATACTTTATAGAAGGTACTGAGCCATCCTACAGCGATACATGCAAGGTCCATGTATCGGCGATGGCCTGCAAGGAGGCCACCGACGCCCAGGGGCGCATGCTGCTCGCCACCGAATACTGCCCGCCCGAATCAGCCTTCGTACGGGTATATATCAAGCGCCCCGTGCAATACATGCCTCCATTTCCCGAAAGCCCGTATCCGGAGGACGTGATATATGAACTGCCCGAAGGGGAATACTGCACGATCCATGGCCCGAGCCACGTGATTATTCCACCGGTGACCGAGGATGATCCGGACTCGTCGGGCATCCAGTACCCCGGAGACGAGGATGTTGACATCCACGACCATGAGAATCCGGGCAATGCCCCCGGTGAAGACGACTGGCCTGATCCGGAGGATTTCTGGAGAGGCAGAAGAAGAAGAAACAGGGATTGATTAAGTCCTTATTCAACAGTAAAAGCGGGGCATTTTGCCCCGCTTTTTTGCTGTTCCTTATATTCGCTTAAGGCATCCTTCATCATCTTACATCATGCATCAATGACGCCTGACATCAAAAATCCAACCTCTAACTTCTAACCACTAACCTCTACCCTCTCACCTCTAGCGTCTAACGTCCAACCTCGAAGCTCTTACCTCTGGTGTCTCACCTCTCACCTCTAACTTCTAGCTTCTGTTCGGTTTCGGCCCGAAATACTGGTAATAATAACACAGAAGCCCGCCGTTGAACAGTTTCCTGTTTTTTTCGGCTTTCCTTCCAAAACACCTTTCAAAATGGGTGTCGGCGCTGAGAATATAGAACGACCATGTGTCCAGCCTCTTAAAGACCTCGCTCATGGTCCTGTAGAGCCGGATGTTTTCATTTCTATCCCCGATCCTTTCCCCATAGGGCGGGTTGGTCACTATGAAGCCGTATTTGGCCCTTGAGGACAGATCGGCAACGTCTCTGACCTGGAGGTGGATGCTGTCCTGAACGCCCGCCTGGCGGGCATGGTACTGGGCAATGCTGATGGCCTCTTCGCTGATGTCATACCCCTGTATGGTTATCCCACGGGCAGTCGGCCGGATAAGGCTCTTTGCCTCCTCTATCGCCCGGTTCCATGCAGATTTGGGGATGGCTGGCCATTCCTGGCTATCAAAACCTCGGTTAAGTCCCGGGGCAATATTGCGCTCCATCATGGCCGCTTCTATGGGTATGGTGCCCGAGCCGCAGAACGGATCAATCAATGGCCTTCCGGGGGACCAGCGGCTTACCATGAGCATGGCTGCCGCCAGGGTCTCCTTGACGGGGGCGGAATAGGCAAGGGTGCGGTAACCTCGCTTGTGCAGGCTGTCCCCGCTTGTATCGATGGCCAGGGCCGCCATATCGTTGAGAATGCTGAACTCTATCCTGAACCTGGGTCCGGTTTCGGGAAAGATCTCCATGCCATAGACCTTCTTCAACCTTTCCACCACTGCTTTTTTAATAATGGACTGGCAGTCCGATATGCTCATCAGGGTTGACTTCACGCAGTTTCCCGTAACGGGAAACTGCGCGTCTTTCGGAAGCCACTCTTCCCAGGGAAGGGCCTTTGTCCTCTCAAAAAGCTCATCGAATGTCCTGGCTTCGAACCTGCCGATAGGGACATAGACCCGCCCGGCGCAGCGGAGCCACAGGTTGGTCCTGCAAATGGCTTCAAAGTCCCCTGTAAAATAGATCCTACCGTTGTCGATACGGGTATCTTTATAACCCAGGTGCTTAAGTTCCCTTGCCACCGCTGATTCCACCCCGAAGGCGGCTGTGGCGAATAGTTCCAGATGCTGCATAACCAAACCTTTCTTCCTGTATATACGGGCAGGGACGAATTCCCTGCCCTTGAAGCCTTCAAACTTAATATACAAACATTTTCGGTCACTAATTAAAGCATGATCCGCCCAGGAACTCCCGCAGTATGGAATTGGGCGGGATGTCATCGGCGGGTATCTGCAGGAAGTAGCTTAAAAACTCGATAAGACGCCTTGCCTCCGAATACTGGGGCATATCCTTTGTTATGGAACTGAGCAGCGGCAGGGCATATCCTTTTATGACCAACAGCTCATAGATCAGGGAAGAATTGAACATGGCGTCGGCTTCCTGCTGGAACGGGAAGATATTCCGTTCCTCTCCGCGCCTTACGGCGGGCCACATAGCAATGGTATCGGGAGCATTGGTCCCCCTGAACAGGTTATCCCGGATCATGCGCCTCAAAAGCCTCAGGTCGGTGGTGGGAATGCGGTTATGCTGGTCGATTCTCATGGATGTTATGGCGCTTATATATATCTTGAACTTGTCGGCATCGTCGATGCCGCTGGTAAGCCTGGGATTTAGCGCGTGTATACCCTCGATGATAACCGCGCCGCCATCTTCCAGCCTGATCCTTCGCCCGTTGAATTCCCGTTTTCCGGTTATGAAGTTAAAGGTGGGCATGGCAACCTCCTCACCCTTCAGGAGGGCGTTCATGTCCTGGTTGAAAAGCTTGAGGTCAACTGACTCCAGGGATTCATAGTCGGGCTTGCCATCCTCATCCACGGGGGTCTGGTGCTTTTCCACGAAATAATCGTCCACCGATATGTTAAGCGGCATGATGCCATTCACCCTAAGCTGTATGGCCAACCTTCTGGCAAAAGTCGTCTTACCCGAGGATGACGGGCCGGCTATTAGGATTATCCTCTTCTTCTGGCTGACTATCATGTCGGCGATCTGGGCTATCTTTTTCTCATGGAGTGCCTCGGAGATCAGGATGAATTCATGTATCCTGCCCTTCTTTACCACCTCGTTGAGCCTTCCTACGTCCTCCACCCCAAGGATCCTGATCCAGTTGGTATACTCGGTGAAGACATCAAAAAGCTGCTTGGGCAGCGTAACATCGGGCAACCGTGTCGGGTTTTCTATCCTCGGTACGATCAGCACAATCCCGTCGTTTTCGGCCGCAAGTCCGTAGAGCTTGAGGTACCCGGTGCTCGGTACCATATAGCCGTAGAAGTAGTCCTCTATATCGTCAAAAGTGTAAAGAGAAACATAGTCCTTTTCCCTGAACTCAAGGGCGCGGTAACGGTCCTCCCTTCCCTGGCCCAGAAAGATCCTGCGGGCTTCGTTAATCGGGACAACTCTCTTGACATACTTGTGATCCTGTTCCACCAGTTCCCTCATACGCTTCTCAAGGCGTTCCACATCTTCCTGTGTGACCTTGTAGTCCACAATCTCGAAGAATACACCCCTTCTGACCGAATGCCTTACCTGGAGTTCCTTATCTGGAAACAGGTCATGAACAGCCTTGATCAGCAGGAATTTGAGACTCCTCTGGTAGATACGGATGCCATCGGCGTCACTTAAGTCCACGGTGGTAATGACCGATTCCCGTTCAATTGGATAGGTCAGTTCCCGGATCTCATTATTTACCACTGCCGCCACGATTAGCGATCCCTTTTTTCCTTCCATGCCACGTACCAGGTCCTCAATCCTGGTTCCCTTACAGACTTCCATCTTGCGGCCATTCAAACTGAGCCTGATTCTTGACATTCAGCACTCTCCTTGTACGTTTCTTATATGGCTGTAAATTGCAAGTCCCAATTATTCAGCCTCTCCTATTATATTACCCTTAAGCGGCGTTACCAGTCAAAAATAATGTCGCATATATTCCATAAGGCAGGGACAGGCCGCTGTCCTCACACAATGTCCGGCCTGTACATAATATAAAGAAGGAACAAGCCCGGAGGTACCGGCAATCATGGAGAAATTGCAAGTAACCACTATCTATACCGGCAACAACTGCACCGGTGACGCCATCATCATTCCGGTCATGCCCATCAATCCCGAATACGCAACAGCCTATATCCGGTATCAGACCTATGGCAAAACCTTCCCGCCCGAAGAGGGTTTAAAGCAGGGAACCATCTTCCCGGAACTCAGGGATCACTGGGTCAACAGATAATGGAGGTGAACAGGTATGGATGGCAAAAATGAACTGCTGGAACAGATTCGTGCGGTGGATTTTGCCCTGATTGAGCTCAATCTGTTTCTGGATACGCATCCTTCATGCGAAAATGCCCTGAAAGACTTCAAGATGCTTGCTGAAACCCGCCAGAGGCTTCATAAACAATTTACCGAGAAATACGGTCCTTTAAGGATGATTCACGGCGCAACAGATGACTGCTGGCTCTGGGTCAATGATCCATGGCCCTGGGACAACATGAGATGGGAGGAACTGAAAGGAGGTATGGCAAATGTGGGTTTACGACAAGAAAACCGAGTACCCGATCAATATTAAAAGGCCTGATCCAAGGATGGCAAAACTGATCCTTACTCAATACGGCGGGCCTAACGGAGAGCTGGCCGCATCCCTGCGCTACCTGAGCCAGCGTTACGCAATGCCCAACAAGGAATCCAAGGCAATCCTTACAGATGTCGGAACCGAGGAATTGGCTCATTTTGAGATGGTTGGCACCATGGTCACCCAGCTTGTGAAGGACGTACCTCCACAGGAACTGGAAAGGATGGGTTTTGGTCCTGTTTACGCAATACACGGCAAGGGCGTGTATCCTTCCGACTCCAACGGAGTTCCTTTTACAGCCGCATATATCGAATCCATGAGCGATCCCATCGCAAACCTGAATGAAGACCTGGCAGCAGAGCAAAAAGCGCGCGCCACCTATGAATTTCTCATCAATATGGCTGATGATCCCGATGTCATCGATCCCCTGCGCTTCTTGAGGGAACGCGAGGTGGTTCACTACCAGCGGTTCGGCGAAGCCCTCAGGATTGTCCAGGAAGCCATGCGCCGTAAGAAAATGTACTACAAGCCCGGCAATGTGATGGGGCTGGCCGACAATATGGATATGTACGGCAAAAAGGATATGTCCGGCAAGATAAATATTATGCCTAACCCAATGGACTCCAACCCGGTTTCTCCTCTTAACATACATAACATACCGGGTCCCGTCATGCCAGATATCAAACCGGATAAGAAGAAATAGAAAAGCCGTGAAGGAATTGAAGCAGACCTTATGAGGCCTGCTTTTTGTTTGCCTAAACATAGGTTCTACCATGCATTTTCGATTACCCCGCATTTCTCATATTTGGAATTTTGCCGGATTTAAGCTGTACTGAAGCATATGAAGTGAACTCGTGCAGGTTTTGCAAATAGCAGAACAGCCGCCTCTAAATGAAACGCGAGTTGTTTTCTTCCCATTCCGGTGCCCGGCCTATGTTTCTCACTTCCCTGCACAGTGAAAGCAGTTCGTTTCCATCCATGCAGGATATGACATGGTTGTAGCAGTAGTAGCGAGTATTATGTTTGAAGCCGCCCAAAGCAACAATAAGTCCTCGGAAGACCTGGTTTCTTCTCATGCACCAGGCCAGCTTCATGGCGGTTTCCACTTCGATCATGTCATGGAGGCCGGTCTTAAAGACCTCGACGTACTGCAGCCCGTTGAGTTCCAGGCCGTTTTCGTATTCGCCGCACCCGTTGGTAAGTCTCACATTATACCCCTTTCTTCTCAGGACCTCCACAACAAGCTGAACAAACTCCCTATGGCTCAGAAATAGGAAGTCCTGCCTATACTCAACTATCTCAATGAAACGGCTGACCCTGGTCCTGAGAAAATAACCCTGTATTGCTTTATAGAAACCATATATCGCTGACCCTGCCAAAAACAGCAGCATATAAAACATTAAAAGGACAATCATGGCCATCACCTGCGCCTTATTCTGCTTTGATAACCGCCATTCATGCATGGAGTATCCTGCTAACGCAAAATTGGGTCCTCATGATGCGGGTGAGCCTGTTGTAAGTTTTCTGAAGCGATGATATGCGTCTGTCTTCCCAGGCGCTGGTATTCTCCGGCTCGTAAACCTCCACCGGGAAGGACTCCCATACGAGGTGTCGCGCTTCTCTTAAGTCCTTTACCTCTCCCCGGGCTACGAGCTGGCATACGATATTCCCTGTGGCCGTCGCCTCCACTGGTCCGGCCAGTACGGTCTTTCCTGAACAGTCGGCGGTCAGTTGGTTCAGCAGACGGTTACGGCAGCCTCCGCCCACAACATGGATCGCGTCAAGTTTCCTGCCCCTTACAAGCTCAAGCTCTTCTGCCACCATCCTGTATTTCATGGCCAGGCTTTCAAGCACACAGCGGATGATCTCTCCCTTGGACTGCGGCACCTTCTGTCCCGTTTTCTCGCAATAGGCCCGGACCTTTCGCGGCATGTCGCCAGGCGAGAAAAAGCTGTCGTCATTGGGATCGATAAAACACTGGAAAGAACTGCTTTCTTTTGCAAGCCTGTTTATCTCGTCATAGCTTAAGCTCTCTCCTTCTCTCGCCCAAAAAAGCCTGCACTCCTGGATAATCCACATGCCCATGATATTCTTTAGTACCCGCTTGTTTCGTGTAACACCGCCCTCATTGGCAAAGTTCAGGCTGAAAGTGGTTTCATTGACAATGGGAAGATCGGATTCAATGCCTATCAGTGACCATGTCCCGCTACTTATATATGCATAATCCCCGCCGGACGCGGGAACAGCCGCGACGGCGCTGGCCGTGTCATGGCCGGCTACGGCAATGGCTTCCATCAATGGTATATTGAGCTCTCTTAGGACATCCTCCCTGACGGGGCCTACCCGGGTGCAGGCGTCTGTAATCCCGGTAAAAATATGGGCCGGGATTCCCATCATGCCGATCATGTCCATGTCCCAGTCGCCGGTGTTCACATCCAAGAGCTGGCTTGTGCTGGCAATGGTATATTCGGTCGATTTGACGCCCGTTAAGAAATACCGCAGAAGATCGGGTATGAAAAGAAGTGTTTTCGCGTTCTCCAGCATATAGGGCTGCTGCTTTTTCGTCGCCATAAGCTGGTACAGGGTGTTTAACTTCAGGAACTGGATACCAGCCCGCTCATACATCTGCTTCTTAGGACAGATTTCAAATCCGGCTTCCATCATGCCTTCTGTCCTTAGGTCCCGGTAATGGTAGGGATTTCCCATAAGGTCCCCGTTCTCGTCCAAAAGGCCGTAGTCCACGCCCCAGGTATCAATACCGATACTATCGGGGCAATACCCCATGCCGGCCGACTTTATAATGCCCTGCTTCATCTCATGGTAAAGCCTTAGGATATCCCAATAAAGGCTTCCGCTGACCATAACCGGCTCATTGGGGAAACGGTGGGTTTCAACCAGTTCCAGCCTGTTTCCGTCAAATCGTCCGGCTATGGTCCTTCCGCTTCCGGCGCCAAGGTCGACAGCGATCATAGTCAGTTTATTCATCTTTCATGCACCCCTTCTGCTACTAATTATACATAAAACAGTAATGAAGGAGGGGGATTATAAAGATATTCTGCTGTCATCCAGATGATAAGATACACCCGGGTTTACATCAATCCCAATGGTTTTAAAAACCTTTCATAGAATAAGGTATAATAGGATCAGATAGCCATTGGGAGGGTCTATGAAAAGGGCCATTTTTCTTGTGGATATGAATGCCTTCTTTATAAGCTGTGAAACCACCCGGCGTCCGGAGCTGGCGGGTGTTCCTGCTGCTGTGGCCGGTGACCCTAAAAAGCGCAGCGGGATTATCCTGGCAGCCAATTACGAGGCACGCAGGTACGGCGTCAAGACCACCATGACCGTGGGAGAAGCGAAAAAACTGTGCCCCGGCATCGCCCTTGTCCCTCCTGACCATTCCTTTTACGAGGTAATGTCCAAACAGGTGATGCAGCTTCTTTCAAACTATACCCCTGTTATCGAACAAGCTTCCATAGATGAGGCATGGCTTGACATGACCGGCTGCGAGGCCCTGTCAGGAAGCCCCCGCGAAGCGGCTGAGCGGATTATGAAGGATATCAGGGACAAGCTGGGCCTTTGGTGCTCCATTGGCATATCCGAGAACAAGTTCCTGGCAAAGATGGCCGCAGAAATGAAAAAGCCCCTGGGCATAACCGAACTTTGGATCCGTGATGTGCCCGGGAAGCTCTGGCCCCTGAATGTGGGAGCCATGTACGGGATAGGGAAAAAGACCACCCAGTTCCTTGAGAAGCTGAACATCAGGACAATCGGGGAGCTGGCCGCCATGGACCCTGTCGTACTTTCTGAATCCCTGGGAAAGATGGCCTTTGAGATCCACCAGAGAGCCAACGGCATAGATGACGCCCCGGTAACGCCCCACTCCCCCGATGAGATGAAGTCCATCGGCCGCTCCACCACCCTGCCCAGGGATATTACCGACCTGGAGGAAGCAAGGAAGGTTATCATGGAGCTTTCGGAAGACATTGCCATGTCGGCCCGCCGCCACAGGAAAAAGGGACGGACCGTGCAGATAACCATAAAGTACAGCGATTTTAAAACCATCACCAGGCAGACCAGGGTTTTCCCCACAAATCTTGCCCGGGATATCATGCAGGCCGGGTTCAGGCTGCTTGAGAACAACTGGAACAGGTTCAGGCCTGTGCGCCTCCTGGGAATCTCCATCAGCGGGTTCGAGGATGATTGCAGCGACCAGATTTCCTTGTTCGACCAGCAGGATACTGGCCATGACAGGGTGAAAGAGGAGAAGCTGGAGATAGCCCTGGACAGAATCCGCCAAAAATACGGCCCGGATAAAATCAGCAGGGCCGCACTGATCAAAAAAGAGGAATAGGGCGGTTTTCTTACAGGACCAGGTCCGAAAGGCGGACTTCGGGATTTCCCAGCCACCGCTCGGGCACAAATGTACCATGGCAGTCCGAGCCGCCGGTTACAAGAAGTCCGTGGGCAGCGCAGAACTTAAGAGCATACCGGGTTACTTCCTCACCGTTCTCGATATGATAGCATTCAATACCCTGTATCCCCAACTCAAGCATGTCACTTAGCACAGCACGGTAATCCGGGTTATAAAAGCTCGCTCCGGGATGGGCAAGAACCGCACACCCCCCGGCTTTCTTTATTACTGAAATAACATCTTCCGCGGAATGAAAGACTGAAGGCACGAAAAAAGGCAAGTCGCCAGGGAACAGGGCAAAGAACTCCCTGTAATCAGTGCAAAGCTTCTTATCTATGCAATAGTTCAAGGCCTTCCAACCGCCCCTGCTGTGGTCGTCCTCATAGCGGTCATAGTCCTCGGCGGACACATGGGGATATTTGCTCTCCAGGAAGGCTATCGCCCCTTTATCCCTCATTTCCATTCTCTCCTCCTGGTCCTTCAGGAGTAATCTGAGGCGGCTGTTCTCAATATCGATGCCCAACCCAAGGATATGATAGGAATAGCCCTCATGAAACGAATCGATCTCCACCCCAGGTATTAAGAAGACACCATGCGCTCTTGCCAGAGCGGATGTCCGGGACACATTATTAATGGTATTATGGTCGGTGAGGGCAAAGATCCTTATCCCCGCCGCCTTCACATGCTTTACCAGTTCTTCCGGCGGCCAGGTCCCGTCCGATGCGTTGGAATGTACATGCAGGTCTACCCTGACATCCCGGGGATCGTCCTTTAAACCCTGATAATACTTCTCCAGCATGGTTTACTCCTTTTCTTAAACCGACTGTTCATGAGATATATTGCGATTATTATACCCCATATTCCTGTTGCCCGAAAAGGGCTTTTTTCCGGGGCTGTCAAAGGCATATATAAGATAGAAAAATGTACATTATTATGGTATTATCTTATATATCAGATTTTAAATGAAAACTATCCCGTATTCTGCAATGCCGGCTCGCAACCTGAAAACCTGTACTCTAAAGCCAGCATTTGACCTTTCACAGGAGGCTGTCATGTCACTGCAACTCCGAGGGAAAGGAGAGGGTAACAGCGTTGAAAAAGAAAACGATCGTCATTGCCAGCATTGTTCCAGCGGTTTGTATCATACTGCTTGGTATACTGCTGAGTATACAGCTGATACCGGCTTTCCGGCCTGTCAGGTTTAAGGACAAAGTCTTTGAAGCATCCATCCGGAAGCTTATCGGAAAAGAGGAGGGCAAAATACGCAGAATCGACCTTGCAGGAATAACCGAAATGGGAATATCGGGCAATAAGGTATTTTCCGAAATTTCAAAAAATACCTTCAATTATGACGGTTGGTTCAATGACGGCTGGTACGATAGAGAGAGTATCAGCAATGGTAAAATAGAATCTTTGAATGATTTAAGGATGTTCCCGGAACTTAAAAAGCTATCCGTCTGCTTCCAGCCGCTGATAGACATAAATGCTTTTAAATATCTGACAAATCTTAAAGTGCTGGACTTGTCCAATAATAACCTTATGTTTATCAACGCTTTGGAAGAAGCAGCGAATCTGAATGAGTTGAACCTGTCGGGAAACAAGATCAAAGATATCAGCGTATTAGAAAAACTATCGAATCTTGAGGTATTGAACCTCTCCAACAATAACATCCGAGATATAAATGCACTAACAAGTCTGACAAATCTAAGAGTATTGGATTTGTCAATAAACGATCTTGGAAAAATCAGTGCGTTGGAAGAGTTAACAAATCTTGAGATCTTGAACCTGTCAAGAGCAAATGTTAGTACAATGGGCATCCATAAGTAAGCTTTCGAAACTCAAGGCGTTGAACCTTTCTGGAAACACTGAGATCAGAAACATCACACCACTAAAAGAATTGAAAAGTCTCCAGGTATTGAACTTGTCTTTTACATATATTGATTCACATGATTTTAAAACATTTGAAATGCTTCCAAATCTCAAGGTATTGATCTTATCCGATCTTTATATGATTACAGATATCAGTCCGCTAAGTAACATTACTAACCTTAAAATATTGAACCTATCTTACAATACCATCAGCGATATAACCCCATTGGAAAAACTTACTGACCTTATTGCAATAAATTTAAGCAATAACGAGATCAGCGATATCAGCGTTCTGAAAAAACTAACCAACCTCAGGCTTATAAACCTGAAATGCAATCCAATAAATGATGCTGAAATCACGGAACTTAAAAATGCGTTACCCAAAGCAATAATACTGTATTAGCTTGTATTTTCACGTGACATATGCATTTAAGAACACAGTCTTTACAAGTTCACAGATCGCAATTAATTGATGAAAGAGCAAAAATGAGATAAGTCTGGTGTAGGGCATAAAAGCCCTGCATTTTTTGTATCAATATATGAACACATACATTTTGGGCAACTATAATATATGCAGTTATATTTATCTATGGGGATTGTCAACGCCGGAGTATTTTTGACCCAATCGCCGGTTAAAAATTGGCCCAATCGCCGGCTTTAGTAGCTGGTCACGCATTTTTCGGTTTATCCTTCACCGATATATCGGCCGGAGGCACGACCCTGACCCCGCCTTTTAGTCTGTCTTTTAGTCTGTAGCTCTCACCCCTTATATTTATGATGTGCGAATGGTGCAGTAATCTGTCCAGTATAGCTGTAGCTATTACTGTATCATTCAT
>JAAYFY010000033.1 GCA_012728015.1 Clostridiaceae bacterium | reverse complement strand
GGGGGATCCCGTAAAACAAGGCCGCCTTGCGATAAGGCGCCGAAACATCCCGCGAGAATGAGAAAAGGGCGGCTGCTGTTTGAGCGAAGCGAGTTCAGCCGACCCTCATTCGAGTGGTTGATGTTTCGCAGCTGTGCAGCACAGCGGCCGGGCTTTACGGGATTCCTGCAAACACTTTGATTCTATATTTTCGTACAGTCTGCCGTCCCCTGTGTATATCATTGCGGGCAAAGCACGGCAATCTCTATTTACGTTTCGTGAGTTAATGCGTCTTGTAGCCGTGCTGTTCAGTCTCTCCTTCGGTCCTCGTCGCAGGAAGTTGTACATGCTCATGCTCGATCTCGCAGGGCCGCCGGTAACGTCGCATCCATGCGACTGCCGGCTAAAAACAACATCCGGTTGTTTTTTTCCGCTCGATTCTTCGCATTTCGCATACAACTTCAGCTGCTCCTGCGGAGTCATTCGAGACAGAAACAGCACGTCTCTTTTAGGTAAATGCGTACATTATACGCCATTATAACTTTCTTTGCAGAGATTGCCGCATGTCGCTGAGGGCGGGGAGCAACCAGGGGGAACGGTTCCTGTGGTTAATGCAAGAGATTGCTTCGTCGGCTTCGCCTCCTCGCAATGACATAAATGCAGGGCGTTCCGCTCGAAATGACACCCAAGTCAGCGCAGTCCTGCAGCCTGTAAAACCTCGGTGGTGGATTTAAGCCTGTTCATGGTATAGAGATGGATACCGGGGGCGCCGCCGTCCAGTAGCTCCTTTATCTGCTTTCCAGCGTATTCTACACCGGCCTTACGCAAATCCTCCGGGCTATCCTGGTACTTATCTATCATAAGCACCAGCTTGGCCGGGATGGAGCAACCGCTTCTGGCCGTCATGGTCTTGATCCTCGCGCTGAAGATGGGCATGATCCCCGGTACGATGGGACAGTCTATACCTATCTGCGCAGCCCGGTCCAAAAAGTCGAAGTACAGCCTGTTATCAAAGAACAGCTGGGTGACCAGAAAGTCCACACCCGCATCCACTTTCTTCTTCAGCCACCTTCTGTCCTCATCCAGCCTTCTGCTGTCCACATGTCCCTCAAGGTAAGCGGCTGCAGCGATGCAGAAATCTCCCTGCTTTCTTATATGGGATATCAGTTCATTGGCATACCGGAAGGCGCCCCTGCTATAATCAAAATCGGGCTGGTCTATGGGGGGATCCCCTCTCAGTGCCAGTATATTCTCAATATTCTCTCGCTTGAGTCTTTCCAGTATCTCATCTATCTGTTCCGCGCCGTGCCCTACACAGGTGAGGTGGGCCATGGCCTCGATCCCGTAGGTGTTTTTCAGCGTCGATGCGATTTCCACCGTTCTTCCCCTGGTGCTTCCGCCAGCCCCGTATGTCACGCTGATGTAATCGGGCGACAATGCCTTAAAGCCTGGGATGGATTCAAAAAGGGTTTCCAGGGGAACCTCGGGCTTTGGCGGAAAGACCTCAAAGGACAGGATCTGCCTGTTATTCCGGAACAAACGGGACAATTTCATTATGTTTTACCTCCTCCTGTCTATATCAGGCTTACGATAGTCGGTATGGTTATTATTGAAAGAAGCGTGGATACCGAAACGCATTTCGATGCAAACATAGCGTCCTTATCAAACATCTCGGCAAAAACAGTGGTATTGGCGGCCGCAGGCATGGCTGAAGCTGTTACAATTACGGCCGCAGGCATGTGGGGTATTCCAGGGATACTGGCCAGGGCAAGGGCTATCAGCGGCATCAGGACCAGCCTGACGAAGGAGGAAAGGTAAACCCTCCAGTCTGAGAAGACATCCCTCAGCCTTGCAGAACTGATCACCGCCCCGATTATAAGCATGGAAACAGGCATGGTCATATCACCCACAACCGTTACGGCGCTGGCAACAGGTACTGGCACAGCAAGGCCGAAAATGAAGATTATCATCCCGGTATAAACCGCTATTATGCATGGATTTGCAAAAACCTTAACGGCTATCTCCCTTTTTGTTCCACGGCCTCCGAACAGTGCATAGCCATAGGTCCACAACATGATATTGAAGGCAACAATATAAACCGAACCGTAAATAACTCCATCATCGCCATAAAGGGCATACATGATGGGCAAACCCATGTATCCGCAGTTGGAGAATACAGCCGTGAACCTCAATATGGGCGAGGTCTTCTCAGGAAATCTTCCATAGATCAGCTTGGAGAGCCATATGGAAAGGAGGAACATGAACATGGCCATCCCCATCGTCCAAAAGATATTGATGAGCCTTTCTCCGGTAAAGGTGATAAAAAAGGACTTAAGAACAAGCATGGGGGATGTGACATACAGCATTACGCCGGCAAGCTTTTTGCTCGCGGTCTGGTCAATAACCCCTGCCTTGCCCGCCGCAAATCCCATGAGCAATATTATAAAAAGAACCAGAACCTGGTTCATAACCAACCTGAGATCCATCGGTATACCCCCGGTTAAATCCATGTCATTATGACTGATGGACGGCTTTGAATACCAGTTTACCCGATACAGTCCGATTAAGCAATGGACATGATGGCAGAAGCTCGATGGCATGTGTCTGGAAAACCATAAACCAGGGCTGACTTGTATCCCGAAAGCCTCATGCGGCCTGGCCTACCGACCGGCCGAAACAATGGCGTAATTCAGGACTCCGGAATATATCACCCAAAGCAAATAGGGAATCATGAGCCAGCCTGCTGCGGCATCAATCCTTGAGAACTTCACCGTGGTTATGAAAACCAGTACCGCCAGGGTTATCACATCCAGCAGCGCGGTCCCTTCCAGGCTGAACCTGAAGAACAGGACAGGCCACATGGCATTTAAGACCAGCTGGGAGCCGTAGTAAAAAAGGGCGTCCCTGGCCTCAGCCCTGTCCCGGTCAGTCACAAACACCCTGTATGCGGAAATACCCATCAGTATGTAAAGAAAGGCCCACACTGGGCCGAAAACCCACCCCGGCGGCGCTATGTCCGGCTTGTACATCATCTCATAGGTCATGCGCATGCCAGGAGAACACCATGAGCTGATTATACCCGTTCCCAAGCTGATGGATACGCTGGCCAGAAGAATAATGCTGTCCTTCTTTTCATTCACAAGCGCTATTTTGCCGATTGCCGCCAACCTCCCCGATGCCGGGTCTACTGATACATGTATATGCCATGATCACTCCGGATTTTTCCCTTGGAACAGGCAACGGTACCAGGATACCTGGTTCAGGCGCAGCCGCGAATAAGCATGCAAAAAGGAGTCGACGGATCAAGCCCTGGGCATGGTCTGTCAACTCCTTAATAATGGGATTATTTGGGGTCAGTTTTCGGGGTAATTCTCACGGGCTGTATAATGAGTGTGCAGCAGCTCGTGAGACTTGTGTCCTCCGGGTTCTCCCAGGTATTCCTCATAGAATCTTTGTACAGTGGGGTTGTGGTGCGAGAACCTTAAGGTGCTGGACGCATCTTCCTGGTATATGGCCTTGGCCCTTTCAGCGCGGATATCTATCTCGTTCCTTACCGAAGCAGGCTGTATTGGCTGGCCGCCGCCTGTTACACAACCGCCGGGGCATGCCATGATCTCGATGAAGTGTAAGGTCTCTTCACCGCTTCTAACCTTTTCCATGAGCTTTCTGGCATTACCGAGACCATGGGCTACAGCCGCCCTGACCTTCATGCCGGCAACCTCCAGTTCCACAATCCTGATGCCGTCTTCTCCGCGTACCGCGGTGATCTCAACCTGATCGGGGTCTTTTCCGGTCAGAAGATACGGAACGCTTCTCAAGGCAGCCTCCATAACACCGCCGGTAGCGCCGAATATTACGCCTGCGCCGGTGGCTTCGCCCATGGGATCGTCAAATGTCTCATCTTCAAGGTTCACAAAGTCGATACCCGCTTCCTTGATCATCTCAGCCAGCTCGCGGGTGGTCAGGACCTCGTCCACATCAGGATAACCCGTTGCTGCCAGCTCAGGCCTCTGAGCCTCATACTTCTTGGCAGTACAAGGCATAATGGATACCACAAATACCTTCGATGGATCTATTCCGGCCTTCTCAGCATAATAGGACTTCAGCAAGGCGCCAAACATCTGATGCGGCGATTTGCAGGTGGACAGGTTGTCCAGCATATCCGGGAAATTGTGCTCGCAGAACTTGATCCAGCCCGGACTGCACGATGTGATGAGCGGGAGCTTCCCATTGTTCTTTATCCTGTTCACCAGTTCGGTGCCTTCTTCCATGATGGTCAGGTCGGCTGCTGTATCTGTATCAAAAACCTTGTCAAACTTAAGCTTCTTAAGTGCGCTCACCATTTTGCCGGTAACCGGTGTCCCGATGGGAAGGCCAAATTCCTCTCCCAGGGCCGCTCTGACAGCAGGGGCGGTCTGAACAACCACAAGCAGATCCTCGTTACGCAGTGCTTCCCAGACCCTTTCAGTAGCACTCTTCTCTCGCAGGGCCCCCACCGGACAAGCGGTGATACACTGTCCGCAGTTTACGCAGGGAGTATCCTTAAGGGGCATGTGGAAAGGTGATGCCACAATGGTATTGTAGCCTCTGTCCACTGTCTCAATAGCCGATACGGTCTGAATGTTCTTACAAACAGCGACGCAGCGGCGGCACAGGATACATTTGTTGGGGTCCCGCACAATGGAAGGCGACAGGTCGTCTATGGGGAAGCTCTGTTCCTCGCCCTCAAAGCGGATGTCCTGGATGTTCAGATCACGGGCCAGCTTCTGCAATTCGCAGTTTATGCTCCTTACGCAGGAAAGACACTTCTTTTCATGGCTGGAAAGAATCAGCTCCAGGGTAACCCTTCTGGACTCCCTGATCTCGGGGCTGTTTGTAACCACCTTCAGCCCTTCTGATACAGGATACATACATGCTGCCTGCAGGCTTCTTGCCCCTACATCAACAACACACATGCGGCATGCGCCAATCTCATTAATCCCTTTAAGGTAGCAAAGTGTCGGGATATGAATGCCCGCGAGTTTTGCCGCCTCCAGGACTGTGGATCCAACCGGGGCTTTTACTTCCTTACCGTCTATGGTCAAAGTAACAAAATCAGACATTTACTGCACTCTCCTTTCCTTATTGGGTAATGATGGCCTTGAATTTGCATGACTCCATGCAAACGCCGCATTTGATGCATTTTGATATATCGATGGTATGGGGCTTTTTCAGCTCGCCGCTGATAGCGCCCACAGGACATTTCTTCGCGCACAGGGTACAGCCCTTGCACTTGTCTTCAATGATCACATATTGCACAAGAGCCTTGCACACGCCTGCCGGGCACTTCTTTTCCCTGACATGGGCCAGGTACTCATCCCGGAAGTATTGCAGCGTGCTGAGCACGGGATTGGGCGCGGTCTGGCCCAGTCCGCACAGGGCGGATTTCTTTATGTTATCGGCAAGGATCTCAAGCTTCTCTATATCAGATTCATCGCCCTTGCCCTGGGTAATCTTCTCCAGGATCTCGTACATCCTCTTGGTTCCTATACGGCAGGGCGGACACTTACCGCAGGACTCGTCAACGGTGAATTCCAGGAAGAACTTGGCGATATCCACCATACAGTTGTCCTCGTCCATTACGATGAGGCCGCCGGAACCCATCATGGAACCCAGCGCTGTCAGCGTATCATAATCGATCGGGGTATCGATATGGCTTGCGGGTATGCATCCGCCCGAAGGACCGCCGGTCTGGGCAGCCTTGAACTTCTTGCCATTGGGGATACCGCCGCCGATATCATAAATAACCTCGCGCAGGGTTGTACCCATGGGGATCTCAACCAGACCCGTGTTGTTGATCTTACCGCCAACAGCAAACACCTTTGTTCCCTTGCTCTTTTCGGTACCGATGGAAGTGAACCATTCGGGCCCTTTATTGATTATGACCGGTATATTGGCATATGTTTCAACATTGTTGAGCAGGGTAGGCTTTCCGAACAGGCCTTTCACAGCCGGGAACGGAGGTCTCGTTCTGGGTTCACCCCTGTGTCCTTCAATGGAAGTCATGAGGGCGGTTTCTTCACCGCAGACGAATGCGCCGGCTCCAAGGCGAAGGTCAATATCAAAGGAGAAAGCGGTCCCAAATATATTCTCGCCCAGAAGACCGTATTCCCTGGCCTGCTCAATGGCTATATTGAGCCTTTTAACAGCTATGGGATATTCGGCGCGGACATATATATAGCCCTGGTTGGCACCAATGGCATACCCTGCTATGGTCATGGCCTCCAGTACTGTATGGGGATCACCCTCCAGCACCGACCTGTCCATAAACGCTCCGGGGTCACCCTCATCGGCGTTACAACATACATATTTCTGGTCACCCTCAGCATCGGCCGCAAACTGCCACTTCAAGCCTGTGGGGAACCCCGCGCCGCCGCGTCCGCGAAGGCCGGATTTCTTGATAAGATCTATTACCTCCTGGGGTTTCATCCCGGTAAGAACCTTGGCCAATGCCCTGTATCCGTCATAAGCTATATACTCGTCAATATTCTCAGGATTGATAACGCCGCAGTTTCTGAGGGCAATCCTCTTCTGTTTACTGAAGAATCCCACATTTTCCAGGGACTTGGCCACATCCCTGGCTTCCTTGTCCCCAAGCAGCATACGCTTGACAATACGGCCTTTAACAAGGTGTTCCTCAACAATTTCGGGAACATCCTTTACGGTTACCTTCGAATATGTAGCCCCTTCAGGATAGATAACCATGATGGGACCCTTTTCGCAAAGCCCAAAGCATCCTGTCTTAACGATCTTGACCTCTTTGTCAATCCCGTGTTCAACAAGGAGCTTATGCAGGGCCTCTTCGATATCAGCAGATTTTGAGGCGGTACAACCGGTACCGGCACATATAAGCACATGCGATCTGTAAATCATATTTTCATCCTCCCTGACCTCATATTCTTACTTCTCGGCGGCACCGATTGTGAACTCAAAAACCGGTCTTCCGTTAACGATGTGTTCGGCCACAATCCTTCTTGCCTTCTCAGCATCGAGTTTCACATAGGTTGTTTTCTCGCCGTTGGTCTCAATGACCTCGGCGATGGGTTCAAAACGACAAACGCCAACGCATCCTGTCATGGTCACGTTGACGGAATGAATGTTCCGTTTGTTCAATTCCTCAACAAATGCGTTCATAACCTGTCTGGCTCCGGCTGCAATGCCGCATGTGGCCATTCCGACAACAATCCTTGTCTTGTTCTCATTGTCTCGTACTGCAATCTCCTTGAGAGCTTTCTCACGAATGGCCTCAAGCTCTTTGATTGACTTCATCCAAAACACCTCCAAATACCGATCGGAATCCTTCACTTAATGTATTCTGTATCCATTCTTGAACATGTTTGTTGGTGATTGATACACCTTTTAAAGCTTTTTTTACATCATCCAGGCTGAATTCAAACTGCTGGCTTTCACTTGCGAATCTTATCTCCCAGCCTATTTCTGGATGGGACGCTATCATCATAAGCAGGGTGTCGGCAATATTGCCTGCCGGGACTCGATCCACGCTGTCCACAGGGAATGTTGCACTGATCTCCGTCCCTTCATTGACAACCGATTTTATGCTGAATACACCCCCCGCCAATTCTGCCGATTGTTTCAACAGTGGTATCCCAAGACCAACCGGGCGGGTTTTCCTGCTGGTTGTAAACGGATCTGTCACTCTTTCCAGAAAGTCAGGCTCCATTCCTCTGCCGTTATCGGATATAACAACTTTCAGTACGGCAGGCCGGCCTTCCGCCGTCAGGCTGATGGCTATACGATCAGCCTTCGCCCCTATCGCATTTTGCGCAATGTCCAATATATGCAATGATAAATCTCTCATAATCAATTCCCTGCCAGCAGCCGGCGCAGCGGGAAATATTTATACGGCCTCTGCCTCTCTGTCCCTGTAGGACTTGATGATGCCGGGAATATCGTCGGATGTCAGCCTGCCATAGACATCATCATTGATCATGATAACAGGGGCAAGGCCGCAGGCTCCGATACAGCGGCAGGCTTCCAGTGAAAAGAGTCCGTCCTTGGTGCTTTGCCCGCTCTTGATTTTCAAAATCTCGCTCAGCTTGTCAAGAATAGCGCCGGCCCCTTTAACGTAGCATGCGGTACCCAGACAAACATTGATCTTGTACTTTCCTTTTGGTTCAAGTGAAAACTGGGTGTAGAACGTGACAACACCATAAACATCAGCCAGGGAAACATTGAGCCCTTCCGCAATCTTTTTCTGAACACTCATGGGCAAATAACCGTATAGCTCCTGTGCTTCATGCAAAACAGGAATCAGCGCGCCACAAGTATCCTTATACTTTGCGATTATCTCGTCAAGTTTCTGTTCCATTGATTCCTTGCAACAGCAAACGCCCATTTCAAAATACCTCCCGATGATTATGCTCATCTATATTGTGAACATATTAACGATCTTTGATTTCATTATAACAGGTATCCGGTATACATATCAACAGGAAAGTCAAAGAAGTATTCAATATGGCTTTTTTAACAAGTGTAAGGCAGGTTTTCCGTATTTTTTTGTGAAAAACGCAGAACATTTTAAGTGTTCCGCGTTATTTCCTGAACTATTAAAAGAGCGCCCCAGTAAATAATGGAGCGCTCATGAAGGAGATTACAGGATCAGTCACTCAATCCTTCCATTAAGTCCTGGTAAGCCTTGCGGATTCCCATGTCACCCTTGTCCAGCTCTCTCTTCCCCAAAACCAGCCCGGTATATTTGCCGTTTTTCATGGCATAGTAACCGTAACCGTCGGAGGTGGGGACAAGTTCAACCACGGTTACCTCTCCCGCCCTGGAGATATACGTCAGCCTTACTTCAGGCTCCCCTTCGGGCCGGGCATCAAGGTCAAGCCTGTCGCCCGATATGGCGATAGCCCCCTGGTAGTACTTTCTGAACAGGCTTTGGTCATCTTTGTCCTCTATCTTCGTTCCATTGATTACATAGACGTCATTCTCGGAAAACGGCTGGCTTATATCCATCTCCAGTACGTCAGTCCTGCCGTCCAATTCTATGACAAGCTTTGACATGTCGAAGATGGAAGGAGTGAACACCATCATCTGTGCCACGTCCTTCAGCGATGTATCAAGATAATTCAGGTTTTCGGAACTGACGGTGAAGACAAAGTCCTTGCCTTCCATTATGGCATAGTATTCGGCGCCGTCCCGGCTCCCCACTTTTAGTTCATAAGGCTGCCCACCCAGAGTATATTTGAATACACAGCGGGGTTCGTCCAGACCATATTGCTTCAGGTCCGAGGACAGGTCATCCACAATCTTCGCGGCTTTAATTCCGGAAAGCCCGCGAAGAATACGGTCCATGTTCTGGAGATTGACACTGATCTCTAGAGGCTCGGTTATAAACCAGTCCACGGGAGGCTTTTTCAGGTAAGCGGAAAATACAAGCTCACCATCCCTGTAAAAGGTCAATTCTGTCATATCATCCACCGAAAGGTCGCTCCTGTGGTAAAGGAACTTGGAAACCAGGCTGTACCTGTCGGGTTTCAGGTATTCGGCAAGATAGCGCACCAGGGTGTAGACCTCTTTCCCATCACCCTTTTTCACATAATAATGATCCCCCGTGGGTGTGGCGTTGCCCACTTCAATGGTCCGGGATTCGCCCGCCTCGTTGAAAAAGGTAACCGAATACGGCTTATCCAGTCCATAGATGGACAGGTCCTGCGGATCGGCATCTATGAGCCTGTTGGTTTTGGCATAGGTTCCCCCGTAAACAATGTCACCGATCACCGTCTGATCGGGCGGGAAAGCATCGCTGTCCCACATCTTCACCTTGTTTATGGTGACCGTCTCAGTTCCGTCACTTTCGATGGTTCTGAACTCAACATCCTTGTCCGTCATTTCCAGAACTACCTCATCATCGTGGTCATATTTCAGGACGACCTTTACTATATCCTCCCGTTCAAAATCAATCATCTTGACTGCCTCAGGGTTTTCTTCGGGAACAGCGGAAGATTCCGGGTCAGACGCCGCTTCCCTGCCCCGAAGCAGGAAGTATGCCACCACCAGGACAGAAAGGACCAATCCCAGGATGATCACATTTCGCCATCTCTTCATAGATTCTTCCTCCTGATCCAGACAAATAATCCTGCGCCTATTATGATGAGAGGAATAACCGCGATCAGCAGGATGAATACGAATATCCTGCTCTGCTGGCTCATGTTCAGCGGAGGCTGCGCCAGGGACTTGGCCAGAATCATGATCTCATCTTTTCGGTCCTGCATCCAGTTCAGCATGGACAGTATATAGCGGCTTCCATTACTCCCGAGTTCGGACATGAATTCGTCTGTAATAAATGTGCAGTTTCCGATGAGGGCGATCCTGCTGTGGGTGGTTCCCCCAATCTCCAAATCGGCCAGGGCGCCCAGGTGGAAGGAACCGAACCTCTGCATGCCGGAATTCAGATCAATACTGGTTGAGTCGTCGGTGGTCCCGAACAGAATGGATATCTCGAGGTTCTGCTTCTCCACGTTAAGCACGCTGACGCTTCTGCACATGGGCAGGTATATGAACAGCTGATCCGGGTTCAGATTCTTTGTCACATCGCTCATGTATACCATGGGTCTGATCATCCAGTTTTCCTTAAGGTAGTTGGCCTGGGTGAACTCATGGACCAGGTCGTAATTGAGTTGCAGGTTATAGCGGCTGAAGACTTCGTTGAAATTCGGCAGGTCCTGAAGGGAATTCTGGACATCGAACAGGAAGATGGCATCCCCGCCCTTTTCCAGATAAACCAGCAGGTTCTCCAACTCGCTTCCCAGAAGATCGGCGGTAGGAGAAGGGAAAAACAGGATATCCGCGTCTTCGGGAACGGGCCCGGTGAGGGTTGTGTCCTTTATGTCATAGTTGTTCAGCGAAAGAGCCGATTTGATTTGGGACAGATCATCGCTCCTGTACTCTCCATGACCGCTGACGAAATAAACGGTGTTGGCTTCATCGGAGGTTACGCTTTTAATGGCACTGGTAAAGGCCTGCTCAATCTTGAGACCGGTAACATGCGCGCCACCGTAATAATCATAGGCTATTTCCATGAAATCGTGGTTGCTCAGCACCCTGATATTGCTGCCGCAACGCACGATAATGTCTCCCGCGCTGATGCCCGAAACCCGGTCCGGGTCAAAGTTCTTGCTGATGAAGGTGGGATCCTTGTCCAGGTCAACATAGCGGGGGCCGATAACCTTTCCGTTTCCATGGACAACATACTGGTCCAGCGCCTCTGTGACCGGCAGATAGGAATAGCTGCTTTCAGGCGCGAGTATAAAGATTTCCACTTCCTTTTCCAGGTTTTTCACAAGGTCGATACTCTGTTGGCTGATGGAAAACATCTTGTTCTGTGTGATGTCAAACCTCAGCCATTTTGGGAGATTGGACATCCCCAGAAGGATGTTCACCAGTATGATAACGGCAATAACAACCGCAGTTATAATAATTGAGTAAGATCCATATTTGAAGCTTTTCTTACTGAACAAATCCTTAATCTTCATAGTCATCACCCCTGGCTCCATCTTCTGCGTTCAAGTATCCTGTAGGTCAGAAACACGAACACCACCACAAAACTCAGCATGAATATGATGGAGGTGATATCGATGATGCCGGTGGTGAACTCGCCGTATCTTTCCATAAATGATATCTGGCTCAACACCTTGCCTGCGACCCCCCCAACATAATTTCCTATATAACTGATGTGTGCCAGTATGAAGATGGATACAAAGGAAATGATGGCCGAAACAATCTGGTTCTCGGTAAGGGACGAAGCGAATACTCCCACCGATATGAAGACCATTCCCAGGAGGATAAACCCAAGGTAGGAACTGAACAGTGTGGCACCATCAGGTTTTCCGTAGACCAGCAGAACCAGCGGAAAAACCAGGGACGCAGCGGCCAGTACCAGGAAAACACAAGTCGCGGCCAGGTATTTGCCTATGACCACCTGGTACAGCTTTACGGGTGAGGTCAGCAGCAGCACTTCGGTTCCCGATTTCTTATCCTCTGCAAAAGTTCTCATGGTAAGTATGGGCACAATGATCAGCAGCGTATAGCTCATGCTGCTTATAAACCTGCTTGAAAAAGAGGCTATGCCCGCGTTCAGGCTGTCCACGAAATACAGTGACATGATGCAGATAAACAAACCTATGAGCACATAGGCTATGGGAGAATTGAAGTAGGACCTGAAATCGCGCTTTATAATGGCCAGCATGGTTTAGACTACCTCCTTCGCCTCGGTTGTGGTCAGATGCAGGAATACTTCCTCAAGGGACAGGTTCATGGACTTGAGCTCCAGAATGGGATAACCGGCTGATGCCAGCTGGTTGAAGATGGGCTTGCGCACATCAATATCCTTGTCAGCCTCCACCATAAAGCTGGCTTCATCTTCGCCGCCAATCGCGCTGACCTCCACATTCTTTACTCCGTCAACCCCCCGCAGGATGTCCCCGATCATTTTCTCGGGTCCTGCAACTGTAATGGTGAACCTTGAGAAGTCGCTTAGCTTTTTTGAGAGATTATCAGGGGTGTCCACAGCGACGATTCTGCCCCTGTTGATGATTATGACGCGGTCACATACGGCACTGACTTCGGGAAGTATGTGAGAACTCAGGATGATTGTATGCTTTTTACCTAAAGCCTTTATCAGCTTGCGTATCTCTATGATCTGCTTGGGGTCGAGTCCCACAGTGGGCTCATCCAGGATAAGCACCTCAGGGGAACCCACCAGGGCCTGGGCCAGTCCCACCCTTTGCTTGTATCCCTTTGAAAGGTTTCTAATAAGCCGGTGGCTTACATGTGTAACCTTAACCAGCTCCATGATGTCCTTTTTCTGGTTCTTCCATTCCCTGGGCGCAACCTTTTTGAGCCTGGCGCAAAAATCCAGGAATTCGCTTACAGTCATGTCATGATACAGGGGCGGTTGTTCCGGGAGATAACCGATATGCCTTTTAACCCCCACGGGGTTCTCAAGAATATCATATCCCGCTACCCGGACCGTTCCGGATGTGGAAGATATAAATCCGGTGATGATATTCATGGTTGTGGACTTCCCGGCGCCATTGGGACCGAGGAACCCGACAATCTCTCCTTTTTCCACCGTAAAGCTGACATCATCAATCGCCTTGACCTTTCCATAATCCTTGGTAAGGTTTTGAATCTCAATCATGCTGTTCCTCCTTTACGGGATACTATAAAAGAGCGGGTATGCCCGTTCAATCCGTCAGCAGACACCCGCGACCCAATGGTCAAATCCATTATGAACCATATAGATGAACAAAATGTGAACAATTTGTAAAAATTACAATCCCATGTTGTTGTATCCCGAATCCACATAAATTACCTCGCCGGTCACACCTGATGACAGGTCGCTTAAGAGGTATACCGCCGTTTTCCCCAGGTCCTCCAGTGTAACGTTCCGCTTTAGCGGTGAACGCTCCTCCACTATTTTCAGCACATCGCTGAAGTTCTTGATGCCCTTTGCGGAAAGCGTCTTTATGGGGCCAGATGATACTGAATTGACACGTATATTCCTGCTGCCCAGCTCATAAGCGGCATATCGCGCGCTGGCCTCCAGGGCGGCTTTGGCAACACCCATCACGTTGTAGCCGGGCACTATCTTCATTGAACCCCGGTAAGTAAGGGTTATTATGCTTCCCCCCTCTGCCATGAGCTCAGCCGCATGCCGGCAGACAGCCACCAGTGAATAGGCGCTGACATCCAGGGCCAGCCTGAAACCATCACGGCTTGTATTTAGGAAGGATTCCCTAAGATCCTCACTTTTCGCGAAGGCAATGGCATGGACCAGGCCGTGTAGCACGCCGAACTCGGTCTTTACCCAGTCGAATAGCTTTTCAATGTCTTCATCGCAGGTGACATCACAAGGATGGGCGCGAAGCGTCCCCATATCGGCTGTCAGCTTTTCCAGCTCTTCCTTTTCCCTGTCGCCAAGATAGGTAAATATCAGGTTTGCGCCTTCTCTGTAAGCCGCCTGGGCAATCCCCCAGGCAATGCTCCATTTGTTCCTTACTCCCATGATCAGTATATTCTTTCCTGATAACAGTTCTCCCATATCTTATCTCCTTTCTCTCACTTCCCTCCCGGCACCTCCGGGTTTATCCGCCCGGACCGGCGGGCTTTTCCTGAAGCCTAAGCCAATTATAAATTATACAGCCTTTTATTGCCATAGTATATTCCCCGCTCCCCATTTTACTTCATACGAACCGGCAATGTCGTCATATGACGAAGAATGTCGAAAACCCGCTTCAGAAGCCGTTTTTATTGACTTATGGATCGAAATATGTTATGATTTAGCAAACAGGTAAATAATTAATATTCATTGCTTTTCCGGGGGGAGATACAAATGAAAAGAATTGAAGCCGTGCGCTACCAGCTCAACAAAGCGCTTGAAAACGGGTGCAAAAAGGATGATATTCTATCCATCAGCCAGTATTTGGACGATCTGATTCTGGAAAAGATGAAAGCGCAGTATAAGAAGTACATAATCAAAGGGCGGAACCGTGAATAAGCGGACCCGCCCTTTTTCGCAGGAACTGCAGCGATACCCGAAGCACCGGCTTTATGGCCTTACCCTTTCAACAAATCGGGCAATACGTGACAGGGCTTCGCGTATATTACCTACCGATGTGGCGTATGTAGCCCTGACAAAGCCCTCGCCGCAGGCACCGAAGGCATTGCCCGGAACAGTCAGCACCTTCTCTTCAATTAGCAGTCTTTCGCAGAACTCATCGGAACTGAGGCCGGTTGACCGGATATCCGGGAAACAATAGAAAGCGCCGAAGGGTTCAAAACAGGAAAGCCCAATCTTGTTGAAGCCATCATGCATTACGCGCCTTCTCTTGTTGTATTCATCAACCATCCTCCTTACCTCGGGCTCACCGCTTCTTAGGGCTTCGATAGCCGCGAACTGCGCGGTGGTCGGGCTGCACATGATGGCATACTGGTGTATTTTCTTCATCTGCTCCATCGCGTCAGGATGAGCACAGGCGAAGCCTATCCTCCAGCCCGTCATGGCAAAGGCTTTTGAAAAGCCGTTGATGACTATGGTCCTGTCCTTCATTTCAGGGAACTGGGCTATGGAAACATGCTTTCCCTTATAGTTCAGCTCCGCGTACAGCTCGTCGGATATCACGATGATATCCTTACCCTTTAACACCTCGACGATCTTTGCATAATCTTCATACTCCATGATCGCGCCTGTAGGGTTATTGGGATACGCGATGATTATGGCCGTGGACCTGTCGATTATACACTTCTCCAGCTGCTCCGGCTGGATACGGAACTGGTGCTCGGCCTTCAGTTCCAGCGGAACGGGCGTAGCCCCGCAGAACATGGTGCATCCCTTGTAAGCAACAAAGGAAGGCTCCGGGATAATCACCTCGTCACCAGGCCCGGCGAAGGTACGAAGGGCAATATCGATAGCCTCGCTGCCGCCCACCGTGACCAGGATCTCGCTGGCTGGATCATACTGCAGGTTATACTTTCTGGTCATGTAACCGGCGATTTCTTCCCTCAGTTCAATGAAACCCGCATTGGATGAATAGAAGGTTTTTCCCTTCTCCAGGGAATAGATACCCTCCTCGCGGATAACCCAGGGCGTTTCGAAATCGGGCTCGCCAATGCCAAGGGATATTGCATCCTTCATCTCATTGATCAGGTCAAAGTATTTCCTGATTCCCGATGGCGGCGTAGCCAGGATATGGGACTTTATTCTATCCTTTATTTTCATAACACCACGGCCTCCCTTTCGTCCCTTCCGTTACGGTCGAAGATGATACCATTATCCTTGTAGTTTTTCAGTACAAAATGGGTGGAGGTGCTCAATACCGATTCAATTGTGGCCAGCTTTTCGGCTACAAAAAGGGCAACCTCCTTCATGGTCTTCCCCTCAACCACCACAAAGAGGTCAAATCCACCCGATATAAGGCTGCAGGCCTTTACCTGCGGATACTGGTAAATCCTTTCGGCAACTTTATCGAATCCCCGACCTCTCTGGGGGGTAACACGAACCTCTATAAATGCCGTAACTACACTCTGGTCTGCCTTTTCCCAGTCTATCAGCGTTTTATACCCTGTGATAATCCCTTTTTCCTCCATATCCTTGATGACCGCTTTGACCGAATCCACGTCGGTACCCAGCATGACCGCCAGCTCCTCATCGCTTATCCGGCTGTTGGTCCTCAGGATCTCAAGTATTTCCTGCTGCATGATTATTACCCCTTTCAAAATGCATATGTTGGACAAAACTACAAGAAAACCCTGCTTGCAGAAAGCAGGGATTCCATTATTTCGGTATTCCGGCACCCGGCCCGTTTGAAATGGCCGCCCGCGGTGTCCGGTTACTGGGATTCCTGGCTGTCTTCCTCAGAATGCTCCCGTTCTTTATAATATTCCTGCTCTTTGCTTTCTATGAACGCTTCGGCTTCATTCAAAAAATCCTGATATTTTGCAAGCGCCTCCACGATCTGGTTTTTCATCATCTTTATATCGTGCTTGATATCGATAATCTTCTCACGCTCGGCCTCAAGGGCCGCGTCAAGCCTGACCTTTTCCTGCTCCGCCTTGCTTTTGGCTTCCTCCAATATGGACTCTGCTTTTTCCTGTGCCGTGATAAGGGCGCTGGCTATCTTTTCCTTTTCCCTGGCCAGGGACTCGGATTCGCCGACAACAGATTCAAACCGCGCCTTCATTTCCCTGATCTGCAGTTTCAGGTTTGAGATCTCATCGTCTTTCTCTTTCAGACGCTGGTCAAATTCATGGATTATCTTTTCTATGTAGGCATTGACGTCCGATTTGCTGAACCCAAAAAGCGATGTTCCAAATTTCTTCTCTCCAGGCATTTGCGACACTCTCCTTTTGGACTAATATCAAAGCCCGTTTCTCAAACTGCCGGATGTGATGGATACAGTTCACCAGTAACCCTCCCCGGCCCGTTCCAGGTAAAAAGCCCAGCCCACAGAAGCCTTGAATCACAGATAAATATATAATATAGTAAAAGTCGCCAATTTACAACTGTTTATTTAGCCTGTAACCCTTTGCTGCCCCATCGCTTGCCGGGCATTGGAAGCCTGTGGCATCAATCCATAAAACTGTCTTTTTGTCGCGGTTTTATGTTGGGGTACTAATAAAAACATAAAAGGGGTATATATAAACCTATACTTCTTATATCGCATACGTTGGAGGTATACTATGCATAAAATTGGAAGGATTAAAGTCACTACAGCCATACCCGAAGCTCTTTTGGGACTTAAGGATTTATCATGCAACCTCTGGTGGACATGGAACAGCGAAGCCATTGACCTTTTCCGGGATATCGACCTGGTTCTCTGGGAAAAGCTTGACCGCAATCCTGTGCGGCTTCTCCAGCAGGTCAGCCCCCGGAAACTTGAGGAAAAGCTGACCGACACCAATTACATGGAGCGCTATGAAAAGGTCATGAACGATTTCAACTACTACCTTAACGACCAGGAAACATGGTTCATCCGGAACTTTCCCCAGTACAGGGATGAGCATATAGTATACTTCTCGGCGGAGTACGGGTTCCATGAGGTGCTGCCTGTCTACTCGGGCGGCCTTGGTATACTCGCCGGTGATCATTGCAAGTCAGCCAGCGATCTCGGGCTTCCCTTCACGGGAGTGGGGCTGTTCTACAAGCAGGGCTATTTCGACCAGCGGATAAACGCTGAAGGCTGGCAGGAAACCCAGTTCAGCATCTTAAACTACTCTCAGCTCCCCGTCACCCCCGTAGTCGATGGCGCCGGAAAGCCGCTTGCCATAAGTGTTGAGCTTTCCAACCGCACTGTCTTTGCCAAGATATGGAGGGTAGATGTGGGACGCGTCAAGCTGTATCTTCTTGACACAGATGTTCCGGAAAACAATACCTATGACCGTTCCCTTACAGATAGGCTTTACGGCGGGGACAGGGAAACCCGTATCCAGCAGGAGATCATCCTGGGTATAGGCGGCGTCAGGGCGTTGGACACGCTTGGGATCAAGGGTACGGTATTCCATATGAATGAAGGTCATTTGGCCTTTATGGGACTTGAACTTGCCCGGAAGCTGATGGCTGAAAGAAACATACCCTTTGAAGAGGCCAGGGAGATGGTCTACTCATCCTCTGTCTTTACCACACACACGCCGGTTCCTGCCGGCAATGACGTATTTCCCCTGGATATGGTGGACCGGTATTTCCACCAATACTGGGGGCAGCTTGGCCTCCAGAGGCATGAATTCATCAGGCTTGGTTTGAAACCCGGAGATCCCCATAACTTCAACATGACGGTCCTGGCCCTCAATATGTCGGGAAGGAAAAATGGCGTCAGCGCGCTCCATGGCGCCGTCTCGCGCGATATATTCAGCTGCATATGGCCAGGTCTTCATGAGGATGAGGTCCCCATCACCCATATCACAAACGGAGTACATACCATGACATGGTTGGCTCCGGGTTACAGACATCTGTTTGATAAATATTTCCCGTCCGACTGGAAATACCGGGTTGATGACCAGGAGGTCTGGGAATCGGTGGACAAAATCCCCGACGAGGAACTTTGGAAGACCCATAAGGCCTTGAAGGCGCAAATGATTCGCTTCATCCGCGAACGGCTCAAGAAGCAGTATATCGCCAACGGTGTTTCCCTGAGCGAGGTGAATGACCTGGACAACCAGCTTGACACCGAGGCGATTACCATCGGCTTCGCAAAAAGGTTTGCCACCTACAAGCGGGCGGACCTTATATTCCGCGACCTTGCCAGGATTGAAAGGATACTGAACAGCAAAGGTACTCCCGTCCAGATCATCTTTGCCGGCAAGGCCCATCCTGCGGACCGTCCAGCACATGAATTGATCAAGAGCATCCACGACATAGCAAAAAGGGAAGGCTTCAGAGGCAGGATCTTCCTCGTGGAGAACTATAACATGACCATGGCGCGCTACCTGGTACAGGGAGTGGATGTCTGGCTGAACAATCCCAGAAGGCCCCTTGAGGCAAGCGGCACCAGCGGAATGAAGGCGGGCATCAACGGCGTCATCAATTTCAGCATTGTTGACGGATGGTGGGACGAAGGTTACAACGGCAGAAACGGCTGGGTAATAGGCGATGACACACCCTACAACAACGATCACCACCAGGATGACGCAGACAGCAAATCCCTTTACGAGACCCTAGAAAGGGAAATAATTCCCCTTTACTATAACTGCGATGAAAAGGGAATACCCACCGGCTGGATCAGGATGATGAAGGAATCCATTAAATCTGTGGCGCCTGTTTATGGGACCCAACGCATGGTGAAGGAGTATACCCGGGCAATGTACGCTCCGTGCATGGACCGTGTCAGAAAAATAAACGAATCCGACTATTCCATTATCCGCGAACTGGCGGAATGGAAAGGTCGCATTGAATCCGCCTGGCCCCAGGTTGCCCTTACAGCCAACCAGGATATCCATGGCCTGACCGATTACCATGTACTGTCCGACCAGGAGATCAGGCTGTCGGTAACGGTACAGCTGGGGACGCTCAACCCCGGAGATGTCAGCGTAGAAGTCTTTTACGGGCCACTGTCCAACGACCGTATCATCCAGGGAAAATCGGTGGATATGAGCGTGTTGCGACAGACCGATTCGGGCGCCTGGCATTACGAGGCAACCCTGCGCCTCTCGGATGGGGGCGAATATGGATACACATTCAGGGTCATTCCCCGGAACCCCAATCAAATGAACAAGTATGATCTGCCCCTGGTCAAGTGGGCATGAAGGCACACCGGGTTATTGGATAAACCCTGGGGTAACCAGGAGAACTGTCCCCCTTGGTTACCCCACACCGTCAGGGGATCACCCCAAATCGTATCCCTGGTCATCCCTGGCCAGGGATACAAATCATGCCGATCATGTGCTATAATCATTTGGTAAATGGTTTCAGGTAAGGAAGTATGGGGAATGCTATCAAGCGAAAGAACACGGTTATTCCACAAATATCTTGTTTTGCTCATAACTGCAGCCCTTGTTGGTTTTGTTATTGCCGCCCCCCTGTCACGGGTTACGGCCTTTGCGGCTGACCAGGAGAACCAGCCGTCGCTTGAGGCCATCTCCGCGCTTCTTGTGGACGCGAGGCGCGGACAGGTCATCTATTCCAAAGACGCTGATGAACATGTCAAGACTCCTTTGGCCAACAAACTGCTGGCAGCCCTGATCGCGCTGGAGAAGTCGGCTGCCGATGCCATGGTAACCGCAAGCAAGGAGGCCGTCAACGTGGAGGGCGCCACGCTTGAGCTGACAGTCGGTGAAAAATACTCGGTGCGCAGTATGATCTACGCAATACTCCTTACCGGCGCCAATGACGCCGCCAAGGCCATCGCCGAGCATGTCGGGGGCAGTGAGGCAGGTTTTGTCCAGCTCATGAACGAATACGCCGCCAGGATCGGCATGACCGACACCCGCTTCACTAATGTTACCGGTCTTTACGATGAAGGCCAATACACCACCGCCCGCGACATAGCCCTGCTCCTGCGGACGGCACTGGCCAACGCCGAATTCAACAGGGTTTTCTCCACGCAGGCCAAGCCCTGGTATGATGAAAACAGGACAGTGCTGCTTACCAATGCGAATAACATGTTTTGGAGCTATGAGGGAACCGACGGAGGTATCCTGGGGTATTTTGATCCCTCGGTCCAATCCATCGTAACCAGCGCCACCAAGAACTCCATGCGGCTTATCTGCATCCTGGTGGAGGTCCCGGCCGAAGAGGCTTATACCGAGTCGGCCCAACTGTTCAATTACGGCTTTGAGAATTACCGGTATGGCACACTGGTGGCCGCCGGAAGCGTCCAGAAATCGGTAGTAATAGGTGATGAGACCGTAAATCTGATCCCGACCGCCGATATCCACTATATCTACCCCAGGGGGCAGAACTATATAAAAAACGTGTCCATCAACGTGGATGAGGCCAAGCTCAAACCGCCAGTCACGAAGAACTCCATAGTAGGCATCATGACCTTCACCCTGATGGATGATACTGTTATCACCGTGGAACTGTATCCTGACAAAGAGATTCTTCCAAAAAAAACAGAAGCCCAGATCCTCAGGGAACGCATGAAGGAGAACATGGAACTGATCTATGTCATTATCGGGCTGTTGGTACTGGAAGCCATCCTGCTGATCTCCAAGGTGGTCACCCTGGTACGCAAAAAGCGCTTTAAGGGAAAAACAGCAGGAAACAACAGGCATCTTACCTAACCGATGCTTTTAATCGCAATACCGCCCTGCCATGGCTTTATGCCTCAAGGCAGGGCGGTTTTATTCAGTCTTTTGGATTATTGCTGTTTACCAGGTACTCCTGGATAAACTCGTCGATTTCCCCGTCCATCACCTTCTGGATGTTGCCTTCCTCATGGTTGGTCCTGTGATCCTTAACCAGGGTATATGGGCAGAAAACATAGGACCGGATCTGGCTTCCCCAGGCAATGTCCATCTGCTCTCCCTTGATCTGGGCGAGCTTTTCCTGCTGCTCCCGCTCCTTGAGCTCAAGCAGCCTGGCTTTCAACATCTTCATAGCCGTTTCCCTGTTCTGGAACTGGGACCGTTCATTCTGGCAGGACACGACAATTCCCGTGGGTATATGGGTAATGCGCACAGCCGAAGAAGTCTTGTTCACATGCTGGCCGCCGGCGCCGCTTGCCCGGAACACGTCCATCTTAATGTCGTCGGGGTTTATCTCTACCTCCACCGAGTCATCAAGAACCGGCATCACCTCCATGGACGCAAAAGATGTATGCCTCCTGCCCGATGCGTCAAATGGGGAGATCCTGACGAGCCGGTGAACACCTTTCTCGGATTTTAAAAAACCGTAGGCGTATTCCCCGGACACCTCAACAGTTACACTTTTTATTCCCGCCTCCTCTCCATCAAGGAGATCCAGGATGCGGGTTTCAAAGCCATTTCGTTCAGCCCAGCGCATATACATACGAAGCAGCATCTGCACCCAGTCCATGGCCTCGGTGCCTCCGGCTCCCGCATGAAGGGTGAATATGGCGTCGTTGGTATCGTATTCCCCCGTCAGCAGGGTTTCCAGCCTTAGCTTATCGTGGCGGTTTTTCAGGTGGCTTAATTCTGCCAGTACCTCTTCAAGAACCGTTTCATCCTGTTCTTCCAAGCCAAGCTGGGCAAGTGTCAGGGCATCCTCACAATCGCTCAACAGCTTCTTGTACACTTCCTGCCTGGACCTTAGCGCTTTTGTCCGCTTGAGTATTCTCTGGGATTCCTCGGCATCATTCCAGAAATCCGGATCGGCTGCCTTCTGCTCCAGTTCTTCAAGTTCCTTCTCCATGGCAGGGAAGTCAAAGTGAATCCCCCAATTCCTTTATGCTATCCAACAGTTCCTCCAATTCAAGCCTCGCCTGCTCGAGTTCGATCAAACTCACTTCTTTTCCGTCCTTTCAAAGCCAAAATATGCTGTCGCCCGCATCCGGGATACGTGGCGGCAGCTATTACATTATACAACAAGCCGCGTTTCTTTGGAATAGCCGGCTACTTTATCAGCAGCACCCTGACCGGTGAACCGTCCGAACCCGCGATCCTGAGCGGCAGGCAGATAAACTCATACACCCCCGGCTCCGCATACCGAAGATCCAGATTCTCAATGATGACCACCTCATGGGATAGAAGTTTTTTGTGCACCGGGAAGCTGTCGTCACCGCTCAGTTCAATTGAGAAATAATCGGTCCCCACCGTAAGAATCCCGTTTTGGACCAGGTATTCGGCACAGCCCATGGTTATTGCCGGGTATTCTTCCCAAAAGGGTGTATTCTCGTCTCTCAGGCTTGCCCTGGTCTTGAAGAAAACGGCCTTAACCCCGGCAAGATGGTATGGTCTTAGCAATTCTTCCCCGATCTGGTCGGACTTGGCCTCCACGACAATAACCCGGCCGAAAAGGCGAGTTAAATCAACTGAATCTATGTCCTTCCCGCCGTCTATAAAATGGAGAGGAGCGTCCATATGCGTTCCGGAATGGACGCCCAGGCTGATCCGCGACACATTTGCGACAGAGCCTTTGCTTATGGAGGCAGTCCGTTCAGCCACCACTCCCGGATCCCCCGGCCATACCGTCATGCCGCTGATAATCTTCCTGGTCACGTCGAGAATTTGCCTTCCTTCAAACACCATTTTCCCTCCCTTGTAAAAACATGATAAAATAAGAACCCCACCCACCACGCAATCGCAGATTGCTGGTGGGTCCCCGGGAACCTTGTTACTTCGTAATAACCTCAAAATGAATATGAGCTGAAAATGCTATATTCATTTTATGATATAATATCTCACATGAAAAAGCCAGAAGAATGCTTAAAATGCCAGTATTACCAAGTCACATGGGATCCCCGTCATCCGAGAGGGTGCAGGTTTTACGGGTTCAAAAGCACGCGCATTCCTTCACATGTAGTCCAGGAATCAAGCGGCGAACCCTGTAAGGCTTTCAAGCCCAGGGTGAGCAGGAAAGCCCCTTAGGCGGCTATCTCAAGCCCAGCAGGCCAAGCAGTTCTTCTTCCGAATCACTGGCCGAAACGATGCCGAATCTCTCCAACTCGGCCATATGGAATACGACCAGCCTGAACATGGAAATCTTCTGCTCTTCTGAAAGATCAGGAAGGTTATTCACGACAGCCTTGGCATCCATGGTCTCCCTTGCGATATAATACCTTGCCCCGCAAGCCGGCAGCACATCCTTGAATGAAGCGTTTTTCCATATCACATTGGGAACGTAAGCCGCAATCTCATAAGCCTGCATATTATCTCTTCTCCTTATGGTTACGCCAAGGACGGTCACGGGGTATTGGGATGGAACCTTGCGGCTTATGTACTCAAGGTTCAGGGATTGTACGTCCTTCAGGAACTTCTCGGCGTATTTGTCAGGCTCCGGGCTCACCCCGTAAAACAAGTCGGTGTTAAGTTCTATCAACAGATCGGAATCCCCCGCTATAGCTGACAGGATATCATAGCTGACCTGGCTGGTATGCCCGGTTCCCTTTTTATAGGTCAGGGAATATTGGTAAAAACCTTTGCCCGCATCCTTATTCCTGCGCAGTTTGATTTTGTACGCCCCAAGGCTCATAGGCCACATCCTTTCCTTATCCTTACAGGCGGGGCCAAACCGTCTCGCTAAACCAACAAACGATCTCGACGGCGGCAGCCGGCCTCAATTACATTCTACCGCATCTGACAGGTCCTTTGGACCTGCTGTTTATTTTTTTTGTCACAAAAAAGGAACTATCTCATATTTTTATGAGACAGCCCCTTTCATACCGACGGCGCGCTGTCTTAGCAGCAATCCTTGAGTCCGCAATGGCATTTGTCATGCCCGCTGAAAATACCAGGGAAGAATATCAGGATAATCAGAATGACAATAATAATCCATTCCCAACCGCCTCCGAAAAAGCCGCCGCAATCTCTGCAATCGCCCATAGGAACACCCCGTTTGCTTTTGGTCTGATTCATACTATGCGGGGCAGATGTTCCATGACACAGGGCTAGCTCCCATAACGGTCAAGTATCATGTTGTAAAGCTGAATATACTGCATGGCTGATCGGTCCCAGCTGAAATCCTGGGACATGCAGTTTTTCATAAGCTTCATCCATTTGTCCCTGTCCCGGTAAACCCCGATGGCACGCGCCGCCGCGTCCTTCATCTCATGGGCGTTATAGTTGGCGAAGGTAAAGCCCGTACCCTCCCCGGTGTACATGTTATATGGGATCACCGTATCCTTGAGTCCGCCCGTTTCCCTTACGATTGGAACCGTTCCGTACCGCATGCTGAAAAGCTGGCTCAGGCCGCAGGGTTCAAAGAGCGAGGGCATGAGAAACATGTCGCTGCCCGCATAGATCCTTTGTGCCAGGACCGGGTCATAGCATATATTGGCTGAAACCCTCCCCGGATACCGGGACTGGGCCCATCTGAAATAGTCCTCGTAACGCCGGTCTCCTGTGCCAAGGACGATGATCTGGAGACCCAGGTCCATGAGCTCGGACATCATGTACTCGATCAGGTCAAAGCCCTTCTGCTGGACCAGGCGTGAAATAATCCCGATTAAGGGCGTATCGGTCTTAACATCAAGACCGCAATCCTCCTGGAGCCTTTTCTTATTTTCATACTTGCCTTCGATATTATTAACCGAATAGGTTTTGTAAAGCCGCTCATCATTCTCCGGATCGTTCCTTTCATAGTCTATGCCGTTGACGATACCGTAAAGATCGGCGGATCTCTTTGAAATAAGTCCCTGAAGATTCTCTCCAAAGAAATCGTGCCTGATCTCCTCCGCATAGGTTTTGCTTACGGTGGTCAGCACTGTGGAATATGCCAGTCCGGCCTTTAAATAGTTGACATCATCGTAAAACTCAATCCCGTCCTGGCCAAAGAACCTCCAGTCAAGACCAATTACATCATCCATGATCTGTTTCGGAAAAATGCCCTGGTATTTAAGGTTGTGGATTGTAAACACGGTATGGATCTTTTTATAAAACCCGTTCCATCGGTAATCCCTATAGTGGGCATCGAGCAGGACGCTCACCAGGCCTGTCTGCCAATCGTTGAGATGGATGATATCTGGTTTGAAACCGATAAGGGGAAGCGCTTCCAGGACGGCTTTCGAGAAAAAGGCAAAACGCTCACCGTCATCGTACATCCCGTAATACCAATCCCTGAAGAAATAGTATTCGTTATCCAGAAAATACCAGGTTACCCCCTCATGTTCCAGGGAAAACACGCCGCAGTATTGCTTGCGCCAGGTCAGATCCACCATGGTATAGCCCAGGAATTTCATCCGATCCGCGTATTCCGGCGGTATTTGCCTGTACTTGGGCATCACCACCCGCACATCGGCGCCCAGCTTTCTCAACGCTTTCGGCAGTGAGCCTGCCACGTCGGCCAGACCGCCTGTTTTGGCAAAGGGCGCCGCCTCTGAAGAAGCAAACCATATCTTGATATCCTTCACGCTGCTACCTCCTTAAGCCGTAGGGCATATATTGATTATCCCACATTTTTCTAATGAAAAACACACTAATACAGGAAATACTATGGACAGAGAACTTGGATATCTGCGAGGTTGTAATTATGACAAAGAAAAAGAAAAGGGTCCCGAATCCTGAAGGAACCGCGGCACAGCAGGATATTGAAAAAACCGATCATGCCGCAAAGGTTCCTTACGTATCTGACGAAGGTGTTGAAGCGGCCCGTGATTGGGTCAACGAGCATGAGCTGTGAAAACGCGGGCTTGTAAAAGCCCGCGTCATCCCAAATCAGTTCACAAAGGTATAGTTGAGGCCCGAATTGTTATCCCAGTTTTCCGCGGTGTCCCTGAAAGCAAAGTTGATATTTTTGCCCCTCGTAATGGGTATTGTCGCAGTAAAGCTGCCCGTGGTGTCCCTGGTCAGGACGACCTCGGATACATCCTCCCAGTTCTGGTTGCTGCCATAGCCGTATACGCCTATAACCCTGTCAGCCCCCGACTTTGACAAAAGCCCCGAATAGTAAATCCTGGCTTCGCTTTCGGAAAGCTTGTCAAAGGACACGCCCGCATGGGAATAGGTCTGGGTGCCATATTGGGCGACACCGGCCATGTCGGAACCAAACTCGGTGTCGGCATTGTTGCCGGAGGCATTCATGGCAATCCCGCTGTTATCACTGGCTGGGGTTCCCTCTCTTTGACCAGGCGCAATTGAGAAACCGCGGCTTTTTGCGCCTGAAACTGCATCCCGGGCAACCTCGGCATCCTTTTTCTCCGCGAATTCAGAAGCGATTTCCGCGTCCCTCTTCCTTCTTGCGGCACTGCTCTGTTTGCCGGCAGCCTTCTTTGACAAAAAGGAATCCCTTGTTAAATCGTCAAAAATACTCATTGCCTCTTTACCTCCTTTCGAGTTTATTATTTGTTCCGACACATTTTTTTATTTTAACAATTTTTCATATCAAAGCTTCACAAAAGTCTCCAAAAGCTTCAGGGCATTCCCGGCATCCTCCAGGTTGACTATTTCGGAGGCGCTGTGGATGAACCGCGTGGGGATTGACACACCGCCCGAAGGGATTCCGCCCGCAGTGATGTGAATGCTTCCGGCGTCGGTCCCTCCCTTATCAAGAACCTCCAGCTGGTATGGAATACCGTTCTCCCTGGCGCAGTTTTCCAATCTTTCCCTTATTGCGGGATGGGCTATGACACTGTTGTCCTTTACCTTTATGGCAGGCCCTTTTCCCAGCGACACGGCCCCATGCCTGCTCTTTGGTGTATCGGCGGTCCTTGTGACGTCAATGGCAAGGGCCAGGTCGGGCCTGATGGCATAAGCGGCGGTGCGGGCTCCCCTCAGGCCCACTTCCTCCTGCACAGTAAAGACATAGTATATCTCATGGTCAGTTTCAGGGCATCTCCTGGCAAGCTCGGCCAGCACGGCGCAGCCCACCCTGTCATCCAGGGCCCTTGAGATGACAAGACCGTTCTGCTGGACGGGCCTGCCTTCAAAAACAGCCATATCGCCTATTTCCACCAGTTCTTCGGCATGCTCCCGCGATTTTGCCCCTATGTCAATGTACATCTTCTCGGGCTTGGCATCCTTTATACTTTCAATGCTCTCTTCGTACCAAACCACGCCGGTGAGACCGTTCTCAAAGACGACCCGCTGGCCCAGGGAGATCAGGGGCAAAACACCTCCCACGGTCCCGAACCGCAGAAAACCTTTTTCATCGATTGTTGTGATAATCAGCCCGATCTCATCCATATGGGCGGCCAGCATGATCTTTTTGCCGAAACCCTTCTTTACCGCGATCAGGTTTCCCATGGCGTCGGAGCTGATTTCATCCACCTTGTCCTTTATTAAATGGGTTATGGCCTCTGCCACCCGGTTTTCACGGCCCGACGGGCCAAAGGCGTTCACCAGTGTGCTTATAGTGTCAAACATCGCTTTTCCCTCCTGATTCATTCGGTTCGGGCTCATGCGCGCCGGAATTGCCGTCTCGGGTAAACCATCCGGCCAGGCCCGCAAGGGTTGCCTCCGCCAGTTTCAGGGTGTTAAAGAAATCCCTCTTGTCCATTACCGATACGGGAGTATGGATGTACCTGCAGGGTACAGATATGGTACATACCTTTACACCCCTGCCGCTTACCTGGATCCTTCCGGCATCGGTGCCGCCCGAAATGGTCCGCTTTACCTGCCAGGGAATACCCAGACTCTTCGCGGTATGGGTTATGAACCTGTACAGGTCTCTGTCCGGGATCACCGAGCGGTCCATGACGGTCAGGGCGGGGCCGTCTCCGAGCCGTGTGCTCATCATATGCTCGTCGGTCCCCGTAAGGTCATAGCAGGTGGTTCCTTCCAGAATAATGGCCGCGTCAGGCTCAACAGCGTAGGATGCCGCTTTTGCCCCCTTAAGGCCGATCTCTTCCTGGACCGTGAAGCAGCCGTAAAGATCAAAGGGATACCGGCCTCCGAGAAGTTCAGCCAGCATGACACAACCCACCCGGTTGTCCAGGGCCTTGGCCATCAGTTTATGGTCCCCGAATTCCACCGGATCATAATCAAAAGCTGCCGTATCGCCCACGGCCACGCTCTCCTCTGCCTGTTCCCTGTCTTTTGCGCCTATATCGATGGTCAGCCCGCTCTTTTTGACCGCGTTTTTCCTCTCGGAGGAGTCCTGCAGATGGACAGGCTTATAGCCGATTACACCCGGCACCCTGTCCTTGCCGATCCTGACCCTCTTCCCCACCAGGACGCGGGGCTCTATGCCGCCCACCGTCTTGAACTTTATAAGGCCGTTATCGTTGATTCCCGTTATCAGCAGCCCGACTTCGTCCATATGGGCGGCCAGCATGACCTTTTTGCCCAGCCCGGTACCTTTACTGAAGACGATGAGGTTTCCGATATTGTCCACATGCCAGGAATCAGCCCGGTCTTTTATCCTTTCCATGATGAAATCCCTCACGGGTTTTTCATCGCCTGAAACCCCGTCCAGCATCGTAAGCTTTTTCAATGTATCAATAAGGCTTTCGGGATATTCCCTTGAGGCCTTAAGTTTGCCCTGCTTAGTCATTGGAATTGCCCTCCTGATCCAGTTCATCCCTGAAAGCGATATAGCGGGCCGCCAGCCGGGCAGCTGCCTCGATATCGTCCAGGCTGACCATCTCTACCGTTGTATGCATGTACTTGGCCGGAATGGACAAAAGCAGTGTCGGGATGCCTTCCAGCGCCGAAGAATAAACCGCCGCTTCGGTTCCCGTATCCTTTTCCTCAGCGTCGACCTGGTATGGAATCCTCTCCCGCCGGGCAAGCCTCATACATGCCCGGGTATGATGCCGGCTCAATATGGGACCTACCGCAACGGCAACCCCCTTTCCCAGGGGAAAACTTTCATCGCTGGGGGCGTCGGGCATATCCCCGTGGCAGACGTCTATGGCTATGGCCAGATCCGGTTTCAGGTTCCATGCGGTCATAAAGGCTCCCACCAGGCCGGACTCCTCCTGGACGGTGGCCACCGCATAAACATTGTCCCGGTGCCGGATTCGCTTGAGCTCCTTGAGCATCTCCACCAAAGCTGCCACGCTGCTACGGTTATCCATGCTTCTCCCGGCCATCCTGTTATTCTTCAGTTCAAGGACCGGGAACTTAAAGGATACCACATCGCCCACCGATACCAGCTTTCGGGCTTGTTTTTCATCGTATCCGATGTCGATGAGCATGTCCTCCATTTTCACAGGCTTATCCGCATCCTCGGGGGAAGTCAGGTGGGGCGGTTTTGAGCCGATCACACCATGGATTTCCTTTCTGCCGTGGACAGCTACTTCCTGGGCGGCCAGGGTTTTGGGATCAACTCCTCCCATGTTGGTAAACCTTAGAAAACCATTTTCGTCAATTCCTGTGACAATCAGTCCGATCTGGTCATAGTGGGCGGTAACAAGGACATTGCGCGGGTTTTCCCCGTGTCCCTTCTTCAGCCCGATCACGTTATAAAAGGCATCAACCCTAACCTCGTTACAATAATCCGACAATATGCCCGATATGGCTTGAGCAGCCGCGTCTTCCCTTCCGGTTACGGCATCTATGCTGCAAAGCTTTTTCAACAAGTCGCGGCATTCCATACAATACACCTCGATTCGGTCCTGTTCGTCCCCTGCTTGCCTGTGCTTTTTGTTATAAAAGCCCCATGTCGTTCTAAAGTATTATCCACACAAGCAGCGGGCTTTATCAGCATTGAATATATGATACCATAAAGCTGGCAATGAGTGCCATCCAGCTTTTTCCTGGAGAACACCCTGTAAAGCGAGAAAACTGATAAAGCGGCCGGATTACTGGTTCCAGCCGCCTTCTTATGATCTTTGGACCTCTTCGCCCGCTAAATCGTGTTTGCGCAGCGCTCGCAAAGGGTGGGATGATCATGGCTTTGTCCCACAGTTCCGGAGTACACCCAGCAGCGTTCGCACTTCTGGCCGTCGGCAAGTTTTACAACCGCCTCAAGGCCATTCTCGTCCCTGGGCTCCAGCACCACCTGGGAGGTGATGAAGACTGTGGGCAAAAGCTCTTTTACGCTTTCAAGGAAATCATAAAGCCGCTTGTCTGCCTTAAGGATCACCTTCGCCTGCAGGGACTGTCCGATGAGCTTTTCGTTTCTTGCGTCCTCCAATGCCTTCAGGACGGTTTCGCGGACCTCCAGGATCCTGTCCCATTTTTCGGCAAGGGCCTGGTCCTCGTATTCGGGATTGACCTCCGGCCAGTCATTAAGCATGACGCTCTCGGGATTGTCCTTCTCGTCATGGGGAATGTATTTCCAAATCTCCTCGCTGGTGAAAACCAGCACGGGAGCAAGGAGCCTGGTCAGGGTATCCAGGATGATGTACATGGCTGTCTGTCCTGAACGGCGTTCCCTGCTGTCAGCCTTTGAGGCATACATCCTGTCCTTGGTCACGTCGAGGTAGAAATTGGACATGTCCACCGTGCAGAAATTATGGATGGCGTAGAGCATCACATGGAAATCATATTCGGAGTAGGCCCTTTCAATCTTATCCACCAGCCTGTTGAGCTTCATAAGCGCCCAACGGTCCAGTTCCTCCATCTCGGAATATGGCACGGTGTGCTCGGCCGGGTTGAAATCATGGATATTCCCAAGCAGGAACCTGGCGGTATTCCTGATCTTGCGGTAGCTCTCTGAAAGCTGCTTGAAGCCTTCTTTGGAGATGCGGATATCGGTCTTGTAATCGCTGGAAGATACCCAAAGTCTCAGTATATCAGCGCCATACTGCTTGCAGACATCCATCGGGTCGATGACATTGCCCAGGGACTTGCTCATCTTCTTGCCCTGCCCGTCCACCACATATCCGTGGGTCAGGACCTGCCTGAACGGGGCGCGGCCTCTTGTGGCAACCGCGGTCAGGAGCGAGGACTGGAACCATCCCCTGTGCTGGTCGCTTCCCTCGAGATACATATCCACAGGCCAGCCCAGTTCCGGATTGGGCTCGGCCACAGCAGCGTGGGATGACCCGGAGTCAAACCATACATCCATAATGTCCTGTTCCTTCCTGAAACTGCGGCCTCCGCAGCTGCAGGCATAGTCCTCTGGCAGGATCTCGGAAGCCTCATGGATGAACCAGGCATCGGAGCCCTCTTTGGCAAAAAGATCCTGGACGGCTTTTATGGTTACATCATCGATGATTTCCCTGCCGCAGCCTTCGCAATAGAATATGGGAATGGGAACACCCCAGACGCGCTGGCGGGAAATACACCAGTCTCCCCTGTCTTCCACCATCTTGGAAATCCGCTCCTCACCCCATCCCGGGATCCAACGGACTTCCTTTATAGCCTTCAGGGCCGCGTCCTTGAACTTGTCGATGGAGATGAACCACTGCTCGGTTGCCCGGAAAATGACCGGGTCTTTACAGCGCCAGCAATGGGGGTACTGGTGAGTGATAACCTCTTCAGCCAGAAGCAGGTTCTTCTCCCTTAACAGCTGCAGGATCGCCTTGTTGGATTTTTCATAGAACAGCCCCTCGAAGGGCCCGGCGTCCTTTGTAAGGAACCCCTTGTCGTCAACGGGCACCAGGGTTTCCAGTTCGGGATAATTCCTGCATACTTCGAAGTCTTCGGCGCCATGGCCGGGCGCGGTGTGAACACATCCCGTACCGGCGTCCAGGGTGACATGGTCGCCGACAATGATCAGGGAATCCCTTTCCAGGAACGGATGCCTGCAGACCGCATACTCCAGTTCGGATCCCATGAGCTCCCCCATGATCCTGTATTCGTCGATCCCCACGGCGGCTGCCACGCTCTCAGCCAGGTCCTTTGCGACTATATAGCGTTCACCGTTGACCTCCATGACCACGTAAACGAAATCAGGATTCAGACACACGGCCATGTTGCCCGGCAGGGTCCAGGGGGTGGTGGTCCAGATGACCACATACAGGTTATCAAGGGAATCGGTAATCCCTCTGAGCTTACCCTTGTCGTCGGTCACAGGGAATTTAACATAGATGGAATTTGTAGTGTCCTCAGCATATTCTATCTCGGCCTCGGCAAGGGCGGTCTCACAAGACGGGCACCAGTATACCGGGCGCATGCCTTTATAAATGCAGCCCTCCTTTGCCATCTGCCCGAAAACAGCTATCTGCCTGGCTTCATACTCAGGCAGGTAGCTTATATATGGGTTATCCCAGTCGCCTATTACCCCAAGGCGCTTGAAGGCATCCCTTTGAATGTTCAGGTATTTCCATGCGATCTCCTTGCAGGCCTTTCTGAAAACCACCGGTCCCACCTCATGGTGGTTCATGCCCCTCTCCTTGATAGCTTGCTGCTCGGTGGGAAGGCCATGGGTATCCCAACCGGGGATATAGGGCGTATAATAGCCTTTCATGTCATAATAACGCATAATGATATCCTTGAGTACCTTATTCAGCGCGGTCCCCATATGGATACCGCCATTGGCGTAGGGGGGGCCGTCATGGAGCACAAATTTCTTGCCCGAATTTCGGTTACGCTCAAGCCTTTTATGATAAACATCCTTTTTCTGCCATTCCTCCAGGATCTGAGGCTCCTTCTCAGGAAGCCCGCCCCGCATCGGGAAATCAGTTTTCGGCAGGTTAAGTGTCTTTCCGTAGTCAACTGCCATCTGAATACCTCCAAATCTAGTTCATTTATTGTTTTTACGGTAACAGCCCCGTCAGGGCTTTTAGTATCAATAAAAAAGCCCATCGTCCAATGGGACGAAAGGCTCTGCTTTCCGTGGTACCACCCAAATTGCCCCATAACCCGCCAATGGTTACGGGACCACTTGTTTGAGGATAACGGACTCATTCCGGCTCACCTTAATCAGCCTTTCGGGCTTTTCAGGCTGCAGCTCGCGGTTGATCTTCAGACCCCGTTCCCTGCGGGGCTCCCACCCGTTCCCCACTCTCTGCAAGGTTTCGGAAATCCTACTCGTACCGGTCATCGCTTTATAATTCTTGTTCGGCTATATGCTTAATAGATTATATGCCATGAGTGCCAGCGTGTCAACACCGGCCGGCGGCTGCGCCGCAAGCCCTGCAATGGTTCCGGCTGGGTATAATCCTCGGTCGGCCGATGGGGATTATTCGCGGAGGATTGATCCTGTTTCCATTATCGGCCTGCTTTCCAGGTTTTATACGCCAACAGATCATTTTGGCATCATCACAAGGAGGCTTAAATATGCCCATCGGGGAGCAGAGCTATGGAGAGATTGAACAGCGCGCTAAACCACGAAATAACTGGCGAAACAGTTAAGAGATTGCCGCGCTGCGCTGACGCTTGCTCGCAATGATATAAAAGAAGGGCTTCCGCTCGCGTTGACAGTCCGGTGTGTCATTGCGAGAAGACGAAGCCGACGAAGCAATCTCCTGCATTGGCCACAGGAACTGTCCCCCTGGTTCCCCTATGCGCCCAATAAAAATGCGGCTTCAAAAGCCGCATCGATTATACCTCATGCCTAACATCTGAATTCTAATACCTATGTGCGGTCGCGCAGATCGATAAGCTTCCTCTTGAGATCCTCCTCCATGTGCCTTAGCTCGATCTCGGCCTGCTGCCTCTTTGCGCGGCCCTCCTGCTGGATCCTTATGGTTTCCTCCAGGGTAGTCATCAGGTCTTCATTAACCTTCTTAAGGGTCTCAATCTCCACTATGCCGCGCTCACTTTCCTTGGCAATTTCAATAGAGCTGGTCTTGAGCATTTCAGCGTTTCTGGCCAGAAGATCATTTGTGGTCTTTGTTACATCCTTCTGAAGCCGCAGCGCGCTCTGCTGGCGCAGCATCGTGATGGCAATGGCAATCTGGTTCTTCCAGAGAGGTATGGTATTCATTATGGAACTCTGGATCTTCTCCACAAGGGTCTGGTCATTGTTCTGTATCAGCCTGATCTGAGGAGCGGTCTGGATGGCAATCATCCTGGTCAGCTTCAGGTCGTGGATCTTCTTTTCAAACCTGGAGATAAGCTCTGACATATCCTTAACCTTCTGGGCATCCACAGGGTCCCCAGTCCTCTCGGCCTTTTCCCTGATCTCGGGAAGAACCTTGTCGGTGAGTTCCTTAAGCTTCAGCGAACCGGCCATGATATATATATCCAGTTCCTTCAGGTACTCCAGGTTTTTGGCGTACATGGTATCCAGGGCGGTAATATCCCTGATGAGTTGGAGCTTGGCGCGTTCCAGCTGATCAATGATCTTTTCGATCTGAACGCTCAGCTTTTCGTAACGGGCCATGAATTTGCCGGTTTCCCTTTTAATATTTCCGAACAGCCTGTCAAAGAAACCCTGCTTGTTTGGATCCAGGCTGTCCACGTCCACTTCCTGCACCCTGGTCAAGAGGTCGGTAAGTACAGTACCCACCTCACCGCTGTCCTTAGCCCGGATCTGACCGAGGATTGCGTCGGAAAATTTGGATACCTCGTTTTGGGCAAGGGCGCCATACTGTATCACTGCCTGGGAATCTTTCACATCGATCTTCTTGGAGAGTTCAATGACCTTCTGCTGCTCTTCAGGGGTCATCTCATTCCATCTGTTCACATCATAGTTGTCGGTTGCGGCAGCCGGCTGGGCCGGGGAGGTTTGTATCTGTGCATCCATATCCTAACCAACCTTTCCTGACTAAGATAACATACTCATTTTACCAAATGCTTTGCCGATTAACAATCCCTACTTCTGCCCGCTTGTGGAAACCGGGGGCGGGTTTTTATCCTTTCCGGAGTCCCCATCCATGCTCATGTTTCTGGAAATGGTTTCGAAGACTTTTATTTCAGTATCCAGATCCATCACATCGTTGGCGAGCATCTTTTCCTTCTGCTGGAGGAAAGCGGTACGAATACTCTTAAAGGATTTCTCGGTCTTATCCAGTATGCTGACGGCATCGGCCGGCATGGGCCGGGTTGTGGCCAGTTCAACATATTTCAGGACAATTTTGTGGGTGGGTTCAAGATAATATGTTATAAACTGCTTGACAATGCGCAGATCATTGGGATCCTTCCTGAGCATTTCAAACATGGATTCGGCAATTTTACACAGGCCCTCTATCTCTTTTTTTATCTCCACCTGCATGAGCCGGTGTGAGGCCTGTCTCATGGCCAGGGTCAGCCTTCTTCCGGTCTTTATGGTGCTGTCGATCTCCTGCCGGGTCGCGCTGTCGACGTTGACAAAATCGTCCCTCCTCCTTATTGACGCAATAATGATCACGACAAGCAGCACGATCAGCACGACCGCAATGCCCCCTACCCCTAATAAAACAGATCCTATTTTTCCTAAAACAGCTTCCAACTATTTCACCACCAATATATGATCGGACACATATCCGCTGATTTATGAATAAAGCCAATGATAATAAAGCTTCGGTAAGTTCATTCTACACGTACAAAATTGCCATGTAAAGTATATTCAGCCAATGGTTATAACGGCCCTTCGGGTTACGGGGTCAACCGTTTTCGTATCCACCACTGCCCTACTTCTCTTATATTCAGTCTTATTTCGGTTTATCACAGGGCAGTAACACTCAAGGCCTATGAACCTTCTCCTGAACCGGTTCCTCCCCACAGACTCAATCCATTCCCTGTCGGCGAAATCTGTCGGCTCCAGTATTACCGGTCCGGTTTTCCTTTCTCCGCCCTTCAGCAGGGATTCATGGATGGCAGTGGTCTTGAGGGAGCAGCAATAATCCAGGCACAGGAGGCTCTCAAGGATCTCGGGATCAGCCCCCGCTTCCAGGGAGAAATCCCGGAACAGCTCGTAAAGCCTTATGGCTGAGAAAGGCATGAACAACAGACCTTTCTCTTTAAGCCACCGGCTCAGGCTGAGATACATATCAAAGGCCGAGGGGAACAGTGTTTCCTCGTATTCCAGCGTGAATTTCAGTCTTCCCGGGTTATAGAAGCGGTCCAGCGCCTCCTCTATCCCCTTGAGTATTGTAATCTCCCTGGCTGTCATATATCGGTTGGACAAAACCTCGTAGGGCGGGTAGCTCCTATACAGGTAATTGTGCTTCCCAGCCTCAATCCTGATCCTGGTGCCGGGAAGCAGCTTCAGGAAACCCAGTTGGAGATGGTGCGCCTTCACACCATAAACCGCGTTGAAGGATTTCCTGATGGAATCCATATCCTCATGGGGCAAACCGGCGATCAAATCGGTGTGGACATGGATGTTGCCCCAGGACATTATTCTTTTTAGGTTTTCAAGGGCTATACCAGTATCCATTGTTCTGGACACTGCCCGCAGCGTTTCCGGATTGGTGGACTGGATTCCCGCCTCAACCTGCACCAGGCCCTTCGGCATGGATGACAGGATCTCCATCTGTTCACCACTCAGCCGGTCCGGGTTTATCTCGAAATGGAAGGTTACATTATCAGATGAGAACCTTTTAATGTATTTCCATATCTCCAGGGAATGCTGCCTGTTCACGCTGAAGGAACGGTCCACAAACTTGATAACCCTTGCCCCCGCCTCAACCAGCGCATTGATGCCCCTGAAAACCTCCTCCTGTGGAAAGAGGCGAAGCCCCCTGTCTATGGAGGACAGGCAATAGGAGCAATTGTAAGGGCAGCCCCTGGACGATTCAATATATGCTATCCTGTCCCTGATCCGTTCCAGGTACTCGGGCACGAATGGTGAGACATATTCCCCATCTTCCGGGTATTTACCAGGCTGTGAAACAACTTCGCCCGCCATCCGGCCGTCAAGCTGTAGTAGCAGCCGGGGAAGCCGGCCCTCCCCCTCTCCCTGGATGACATAATCAGCCCCATATGACCTGAAATCATCCTCCGCGCCTTCATAGCAGACTTCCGGGCCGCCTACAACAATCACGGTCTCAGGCCGGACCTTTTTTATGTCCGATATGAGGTCCTGGACCAGCGCGCGGTTCCAGATATAGCATGAAAAGCACGCCACATCAGGCTCCTCATCCATTATTTCCGACCAGATCTTCTGGTGAGAATCATTTATGGAGTACTTAAGAACAGTAACGTCCACCTGGCTTTTCAGGCAGGCGGCTTTCAGGTACCAGGCTGCCAGGTTTTCATGGTCGTATTTGGCGTTTATGGCAACAATTATTGTTTTCATCCTTATCCCGCTTCATGATAAACTCTCAAACCATTGGTCGCCCGGTTCACCCCAGTATTTCTAAGGATTATACCGGCCCGGGCAGCATACCCTCCCTGGATAGCGCTCCATTATTTATTCTATACTCCAATCCTAAAGGGGAGATATAAGAAAGATTAGAATCTGATTAAAGGACAACCCGGTATTCAAAAAGATCGAAATCAGCGGTATTAAGGCTCTCCCGGCCATTACCCGAGGCATAAAGGCCTATGGTGGTGCCCACGAACCCCCCTGCCACATCGGTGCTCAATATCCTGCCGTCAACATTTTGCGCCAGCGGTATCTTCTCCTCGCCATCCCCGAAGTAAAAGCTGTAATCCTGGTCCCGGGACATTATCATCATCTCAAAACGGTCCGAGCGCCAGGAAACGGCGTTGATTATCGTTTCGATGCCGTCCATGCACCGAACAAGGCGGACCATGGTCTGATCATCCTCGAGGGCATACTCCATCCTGTAATGGTAGCGGTCGCTCTGGAGCAGGACCATTCCCGCCGCTTCGCCCGGGTCCGGAACAAACTCAAGAACCGTTCTCGCAGTAAAGCTCATGTGCTGCTGGCGCCTGCATACCAGGCTTGGATTCGCAAGCTCGGTAAGTCTTTTGGGCCTTACCTTAAGCCGCAGATAACCCGGGCGCTCTGTCAGGCTGCAGAACTCTTCCCTCGGAGTGCGCAAAAACATCCAGCAAGGATCAAGGCTGCTTTTGTCAAAATGGTCCACGGCAGCGGGAGGCTCAATCTCCCACCGGGGAAGGTCGGGATATGGGTAGGAGAATTCAACCTTCCCGGTTCCGGGACTTGCCACCGGCCATCCATCCTCCCAGATTACAGGAACAAGAAAGGTCTCACGGCCAAGGTTCCGGTAGTACCCGCCATAAGGCCTGGAAGCAAGAAGCACCATCCACCATTCCCCGTTCTGAGTCTCCACCAGGTCCCCATGACCGGCATTGACAATGGGATAATTTCTTCCCAGGTGCCGGTGGGTCAGAATGGGATTGGACGGGCAGCCTACATAAGGTACTGTAATATCGCGGCTTCTAGCAATGGTCACCGAATGGTGGAAATCGGTCCCGCCTTCGGCTATCATAAGATAGTAATACCCGTCTTTCTTATATATATGAGGGGCTTCTGGCCATATGGCGTTTTTCAGCGCCCCGCGCCAGAGCCCGAAACGTTCGCCTTTAAGGGTCATGGTATCAAGATCTAGTTCCCTCATCCATATCTCGTTATCGCCGTAGTAGGCAGGCCCTTCAGGCACCTCCCAGGTACCCGTCACGTAGCATCGTCCATCATCATCAAAGAACAGTGAGGGGTCGATTCCCGGCGCATCGGCCAGCCAGTATGGATCGGACCAGGGGCCCTCAGGCTTTTCCGAGGTCACAATGAAGTTTCCGCCCTTGGTGACATTTGTGGTGATCATATAGAACCGGCCGTCATGGTATCGTATGGTGGGGGCATAGATCCCCTGAGAATGCTCCACACCGTCCAGGTCCAATTGGGAAGGCCTGTCAAGAACATGGCCTATCTGCTCCCAGTGGACCAGATCCCGGCTGTGAAAAATCGGAACTCCGGGGTAATAGGCAAAGCTTGACGTTACCAGGTAATAGTCCTCACCCGCACGGCATATGGACGGATCGGGATAAAATCCCGGCAGAATGGGATTCTCAAAGTATAGGGAACCTTTATCCTGTATATTGACCACCTCATCATAGGCTGGACCAGCCTTATTTTTTCTTTGCGTTGCGGCGTTCCATAAGGGTATGGATCTTTTCGGTAGGATCCAGGAGAGAACTTAGGGAGCAGTCATGATTGAGGGTATTGATCAGCAGCGCAAGGAACTTGGACATATCCACCTCCACATACCAGGGAACCTTTTTCAATTCTTCCTTCCTGTAGGTCAGGTTTGTGGAGAATAATCTCGTCAGCATCCCCCGTTCATACAGGTCATGGAACTTGTCCAGCCCTTCGGTGAACAGGGCAAAGGTGATGCCCACGTATATTTTCGCTGCCTTCCGTTTTTCCAGTTCCTTTACAATATCAATAACCGAATCACCGGAGGACAGTATATCATCAATGATTAAAACACTTTTCCCCTCAACTGATTCTCCAAGGAACTCATGGCTTATGATGGGGTTCTTCCCGTTCACCAGCCTGGTCAGGTCACGGCGTTTGTAGAACATGCCCAAATCCAGCCCCAGCACGTTGGCATAATAGATGTTTCTTGTAAGACCGCCCTCGTCAGGGCTTACCACCATCATTCCCGATTTGTCTATCTTAAGATCGGGCTCACTGTTTACAAGGGCCTTTATAATCTGATAGGTGGGAAGTATATTCTCAAAGCCCTTTATGGGAATGGCATTCTGAACCCTGGGGTCATGGGCGTCAAAGGTAAGGGTATTCTCAACCCCCAGGTCCTCAAGCTCCTGGAGGGCTATGGCGCAGTCCAGGGATTCCCTGGAAACGCGTTTATGCTGCCTCCCCGCATACAGCATGGGCATTATCAGGTTTATCCTCCTGGCCTTTCCGCCTATTGCTGAGATTATCCTTTTAATATCCTGGAAATGGTCATCAGGGCTCATGCGGCATTCTTCCCCGAACATCTTGTATGTGCAGCTGTAATTACCCACATCCGAAATGATATATATGTCATAGCCGCGCACCGATTCATGTATAACACCCTTGCCGTCGCCAGTACTGAACCTGGGACAGGATGCGGAAATTATATAGGATTCCTTCAGATAGTGCTGGCTCATGGGATTTTCCTCGGAAAACTGGCTTTTCCTCATCCTTACCAGATGATGGTTCACCAGCATCGCCAGTTCATGGGTCCCCTGCATGGGTATAATCCCAAGAGGCCCCACCGGTATTTCATGCTCACCGCCGATAGAATAAGTCTTCTGAATCATATCCGCATGTCCCCCATATGGTTATTTTTGCTTATTAAAAAACATTCCCGGTAAATTGCTATCGCCCATCACATTATAGACCACATATTCATTTCTGTAAAACACAGCTCAGCAAATTCAGCGTTATGTAGCAATCTTCACCCGGCCCGGTTCTCTATATTCAGTATTCTCTATGAGTCTGTTTTGTTATAATAGTAACTGGAAGATTTATCAATAATCCGCAAGGAGGCAAAGCTATCATGAGAATTACCAAAAAACCTTTTGGAAAGACAAATAGCCAGGAAGTTTTCCTGTATACCCTGGTCAACAGCAATGGAATGAAAGCTGAAATCACCAACTATGGAGGCATTATTGTTTCATTGTATGTGCCTGACAGGGACGGAAACAATAAAGATGTCACACTGGGTTTCGATAACTTTGAGGATTATATCCATCCACACCCATTCTTCGGCGCCATAATCGGACGCCATGCCAACCGTCTGGAGGACGCATCGTTCACCCTCAATGGCGTGTTGTACAAACTCAACCCCAATGAAGGCAAAAATCAGCTCCATGGCGGGCTCGAAGGGTTTGATAAAAAGGTCTGGTCTTCTGAAATAATTGGCGATTCCGGGCAGGAAAGCCTCCGGTTGAGATGCCTGAGCCCCGATATGGAAGAGAACTATCCGGGCAACCTGGACGTAACAGTAACCTATACCCTCAATGACCGTAATGAATTGGTTATAGATTACCATGCGGTATCAGACAAGGATACGGTGGTCAACCTGACCAACCACGCATATTTCAATTTGTCCGGTCATGATTCAGGCAACATTCACAACCACCAGCTCATGATCAATGCCCGCAGGTTCACCCCCATATCCGAGGCCTGCCTGCCCACGGGGGAGATACGCGATGTGGCCGGAACCCCCTTTGATTTTACAAAGATGAAGGCAGTCGGGAAAGGCCTGCTGGAATGCATGGACGATGAACAGATGAAGTTTGGAAGCGGCTATGACCACAACTTTGTCCTGGACGTGAGCGGGAAAGCCCCTGAGAAGGCTGCGGAATTGTATGATCCTCAAAGCGGCCGTTTCATGGAGGTTTATACCACCAAGCCCGGAGTGCAGTTCTATTCAGGGAACCACGTTAATGTTAAAGGTAAGGGCGGCACACATTACCGAAAGCATAGCGGGCTGTGCCTGGAAACCCAGTACTTTCCCAATTCCATGAAGCACACCCACTTCCCTTCGCCCATCCTCAGGGCAGGTGAAGTCTACCATCATATTACCATCTACAAGTTTGGAGCAAGGTAAAAATCAAAGCCAAGGAAAGCCAAGGGGACAGTTCTGCTGTTTGGGCAAACGCAAACCAGCAGAACTGTCCCCTTGGCCTATATACACCGGTAACTATGATTTTTGCAGGGTCAGTACGCCATCCTTCATCCTGTATACAACATCGGCAGCTTCCGCGACATCGAGGTCATGGGTGACGATAACAACACAATAGTCCTCCTGATGGGCCAGGGCTTTCAATATTTCCATAATGTTGTTGGTGTTGGCCACATCCAGGTTGCCCGTGGGCTCATCACCAAGAAGTTCTTCGCGCCCGTTGCAAGGCTCCGTGCTATGGCCACGCGTTGCTGCTCACCGCCCGACAGGCGTGACGGAAAGCGCTTCATCTGCTCTTCGTTATTCCCACGCTTTTCAGAAGGCGCTCGGCGTGCGGTTTCGCATCAGCAGGCTTTACGCCGCAAAGCTCCATGGGATAACATACGTTCTCCAGGACCGTAAGCAGCGGGAACAGATGAAACATCTGAAAGATCATGGCTATGCATTCACGGCGGTAGCGGTCCAGATCCATATCGGCAATGCTTTGTCCATCGAAGGCTATGGTGCCTTCTGTCGGCAGGTCGAGACCCGCCATCATGGACAGCAGCGTGGATTTACCCGAACCGCTGGGACCGATTATGGCATACAGCCTGCCCGGTTCAAAGGAACAGTTCACATTGGAAACCGCGGGTTTTTTCGCGCCGCGGTATGTGTATGAAACATTGGTAAGCGTCAATGTGGACATTTATACCCTTCCTTTCTTTTAGTGCAGTATCGCTGCCTGATGTTGCCGGTCACTGCCTAAAGGCATATTCATAAAAATCTTTCTATATACGAAATAGAGATTGCTTCACCCTGTTTGGTCAAGCCAGCAGAACCGTCCCCCTGATTTTATTCCTTAACCTGCAACAGTTCCAGCGCTTTGCGACGGGTAGCCATGGCAGCCGTAGTGGATGCGGCCAGGGCACAGGCCACAATGTACAGCCCACCGCATAAAATCAGCGTGTCAGCACTCCTTGTAAACAGGCCTGCATCGTAAATCGCAAGCCCGATGCCGGCTATAACAAGGCCCAGGATGCACAGGCATATCTGCTCTATGGCCAGCATGCAGCGGGAACGCCGTTTCGTGGTACCCAGTATCCGCATTATTGCGGCCTCCCTCGACGACTGCATGATGATCATCACCGGTGCGATAAGACCTATCAGTATCACCGCCGCAGTGGCAATGGGGAACAGCATGTTCAGCATATCCCGCATGCGCCTCACGTTGTCCAGCTCGGTGGTGTCCATTTCGTACGCCAGGGTATCGGTGTATTTTCTGTCATCCATCGCCAGTTCCTTAATATAGCTGATAAGCCTTTGGGGATTCTCTTTATCCATCAGTGCAAATTCGGCTACTTCCACAGGGAACGGGTATTCGATGTACTGACTTGTCCTTTCTGCGGTTTCGCTTAATGGCGCAAATATAAACGCTTTACTGATACGAGTATCCTCAGTCTTTACCAGGCCGGCCACCTTAAACTCCTGGCTTTTCGTCTTCATCTGTGATACAAGCTCGTCCCGATCCTCATACATATCTGACAGTACCAAATACCCTTCCCAACTTATCAGGGTTACAGTATCACCGGGCTTGACCCCGTACATCTCTGCCAGCAACTCTCCCATGACGCACCAGGGTACATTTTCCGAAAACAGCGAGGAATCACAGCCTTCGGTATAATCAATGCCGTATTCAAAGGGCGAAATACTTTGAATATAGCGGTCGATATCATTGGTGATGGCAAAGAAATAGCCCGCTCCGGCAGGTATCTCATTCAAAAGGACCCAAAAGCCGCCGTTGTAATACAGGTCTTTCATCAGCCCGGATCGGGAAGCCTTCATGATGGCACTCGATGAATAGTTGTTAAGGGTTCCTTTCACCTCAGTTCTGTCAAACATTTCCTTGTAGGACTGCCTCGTGAGAGCAAAAAGGCCCATGGCTCCCGTAAGCAGAAACGCCAGAACCACGGCGATCACCGTTCTCCATCCCGCACGGCTCATGTGGCGCAGGATATAGCGGGATACATGCCTTGCCGGGCTGTAGTTTCCACCCCTGGGGAGATCCCGGCTTATGGGAAATGAAAGGGTCAGTTGCGGTACCGGGGTTGATTCGTCCATCGCAGCCTGCATGGCCTTTTTCCTGGCTTTCTTCGCCTTCACACGTACCGCATCGCCCTGCAGCAGGGCCAGCGGAGGCATCTTTGCAAGTTTTCTCATGAACAGCGCCGCAAGACCAGTAAGCAGCAATACTTCACACACCAGGCAAAGGACCATCACGCCGGCCGGCAGCGATACATCGGGCGTATAGTTCTCCATTATCGCGGCCAGTTCATTCAGTGCATCAGAAAGGGTTCTGGACGCGTAGACCATCCCTGCTATGCCTCCCGAGGGTATGGCCGCAACCGACAGCACAGCAAGTGGCAGCGCCAGAGCGTTCCTCGCCTTTTTTCGCGGTGTACCCAGAGCGCGCATGATGGCATAAGCCTTTTTCTGGCGCCCTATGTACAGGTATGACGTTAGAAGCAGCGCAACAGCGGCCGCTCCTATATAAAGGGCTGTCGTTATAAGCGATGTGGCCTTGCTGGTGTCAATGCTGTCCTTAAGCCCCATCCAGCCCTTATCGGAAAAGCGAAGTGTTATCCCCATCTCCTTTGCCAGGGGTTCCGCCGCCTCAAGGTATGCTTCTATCTGGTAAGCATCGTCTATCACTAAGCTAAATTCCCCGGGCCTAATCTCGTGGTCCGCCGGCGGCTCCACAGGCAGGAGGGATGACGGTACGAATATGGTATTTGGCGTATAGCACCACCAGTTCTCTCCATCACGCACATACTGCGCATCCACATCAAGGTATGATCCCACTATTTCGAGTTCCACGGTCTTTACGGGCTTCCCGTACCGTTCCGGTATGACCGCCGTGGCACCCATCTCTCCATGCTGCAATATCAGCTTATCACAGAGATCTACCGTGATCCTGTCTCCGATCTTGAGGCCGTTGTTCCATGAGGGCTGCGTTGACCACGCAGGCGCTGGTGTCTTCCCTGGTCAGGGCACGGCCTTCCATGATCGCCATGTTTCCTTCATTGAAACGCGGTATTGACAATATGTCCGACGTGTACACAATATCGAAGGTTATAAGATCCCGGTTGGTGATATCAATGATCTCCCGGACCCTCGCAAATTCCTCGGTTTCAAGGTAGTTTTCAGGCTTTCCGGCAAGAATCCATATGGAGTCATAGTAGTCAATGATATACACAGGGGACGGCAGACTGTACGAAAAAAAGAATCAAAATGTTTGCAGGAATCCCGTAAAGCCCGGCCGCTGTGCTGCACGGCTGCGAAACATCAACCACTCGAATGAGGGTCGGCTGAACTCGCTTCGCTCAAACAGCAGCCGCCCTTTTCTCAT
>JAAYFY010000032.1 GCA_012728015.1 Clostridiaceae bacterium | reverse complement strand
CAGGGTAGAAAACATCAGTCGTTTTCATACAGCAATAAATACAGCAGTACGGTTTACATTCATGGTAGATTAGATATTTTGAAATGTAATAAAATGGAACGCAAATGCCGTTTTAAACCTATATTTTCTGAATCGGTTCCTCTTGATTCCACACAATGCCATATAGGCTGCAAAATTGGGGTGCAAGAGGTCGCTGGTTCAAGTCCAGTCACTCCGACCAAGTAAATAAGCGGATTTCAGTGTTCTGAATTCCGCTTGTTTTTTTATTCATTTTTCCCTGCATGGAAATCGGCCGTGAAGTCATGCACAAAAAATATATGTTCTCATAATTCCTCTTCTTCAGGTTCGTCTGCTTCATCGATTTCATAGCCATCATGGATCGCGGCGGCTTCCTCGCCTCCGGATGCCTCTTCCTTCCCGGCATCTATACCGGCTACCCGTGAATCCTCCCTAGCCGCCTCTGCTTCCTCTTCTTCCCTTATACCTTCATCTTCCTCCTCGTCCGCATCCTGTTCATCATACATATCTTCCTCTTCATCTTCGGCAAGATCGTACGCATCATGATCATCAAGATCTTCTTTATCTTCAGAAAAATCTTCGGCTATGGGCAGCCCTTCATGCTGAACAGGGACAGTCATTCGCACATATACATCATCGTCAACATCCGGAACAATCATCTCCCCATTGAGGATCTGGATAATTTCCTCCCCGCTTAAAAGCCTCCTGTTGCCCAGGCTGTTCCAAACGCTCAGCATGGCTCTGTAATGGCGAAGCATTGGCTTGTAGCTGTCGTGATTGGGGAGCCTTCTTCTCTGGTGGAATTCCTTATACCTGTTCAGGCTGTACATAACATATTCGGCATAGTTGAGCTGCTTTTCCTCATCCTTGGCATCAAATCCTGGAAACCTGACATGTTTCTTCTTGATGCTTCCTTTGTCCCTGAGTTTTTTGAAAGAGTGCCACAGGCATCGGTACATTTCCAGGATATCAATTATCTCCTGGCACTCCTCCCTGCTCATCCCGTCGTTAATCCAGTTGACCATTTCGTCATAATGCAGGGAATAGCCTTCCTCGAGCATCTTTATACGGATATTGTAGCTGCTTGCTCCGTCAGGATTCAGTATAGAAAGGATCCTGTATTGGTTTATCAGCATCAATCTGTCCTTTTTGCTCAATTCCATAGGATAACCTCCGCAACAATCCTTTTTTCCATTACATTATACCATTATAAAACAATAACCAGAATAATTAATACCATAAAAATCTAATTGGACTGGCCGCGTAAGGCACGTCATTCGATATTTTTCTTACCTGAATAATTTTCGCCTTTTTATAAAAACTAAATAACGACTATTTGAAAAGAAAGGAGCATGCATTATGTCACACATCAACGAACTGGAACTGCAGAACTTGCGACATATGATAGGGGCTCATGATACCTGCGTAAAGAAGCTGGAAACCTATGCGCAGCAGTGCCAGGACCAGACGCTCAAGCAGATGCTTCAGGCCGACGCAAACGACGCAAAGGCCAATAAGCAGAAATTAATGTCATTCTTGCAGTAAGGAGATGATGCTTTATGATGACCGAAAAGGATATGGTAAATGATTATCTTAGCTCACTGAAAAGCAGCCTGACCGGCTATGCAAACGTCATATCGGAATGCAGCAACCCGGAGCTTAGAAAAACATTCCAGCAGATGAGAGACGCGGACGAACAGAGGCAGCAAAGGCTTGCCCAGTACGCCATCCAGAAAGGGTATTACCAGCCCGCCGCACAGGCCCAGCCGAACCAGATACAGCAGGTTTATTCCCAGCTCAGCGGTGGCCAGCAACAGCAGCAACAGCAGCAGGGCATGAGAATGTGAAGAAGAAACTCATCTTCCGTATATGAAGGGCAGGGTCCTTTCCCCTGCCTTTTTGTGTATTTGCGCTTCCCCTTCACGCCTTCCTTTCTCATTCACACATGCTCCTGCCTTTGTCTTTATCTTTACCTTTTCCTGTTTCCTTTCCCTTCAGCTTTCCCGTCCCTTTCACCTTCTTTTCACATCTGCCTTACTCCATCCCACGATATTTCTGATACTACCATAATTTATCGGTTTACAAGAACATATGTTCGGGTATAGAATAGAACTGAGGTGGTTCCCGTGGATAAAATCATCATGCATATCGATGTCAACTCGGCCTATCTAAGCTGGGAGGCGGCATACCGCCTGCAGCACGGGGCATCGGTAGACTTAAGGGAAATCCCCAGCGCTATAGGCGGCGATGAGGCAAGCAGGCATGGGATCGTGCTGGCCAAATCCATTCCCGCGAAGAAGTACGGCATCCAGACCGGGGAAACCCTGTTCTCGGCCCGGCAGAAATGCCCCGGGCTTGTGGTGGTCCCGGTGAATTACCACCTGTACATGATGTGCCATAATGCCTTAATTAACATGCTCAGGGAGTTCTCCCCCCTTGTGCAGGTATACAGCATAGATGAGGCCTTCCTGGATTATACGGGGATGGAGGCAATCTGCGGCGATCCGGTGGAGGCGGCATACCGGCTGAAGGGCCGGATCAGAAGCGAACTGGGCTTTACCGTCAATGTGGGAGTTTCATACAACAAGCTGCTGGCCAAGATGGCCGGTGAGCTCAAAAAGCCCGACAAGGTTCATGCCATCCTGTCGCGGGAGGATATGATCCGCAAGCTCTGGCCCCTGCCTGTCAGGGAGCTGTTTATGGTGGGACGGGCAACGGCGCCCAGGCTGTACCGGCTCAATATCTTTACCATCGGCGACCTGGCCCGGGCCGACCCGGAATTGCTCAGGACCCACTTAAAAAGCTGGGGCCCATACATCCGGGACCTGGCTAACGGCATTGAGGACAGCCCGGTATCGCCCGACGCCGGGCCGCCCATAAAGGGAATCGGCAACAGCACCACCATCCCCTTCGACGTGGACAGCCTGGAGGAGGCCCGTAAAGTGCTGCTATCCCTCTGTGAGATGGTGGGCATGAGGCTGCGGCAGGCGGGATTCTGCGCGCGCCTGGTTTCGGTCTATTTAAGGCGGGCCGACCTCACGGGGCAGTCCCACCAGAAAAAATTTGACGCCGCCACCGACCATACCATGAAGATCTTCCAACGGGCCTGCTGGCTTATGGAAGAAATATGGCCCGGCGTACCCTTGAGAGGAATGGGCGTGCGGGTCAGCGGCCTGGTTCCCGGCAGCTGCCTGCAGCTGTCGCTTTTTGAACCCTACGACGAGAAGAAGAGGCGCCTCGATGAAGCCCTGGACATCCTGCGAATGCGCTTCGGCCCGAACTCGGTGATACGTTCCTGCTTTCTTCAGTCAGGGCTTGCCCCTGTGACCGGCGGGGTTATTGAGAACTTCCAGATGATGTCGTCCACACTCTGATGCAGGAAATACGGCAAAAACGGGACGGTCCATTCTCAGGGCCGTCCCGTTGTGACAATCGGTATAAAATATGTTTATTCATACAATCCGGCAGACAGGTAGCGCTCACCGGTATCGGGAAGGATAATCACTATATTCTTTCCCTTGTTCCCGGGTCGTCTTGCCAGTTCTGCGGCGGCAGATACCGCGGCTCCCGATGAGATCCCCACCATGAGCCCTTCAAGCCTGGCAAGCTTTCTTGATGCCTGGTAGGCATCATCATTCTTTACCGGTAATACCTCATCGATGATGTCTGTATTAAGAACCTTGGGAACAAATCCTGCCCCGATGCCCTGGATCTTGTGGGGGCCTCTCTTGCCTCCCGACAATACCGGCGAGTCGGCAGGCTCCACTGCTACAACCTTTATATAGCTGTTCCTGCTCTTTAAAACTTCGCCCACCCCCGTCAGGGTTCCGCCGGTTCCGACCCCGGCCACAAATATATCAACCTTTCCCCCAGTGTCACGCCAGATCTCCTCGGCGGTGGTTTTCCTGTGGATCTCGGGGTTTGCCGGGTTTTCAAACTGCTGCGGTATGAAGGAATTCGGGATCTCTTCCGCCAGTTCCATGGCCTTTTTGATGGCGCCGTTCATGCCCTCATTGGCCGGGGTGAGCACAAGTTCGGCCCCCAGCGCCTTCATCATCATCCTTCTTTCCATGCTGAAGTTTTCAGGAAGTGTAATGATCAGGCGATACCCCTTTGCCGCGGCGGCAAAGGCCAATGCTATGCCGGTATTGCCGCTGGTGGGTTCTATTATAACCGTATCCTTGTTGATAAGGCCCTTTTCCTCGGCGTCACGGATCATGGCATAACCTATTCGGTCCTTAACGCTACCGGCCGGGTTAAAGTATTCCAGCTTGGCGATGAGCCTTGCCTCCACCCCCTCGGCCCGGCTGTATTTCGCCAGCTCCATCATGGGCGTGTTCCCTATGAGATCGGTCAGGTTCTTTGCTATTTTAGCCATATTCTCACCTCAAGAATATTATATACCATCTCATGCCGGTCCGGTTCATCATTGGATCTCAAACCGCCTGATAATGCCGCCCCCCAGCACCACATCCCCGTCATAGAAAACCACCGACTGTCCCGGTGAAACAAAGGATTGGGGCTCATGGTACTCTATCATGACCTGGCCATCCTCCAGCGGATGAAGCATGGCTTCGGCCTCTTTCTGGGAATAGCGGGTCTTTGCCCACACCTTTATGGGCTTCCCAGGCCTGTCAATCGCGATATAGTTCACTTCATCAGCATAAAAACGCTTCACCAGCGTTTTTTCCTTTGGCCCCAGCACGACCGTATTTTTGTTGACATCCTTGCCGATCACATACAGCCGGGATTTGGCCGAGATGCCAAGCCCCTTTCTCTGGCCTATGGTATATTCGAATATTCCCTTGTTTTTTCCCAGCACCTTTCCCGATTCATCCACAAAGGTCCCCTCAGGGATTTCCTTTTTTGTATACTGCCTTATAAAATCCGAATAGTGGCCGTTTCGCACAAAACATATATCCTGGCTGTCGGGTTTCGAGGAATTGATAAGCCCCTTTTCCCGGGCAATCTCCCTCACCTGCTTCTTGGTAAGGCTGCCCAGGGGAAGAAGCAGCCTGGAAAGCTGGTCCTGTCTTAGCATGTAAAGCACATAGCTCTGGTCCTTTGTAAGGTCAACCGCCTTTTTAAGGAGGTACCTGCCCGTGCCGGCATCACGCTCAATCCGCGCATAGTGGCCGGTGGCGATATAATCCATTTCAAGCATCATGGCCTTGGCAAGCATGGCCTCAAACTTGATATGCTGGTTGCACGCTATGCAGGGATTGGGCGTTTCACCCGCAAGATACGAATCGACGAAGTATTTAACCACCTTTTCTTCAAAAAGGCTTTTCATATTGAGCACATAAAAGGGAATATCCATCCTGAAGGCGGTAGCCCTGGCATCCTCAACATCTTCCAGGGAACAGCAGGTCTTTGAGACGGCTTCCGGGTCAGCCGGCTCATCCCACATTTTGAGGGTGGCTCCGTAGACTTCATAGCCCTCGTCTTTCAGAATGGCCGCCGCGGTGCTGCTGTCAACCCCGCCGCTCATGCCCACAAGTACCTTTCCATTGGACATTTGTGTGTCATCCTTTCCGCTCATAAGACCCATCAGCCCCATTTCTCCAGCGCCTGCGCCAGGTCCTCCAAAAGGTCTTCCGGATCCTCAATTCCAATGGAAAGCCGGATCATGTCCGGGGTCACGCCAGCAGCCAGCTGATCCTCGGAAGATAGCTGGGCATGGGTCGTACTGGCAGGATGTATTACCAATGATTTGGCATCAGCCACATTGGCAAGCAGCGAGAACAGTTCGAGGCTTTCGATAAACCGGATTCCCGCTTCCATGCCGCCTTTGATCCCGAAGGTGAAGATCGAACCCGCACCCCTGGGGAAATACTTCCGGGCAAGATCATAGTATTTGTTCCCGGGAAGGGACGGATAGTTCACCCAGCTTACCTTTGGATGCCGGCTCAGGAACTCCACAACCCTTTTGGTGTTGGACAGGTGTCTCTCAACCCTGAGGGACAATGTCTCAAGCCCCTGCAGCAACAAAAAGGCATTGAAAGGGCTCATGCAGGCACCTGTGTCCCTCAGAAGCTGCACCCTGGCCTTGGCTATAAAGGCAGCCGGGCCAAATGCCTCGGTATATATGATTCCATGATAGCTGGGGTCCGGCTCTGTGAACTCGGGGAACTTGCCGCTTCCCGCCCAGTCAAACCGGCCCGAATCCACAATGACGCCGCCTATGGAAGTACCGTGCCCTCCCATGAACTTGGTGGCCGAGTGGACCACGATATCGGCGCCGTACTCGAAAGGCCTTATCAGATAAGGCGTTCCAAAGGTATTGTCAGCAATAAGCGGAATCTTATTCTCATGGGCGATAGCCGCCACCTGTTCGATATCTATCAGGTTGATGCCCGGGTTTCCGATGGTTTCGATATACAGGGCCCTGGTTCGGTCGTTGATTGCTCTTCTGAAGTTTTCAGGGTCGTCGGGATCGACGAATACCGTCTTTATCCCGAGCTTCGGAAGAGTAACCGAAAACAGGTTGTAGGTCCCGCCATAGAGCGTGCTTGCCGAAACGATCTCGTCTCCGCATCCCATTATATTAAGGATAGCATATGTGATGGCGGCTGAACCCGATGATGTTGCAAGAGCACCCACACCGCCCTCAAGAGCGGCTACCCGCTGCTCAAAAACATCGGTGGTGGGGTTCATGATCCGCGTGTATATGTTTCCCGGCTCCTTCAGGGCAAACAGGTCTGCCGCGTGCCCTGTGCTGTTGAAAACATAAGATGTTGTCTGGTAAATGGGGACGCTCCTTGATCCGGTAGCCGGGTCGGGCTTTTGGCCGGCATGAACCTGGAGCGTATCAAACCTGTATTTCTTCTCACTCATCACAGTCTGCCTCCTTTATTGCCTGGCTTCTCAAATGCAACATAACCCTGTTTCATTCTGCCCCGGCTTCCTTGCCGGGATAACCGATAAGATCCCTGATAACCTCCCCGGCAATGATCAGCCCGGCCACCGGCGGCACGAAGGATATGCTTCCGGGAGTCTGTTTCTTCGGCACTTCCTCATCACTTTTCAAGGGCTTTATGGGAAGCTCGGTGGAATAAACGACTTTCAGGGAGTCAATCCCCCTGTTTCTAAGTTCCTTTCGCATCACCTTGGCCAGCGGGTCCACTGTCGTGCTGTAGATATCCGCAACCCTAAACCGTGTAGGGTCCATTTTGTTACCGGCCCCCATTGCACTTATAATGGGGATCCCCCTCTTTTTCGCCTGCACGGCGAGATCGATCTTGGCGGTTACCGTGTCCACTGCGTCCACAATATAATCGTAGTCATCCTGTATCAACTCAGGGGAAGATCCTGGCAGATAAAAAGCCTGGTAGATGGTCACCTCAGCTTCCGGATTGATTTCCCGGATACGCTCTTTCATCACTTCAACCTTTGGCCTTCCCAATGTCTTCCGGGTGGCAATCAGCTGGCGGTTGATGTTTGTGAGGCAGACCACATCGTTGTCCACCAGCACAAACCTTCCGATGCCGGCCCTGGCCAAAGCCTCGGCAGCAAAGGAGCCCACGCCTCCGATGCCAAAAACAGCCACCTTGCAGCGCCTAAGCCTAGCCAGGGCTTCTTTGCCGATCAACAGTTCAGCGCGGGAGAATTCATGCATCATTTTCCAATCTCCTCACAGCACTATTCCCATGGAATATTACTTCAGCTCTCCGAGATCGTAGGGAGTTTCCTGGTAGACATAGTAGTTCAGCCAGTTGCAGAACAACAGGTTTGCGTGCGCCCTCCACCTCACTATGGGCTGCCTGGACGGATCATCACCAGGGAAGTAGTTCCTTGGGGGGTGAATCTTCATCCCCTTTGCGATATCCCGTTCATACTCCGCTTTCAATGTGAAGGGATCATACTCGGAATGCCCCGTAACAAATACTTGCCTGTCATCCCGGGACCTGATGATATAAATGCCGGCTTCATCCGACTCGGAAAGTATTTCCAGGTCCGGTACCTTATCCACGTCTTCCCTGCGTATCTCCGAATGTCTTGAATGCGGTGCATAGAATACATCGTCAAATCCTCTCAACAGCTTGACATTTTTCACGCAAACCCGATGCTCGAAGACTCCGAACATTTTCTCCTTAAGCGGATGCTTAGGTATATTGTAAAAATGATAAAGACCGGCCTGGGCGGCCCAGCAGATATACATGGTACAGAATACCTTGTGCCGGCTCCATTCCATTACTTCTTTAAGTTCATCCCAATAGCCCACATCCTCGAAGTCCATGTGTTCCACGGGTGCCCCTGTGATGATCAGGCCGTCAAAAGCTTCGTTCCGTACCTGGTCAAAGGTTTTGTAAAAGGTTTTCAAATGTCCCTCCGGGGTGTTCCTGGACTTGTATGTGCGCGGATGCAGAAGGACTATGTCAACCTGGAGAGGGGAATTCCCCACCAGCCTTAAAAGCTGGGTTTCGGTAACGATCTTGGTGGGCATTATATTAAAGATGGCAATTCTCAAAGGACGGATGTCCTGGTGAATAGCCCTCTCTTCGGTCATGACGAAGATATTCTCATTGGTCAGGATCTCATATGCCGGCAGATTGTCCGGTATGTTTATTGGCACTCTTTCACAACTCCTTATTGCTTCCTGTATTTCAGGTTTATTGTTTACTATGCTTATGGATTTACTGTGGTTTAGATTATACCATGCCATATTTCGGATTGCCAAGAGAAATTCCTATAATTTTACTATGATATCGATCACAGTTAGAACAAAACGGCGTAGAACGCGGCAATCCCAGGTTTGCAGTGATGTAAAAACCGTGCTGTTCAGTCTCGGCTGACTTTGCGGGAGCATGAAGTTGTATGTGAAGAACCGGCGCTCGTAACAAGGGGGGCATATCACGTAAATGGTATCAGTTCCTTTTCGGCCTTACGCCACTGCCGGTAAAGGATGAGAATCCCGATGGCGCCTATGGCGGCAAGACCGATCAGATCCGCGTTAGGCGATGGAATAAAACTGCTGATTACCATCGGGATACCGTTCCAGAGGCCATGGAGCGCTGAAACCGTGAGATACGCGTAAATAACCCTGTTGCTGACATGGAATCTCCCGGCCACGCTCTCGTTTAACAGAACCCCCGAGAAGATGGCTGTCCAGGTACCATGGCCCACCGGTGCGGTAATACCGCGCAGTAAAGTGATCAATACCGTATACGATAAACTGCCGGCGCTTTGGAGAAAAGCGGCGAAGGCATAACCGGTGCTTTCAAAGGCCGCAAAACCCATCCCCGCGGCAGCGCCGAGGATGATCCCGTCCTTGTAGGAGTTGTATCTCCTGCGCCTTGCTATGATTATCACGCCGATGATTTTCGCCAACTCCTCAATGAGTCCCACAATAAAGGATGAGCTGAATGTCAGTGACGTAATGAAGAACGGTTCGATCAGGGCGGCGGTGATGGTGCCCAGGATGCCTCCGTAGATAAAGCATAACGCGGTGTCTGTCATGCTTACGCTGAATATGCCGCGCCTCTCATAAAAGAATGATACGAAGGATACCGGAACAAGAAAGTTTCCCACAAAAACCAAAGTCGTGACAAGGTGAGGGTTTCCTGTATACTGTAGAACCTTCAGCGTGGCAATGTACATGACCGTACCCGCCAGCAGTATCTTGACCCAGAAATCCTTCCTGGACCTTTTTCTCCTTCCCGGCATGTAACTGTAACTATTCACATAAACCTCCGGCAAAACAAGGGCGACTGCATCTTAATCCATAATGGGAATGATCGCGTGCCTGTGCGCGTCTTCCTGCAAATGGGCTCTTAAATATAGAATTGTCATTTTAAAGGTTTTAATACAAAAACTCTCCTGCCTTTTACGGGGAAAAGTAAAAGAGCCCATGGTATGTGGGCTCCATAAGGATATCTCTTGCTCGGTTTTAGCTGTATGTACCGATCAGGCTTTTTTATCGGTCTTCTTGAATGCCATAAAGGCGAAAAAGCCATAAATCAGCAGCGCAAAGAATGCGCTCCAGCTAAAGTATTGGAAGTATTCCCCGAATATTCCCTGGAACAGGTGGATAAGGGCGATTACGGCACGCGCGCCAAGCCCTATCATCAATGTCTGGAAGTCCGCATTGGCAAGGCAGAGCACCACGGCGAAAATGAAGATATATTCTATGAGCCCGCCGATAAAACCTCCGAGGAATACAAAAGAATGGAAAAGCATTATTCCCAGGCTTACATACAAAATGATCATACCGAACCCAAGCAGCGCAGAGATAAACGGCTTTCCTTCCAGGTATTTTCTCAGTTCCCCACTCACATTTTCAATCACAGCGTTTCCCTCCTGTTTAGTAATCTGCTTTCCCATTATACCTTATGTTTCTATGATTATCCATATATTGATCGGTACTTTTTGTATAATTCACCGGGTTTCTCAATGCAGGAGCAAACCTGATTCGTAACTAATTACAGTCTATTATATTTCATAATTTGTTGTATAATAAGAAGCGCTATGCAAAAGCATGCCGGAGGAGACAAATGAAATCCGGAAAGCAAAAAGACAAGAGAATAGGCCTGCGATTTGCCTGGCTTGCCCTGATCCCTCTCAGCATACTGATAAGATGGCTTTCAAGCCTTTCTCCATCAACGGTGGAAAGGGTGTATTCCCAAGGCATCTATCCGGCCATCATGAAGTCCGTAAGCCGCCTTACCGGCATAATTCCCATATCATTCTGGGAACTGTTCATAATAGCCATGGTAATATTCGTCCCTTTTGTGATCATCCGCATCATTATAAGGTGCGTAAAAAGAAGGAGTCTTTCTCCTGTCGTGCCATTCCTGGCCAATATAGCCATGATACTTTCCATATGGTTTTTCCTCTCCACCCTGCTGTGGAACCTGAACTATGAAAGAAAACCGTTCGAGGATCTTGCCGAACTTGATACACGGCCCTCAACCGTCGATGAACTGTATGACCTGTGCCGATGGCTGATCGATAACACCAACCGGCTGAGGGAACAGGTGGAAACCGATGAGAACGGGATCATGAAAGTATCGGGAGGATTTGAATCAGTCCGGGACAGGGCACAGATAGGCTTTGACATTGCCGCAAGGGAATACCCATTCCTGCGAGGCAGGTACGGAAAACCAAAGAAGGTCATATTTTCACGGATCATGTCCCACACCAATATCATCGGCCTTTATTGCGCATTAACAGGCGAGGCAAATATAGACACCGATATCCCCGACATGGAAATCCCGTCCACTATCATGCATGAAATGGCCCATCAACGGGGTTTTGCGCCCGAGGACGAGGCCAACTATATCGCGTGGGTGGCATGCATGTCCCATCCCGATGCCGATTTCAGGTATTCTGGTTCGGTCATGGCGCTGCAGTATGCCATGAACGCCCTCTATTCGGTCAGCCCGGAAAAATACTATGAACTGGCAAAGACTTACAGCCTCGGTTACTATAACGACCTGAAAAACCTGCAGGAATACTGGAAGCAATTCCAGGGGACGACCAAAAAGGTGGCCAGTAAGATGAATGACACTTACCTGAAGCTAAACGGCGAGCCTGATGGAGTGCGAAGCTATGGCAGGATGGTGGACCTGCTTCTGGCCGAGCGCCGGAAAACGCTTGCAGGCAGCAACCTGGCAAACAACTGAAGAGATTATTCAGCCCTGCCTTCATCGCTGCCGTCAAGGGGCATTCCGCAATGAGCGCAGGGCCCGGTATAGTCCTGGATATTTCCGCATATCATGCATTGGCATTTGCCGGGACAGATTACCCGGGAGTACTTCTCTTTGCACACATGTTTCTCTGTTTCCTTGCCCATCTCCCGTCCGCATAGCCGGCATATTGCCATTGTCAGCACTTCCTGCACCATTCTGGCTTCCCCGGTACAATTCTATTCCCGCCGCCCGGGATTATGACCCTGACAATGTGCTGACCCATCTTGCAGCAATATTGCTTATTTCCCATTATCCTTTGCTTCACCTGCGCCTGCCGAACCGGTATCGAATCTCTTGATGAAGCAGCGCCTCCTCCTGTGGATGCGCCTTTCGAAACTGCGCCACATGGAATGCACCGCGTGGTTGGTCTCAAGCTCAGGTGAGGCGATGCCGCGGACCACACCGTTTTGTATAGCTCTCTTTGTAATCTCGCTTATCAATATGTAGGGAACACCCTTGGAACGAAGTTCCGGCCTTACGGCGATCAGGTAGAGATCCAGCGTATCGTTCTTTTTGATGGCTTTCAGAAAATGGGTGAAACCAAATGGGAAAAGCTTTCCTTTCGACTTTTTGGCTGCTTTCGTCAAGGATGGGAATAGGATTCCGAAACCGACAATGTGGTCGCTCTCGTCCAGTATGAAGCATACATAATCGGTGTTCAGGAACGAGAAATACTGCTTGATATAGCAATCCACCTGCCTGTCGGTAAGGGGAACGGTACCGTAGAGATGCTCATAGCCCACATTGATAAGATCGAATATCTCCTTGGCATAAGGAAGGGCATCCTTAGGCTTTTTAAGCTCGGCAACCTTCAGGTTGTACTTCTTCTTTGCCTTTTCGGCGAGTTCCTCCATCTTGTTAATTAAATCCATCCCGGGCATCTTGAGTTCAATTTCTATCCATTCCGCGTCCTTGACATATCCAAGGGCTTCCATATGCTCGGGATAGTAAGGATAGTTGTATATGGTTATAAAGGTTCCATCCTCATCGAAGCCCTCTATCAGCATGCCCTGCTTATCCAGGTCGCAAAAGCCCAGTGGCCCGTGGACAGCCTTGAGCCCTTTATCCTTTGCCCAGTTTTCAACTGTGTCAAAAAGGGCCTTTGATACCTCAGGATCATCAATAAAATCAACCCAACCGAACCGGGCATAGGGTTGACCCCATTTCTCGATGTAGCTATGGCTTATGATACCCGCAATACGGCCCGCAAGCCTGCCGTCCTTGTATGCCAGCCAATACTCGGCTTCGCTGAACTCAAAAGCGGGATTCTTTTCCTTGTCCAGGGTAAATTTCTCATCCATGATAAGGGGAGGAATCCAATAAGGGTTGTCCTTGTAGAGTGTAAACGGAAACATGATGAAATCCTTGAGCTGCCGCCTTGTTTGTACCTTTACGATTTCCACCAATGTCAACACGCCCCTTGAACAGATTTTTGCGCAAAAAAAATAAACTGTCAGTATAAATATAGTACAAGTATATCACCGGCCGTCCTGTGCCGCAACTCAGGCCGGAAAACCAGCAAGGATGCGTGAGCTGGAAAACCGGCAAAAGGCAAAAGGGGATTTTGAATTGCGTTTCCTACAGCATGGGCTTATATATGTTTCGCTTGTCCAGGGACCACACGGGTTCGGAAAAGCTTCCCGGTTCAATGTCCCTGGTCGCGTTCTGATAGTCATAGACCCTGGCGTCAATCATATCGATATGGTGCAGCAGTTCGGCTTCAAGAAACATGGGTTTTTTGGGGCTGCCGTAGTCGGCTTCATAGTGGTGGCTTACAACCATATGCTTTAAGAGCAAGATAGCCTCCCTGGAAGCTCCGGTTTCCCTGCCGGCCTTTTCTATCTCCTCAACTCCCATGATAATATGCCCTAAAAGTCTTCCTTCCTTCGTGTATTCCGCCATACCCAGTTGATTGGCGTCAAGCTCGCCTATTTTGGCCATGTCATGGATTATGACACCCGCAAACAAAAGGTCAGTGTTAATTCCGTCGTAAACACCGCTCAGGGCTTCGGCGGACTTAAGCATCCGCACCATGTGGTATAATAGCCCGCTTCTTATCGAATGGTGCAGAAGCTTTGCCGCGGGCCAATACTTCAGCTTCTCTTCCTTCCTGTCCAGTATGGCCATTACAATATTTCGGATCTCGGACGATCTGATCTTTGCCGTGTAGGCATAAACCTCTTCCAGCATCTCTTCGGGCTTTCGCGGAGCCGATCGGACAAATTCGGAGATACGTTTTTGATACTCCTCTTCGGCAATCCGCATTTTCCCTATATTCAGCTGCAATACTTCGCGCCACTGGTCAACCCTTGCGTTGACGTAGAAAAGCTTATTGGGAGTGAGTGTCGCGAACTGCTCCTCGCCGGCGTCCCACCATTTGGCAGGTATCTCGCCCGTGTTGTCGGACAGTATCATATCGATGTATGTCTTCTTGTTTGAGGAAACCCTGATCTCCGCATCCTTCAATATGTAGATGCCGTTGATGGTTTCTCCGGCCTTCAGTTCCGATATCCTTGTTCCTTCCAGCTTCATATCGCCACTCCCCCGCGCCTACGCAAGACTATATGTCCCAAATGGCCACAACGCGGTATTCAAGTTTCTTGGACAGGTCGACTTCCCTAAACTTCTTGAGGACGTGACCGTCTTCATCGATCACAACCCGCACGACAGGCCTGTTAGGAAAGTATGGATTATACTCCGACACAAGACCCTTCTCGCCGGAATTGAGTATCACCGCGGTGCCTACCGGATAATAGGCTATATGCCTGACAAAGGTGTCCAGCAGGTTCTTGTCAAAGTGTTTGCCGCCCAGGGACAGCATGTAATCCAGAACATCGTGGGGCATCATCTTCCGCCTGTAGACCTTGTCGGTGGTCAGCGCGTCATAAACATCGGCAATCGCGACTATTCTCGCAAACGTCAGTATGTCGTTGTTCCTCAGCTTCCTGGGATAACCGCTGCCATCCAGCCTCTCATGGTGGGACAAAGCGATATCACAGGCGTCCTGGCTTATATTCCCCGAGTTTTTAAGAATCTCATAGCCATACAGGGTATGCCTTTTGACTTCATCATATTCGATTGATGTAAGGCTGCCTGGCTTTCTTAAGATGGCATCGTCAACCTTGACCTTGCCAAGATCATGGAGCAGCGCCCCGATTCCAAGATCCTTGAGAGTATCTTCCTTAAATCCTGCTCCTATACCGGTCACTATACTGATAACGCTTACATTGACGCTGTGGGAGAAGGTATATTCATCGATGGAACGCACATCACAGAGGCTGGCTACGATCTTATCGCTGTCAAGGATATTGGCGATAAGCCTTTCAACGATTTCCCCGACTTTTTTCACATCCACCGACACCTTGACCGATGGGGATGTCATCAGCTTTTTGACCTGTGACTTGACCTCAGTGATTACTTCATCCCTAATAAGCTCTGGAACTGTAATCCCCTCAGAAAAATGATCCTCAATGTAGATTTCGGTAATCCCGTAATTCTGTAGTTTTTCCTTGTACTCCCGGGTCAGTACGGCACCTTCTGATAGCAAGACAACGCCATCAAGAGAAAGGATGGCGCGCGCTACTACAACACCAGTCCGAGCTTTGTCCAGACGTACTTTCCTCAACACTAACCCTCCTGGAACAACTCATGTCAATACCGCTGCTAATCAGTATTTATCCAATTGCGGCCCTGTATAAACAGCAGCAGTCGTAAAATTGCGGTATATATTACCGCCATTATTTGTTTGTCTTTACATTTAATTAATATATCGGCTTAATCCAGCAGTGGTTTAACCACATCAAGCACATCCTGTTTTAAACTCTGCAACTTTTCACCGGCTTTTTCTTCCGAGCCGGCTGATACCCCGTAATATATCTTGATTTTAGGTTCGGTTCCCGACGGCCTGATACAGAACCAGGAATCAGGTTCCATTTCATAATAGAGGACATCGGAACTGGGCAGGTCAAGCCGCTGTGTTTTGCCTGTTTTCAAATCCCTTTTTATACCATGCAGGTAATCCCTGGCGGCGGCAACCCGGAATCGTCCGAATGAACCGGGCATCCTTTCTCTCAATGTCTTCAGTGCGCTTCGTATCTTTTCCGCCCCTTCCCTGCCCATCAGGGTAAAGGTATCTATGTCTTCCATGTAATATCCATACTTGTTGAACAATTCGGTCAACCCGTCGTAAAGGGTCATGCCCCTTGACCTGTACCAGGCAAAAACCTCTGCGATCAGCATGGAGGCCACAACCGCGTCCTTGTCCCTGGCATGGGTTCCGGCAAGGTATCCATAGCTCTCTTCAAACCCGAACAGGAACTTCTTTTTGCCGGTATCATCCAACAGCCTGATCTGTTCGCCAATGAACTTGAATCCGGTAAGGACCGTTATCAGTTCAACACCGTAATGTCGGCAGATACTTTCAGCCAGGTCGCTGGATACGATGGTGGTAGCCGCAAAAGCGTTCTCATGAAGTTCACCCCGCTGCTTTTTCTGTGAAAGGATGTATTCCAAAAGCAGGCATCCGATCTGGTTGCCAGTGAGGGGCACATACTCCCCCCCGGCGTTTTTTACAATAACACCTGCCCTGTCGGCGTCAGGGTCGGTTCCTATTATCAGGTCAACCCCTTCCCTTTCAGCAAGATCCAGGGCAAGCTCAAACGCGGATTTGTCCTCGGGATTTGGGTACTTAACGGTAGAGAAGTCGGGATCAGGATACTGCTGTTCTTTTACTGGCATAACCTTTTCAAAACCGATCTCTTTAAGAATCCATAATACCGGAACGCTTCCTGAACCATGAAGGGGTGTGTAGATAAGCCTGGCTGTCTTTCCTATCTCTCTGCAGAGCTCAGGATTGACGCTAACCTTCTTGAGCGCTTCGATATACGCGTCATCGATTTTTGGGCCGATTATCTCCAGAAGGCCTTTCTCCCTGGCATCTTCTTCTTTCATGAACCGAATGGAGGCGATATCGTCAATAGCGTTTACCTCCCGAATGACCTCATCGGATTCATTGGGCGGGAGCTGTCCGCCATCGCTTCCATAAGCCTTGAATCCGTTATATTCTTTTGGATTGTGGCTGGCAGTTATTACAACACCTGCGGCGCATCCCAGGTATCTTACGGCGAAGGACAACTCAGGTGTCGGGCGCAAGCTGTCAAACAGATAGGCCTTTATGCCGTTGGCGGCGAAAACCAGGGCTGATTCCATGGCAAATTCCCTTGAGAACCTGCGGCAGTCATAAGCGATGGCAATGCCTTTCTCCTTCCCGCCGGGCTGCCTGGTTACTGTATTGGCAAGACCCTGGGCAGCTTTCCTGACCATGTATTTGTTCATCCTGTTGGTTCCTGCGCCTATCAGCCCGCGCATCCCGCCTGTACCGAACTCAAGATCCTTATAAAACCGGTCTTCAATCTCCTTTTCATTTCCGCTGATAGCCAATAGTTCTTTTTTTGTTTCATCGTCAAAGTACGGATTGTTCAGCCAATAGCCGTATTTCTCCCCATAACTCATACCTTGTCTCCTTATCAGCGCAATCTGTTCTCTGTAACCTTCCTGTCTTGCCATCCTGCTATCTTATCATCTTATCATCCTGTCATCTTGGTGTCAGAATTATAAGGCTCGCTGCCATGAAGATTAATACCACCTATTTCTCTATTATCTATCTTCTTGGACTTACAATGAGCTTCATGGCTGTGCGCTCTTCCCCATCTACTATAATCTCTGAAAAAGCGGGTACACATACCAATTCTATTCCCAATGGCGCGAGAAACCCCCTCGCAATGGCTACAGCCTTAACCGCCTGGTTCAATGCGCCGGCGCCTATGGATTGTACTTCGGCATAACCCTTTTCCCTGACCAACCCCGCAATGGCACCGGCCACCGAATTGGGATTCGATTTTGAGGAAACTTTCAGAACGTCCATCTGCGATCAACCTCCACAAACAATACGATTCATAGCTTGATATAATCTGCGATTCTCCGTATATCCACTGCTCTTTTTTTTGCAGGGTCAATATTCACCATGACGGCATTGAATAATGCTCTTCCGGATGCCGGCTCAAATTGCGCCGGCAGGCCGGAGGTGAATCTTTTAATGATCTGTTCCTTTTTCACCCCGATTACCCCGTCAGCGGGTCCTGTAAGCCCAACATCAGTTATATATGCCGTGCCCTTTTCCAGGATCTGCTCATCAGCTGTCTGGACATGTGTGTGTGTTCCCACAACACACTCCACACGCCCATCCAGGTAATGCGCCATGGCTATTTTCTCACTGGTGGCCTCCGCATGAAAATCTACCAGGATGGCATCAACCTGGCCTTTCAGGTTCTGCGCCTCCCTGTCGGCCGCCTGAAACGGGCAATCCACATGGTTCTCCATATAGACCCGGCCGACCAGGTTGACCACCCCAAGCCTCAGACCATCCTTCTCCAGGATGATCCTGCCCTTTCCCGGAACACCCTTGGGATAGTTAGCGGGGCGAATGATATTCATTCCTGAATCGATAATGTTCATAACCTCTTTGCGCGCCCATGTATGGTTGCCCATGGTTATGGCATCAACACCGCATGAAAAGATTTCCTGCGCTGTATTGAATGTTATCCCTTTGCCGCCAGCCGCGTTCTCTCCATTAACAACAACAAAATCGGGCTTCTCCAGGCTCCTGATTTTTTCAACCTGTATCCTCAGAGTTTTTCGTCCCGCTTCACCAAAGACGTCGCCCACAAACAGGATCTTCAACTATTTCTTCCTTTCCGGCATTCAAGGCGTCTGGCAAACTGGGCTGCCAAAACCTCAAACAATTTGAAAATCAAAAGTCAGGAAGCGTATTCACGCTTCCTGACACATAGTTATTTTGCATATTCAACCGCCCGGGTTTCTCTTATTATATGGACCTTGATCTGACCCGGATAGTCCATTTCGCTTTCAATCTTCTTGACAATATCTCTTGCGACCATAATCATGCCATCATCGTTCACCATTTCGGGTTTGACCATAATCCTTATTTCTCTTCCCGCCTGTATTGCGTATGATTTGTCAACTTCAGGGAAAGAGCTGGCTATTTCCTCCAGCTTCTGCAAGCGTTTTACATATGTTTCCAGCGTTTCTCTGCGTGCTCCGGGTCTTGCGCCTGATACTGCGTCAGCGGCCTGGACAAGCACGGCCACTACCGATTTTGCCTCAATATCTCCATGATGGGCCTGGATCGCGTTGATAACTTCCTCTGACTCCTTGTACTTTCTGCACAGATCGGCGCCGATTGTCACATGCGTTCCTTCAACCTCATGGTCAACGGCCTTTCCGATGTCATGCAGAAGGCCCGCGCGCTTGGCAAGCGCCACATCCTCGCCCAGCTCAGCTGCCATAAGACCTGCCAGGTGGGATACTTCAATGGAGTGCTGAAGCACATTCTGACCGTAACTGGTACGGTACTTCAGTTTACCCAGCAGCTTGATCAGTTCAGGATTCAGACCAAGAACACCGGTTTCAAATGTCGCGCGTTCTCCTTCCTCGCGGATGGTGTTTTCCACTTCCTTGCGAGCTTTCTCCACCATTTCCTCAATGCGTGCCGGATGTATTCTCCCGTCGATAATCAGTTTCTCCAGGGCTATTCTCGCAATCTCCCTGCGAATCGGATCAAACCCTGATAAAATAACAGCTTCGGGTGTATCATCTATGATCAGGTCTATGCCTGTAAGTGTTTCCAGGGTTCTGATATTGCGGCCCTCGCGGCCGATGATCCTTCCTTTCATCTCATCATTGGGCAAAGCCACAACTGAAACGGTTATCTCAGAGGCGTGGTCGGCAGCGCATCTCTGTATGGCACAGGCCAGGACTTCCTTGGATTTTCTTTCGGCTTCTTCCTTGCAGCGTTCTATGATGTCCTTGACCATGATGGCTGCCTCATGTTTAACTTCGCTTTCAATGCTGTTCAGCAGGTACTGCTTGGCTTCCTCAACAGTCAGGCCCGAAAGGCTCTCCAACTTTTCAATCTGTTTCTGGTAGAGTTCTTCGATTTCAGCCTTCCTGGCGTCAACTTCCTGGATCTGCCTGCTCAACGCTTCATCCTTCTTCTCCAGGATGTCCATCTTCTTTTCGAGGGTTTCGTCCTTCTGCTGAAGACGTCTTTCGGTCCTTTGGATCTCGGACCTGCGTTCCCGGACTTCCCTTTCAAGCTCAACCCTGCTTTTGTGGATCTCCTCACGCGCTTCAATCAGAGCTTCACGTTTTTTCCTCTCTGCAACTTTCTCTGCTTCACTTATCAAACGTTGGCTTTCTTTCTCGGCACTTTCTATCTCGGCTTCCGCCACGCGTTTTCTATGTTCAACTCCCTTTCGGAAGGATATAAGTGAACCAATTATCGCAATAATAACACCAACAATCAGACCATAAACAAATTCTATCTCCCTCACCTCCTTTGCTTTTGTTTTCTCCAACTCATTATTCATCGTCATTAACGCAAACAGATTCCACGCTCTCTCCTTCCCTGCGGATACCCGATCCGGGTACAAGCCAGGCCAGCCAATGACCGCAGCGGTGGATTTGGTGAAATCGGTATTCTGCAAAACTGCAACATCTGTTGATGTTGCAGCATGAAAGAAAAGCTGGCTTCACTTTCATGTAATACCCTTGCAGTAAGGATCATGGAAATGGCTGATCAATAGTAAAATATTGAATGCCATTATGGATTCATTGTATACATTTTTAAATTAGGTGTCAAGAAATCATATCTTTTTTGTACATCCCAACCGATGTCACAGATCCATGAAAAATGAGTAAATCCGGTCTGCCAGCCCACGGATGTGTTCATGCCCGAAATCCGGATAGATCAGCATGTCTTTTTTGGATTTGATCTTGTTGTATGCCGCGAACTGGGTCGATGGGGGACATATGGTATCCATAAGTCCCACGGTCCACAGGGTTTCACCTTTGACCCTCGGAGCCAGATGCTGGATATCAATGTATCCAAGCCTGGTAAAGATCTCTTCCTCCCTTTCATGAAGCGGGTCGAAGCGCCTGAAGTAGTACCTCAGTTCCTCATAGGCCTCCACGTCCAGATCCATCTCCCATACCCTTTTATAATCGCTCAAAAAGGGGTATACCGGGGCAAGCTTCCTTATCCTTGGTTCCAGGGCTGCGCACACAACCGTCAGGGCGCCGCCCTGAGAGGCGCCGGTTGCCCCCGCCCTGTTTTCATCAATCTCAGGGAAGCTCAGCACGATATCGGCCAGCTTGGCGGTATCCAGGAACACATGCCTGAACAGCATATCCCTGGGATCACCATCGAGCCCTCTTATAAAATGACACTTAAAAGTCGTCCCCTTTGTCCTGCCCATATCTTCGGATATTCCTCCCTGCCCGCGGCAATCCAGGGCGGCGACACAAAACCCGGCTGCCACATAGCCAAGTTTATCAAACCAATCCCCCGAATCCACCGAGTAGCCGTGGAACTTAAAGATAACGGGGCATTTTCCTTTTCTTTGCGCCGGCCTTAAATACTTTGCGTAGATCCTGGAGCCTCCGGTTCCGTCAAAATAAAGGTGGAAGCATTGGGCAAAATCTGTCTGGAATCCGGCGGGAACCAGTTCCACGCGATGGGGCGTCTGCAGCATCTCCCTGATGGCTTCTTCCCAAAACTCATCAAAATCATCAGGCTTTGGATTTATCCCGCTATATTCCCTCAGTTCTTCAAGTGGAAAATCAAGTATTGGCATGCTGCTCTTCCTCTCGTATGTTATTGCTGTTAATGGGGCAACCACCCAGCCTTGCCGTTTATAAGGCGGCTGTCAGGCTTCCTTCCGGGGGAAGCTTGTGATTTTCCTGAATTCCTTGACGGTCCGCAGTGAGGCAAAATCATGGGACGCCCTGGCCCTAAGCTTCATCCCGGGATTGATCCGGAGACATTGGGACAGAAAAGCGATAGCCGCATCAACATCCCCCGAGAGGGCAGATATACGGGCCAGCCCATACAGCATCTCATCGTCGTCGGGCTTGAAGCGAAGCCCTTCCTTGTAAAGCCTGGCTGCTTCGCTGTAGTTTTTGAGGGCTATGGCCGCGGAAGCCCAGTTATAATAGAGCGCCGGATCGTCGGCTGTTATCTTCCGCGCCCGTTTGAAGGCCTGAACCGCGCCTTCATAGTGCCTTGCCATCATCATGGTTACGCCCAGGTTATAATGTATGATATAGGACCCCGGGTGCACTGTGGATGCTTCCTCGTAAACACGGATGGCGTCGAAAACCTGGTCCCTGGATATATATATATCCGCCAGGAGGTTGTAGGCCATTTCCAGCTTTTCATCGCCATCCAGGGATTTTTTAAGGCAATCAATGGCTTTATCGTATTTGCCCCGGGCATCCAGTATGGATGCCATGCTGTAGAGCGCGCGGCTGTGCCCTGGATTGATTTCGGCAGCCGTTTTGAAGCTCGAGAGGGCTTCCTCGGTTTTCCCTTCCTGCCTTTGGGCAACCCCCAGCCGGTAATAGGCATCGGCATCCTGAGGAAGGGTCTGTATCAGCTTCCTGTAGGCGGTTTCAGCACCCTTCCAGTCGCCGGTTTTTCTACAGACCTTGCCGAGAAGATCCCAGGCCCTGATAAAGTCATCATGGCTTTCTATGATCCTTTCAAGGTGGTATTTGCACTCCATGTCCCGGTTCTTCTCAAAGCAGATCACGGCGATCAGGTACCGGAGCCTTACGTCATCCTTTTTCTCCAATGCGCTTCGGATATACTCTTCCGCTTCTTCAAACCTTTCCAGCGCGAGATAGGCCTTCGCGATATTGATATCGGCCTCCCTGAGGTCAGGCGCGCACTCCAGGGCCTTACCGAAGTGAATGATGGACAGCTCATATTTTTTAAGGGCATAACAGCATATACCGTATCCGAAATGCGCCATTGCGTGCAACTCATGGTTATACCATGCGGTTTTTCCGCCATCCTCTTCTTCGGGGGATTCCCCGTTTTTATTGGACGGTTTTCTGCCCAACAGATCCAGGGCCTTCCTGTACAGTCTCAGCGACTTTTCGTATTGCCCGAGCTTTTTATAAAGCCATGCTGTGTTATAGACAGCGCAGGGGTTGTCGTGGGCGATTCCCGCCAGGATCCTGTAGCTTACCAGCGCCTCCTGGAGTTTCCCTTTCTCAATGAGCTTATGGGCTGCGCGTATTTGACCCATGAATTGCTTTTTCACAGGCTTGTCGGTTAATGAAAGCGATGCCGAAACCATGTCCGCTGAGGCCTCTTCTCCCCAATCCATGGCTTCATCAGTAAAAAAGCCGTACTTCATCGGGCGGCCATCTTTTTCCAGCTTCCGGATCAGCGGCTCGGCAGAGCCACTCTCATTTATTCTCCGCCTCATGCTCAGATAATCATGGAGTAGAAAAGCAGATGGGAAAACGATGCCCAAAAGGACCAGGGCAATTTCAAACAGGGGCACAAGATATGTCTTGCTGACGAACGCCAGTATTCCCGCCGTCAGGATACAGAGCTGGAACACAAAGACAGCTGTGGTCATGACCGTTGTGCGCTTTATGAACCTGAGACCCATGTAAAAGGTCATCAACAGAATAAGTAGGTTCACGAAGGCAAGCAGCACATTCCAGCCCGGGAGAAAATCGGCAAAAGGGTTCATGTTTCATCCTCCATGCGGCTGCCCATTTTCATTTCTTCCCAGCGCTCCCTTGTGATCAGAACCCTCCTGGGCTTGCTGCCCTCATAACCGCTGATGATGTTTCGCTCTGCCATCTGGTCGATGATCCTTCCCGCCCTGGCGTATCCGACCTTGAACTTCCGCTGGATAAATGAAACAGACGCCTGTCCGCAATCAATGACGGCCTCTATGGCCTGGGGCAGCAGCTCGTCGACATCGTCATCATCATTTTCCCTGCCGCCCTTTAAGTCATCGCTGATATTCTCCATAATCTCTTCATCATAGAGAGCTCGCATCTGGTTCTTGACAAAATCCACGGTCAGTTCCACTTCCTTATCCGAAACAAAGCAACCCTTGACTCGGATCGGCTTTGGAATTCCAACCGGATAATAGAGCATATCCCCCTTGCCAAGCAGCTTCTCGGCCCCGGCCATATCAAGGATGGTCCTGGAATCCACCTGGGAGGAAACGGCAAAGGCTATGCGCGAAGGAATGTTGGCCTTAATGACGCCTGTTATGACATTTACAGACGGACGCTGGGTGGCAATAACAAGATGCATGCCCGCCGCCCGGGCCATTTGCGCCAGCCTGCAGATGGAGTCCTCCACCTCATGGGGTGCTACCATCATAAGATCCGCAAGCTCATCGATGATGATAACGATTTGTGGAAGCTTGTCACCTTCTCCGTTTTCTTCTATGAAGGCGTTATAGCCCAGGATATCGCGTACCCCGCGGTCCGCAAAGAGCTTGTAACGGGTTGTCATTTCTGAAACAGCCCATCTTAGGGCGCCTGCTGCCTTGTCGGGATCGGTGACAACGGGAATCAGCAGGTGGGGAATGCCGTTGTAGACGCCCAATTCCACTACCTTGGTGTCGATCATGAGCATCCTCACATCATCCGGTGTAGCTTTATAAAGCAGGCTGATAATTATGGAGTTGATGCACACGCTCTTTCCAGAGCCGGTGGCGCCCGCTATAAGGATATGGGGCATCTTGGCCAGGTCCACCACCATGTTCTCACCGGTAATATCCTTCCCCAGGGCTACTGCCAGTTTGGATTCGTGCCGGGTGAACTCAAGGGACTCCAAAACGCTGCGAAGGCTGATGGGCGCCACTTCCCTGTTGGGAACCTCAACGCCTATGGCCGCCTTTCCGGGGATGGGAGCCTCTATGCGGACACCGGAGGCCGCAAGGTTCAGTGCGATATCATCGGTAAGGTTCACTATCCTGCTCACCTTCACGCCGGACGCCGGCTGAAGTTCATAACGGGTAAACGCCGGGCCGATGGACACATTTATCACCCTGGCCCCTATCCCAAAGCTTTCCAGGGTGGTTTCAAGCTTCCTGGCGTTTTCGGCGGCAGTGGCTTTGATCCGCCTCATATTTGATTCGCTCTCCCTGGATCTGCCCAGAAGCTCCAGCGGAGGAAAAACGTATTCCCCTTTTTTATGCTCACGGGCTGCCATGTTCCCGGCTTCATCCATGACAGGAGTATCTTCCTGGTCAGCAGTTCTTTGGGCGGCTGCCGCCTTTGAGGGCGCGGCAGGCTTTTCAGGACGGGTTCCGGCCGACCTTGGCCCTTTACGGTATTCATCTCCCAGCACTATGGTTATGTCGGCCTGTTCCTCCAGATCAGGCCCGGGAGGCTCCGCGGTTTCTTTCGTCCTGATTTCATGCAGCGGAAAGTCAACTATTCTGGCACGCTTCTGGGTACTGGAAAGATAAACTTCGGAAGCCGCGGCTTCATCTTCTTCATCTTCATAGATTATTTCCTCTGCCCGCTCACTTTTCTTCTTTCTCACCGCGTCCACCATGCCGGTTATGACTCCGGCGGTTCCCCGGTAAACGCCCTTGGCGGCTTTTGCCAGGGAAAGCCTGGTCAGGAGCATGGCGGATATAATGGCGAGGGTGATGAGGATAATCATGGTTCCCAGTTTTTTAAACACGAACAGCAACGGAACCCCGATGATACCTCCAATCACGCCGCCTGACGGTACAAATCCGCCGGTCCCCTTCCCGATGGCGCGCACGCCTTCATAATAGAATGTGGTGATGTACTGACCCACATTCATATTCTGGTAATAGGCGACGTCATGAAGTCCGGCCTGCAGCAAGGCAGAAACAAGCGATATCAGTATCAGCGCCAGGGTGGCTTTCCTTGACCGTGAAACCGTCCTGGGCTTAAAGATGGTTATAACCCCGTAGATGAAGGTCAATATGGGAATAATGTATCCCAACAGTCCAAACAGGCCGCCCGCAAACCGGCCGATCAGCTCTCCCAAAGGCCCGGCGGCACCGTTAAAATAAATGCTGAGCATCATGATAACGCCCGCGACGGCAATCAGAAGCCCAGCAACTTCGGTCTTAAGACGGCTTTTGCTCGAATCCTTTATTTTGGATCCTGATTTTACGCTCCTTTTCGATCTCTTTTGTACTTTCCTTGGAGACACTTTATTACCTCCGGTTTTCAGCCATTCATCCCTTTAACTATATCATAATAAAATGTTCTTTGACAATGGACCCAAATCGTGATAATATTTACGATAACCCGGCATTAAATACCCCGGGTGATGGGTTTTGGTCTGTGCCAGTCCCCCTAAAGGGTATGGAATGAATCTGTAAAACTGAATATAATCTATAGATAGAGGCGCATTTTCTATGAGTAATCCGGATGAGGGCGGCGGGCCCTATGAACCCGGCAGAAAGGAGAAATTGCCGAAGGAGCATGATTCCGTCAAATCTGCTGCCTGGTTGCAGGGTTAACAGCCTTGCGACTGTCGCTGGTCATTTGCAGTGGAGAGCTATCGGTAGATTGTTATATTCTTGCTGAATAGCAAAAGTATATGCTGCCGTTAACTTAACGACAGCTTTTTTTATAACTCACCCATCTTGCCAAAGGAAGGAGTGCCTGACATGAAAAAGCCATTATTCATCGGATCATGTGTAGCGCTTGTCACACCGTTTACTGAGGATGGAATCGACTATGGGAAACTCGAGGAACTGATAGAGTGGCAGATCAAAGAGGGAACCGACGCCATACTTATCTGCGGAACCACGGGAGAGGCATCCACCATGCCGGACGAGGAGCATATGAAGGTTCTTCACTTTGCCGCCGGGCGCATCAAAAACCGTGTACATCTCATGATGGGAGCCGGCAGCAACGATACCCGCCACGCCATCAAGCTGAGCCAATACTGCCAGGACATAGGCGCAGACTCTATCCTGTCGGTAACGCCCTATTACAATAAGACCACCCAGGAAGGACTCTACCAGCATTTCAAGGCCATAGCCGAGAGTGTTGATATCCCCGTCGTCCTCTACAATGTTCCTTCAAGAACCAATCTGAATATCAGCCCTTCAACCTTAAAGCGCCTTTCAGAAATCCCCAACATCGTTGCCGTAAAGGAATGCAACCTTATGCAGGTGGCCGAAACCGCCTGGCTCTGCGGCGACAACCTCGTACAGTACTCGGGCGAGGACGGCAACATCGTGCCCCTGCTGGCCCTGGGCGGCAAGGGAGTTATCTCGGTCGCTGCCAATGTCGTTCCGGCCGATATACATAAATTGGTCCTTTCCTTTATGGAAGGCGACCTGGAAACCAGCCGCAGGATGCAGCTCAGGCTTGACCCGCTGGTAAAGGCGTTGTTCTGTGAAACCAACCCAATCCCAGTGAAGGCTGCCATGAACCTGATGGGAATGGATGTGGGACGCTGCCGCATGCCCCTTGTTGACATAAGCCCGCAGGGCATGGAAACACTGAAGAAAGCGATGAAGGAATACGGGCTGATATGAATTGCCTTACTGTTACCTTACCTGATATATAGCCGGAGGTTGATAAAATGATCAGTATACTGCTGAATGGCTGCAACGGAAAGATGGGTCAGAACATAGTCCAGTGCGCAAGATTCCGCAATGATCTTGCCATAGTGGCCGGGCTGGATATCTGCCCCAACGAAAACGCCCCGTTCCCGGTATATACAGACACTGCCGACATCAGGGAAAAAATCGATCTGATCATCGATTTTTCACGCCCCAGCTCTCTTGGCAGAATACTGGGATACGCCATGGAAAAGAAGCTTCCCATCGTCATAGCCACCACCGGATTCTCCCAGGAGCAGAAAGAGATAATTGAAAAGGCCGGTTCAGAGATCCCGGTGCTTCTCTCGGCCAATATGTCACTGGGTGTAAACCTGCTTATCCAACTGGTCAGGATGGCCGCAAAAACCCTTTACGGTTCCTTTGACATAGAGATAATCGAGAAGCACCATAACCAGAAGGTCGACGCCCCCAGCGGCACGGCCCTTGCGATTGCTGACGCCATAAACGCGGCCATTGCCCCTAATCATCTGAAGTATGTCTACGACAGGCACTCCAGCAACCAAAAACGCACCAGGGACGAGGTGGGCATCCACGCCATCCGGGGAGGCACCATCACAGGCGAGCATACCGTCCTGTTCGCAGGCAATGATGAGCTGTTGGAAATCAAGCACACCTCCCTGTCCAGGAGACTGTTTGCCGAAGGTGCCCTTAAAGCGGCAACATTCCTGTACGGAAAGGAACCCGGATTCTACAGAATGCAGGATATATTTGAGGAATGCTAGTTTAAAAGCTGCCGGTCGCCCAGCAGCTTTTTTCTTCGCATTATTCCTGTTCATTCTTTTCTGATGGTTATTGTTCCTTACGTTCCCGCGCTTTCTTATCCCTGCTCCTTCCTGTTCAGGTGTTTGTCCATTACAGGATTCACAAGGAAATTGATGATCAGCCCGGGCAGGGTGAATCCGAAGCAGGCATAGAGCAGGTAGGTAAACAACAGTACAATGCCATTGGACGTGAGGAAGAGTATTATCGTAGGTCCGATGATCACAAGCAAACACAGGAACAGGATGGCCAGATTGGGCACAAAACGGGCCAGGGCAAACAACACCGCATTCTTGTACAGATCCCTGATCCTCAGCTCATAGGTAACCATCATGGGATAGATGTACAAAGAAGCCATCAGGAACAGGATAAACATTACGATTATAAGCCCGTTGGCAATGGAAAACAGCGCGCCGCCATCCGAAACCCTGGGATACAGGTATAAGTCAAGGATCAAAAAGAGCAGCAGGAAAAGGTTGATGAAGCTCACCGCAATGCCCTGTTTCAGGTTTTCCTTCATCTTATCCTTGAAGTCCAACCAGGTAAAAGTGGGCCTCTCATAGGAATAGCACCGCAGCAGATAAGTCAGGCCGGCCTGGGCAGGCCCCACGGTGATGATGGGAACGGCCATGAAAAACATGACTGTTGGAAATCCGCTGTCGAACACCATCAGCCTGATTTCATCCATTTGAATGGCCGCTGCCTCAGGTATGAAAAGAATAACCAGGTATACACTCAAAAAATACGAGAAGATAATGGCGGGCGCGTTAAAGACCATAAACATAAGGTTTACGGTTATCAATCTCCAGAACTTTCTGTACAGCACCCCGAAAAATATGGCCAACCGGCTTCGGTTGTCTTGGTATTCTTCTCCCGGCAGCCTTTCAAAAATAGGTTCATCGGCCATTAGACACACCTCTGTCCTTTATTCCATGTTGGCATAAAACAGATTAATTATACCATAACGGTGTTTTATAGGAGTCAAATTCATACACTTTCTTATGACTATATTACCATATTGGAGGATGATTCTCTCCACCAAACTTAATTTGATGTTGACACGGCCTGTGGATGTCTGTATAATAAAATTTGCGCCGAAATGGCGTCCATATGCGACATGCGGTCGTGGTGGAATTGGCAGACACGTACGTTTGAGGGGCGTATGCGCAAGCGTACCGGTTCAAGTCCGGTCGACCGCACCAAAAGACCCATCCTTTGGATGGGTCTTTTTTGTTTGCAGGTTTACTCCATCTCTTCGATTTTTTCTATTAGTGGATTCTGCTCTTCCCTCTCACGGTAGCTTATCCGCACTCTGTCCCCCGGCTCAAATCCATAATCATCGAAGCTTTCCCTTAGGGCACCGCTGAGCTGGAAACTCCGGATGGTGCCATCCTCCATCTCCAATTCAATGAAGTTGGTGTCAATCCTGCCGTTAAATGTGGCTGAAGCAGTAATGATCCCGTCCTCCTCCTGGGCGTCACTGGCGTCGGCACGGCTTGGCTCTTCATTCTCCCCGGCGTCCGATACACTGATGTCGGACTCATTTGCATCCTCTGCCGTTCCGGCTCCTCCGGGGGAGTTGGCCGAACTCTTTCCGGGTCCTTCATCCAAATAGGCCTTTACCTGGGTTTGTGTGAAGATAGAATAGCCCAGGAGGCCCAGACCTAAAACCATGATAATGGCGACAGCAATTCCTGTTTTGATCCTCATTTTATCACATCCGATCCTGGTTGATTACAAGGGACTAATCCCTGTTCATCTTTTGTGCGCATTGTACGGGATTCCGCTCCTTTACCTGGTTAGACGATGTAAATCATAATGGGTTCACCTCAATCTATATATACTTACCACTTCTTTCCCTTGTCGTACCATGTATTATGGCTCAATAACAATCTCCTTTTTCCTGAGCCTGTTGTGCGTAAGCTTCTTCACCACGGTCCAGATCACCGCAAATGCGGGTATTCCCGCTATGGTACCTATAATACCAAATAAGCTCCCGCCAAGCAAGAGGGAGAACAGAATCCATATCCCGCCTAATCCGATGGACCTTCCCACCACCCTTGGATAGATCAGTAGGCTGTCCAGCTCCTGGATCACCAGCAGCAAAATGGCATACAGGAGCGCCTTTTTAGGAACCACCAGGAGCACGATGATAAAACTCAGGATTGATCCCAGAAGCGGCCCGATGATGGGTATGATACCGGTAACAGCCAATACCATGCTAAGCAGAAAGGCGTTGGGGATGCCCAGGGCAACCATGCCGACAAAAGCCAGGCCCCCCACTATCAGCGAATTGATGATCATTCCGGAAAAGTATCCCCTGAAAGTGCGGTTTGCCACGGCACATATATCAATAAGCCGGTTGCAGAGTCTTTTGGGAAGCCAGGCGTACATCAGCTTTCTCAGGATGAACAGGAGTTTTTCCTTGGCCGCAAGCAGGTAGATGGAGATCAGTATTCCCGCGGCTATTCTGGCTATAAACCCGGCTATATTCCTGGTAAAGCCGAATATACGCGGAAAGGCGGTGGAAATGGCCTGTCCGGCCTTAGTCACAATCTCGTTCCAGTTGAGGGAAATATTCTGCCAGAATCCACCCTTGAGTCCCAGGTCTTCAATGGTCTGGTTGAGGAAGCGCTCAACATCGGCCACATATTTGGGCATATCGGCGGCTATGTCGGACACGCTTGATGAAAGCTGGGGTATGGCAAGGACCATCCAGGCCACAATCACGACCGCCAGCGTCAAAAAGACACAGAGGATTGACAGCGGCCTTTTCAGCCTTCGCACGGGAAGGCTCCTGCTTTTGTCCATAAAGGAAAAAAGCCTTTCATAAAGCCGCATCAGAAGGTTCAATACATAGGCGATGGCTATGCCGTAAAGAAAAGGACTGATAAGCGAAATCACTTTGCCGATAAAGGATATCAGGCTTCCCAGGTTAAACAGCCCGGCAAGCAGTAATACGGCGTAGGTGATCATTATCAGTCCTGTTCTTGCCTTTTTTATGTCTTCCGCCATGGATACCCTTCCCCAGGATAGATATTCATCCTTATCTTGGGCAGACGTGAAGCAAAATATGCTAAAACCACAGCTTTAACACTCAAATCCCGCCAACAGGTCCTCAAAGGTATCCCGCCTCCGAATAAGCCTTGCGTCGCCGTCCATGGTTATGAGCACTTCAGCGGGGCGAAACCTCAGGTTGTAGTTGGAGGACATGGAATAGCCATAAGCCCCGGCGTCCAGGATCCCTATTATATCCCCTTCGCGGATGGGGGGCATGAGCCGGTCCCTGGCCAGTATGTCACCGCTTTCGCAAATATTTCCTACGATGGTTACCTTCTCTCTATCCTGTACATCAAGCATCTCATTGTTCCTAAATACCACAATCTCATGGTAGGAATCATAGAGCATAGGCCTCATCAGCACATTGAAACCGATGTCCGTCCCTGCATATTTCGTGCCATAGTTGGTCTTTACCGCATGCACTGTGCCAAGTATGGCGCCGCATTCGGCAAAAGGATAGCGGCCCGGCTCCACCTTGAACATGAGATCTTTGCCATACTGTTCCCTGAACCCTGTGAGCAGCGGGGCAAGCTGTTCGGCAAGACCCTTAAGGTCCAGGCGCGGCTCTCGGTGGCATTTCTTATAGGGAATGCCAAACCCTCCGCCAAAATCAACAAATTCCAGGTTCTCGAATTGAGCGGCTATGCGAAGCAATGCCTTTACGCTGTCCAGAAAAGGCTTCGCGTCAAGGTAAAGAGATCCTATATGCTGGTTGATGCCCACAACCTTCAGGCCGTATTTCCTAACTATGGCCTTGGCATCCTCAATAAAATCTTCCTGGATTCCGAATTTTGTTTTGGACCCCGCGGTGATCACCTTTTCATGATGCCCGGCGCCGGTTCCGGGATTGAACCTTAAGGCCACCCTTCCGCCGGGGTTTATCCTGCCCAGCAGCTCCAGCTGCGACAGTGAATCCACGCTGACCAGTATACCCCTGTCCAGAACGTATTTCATCTCCTGGGCCGATACGTTGTTGCCTACATAGAAAACCTTTGAAGCATCAAATCCCGCCTTTTCCAGCAGGAATACCTCGCCCGCGGACATGGCGTCGGCCTCCATGCCCTCCTCTCTCACGATTTGAAGAAGGTACAGGTTGGAATTGGACTTTATGGAACAGCTTGCTCCGAACCAGGGGTACTGCAGCAGGTTTACTACCTCCCTGACTCTCTCTCTTAGCGTTTTTTCGTCATAGACATACAGCGGGCTCCCGTATTTTTTTACAAGACCCTCCACGTCAATCCTGTTCAGAAAGTGATCCTTGAGTATTTGATTCATTGGCTGCGACCTCCAGTACTCGAAAGTAATATTTCATTTTTCAGCGAATCCTTGATCAGTTCAACAAGCGGCTTATTTCTTGAATACAGGCAGCTGTCATCGTCAAGGCCCGATATTTCCCCGGTAAGCACCTGGGTAGAATCCACGATGATCCTGATCGGGCCAGGTTTTTTCTGGATGGTATAAAGGGTTGCCCCCTCCATCTCAACGCCGGCAGAGGTTATGGCTACAACCTTAAGACCCCGCCCTATGGCATCCAACAATTCCTCACGAACATAGGCTATCTCTTTCTCGGAAAGGGATACATAAACCCTCTCCCTGGCCTGTCTTATCATATTTTTCATCTTATCCACGATGTGCCTGAAGCCCGTAATGGTAATATAAGGCTCGTGCTGCGGCTTCCCCCTGGGGCATTCCCTCTTTATCTGATCCAGGGCTGATTTCATATGGAAAAGGACATTGCTGCAGTATTCCTCCACCGGTACCGCCGCATAGCGAAGAACCGGCCCTTCGATTATATACGCTCCGCCCTTGTCGGCCAGGCTTGACAGGGCCTGGTAGGCGTTTGCGCGGGGGATTCCGGTGGCCTTTGCGGCTTCATAGCCGTTCATCTCCCCTTCCCTGCAAAGGGCCACATACAGCTCTGATTCATGGCGGGTAAGCCCGGTTTTCATCAGGCATTCTATCAGTGTCACAATCAGTACTCCTTATGGTTGTTTTAGTTGCTACCACTAATTTATACATGATCCCTAACAGCTTGTCAAGACTGAAATAATGGTGCTGCGACCCAGCCTTATGGCGTAAAAAAACTGCATACCCGAGGGTATGCAGTTTCATATCCTGCCTGATGAATACCAGGAATACCGGTTCCGCTCCGTGAAAAAGCCGGTGGCAGGCTTCATGTCCACCACCCGGCATACCGACCGGATATATATGATGGAGCAAGGCAGGATCATGAAGGAACCCTTGAGGACCTGGTAAAGCTCGGCGGCAAGTACACCGCCATGTGGAAGGCCCAGGTGGACAGGTATGTAAACGTAATATTTATAAGGCCATATTTCCTACGTATTCGCTTATGACCGTCCTGATCAGTTCGTGCCCGCGCTGGTTGGGATGGATGCCATCCTCGCACAGGAACCTGGTGTAATCCTTCTGGATCAGGAAAGGCTGCCTGATATCCATAAGGTCGCATCCAAGGCTGCCTGCCAGGCTCATGACGCAATTGTTGTAGCATTCATGGTGACGGTATATACGGTGCATATCGCCCAGCCAGTTTAGTATGTTCCCGGCGTTCAGGCCTCTCGTGATCCACTTGAAGTACCTTTCCGGATCAATCGGCGGAAGGTTTACCAATACCGGCCGAATAGTTTTTTTCCTGAGCATTCCCACCATATCGATAATGCATTGCCTGAACTGGTTCAGCGGAGTATTGCATCTGTGCTCTTTTTCCGGGTTTTCGGACACCTCTTTCCAATTGAAATTGCAATCGTTGCCGCCGAACTCGATTATGGCTGCCTGGCTGTCAACTCCTTTTTCCAGTTCGCGCGCCATCAGATCCCTGGCCTTGGCGGCCGTCAATCCGAAATGGGAATTATTCCTGATATCCAACCCCAGGCTTTTCAGTCCATATACCGCATTTTCTTCCCTGAGCCGCGTATACCTGCCCCTGTAGCAGATAATCCCCTTGAGAACAGAGTCTCCCCAGATATCTATCTTCCTGATCCGTTCAAACACCATAACCGCTTCCTGTATCATCTTAATTATTACATCTGGTTTTGATAACTATGTTATAGTATTTCTATCATGCTGTCAATAATTACATTAATCATATTGTGGGTTTTTATTAATCGTGTTATAATACGGCTTATAATCCATCAAGTAAAACTGGGAGCTTAAAGTGTCAGGAGAGGTGCTGCCTATGCAACAGGCTGATATCAGGACGAAAATAGTTTCATGGTTTTCAGAGCTTAAGGACTACCAAACCCCTGGTTGGGATGCGCTTCCCGACCTGGATCTCTACATGGACCAGGTAATCACCTACCTGGAGCGGCAGATGCGGGTTTTCGCCCAGGATGAAGAAGACAGGCTCATCACATCGTCCATGATCAATAATTACGTCAAGCATGGGCTGATCCCCAGGCCTGTCAAAAAAAAGTATACACGTGAGCACCTGTTTTACCTTCTTGTCATATCCATGCTCAAGCAGGTACTTCCCATCACCGATATTTCCAATATAATCAGGCACCAGGCGGACTTAATGGAGATGGAGGAGTTATATAACAGTTTCAGTGCCATCCAGGATGAAACACTGCATGCGACCGCCTGGCGTATTGAGTCAGAGGTCGGCAAGAACAACGACGACGGCTTCATCACCAGGGACGCCCTGGGCATGCTCGCATTTAGGCTGGCCTTTGAAGCCAGCGCCAGCATCCTGGCAGTAAAAAAGATCATCCGCCTGTTGTGTAATGAAGAGCATTCAAAAGCTTCCCTGGACAGGGAGGACATAAAGAAGAAAAACGGGACCGGCAATAAGCCGGAGAAAAAGAAAAAAAACGGCTATAATGGCAAAGATATAAGGACAGAGAACCGTAATGATATATAAAAACAGCCATGCTCCGGCTGTTTTCTTATGGCTTCTGAACGGCGCTTCCGGACTTCTGCCCGGAAGACCGGGGCAGCACCACCCGGAACGCGTTGCTTCTGCCAAGGTTGACAAACTTGACCTTGCCTATCTTCTCAAACGCGCGCTTGATATTGTTTATGCCCAGCCCATACTTCAGGAAGCGCTTCTTATCGTCAACCAGGACAAGTCTCTGGTAGAGCCAGGGGTTTCGCCTCAACGGGAAATCGTCCTTCTTGTACCCGTAAACGCGGTTGCCTCCGAAATAGGCACCGGGGTTGGTTATCTCAATCCCCTTTTTTGTAATGTTTATGGTTATGCCCCTGGAAGCGTCCAGGTAATCCCTGTGGACAAGGGCGTTGGCAATGGCCTCCTCAACCGCGGCGAAGGGGTAATCGTCACCACCGATGATCTCGCGGATCCTGGCCGATGCCCAGTCCAACAAACCGGGTATATTATCGGTCCTCATATCTGTCTGCTGGTCATTGAAGATCCTGATGTGGCTGTGGGGCATATGTATCTGCATGTCCAGCCCGAACAGCAGCATCCCGCCGATGGTAGGGCTGTACTCCCCGTTCCCCCTGTCGCCGATAAATCCGAAGGTTTCCATGAGTATATCATTGTGCCTGTCACCGGCTATCTCCAGCCCGGAAAAGAATCTCCGGATTCTCCCCATATCCAGGGCATCGAGCCCCAAATTGGTCCTGACTACGGTTTCATAGGAAAGGAGCCCGTTTTCCTGGAGGATTGACGCCAGCTCTGCCCTTCTCAGGTGGTCTGTGGTGGATCCCCTGCGGATATAGAAAGCCCCGTTCTGGATCACCTGGTGAGGCGCGTGCCTGCTTTTGAAAATGGTGATAACCGCCAGGTCCTTTCCCTCGTATTCGATAAAATCCACCTGGACCGGAACCGGAGGATCGGTCCTGTTATATATTATCTGCTGGATCTGTTCTTCCTGGAACGGGGTTTTGTCGATGCCGAGGATGCGCTTGGTCTTATCTTCAACACCATAGATTATATGTCCCCTTCCGCCCTTTGAGTTGGCAATGGCGGTGACATCCTTCGCCAGCTCCTTCTTGTCGCTTTCGGTGCAAAGCTTCAGACAGGCTTTGAAATCAAGTTTTTCCCCTTCCTCACGGGACAGGAGCTGTTTCACTTTTTGCGCATCCACCGAATCACCATCGCTTCCCGATCCATCAATCGAATCCGCGTTTCACGCATAAGCTTTTTCATATGTTCTTTCCCAAATGGTATGTTACCTGGCTTATCTCCTTTAAGTAGTCCAGTTTCCTGTATTTTTTATCAAACCTTTCCTCTATATAACCATTGGATATATCGGAGAACGACTCGAGGTTTTCAGGCGAAAGGTTGAAATTGAAAACCCTCGGGTTATCGGAACAGAGTACGTGCAGTATGGCCTTGGCCGTGCCTGTGGCTACGGGAACCGCATCATTGCAGGTTTTGGCGCAGTTTTCGCAGACAAAACCGCACCTTTTGGAGCTGAAATAGATCTTTTCTACACCTTTTTCCCGGCAGGATACACAGCTAGTCACATGGGGCGGATAACCGCATATCTGCATCAGCTTCATGGTAAAGGCCGATGATACCAGCAAGGGCTCCCGGCCTTTGCCAAGCGCGTTCAGTCCATGCAGCAGGAGGTTTAAAACCCTTGACGATGTCTGGTGGTCTGAGGCGGCGTCGGATGCCATCTCTATCATATGTGCCGCATAGGTAAACCTTTCCAGGTCGTTGGCCAGATCATAGAATGAAATGATTATATCGCAGCCGTCGAGAATATAGCTGTTTCGTCCTTTGAACAGTATATACTGGCCGTAGGTCAATATCTGCGTTCCATAGGAAAAGCGGCTGTTTTTTCTCGCCCTCCTGGCCGATACCGAAACCTTTCCTATATCCTCGGTAAGCAGGGTGATTATTTTATCGGCCTCACCCACATTTATCTCCCTTATTACCAGGCCCTTTGTCCTGATGAGCGCCATGGCATGTACCCCTTTATGATTTATACCCAAGTTCCCTGAGCATATAATCGTTATTCCGCCAGTCATCCTTGACCTTTACCCAGAGCTTCAGCACGGTCTTCATGCCCAACAGCCTTTCTATATCCTCCCTGGCTCGGGTTCCTATCTTTTTCAGCATGGCTCCGCCCTTGCCGATGATTATCGCCTTGTGGGAGGCCTTTTCGCAGTAGATATTGGCGTCTATACCCACGATACTGCGCTCCTCATTCTCATTGAAGCGTATCACCTCCACGCCGATACCATGGGGGATCTCTTCCTCCAAAAGCTCAAGCATCTTCTCTCTTATCAGCTCCTGGACCAGAACTCTCGCGGTCTGGTCGGTGAGCATATCGTCAGGATAGAACTTCTCACCCTCGGGAAGGTATTTCTTCAGGACATCCATGAGCAATTTGGCTGTTTTGGCCTCTACGGCGCTTATGGGAACGATTTCCTTAAAGTCATAGGCCTTACTGTAAAGCTCTATCAGCGGCAGGACCCTCTGTTTCTCTACCAGGTCCACTTTATTGATGGCCAGGATGACCGGCGTTCTGGTCCTGGAAAGGGCCTCAATAATGGACTGGTCCACCGGGCCAATATCCCTGTCGGTGGCCTCTACCATGTACAATATGATATCCACATCGTCCAGGGTCTCCATGGCCGATTTGGTCATGAACACGCCCAGCTTGTTCCTGGGTCTGTGTATACCCGGGGTGTCCACAAAAACCATCTGGAAATCATCCCTCGTCACCACTGTCCTGATGGTATGCCTCGTGGTCTGGGGCTTTCTCGACATGATAGCCACCTTCTCGCCCGTCAGAAGGTTCAGCAGGGTGGATTTCCCAACATTGGGTCTGCCAATTATGGCAATAAAACCCGATCTGAATGCCATTCTACGCAACCGCCTTTTCGCTGGATTTTAATGGTTAAATGATTATTCATGGTTCTGCCCTGTTTTCAGAACAAAAGGGTTCGGCATCAGTTCCCCGAATGTGAACCGCTGGTAATCGCCGTTCCTGTTGCCCAGATACAACGGCATGTCCGCGCCGCAGAACTCTCCCATCACCTGTCGGCATATTCCGCATGGCAGGGTGGGACCATCGCTGTCGCCGGCAACCGCCACGGCCAGGATCTTTCTGGCCCCGTCTGAAACAGCCTTGGCTATGGCTGTCCTTTCGGCGCATATAGCCGCCCCGTAAGAAGCGTTTTCCATGTTGCAGCCAGTATAGACCTTTTGGTTATCGGCCAGGACCGCGGCGCCCACATGAAAGCCCGAATAGGGCGCATAGGCGTTCTGCCTGGCCTTGAGGGCCATATCAACCATTTCCCTGGCCGAAATGTCTTTAAGTCTTTTTTTATCGGTTTTGCCGACCCTGGTCATGATAATTCCACCCCTGGACCTGTTCTATGCATCATGAGCATTTCCATTTTACCATGTAATACTGTGCCGGGACAGTACATTTTTTTGCTGCCCTTCCATCATTTCTTTCTCATACCCCCTTGTTTTTTTCCCTGAGCGTGATATACTACAATGGATGATTAAATCATCCGACCATGATGAAATAATCATCTGATTATCAGGATTAAACAATTTTGAACACTGCCCCCGTCCTTCTTAAATATTACGGATATGGGTCACAGGGTCAATAATTGGTAATCCGAGAATATTTAAGGAGGTTTGCGGCAATGGCAGACAAGACTTTGAAGTGCAAGGATTGCGGCGCGGAGTTCATCTTCACCGAGGGTGAACAGGAGTTTTACAAGGAGAAGGGTTTCGAAAACGAGCCCCAGAGATGCTACGACTGCAGGAAGGCCAGAAAGGCCCAGAGGATGGCGAATCGCGACAGGTATTAATCCTGGCACGAAGGCTATGATCAAAAAGGAGAGCTTTACGCTCTCCTTTTATTTCTCCTGCTTTCTCTTTATGATCAGGCCGTTTACGCCCGCATCGATCAGAGCCGTGTCCCCTTCCGCGATTTCCCCGTTTATGATCATCCTGCCAAGCCCGGTTTCCACTATCTTCTGGATATACCTTTTTACCGGACGGGCTCCGAATACCGGGGACCAGCCTTCCTCCACGATCAGGTCCAGGGCTTTGTCAGTGGCTTCAAGGCGGATGCTGCGGTCTTCCAGGCGCAATGAGAGGTTCTTTAGCACCAACCCCACTATGGCCTTTATCTCCTCACGGGTGAGGGGCTTGAAAAGGACGATCTCATCTATTCGGTTCAGAAACTCGGGCTTAAAGCCATACTTTAGCCGCTCCATGACCTTCTCCCTCACCTCTTCGCTGAGTTCACCCTCTTCTCCCGCTTCCTCCAGCAGGATATCGCTTCCGATATTTGATGTCATGATGATGACCGTATTCTTGAAGTTCACCACCCGGCCCTGACTGTCGGTCAGCCGACCGTCATCCAGGATCTGGAGCAGGATGTTGAAAACGTCGGGATGTGCCTTTTCCACCTCATCGAAGAGTATTACGCTGTATGGCTTGCGGCGCACAGCCTCTGTCAGCTGCCCCCCTTCCTCATAGCCCACATATCCGGGAGGGGCGCCAATCAGCCTTGCCACAGCATGCTTTTCCATATACTCGCTCATGTCGATGCGGACCATGTTGTCCTCGGTGTCGAAAAGGGCCTCCGACAGTGCCCTGGCCAGCTCGGTCTTGCCGACGCCCGTGGGTCCGAGGAATATGAAGGATCCGATGGGCCTCCTGACATCCTTAAGGCCCGCCCTTGCGCGCAGGACCGCGTCGGCGACAGCCCTGACCGCCTCGTCCTGCCCGATGACCCGCCTGTGCAGTATTTTGTCCAGGTTGAGCAGCTTTTCCTTTTCTTCCTCCATTAAACGCGTCACCGGGATACCTGTCCATTTCGAAACGATTTCGGCTATTTCCTCCTCGGTAACCTCTTCCTTGAGCATGCGGACCTTCAGTTCCTGCTGCTTTTGCTTTTCGGCCATAAGCTTCGATTCCAGTTCGGGCAGCCTGCCATGTTTCAGCGCGGCCAGCCTTTCCAGGTCATAACTCCTCTCAGCATGCTCTATCTCGAGACGCGCCTGCTCGATCTGCTCCTTCAGTTCCTTCTCCTTCCTGATATATTCCTTCTCCAGTTCCCATTGGGCCTTCATCTGGTTGGCACGGTCCCGAAGCTCCGCCACCTCATCTTCGATGGCAGAGAGCCTTTCCCCTGATCCCCTGTCGGTCTCCTTTTTCAGGGCCTGCATCTCAATCTCAAGCTGCATGATCCTCCTGCTTATCTCATCCAGCTCCGAGGGCATGCTGTCTATCTCGGTCCTGAGCATGGCCGCAGCTTCATCCATCAGGTCGATGGCCTTGTCGGGAAGGAAACGGTCGGTGATATACCTGTTGGACAGGACAGCACAGGCGATTATGGCATTGTCGGTTATCCGGACGCCGTGGTGGATCTCGAACCGCTCTTTAAGACCTCTTAAGATGGATATGGTATCCTCCACCGTGGGCGGGTCAACAAGGACGGGCTGGAAGCGCCTTTCCAGCGCCGCGTCCTTCTCTATATGCATCCTGTATTCATCAAGGGTGGTGGCGCCTATGCAGTGGAGCTCGCCCCTTGCCAGCATGGGCTTTAATATGTTGCCGGCGTCCATCGCCCCCTCTGCCTTTCCTGCCCCCACTATGTTATGGATCTCATCTATAAACAGGATAATCCGGCCATCAGAATCGGCTATCTCCTGGATAACCGCCTTCAGCCGTTCCTCAAACTCTCCGCGGAACTTCGCGCCCGCGATCAGGGCGCCCAGATCCAGGGCAAACAGGGTTTTGTCCTTAAGGCCATCGGGGACGTCGCCCTTCAGGATGCGCTGGGCCAGGCCTTCCACCACCGCTGTCTTGCCCACGCCGGGCTCGCCTATCAGGACAGGATTGTTTTTTGTCCTGCGGGAAAGAATCCTTATAACGCGGCGAATCTCCGCGTCGCGGCCTATAACAGGATCAAGCTTACCATTCCTCGCCAGTTCCATCAGGTCACGGCCGTATCTCTCCAGCGCATGGTACCCCATTTCCGGATTCTGGCTGGTCACACGGCGGCCTCCCTTTATCTTTTCCAGGGCCTCCTCAAAAAGCCTGGCGTCAATGCCGTACCGCTGCATGAGCTCATTTGTAAAGTCGCCACTTTCCCTGATCAGGGCCATGAATATATGTTCAACGCTTACATACTCATCCCTTTGCTTTTTTGCCACGTCCTCCGCTTTGAGCAGGATCTGGTTGAAACGCCTGGTGGCATAGACACTGGACGCCGCGGTGCCAAACACCTTGGGTTGCCTTTCCAGCTCATTTCTCAGCCTCTCACCAATTTCCTCAGGACTGATCCCCAGCGACAGAAGTATCCTGGGTATCAGCCCATCCTCCTGCTCAACAAGGGCCAGAGCCAGGTGTTCGGCATCTACCTGTTGGTGGTCCATGCGTATGGCGTTCTGCTGGGCCATAACCACTGCCTGCTGCGCTTTTTCTGTAAACTTCTCAAGATTCATAGTCACACCTCATTTCCATCTCGTACCGGTATGCATGCCCACATGCATCCTATGCCGCGATTTTTATGCCTTCTGCCCGGCTTAGCTGACCATATCCCGGTCATGTTTCATCCCGTAGCTGTTCATAAAGCCTCCTCTGTCTCTGGGTAAGCCTTGCGGGGTTTACCAGGCGGACCGACAGTAAAAGATCGCCCCTGCCTCCGGCGGGGGTGGGGTAACCCTTGCCGGGAATCCTGATCTTGCCTCCGCTTTGAATTCCCTCAGGCACGCGCACCGTAATCCTGCCGTCGGGGGTTTTGACTGTCTGCTCTCCCCCCAGGGCGGCAACCCATGGATAAACCGGCAGATCCATGATGATGTCATGCCCGTTAAGCTTCATCCCATCCTCACTGAAACGCACGGTCAGGTACAGGTCCCCGTTGGGGCCGCCTGCGGCGCCTTTACCGCCCAATCCCTGCAGGCGGATTTTCCCGCCCGGCTGTATGCCCTTGGGTATTTTAACCTCTACGATCCTGCGGCCATAGGGTGTGTCGATGCCAATCCGGGGCTCGGCGCCAAAAAGACCGTCGGTAATGGGTATGCTTATTTCGTACTCCCGGTCCTCGCCCTTTATGGGACCATAATTGCCCGTGCTGTAGAACCTGCTGCCGTTTTTCCCTCCAAACCCGGCGCCACGCAGGTTGCCCAGAAGATCATCTATATTGAGGCCGCCAGAGCCGAAGAACATATCAAAGAAATCGCTGAAACCGCTGGTATTGGCTGTCCGAAATTCGTACCGCGTATTCCCGAACCCGAACTGGGACGGATCAAACTCAAAACCGTCGGCAAAATTGAACCTGCTGCCAAGCTGGTCGTACTTTCTGCGGTTCTCAGGCTTTCCCAGGACCTCGTAGGCTTCGTTGATCTGCTTGAACTTCTCCTCATGCTCCTTGCTGCCCGGATGGGCGTCGGGATGGTAAGCCTTGGCCAGCTTCCGGTATGCCTTCTTTATCTGGTCCTGGGTGGCGTCCCTGGGCACACCCAGTATCTCATAGTAGTCCTGGTATTTCATCGACCCACTCCCCCTAAACTTTGACTTTCTTTGACCTTTATTTATTATAACCAGAAATCCAGGAAATTTCAATGTTTTTCGTTAAAGTGCCAACCGTTCAATTAATATTCCGGTTATGCCGCCATATCAGGGAATGGCCTTTAACAAGCGGCTTTCAGGCGCCTGCACCGCCGGACGGGCCGTACCGCTTTGTTTTATTATCAATGGGATTGGTATATAATAATCAATACGAAAGCTGGGAGGGGTTCACGGTATGGCTCGGAAAGAGATAATAGCGCTTCTTCTCGCCGGAGGTCAGGGAAGCCGCCTGGGGGTACTTACCAAGAATATAGCCAAACCGGCTGTTCTGTTCGGGGGCAAATACAGGATAATCGATTTTACGCTCAGCAACTGCATCAATTCCAATATTGACACGGTTGGTGTCCTCACCCAGTACCAGCCCCTGAAGCTTCATTCCCATATCGGCATAGGAAAACCGTGGGACCTGGACCGCAGGAATGGCGGTGTTACGATCCTCACCCCCTACCAGCGGCAGGAAAAGGGCGAATGGTATTCGGGCACCGCGGATGCAGTGCTCCAGAATATAAGCTACGTGGAGGAACTCTCACCCAAGTATGTCATCATCCTGTCAGGCGACCATATCTACAAGATGAACTATTCCGAGATGCTGGAATTCCATAAGAAGAAAAACGCCGACGCCACCATATCGGTTATAGACGTTCCATGGGAAGAAGCAAGCCGTTACGGTATCATGAGCGTGACTGAAAACAGCAAGATATACGAGTTCGAGGAGAAGCCCGGGAACCCTAAGTCCACCCTGGCTTCCATGGGCATCTATATATTCAACTGGGAGATTCTTAAGGATTACCTTCAGAAGGACCACGATAACCCCAATTCTGAGCATGATTTCGGAAAGAACATCATTCCAGGCATGCTGAAGGACGGCAGGAAGCTTTACGCCTACAAGTTCGTGGGCTACTGGCGCGATGTAGGGACAATCCAGGCCTACTGGGAGTCCAACATGAACCTGACCGAGCGAATTCCCGAGTTCAACCTTTTCGACCCCTACTGGAGGATCTATACCCTCAACCCGGTCTACCCTGCCCATTTCATCGGTGAAACCGGCAAAGTTATGAAATCCATCGTGGCAGAGGGTTGCATAATCCACGGGACCGTAATCAATTCGGTAATATTCCCGGGTGTAACGGTACAGGAAGGAACCGTGATCCAGGATTCCATAATCATGTCCGACGCTTTCATCGGCGCCAATACAGAAATCAACTGCTGTATCATAGGCGAAGGAAGCGTCGTGGGCAACAGTGTGCGGATCGGTGTCGGCGAGTTCGCCGAGAACCGTTATAACCCAAAAGTATATAACACGAATATAACCGTGGTGGGTTACAATACCGTCATACCCAACGGAACGATCCTTGGCAGGAATGTGGTTATCGACAACCATATCATCCCCCAGGATTTCACATCCAGTGTAATTCCGTCCGGCGGTTATCTGATCAAGGGAGGGGATGAGCAATGAAACGCGCTATGGGCATTATCCTTACAGGAGGCAAGAATAACAGGCTGAAGGAGCTTTCCTCGGAGCGGTCCATTGCCGCTGTCCCCTTTGGAGGCAAGTACCGCGCCATAGACTTCACGCTGTCCAACATGGTTAACTCCGGGATCGTAAACGTGGGGGTCATGACCCAGTACAGCATACGATCCCTGATAGACCACCTGGGTTCGGGAAAGGAATGGGACCTGGACAGGAAGACAGACGGCCTGAGGATCTTCCCGCCCTATCTTTCGGAAACGGGTACCGGCTGGTACAAAGGCAGCGCGGATGCCCTTTACAACAACCTGACCTTCCTTGAGAGGAGCGACGAGGAATTCGTCGTCATCGCCAACGGCTATTCCATATACAACATGGACTACGGCCCCATGCTTGAACAGCATGTGGACAAGGATGCGGACATAACCATAGCCTGCCGCGCCCTTGACGACCTTACCGAAAACGACCGGAAGACGCTTGGAATCGTCGAGATTGACCAGGACAGCAGGATCGTGGATTTTAAGGAAAAGCCGCTGAACCCCACAGGGAACCTGGGGTCCATGGGCGTTTACATCATGAAGCGGAAGTTCCTGATCGAGCTTTTGGAGGACAGTGCCGCAAAGGGCTATACCGACCTTGTCATGGATATCATAATCCGGAGCCTGGACTCCATGAGGATATACGCATATATCTTCACGGGCTACTGGAGGCCTTTAAACAGCATACAACTCTATTACCGGGCCAACATGGACCTCCTGGATCCCAGAATAAGGCGTGAGCTCCTTATGGACAGGCGCAAGATATACACAAAGGTCAAGGACGAGGCTCCTGCCAAGTACAACGAGGAAGCCTGCGTGAAGAACTCCATCGTGGCCGATGGCTGCATCATTGAAGGAACGGTGGAAAACAGCATCCTTCTACGCGGAGTCCGGGTCATGAAGGGAGTCCATATCAGCAACAGCATCCTCATGCAGGGATCCACCGTCCAGGAGGACGCACAGCTCAATTACTGCATATTGGATAAGGGTGTGGTCATAACATCGGGCAAGACCCTGAACGGCGACCAGGAATGGCCGCTGATCGTTGGAAAGAACATCATTGTCTGACCTTGCTGCTTACAGCCCGTAGCTTTAGTTTGTGTTAGATAAAGAAGCAATAGAAGTGTAAAAAATTTTGCCGTTCCCATCCGGCGCTTGCGCACTGTGCCGGACAGGTCGGGCGTTATTCGGGCAAGTCTACCTTGCCGACGAAAGAATAGTATATCTCGATTTCCTGTCTGCGGTTTTTGTTCTCGTCATAGCTGCACTCATGCACGACGATTTTCTCAATAAACTCCCGCAGCAGGGTGGGTGTCAGCTCCTCAAAGCTGGTGTATTTGCGGACGATGTTCATAAACTTCCCGGCGCTGACCGTAGCCTCCTGCGCCTTGGAAAGCTCCCTTTGCAGTTCGGCGGCTCTCTCTTTAAGCTGCCGCTGCTCGGCTTCATAGTCGGCAGACAGCTCCGCAAACCTTTCATCGGAGATGCGCCCGGTCACGCTGTCCTCATACAGCCGCTTGTAGATGGCGGATAACTCGGCTATGCGCTTCTCGGCTGCGTCCAGTTCCTTTTTCCGGGCTGCGTTTCTGCGCTTGCCGCCGTCCTCGTTCTGCTCGATCAGCAGCTTCATAAACTGCTTTTCGTGCTTGGCGGCGTAGGCGGTGATCTTTTGGAGATTCGCCGTCACGCCCGCTGTCAGAAGGTCGGTGCGGATAAAATGCGCCGTGCAGCTCTTGACACGCCGTTTGTAGTTGCCGCAGATGTAGCAGTCCTGCTTGCGGGTCTTGTTCTCATACCGCTGCTGGTAAAGGACGCTGCCGCAGTCGGCGCAGAACAATATGCCGGAGAACAGCCCCACTTCATCATAGCGGTTGGGGCGTTTGCGCTGCTTGCGAAGCTCCTGCACGCGCTCCCATGTGGCAGGGTCGATGATAGGCTCGTGGGTGTTCTCGAATACCGCTTGCTTTTCCTCCGGGTTTTCTACGCTGGACTTCACCTTGTAAGAGATTTTCTCGGTCTTGAAGTTCACCGTATGCCCTAAATACTCCTTGCGTTCAAGGATATGGACAATCGTGTTGGTCGCCCATTTGTACGGGTAATCGGGGTAGTAGCGGCGGGTGCTACCCGTCCTGCGGTATTCCAGCGTCCCCGGCGTGGGGATCTCCTGCTCGGTGAGGACGCGGGCGATCTTGGTGGGGCCGTTCCCCGCAAGGCACAGGCTGTATATCTGTCGTACCACGGGGGCGGCTTCCTCGTCGATGACAAAGCGTCCGTCCTCTCCCTTGAGGTAGCCGTAGACGGGCTGGCTTGTAATGGGCTTTCCGCTCATGCCCTTGCTTCTGAAAACTGCCTTGATTTTCCTGCTCGTATCTCTCACCATCCATTCGTTGAAAAGATTTTTCAGCGGCGTTAAGTCGTTGTCGCCCTGTGCGCTGTCCACGCCGTCGTTGATGGCGATGAAGCGCACGCCCTTCTTGGGGAAGGTGATCTCGGTGAACATTCCGACCTGCAAGTAGTTTCTGCCCATTCTCGACAGGTCTTTGGTAATCACGCACTTGACCTCGCCGTTTTCCACGCAGTCCATCATCTCCATGAAGCCGGGTCTTTGGAAATTCGCGCCGCTCCAGCCGTCGTCCACGAAAAAGCGGCAGTTCAAAAATCCATTATCCCGTGCGTAGGTTTCAAGGATGCGTTTTTGGTTCTCAATGGACAGGCTCTCGCCTTGCTGTTCATCGTCCTTGCTCAATCTTGCGTAAAGGGCTGTGATAGGGGTCTTTTGGGTGGCTTGTCTTAACATAAATCCTCCATTTCCGACAGCCGCCCCGCTATTCCGTATGAACATCATACCACAGGAGGCGGCTGTCTGTATAGCGGGTAAAAGCAAAATTTGCTGCTTTATCGCCCGTCAAAACGACGATTTTTACAGCCGGGCTTATCACGAAGCGGAGGCGGTGCGGGTATTGGCGGCGGCCTCCGCTTCCAGCACCTTCATCATCTTGTCGGCTGCGGTGGCGGCAGCGTCCTTCTTGAAGTAGCCGGACACCACGAGTACGGTGTTGCCCATGCGTACCTCTGTCACGCAGTCCGGGCGGCGGGCTTCCTCTTTTGCGTTCATGCGCGGGTTTTCAGTCATTCGCTGCTCCTTTCGTTTCGTAAGCCGCCATTCGCCGCAGCATATCCACGGCGCGGGCGGCAAGGTCGGCGATATAGATGCAGTCCCCGTCAGGGAAGCCGTCCTGCACCCGCATACGGCCTATCTGCTCCAGTACGCCGTTCTTTGAAGCGGCGGTGCGCGTCCTGTCATCGGCAAACCACAGCGCATCGCCGTTTGGGATTTCGGCGGCGGCTGCCTTTATTAAATCAACCGCCTCGTACATATACATGGCGTTCACCGCCTGTCTGCGACTGGAAGCATAGTCCTCGGTGATGGGTGTGGGCAGCTTCGGTCTGCTGCGTTTTCTTTTCTTCTCAGTCATGGGCTGTTTCTCCCTTCCCGGCAATATCGGCAGCGGCTACCGTTATTCCTTTTTTCTGCTCTGCCAGCATACCTTTCAGCCTGTCCAGCTTCTCCGTTGCGGTCTGCTTGCGGAAATTCTCGCCCGTAAAGAGGATAGGGGCGCACATTTCCAGCAATCGGTCATATATCCGGGCGTGGGCGGTGTCCTGCGGGTTTTGCAGGCTGTCCAATGTCAGATTGGTGGTAACGATTAGGGGCTTGCCGCTGCGGTATCGGCTGTCGATCACGTTGTAAACCTGCTCCAAGCCGTACTCCGTGCCGCGTTCCATGCCGAAATCGTCGATAATAAGCAGGGAGAAGCGGCAAAGGCGCTCGATATACTCGTTGCGCCCCTCAAAGCTGGCAGTCAGGTCATTCAAAATGGCTGAGAAGTTCGTCATGCGGACGGGGACTTCCTGCTCCATGAGGGCATTGGCGATGCACCCGGCAAAATAGCTTTTCCCCGTGCCGACCTTACCCCAGAGTAGATAGCCGATGTTTTCCTCACGCATGGTTTCCCAATGCTCCGCATAGAAGTGTGCAAGCTCCATCTGCGGGCATTTGCCGTTGTCGTTGGCAAACGTCCATTCCCGCATTTTGCTGTCGGTAAAGCCCCGACGCTTCAATTCCTCTACGGCTTGAAGGTGCTTCCTGCGCTTTCTCTCCGCTTCCTCCTTATCGTATTGAGCCTGTTCGCATTGACAACGGCGGGGAAGCAGCCTGCCTTCCATGGGCGGCTTGTCCATGCGGAACTGCTTGGGCGTGCGGCAACTGCCGCAGTACAAAAGCCCGTCCCCGCCCGTGTAGTCCTGCGTCTCGGCTGCGGCATCGAAAACCTTTTCAAAATCATTCGTCATAGGCTCTGTCCCTCCTTATAGGTGTAATCGGGTATGCCCTGTTTCGGGGCGCACCCGGCGGTATCGGCTGCTGCCCATCTGCGTATGGTGGCGGCGTGGTTTTGGTATTTCTTCCCGGTGGATGCGATATAGCCGGAAAGACGGTCGATATAAAACTCCCATTTGTCGGGCAGCTCTGCTTGCAGCTCGGAAAGCTCCGTATTTGAAAGCAGTACATTTTCATATCTGCCGTGGCAGCGGGCGGGGGCTTGTCCCGTCTTTCTCTCTCCCTCTTTTTCTATCTCTATATCTATCTCTTTCTCTATCTCTATCTCTGGTGGACAAATGTCGGACAAATGTCCGCCATTTGTCCGTGACTGCGCCAAAGCCCTGTTTTCCAGTCTTGCCGCCCGTTTTCGCTCGGCTTCGGTAGAGGACTGTCCTATCATCAGCTCAATGTCGGTCATATAGAAAGCCCCGCTGTCAAGCTGCTCCACAAGCCCCAACTGCCGAAAAATCTCCAAAGCCCTCTCAACTGTTCCTATTTGCTGGCGGGTCAGCGTCGCTATCATCTGCGCCGTGTAGGGGATATGCTCGTCAAGCTGCAATTTACCGCCGTTTTTCAGCGATTTTAAGTACAGCTTCAAAAGGATATTGGAATAGAGGATACCGTCCGGCATACTCTCCAACAGCACGATGGCGTCATCATCAAAATAGCTTTCCTTCAGCTTGAGATAGTAATATTTGCGCTTATCTGCCATGGGCGGTATCCTCCTGCGGTTTCCGTCTCTTGGAGTAATACCGGGGGCAGAGTATGATAATGGCTCGGAAGCTCTGCTTGCAATCGCGGGTGCAGCCCCGGCAAAGGTCGTTATAGGTGATACGGTTTCGGTGGTTGAGGAAAAAGCTCCATTCAAACCGCCGTTTGTTGCTCATGCGCGGCATTTTTCTCTCCTTTCTGCCGTTTCAGTCGGCGTGACGGACAGGGTGGGAAAACTGTATCCTCCCGGTATCATTTTCGGGGATTTTTTGCCCTGTATGCCCCGTTCTTTGGTGGGCGGTATTGCTGGATAGGGATAAGGGTACACCCTCGAAAATGTACGGTCTCGGTATCGTTTCGGGGCGGCTTTAACGCTCCTGCTCCTGCTTTTTCTGTCGGCCCGGTTCACCGCAGCGCATTTGTGAAAGATTGCTTTTCATCGTCTGCAATTCCCGTACACGCTCTTTTTTCGTCCGGTAACCGTTGTAACGGGCGTTCTTCCCGGCGGTTAGCCGCTCAATCTCGGCTTGCAGGGCTTTGTAGGCAGGCGGCTTCTTTATGCCATGCTCCCGGAAATACCGGGCGGCTGCGTCCGCTATGATAAAATCGCTTTCGTGCCGCTCCCGGTAGACTTTTCGGGCTTTGTCGGTTTTCTGCGCTTTCAGCCCTTGCCTCACATTTCTTGTTTTGGAATACGCAAGCACCTGCTTCTGCAAGTCCTTCTTCTCCCGCAAAGCGGCTTCTGCGGCTTTCAGCTCGGCGGCGATACTCTGCAAGTCCGCATTGGCAGATACAAGGGCTTCGTCCAGTCCCTCCGGGGAATAGCCGTATTGCTCCATAGCGGCAACGGTGGCCGCCATCTGCTTGAGGTTGTAAACCTTCGCCCACTTCTCATATCCGATACCCTTGCCCTCGGCTCTCTTGGCTTCAATATCCACCATGCGCCCGACTGCTGTGGGAAAACCAGCCCCCTGCTTCGGGGTAACGGTTTGCGGAATGGAACGATAGGCGTTTTGCTCCAAAGCGGCAAGAACGGCGGTGCGGTCAAAATCGTCCCCCAGCTTCCGCGCCGTGATGGGCTTCGTGCGGTCGGGGGTGAGATAGGAAAGCCGTCCCCGGCTCTCACGGATGGTCACGCCCTGTTGCAGCAGCTTCCCGGCAAAATCATCAAAGGAAACAGCAGAGGACAGAGCGGCTCGGATAGTCTGCCGCAGCTTCTCCTTGTCGGTTTCAAACTTTGTGTGTATCAGCGGCTCGCGGTTCTCCAGCCGTTTTTCGTTCTCCCGGTCAATGGCAAGCTGTCCCTTTTTTCTCGCCCAATACTCGCGCTCGGTGATGCGGTTTGCGCTGCCGTTCAGAAGGTCGATCTGGTAAAGCCCGGCATTGTGGCACAGCTCCATGACCTCGGACTTGAAATATTCCATCGCCGCGTCCGTGCAGCGGTGCTTGCACCCGGCTCTTGTGTCTGCCGGTCTGTCCATGTAGGGCAGCAACGGCACTTCCTCAATTCGCAGGCTGTTAATGACGATATGCACATGGATATTGCCGCTGTGGTTATGCCCGTCCGGGTGGGTGCAGACGATGGCCTGATGACCGGGAAACTGCTCCCGGCAAAACTTTTCGCCAAGTTCCTGCGCCCGGTCAACGGTCAAGCCGTTGTCCGTCCCGTCCCTCGGGTCAAAGGAAATGATATAGTGGTGGCTCTTTACATCTTCCTTTTTCTGATTCTTGCCATAGCGCAGATTGGAGCGCATACAGGCGATTGCAAAATCTTCTTCGCCGCAGTTCATTGTGGAAATGCGGTAGTCCTCCCTCGGCACAAGCCGCCCGTTTTCATCAAGGGTGGGCTTCATGGAAAACTCAT
>JAAYFY010000031.1 GCA_012728015.1 Clostridiaceae bacterium | reverse complement strand
TCTTTGAAGCGCAGGCTTAAGACCTGGGGATGCTGGCGCAAAAACCAGATATCCGCCTTTGACGCAGCCAGCCTGGTGCAATGGATCCTGGACTGCTGGCCTGCGCCGCAGCCGATCACCTGCCCGTCATAGGCAAAGCATATGGAGTTGGACTGGGTATATTTCAAAGTAATAAACGAAACAAGGAGGTCGCGGACAGCCGCGTCGGGCATAGTTTTGTTTTCGGTCACAATATTGCTGAAAGTATCCTTGCTGATAACCGCATTATTCCTCTTCTGCTCTACGGTAATGCCGTAAATGTCCCTTGCCTCCATTTCTGCGGGCTCATAACCGGGGTCCATGCGCATGATGACATAGCTGCCCTTCTTCTTAGCCTTGAGTATTTCCAATGCCTCGTTGTCATAATCGGGAGCAATTACACCGTCGGACACCTCCTGGGAGAGAAGCCTGGCGGTGTCCAGGTCCACCTTGTCGCTGATGGCCGCAAAATCGCCGAAGGAAGATACCCTGTCAGCCCCCCTGGCCCTGGCGTAAGCGCATGCCACAGGAGAAAGCTGCCTGTCTTTTTCAATATGGTAGGCCTTTTTCAGGGTATCGCTGAGCGGAAGGCCAACCGCCGCCCCTGCCGGGCTTACATGCTTGAATGAAGCGGCCGCGGGAAGGCCGGTGGCTGTTCTCAGTTCCTTGACCAGCTGCCAGCCGTTCAGGGCATCCATGAAGTTGATAAGGCTGGGGTTCCCATTCAGGACCGTGACGGGAAGCTCCCCCTCCTTCATATATATGCTCGCGGGCTTTTGATGCGGGTTACATCCATATTTCAACTGCAGATCACGCATGACTATTTCCTCCTGCTGTTACTTGTTTATCCCGAATCTTGATATCAGGCTCCATGCCTGTTTATTATGCAAATTTCAAATTCTCCGGTTTTTATGTCTATATACTTGGCCAGAAGCGAGATCCTGTTCTCCTCGTTCAGGAGGGACCAGTAGTACCTGCATGCCTCACTGGCATCCCCGGGCACCGGCATTAAATACGGCTCGCCTGCAAATGACGGCAGCGGGCTCCCATCGCCCTTGTAGGTATGGATGCAGTGGCCGTAACCGGGAACCGGTTTCTCGTAGTAATAGAAGTGGCGGAGGCAATGCCGGCCATCTCCGTCCTGGGATTTTAAAATGGACAGGGCATATGCCCATTGCGCCTTAAGGTCGATGACACCTGTTATGCGGGGAGTAAAATTGGGCGCGTCGGGCTCAAATTCCCTTGTCATCAGCGCATCGTTCCATGTGCGTCCGGCCTTTACAAACTCCATGACCGTGTCGGTCTGGTCCCCGTTGGATACCACATGGAAGTCTTTGTAATGCTTTACAGGATAATAGATGATGAGGGACGGATCGGTGAGCTTGCTTTCATCAAAGGCTTTTGTCCGTACAAAACCCGATTCCTCCTGGAATACACGGTTGCGGCTGTTCTGGCTGCGTCCCATGATCCAGTAGATCTGTGCAAGCCTGGTTCCGTCCTGTGTGGCGCCCAGCACGATGCCTCTGCCGGGATATGCGTTTTTCATAAGGTTTGCGGCGTTGATTTCTGCGATATCCTTGAACATCCTTCTCTCCTTCCTGCAGGCCCGCATTCCCTGCAATTCCATGATAATCCTAACCAATTTTACATGAATCCCTGGTTTCCTACAAGTGGTTAAAACCGCAAAAGTCAGCGGGCTGGCCGATCTTCTTCCAGCCCGCCAGGCCTGGATTATTCAGGATTGTGCCATTTACGGTAACGTAACCATTACGCCTGCCATGATAGGTTTATAACCTGTACAGCATATCCTTTTTCATCTTATCAGCGACTTCTCTGCCCCTGATCTCGCCCACTATGGCATAGGCAAAGGCCAGCGCGGTGCCCGGACCGCGGCTTGTTATGAAGTTATTGTCCACAGCCACTTCGTCATAAACAACCTGGGCGCCCTGCAGGTACTGTTCAAAGCCGGGATAGCAGCATGCCTTTATCCCGTTCAGAAGTCCCAGTTTTCCCGGGAAGGACGGTCCTGCACATATAGCAGCAACCCTGCCCTTATAGGAACGGTGTTTCTTTAAAAGCTCGGCAAGTTCCACGCTTTTTTCCAGTACCGCCACGCCCTGTCCGCCGGGTATGACGATCATATCATCCAATCCAACCGTGATATCCTTAAGCAGCTTATCGGCCTTAACCCGGACTTTCCGGGCACTGTCCACATAGTAGTCCTCGGAAACGGAAACCATGAGAGTTTCAATGCCTGCCCTCCTGGCCACATCCACCACTGTGAGGGCTTCAATTTCCTCAAATCCGTTGGCCAACATAACAAGGATTTTCACTGAGATCACCCTTTCATGCCCTGTATTTTCGGATGGGTTTCCCCAGACCCTATTTTAGCATTATGCCCCTTTATTGACCAGTCTACCAGAACAGGCAAACCAGGGGGACGGTTCCTGTGGTTCCCCTCGGTATACCCTGGTGCCATTGCGGGTGGAGAGAGGTAATTATCCGGGGTGTCATTGCGAGGAGCGCGGCGACGAAGCAATCTCGCGCTCCGCCCTCTTAGTAAACTCGTAATGTCATAAACAGGGGACGGCAGATAATAATTATCCTGTGAGCAGGAAAACTAACAGCATAATAGGGGGATCCCGTAAAACAAGGCCGCCTTGCGATAAGGCGCCGAAACATCCCGCGAGAATGAGAAAAGGGCGGCTGCTGTTTGAGCGAAGCGAGTTCAGCCGACCCTCATTCGAGTGGTTGATGTTTC
>JAAYFY010000030.1 GCA_012728015.1 Clostridiaceae bacterium | reverse complement strand
CCAGCCAGCGATGGTTGGCTCTTATTGACTTTACGGGCAACATCATTAATAAAGTCGAGAAGATGCCTGTCCTGGTATGCTATACTGGTAACACATCAGGAAGATAAAGTAAACGGTTGTGGTGTGATGAGAATACAGGCTCTTCTGCGCCTGGTGCGGCGCAGAAAAGGTAAACCGCATAGCGCCGGACGATATTAAGGCGTTAAGCAGCATAATAAAACAGGGAGAACTGTATTAAAGGGCGATGCCGTATTATGGTATCGTCTTTGATGCTGTCTGCAGCCCGCTTTCCACTATCTCGACAAACCTGGCCGAGGCAGGGGAAAGCGGAACGCTCTTTAGGGTGCAAAAGCCTATGGCACGCTTTGGGATGGGCTCCTCAAGCTCCACTTTCCAGAGCAGGCCCTTCTCCAGGTAATCCCGGGAGAACTCCTCGATGACGCAGGCGACGCCGAAATTGAACCTGGCAAATTCCAGGAGCAGGTCATGGGACCCCAGTTCAATCTCGGCTTTGACCCTTACCCCCCTGGACAGCATGTATTCTTCCACATAACGCCTGGAATTGGATTTGCTTTCAAGAAGGATCAGCGGAAGCTCCGCAATCTCTTTGAGGCTCATGGGCAAACTGCATGCTTCCCTGAACCTGTCTCCGCAGACAAAGACATCATGTATGGAGATGCATTTCTTTATCTTCAGCGCCGGGTCCTTTACGGGCAGGTTGCATATGGCGAGATCGATCTCCCCTGATTTGACCAGCGAGCACAGGTCCGGGGTCGTGCGGTTGATGACCCGCAGGTTGATTTTAGGGTACATCTGGTGGAACTTCACCATATATGGCAGCAGAAAGTATTTTGAAATCGTGTCCCCAACCCCTATCTTCAGTTCGCCGGACTCAAGGTTGTGCAGTTCCGCAAGCTTTGATTCCCCCATGTTTACAAGGTTTAAGGCCGATTCCACGTATTCATGCAGAAGCTTGCCTTCGTAGGTAAGGGTCACACCCTTGGGAGACCGGATAAAAAGGCGGGAACCCAGCTCATTTTCCAGGTTCATAATGGCAAGGCTGACTGCGGGCTGTGAGATGTAAAGCGCCCTGGCCGCTCCCGAAAAGCTTTTGCGACGGGCCACCTCCGCAAAGATCCTGTATGAGTCAAGACTTCCAACCATATAAGCACTCCTTATGACCAATATAAAAGGTATGTATTTCACTTATAACATAGATGCCGGTATAATACAAGTGCGCGTTATAATGACCTTAGGAGGGTTGTGCATGGAAAGAATTACAGGGACGGTTGTCCGCGGGCTTCGCACTCCCATCATCAATAAAGGCGATAACCTGGCTGATATCGTGGTGGATACCGTTATCAGGGCTTCCCAGGCTGAAGGGTTCAAAATACAGGACAGGGATATTATCGGCATAACCGAATCGGTTGTAGCCCGCGCGCAAGGCAATTACGCCTCCATTGACGCTATTGCGAAGGATGTAAGGAATATACTGGGCGGGGGTACCATTGGATTAGTATTTCCCATACTTAGCAGGAACCGCTTTGCCGTCTGCCTGAGCGGGATCGCGAAAGGAGCGGAAAAGGTTGTACTCATGCTATCCTATCCGGCGGATGAGGTGGGGAACCACCTTGTGGACGAGGACCTGCTGGATGAAAAAGGGGTGAATCCCTGGAACGATCTCCTTACTGAGCAGGATTTCCGCCGGCTTTTCGGATACCCGAAGCATCCTTTTACCGGGATTGATTATATAGAATACTACAAATCCATTGTCATGGAGTCCGGCACCCAGTGCGAAGTGATATTCTCCAATAATCCCGCCGACATCCTTGTATATACAAATAATGTCCTGGCATGCGACATCCACACCCGCAGCCGGACGAAACGGATTCTGAAGGCCGCCGGCGGCGAGCGGGTATTCTCCCTGGAGGATATCCTGTCCGAGCCCGTTGACGGAAGCGGCTATAACGAGCATTACGGGCTCCTGGGGTCCAACAAGGCCACCGAGGAAAGCGTCAAGCTCTTTCCGCGTAACTGCCAGGCCCTTGTAGAGCAGATCCAGGCATCCATCATGGAAAAGACGGGCAAGACAATTGAAGTCATGGTTTATGGCGACGGCGCTTTCAGGGACCCGGTGGGCAAGATATGGGAACTGGCCGACCCGGTTGTTTCCCCAGGCTATACAAAAGGCCTTGAGGGAACACCCAGCGAAGTCAAGCTCAAATACCTGGCAGACAACGAATTTGCCGGCTTAAAGGGCGAGGAGCAGAAAAAGGCCATAGAAGAATATATCAGGAACAAGAAAGGTGACTTGGTAGGTGCCATGGAAGCCCAGGGCACCACGCCAAGAAGGCTTACCGACCTTATCGGTTCCCTTTGCGATCTCACCTCGGGAAGCGGCGACAAGGGAACACCCATTGTCTATATCCAGGGCTACTTCGATAATTATACAAAATAGATAAGAATAATAAATGCACAGGCGAAATCTGCGCATTGAAAAGCCTGGTATTAAGCCCCGGTCAATTGCTGGCCGGGGCTTTTTATTCTCTGCTATGTCCTGCTGTCCATCCTGGTGCCGCAGGTTGCACAGAAGCCCACGGGCTTATTGTAGTGCCTCCCGCAATTTGGACATGTCACCCCGGCGCTCGCGGTTTGCCTTTTCCTTGCCTGGCCCAGCATTAAGCCAAACATCAGGGTCAGCAGAAGGCCAGTTCCCGCTGTGATGGATGAAATGATGAACCACATGTGAATTCTCCTGTAGGTCATGATGGCATCATAGGCATCCTGTGCCGAATCAAGGACCAATTCATAGTATTCGGGAGAATTGATAGCCTTTGCGGCGCTGCTCCTGCTTATAAACAGGTATAGGGCGATAAGCCCGGCCATGATGGTGAGGGCTATGGCACAATTTCTCATAAGAAGAAGCAATAATTCCTTGCGGCCTTTGCCCTTTTCCGCCTGTTTGCTGTGGATTCCGGCGAAAAGAAGCACCAGCGCGATAAAGACCATGCTCATGGCAAATGTGACCAGGAGCGTTTTGTAACGCTTGTAAAAGGGAGTATCTTCATCGCCTGAGCCGGCCACGGCCTTGGCTTGGTTAATGATTACAGTTTGCTTCGTGGAGTTTCCGGCCGGATCGGTGGAAACCACGGTAAACTCGTTTTTTCCTTGCGACAGGGTCAATTCATACAAAAAGGTGCCGTCGGGGTTAAGTGGAACATTGGCGCCATTTACGGTCAGGGTGCAGTCAGGCTCGGTTTCACCAGCCAGGGTATATTTGGCGTCGGGAACCGTTATTGATGAACTGTTTTCATAAAGCTTCAGCATGGGAGCTATCCTGTCGGTAAATATTTCTTTTCTTATGACAAAGCATACGTTTTCCTCGGGAAAATAGCTCACGGTGATCTCATTCTCAAACCTCCCGATGGGTACCGAAAAATACCCGCTTCCGCTTAACATTACTGTTTCGGAGCTGTCATTCACCGTTACCGTCGCCTCAACGCTTCCGGGGACATTGTATTGGATAACCGCCTGGGCTGAATTGGTGTGTTCCTCGGTGGTAATGGCTATTTCAACGCCTGTGTCAAACCTGATCTCTTTTCGCCGGATCTCGGAAGTTATGCCGTTTTTCACATACGCCAGCTCTATCCGGACATATTCCCAGGAAGAATCGATCAACAGCTCGGTGCTCGTAATATCGGGAGTGTAATTTGTCAAAAAGGAAGGCTCGTCCAGGTCCCCGGGATCAAATACTGCCACTATATACTCGTCGCAATTTACCGCCCACGAACTCCAGTCAATCAGCAGTGACTCATCGGTGAGGTCAACTTCCACATAAAAATCCTCGATTTTTCTCGGTGTGTTCCGGTTGGAGTAGGACAGGGTATCATCGGCTAACCTTGTATCCAGGGATTCAATGCCGTGGGAGTCGATATACACCTCCAGCATGAGGCGATAATTGTCGTAGCTGGTCAGGGAGGTCAGGCTCACCGTATCTGAAACCGGCTTGTTTGCCCTGGCGTTGCCATGTTTAAGCTCCTTCTGGCCTGACACAAATCCGTATTCGTCGGTTATGGCGGCGTATACGATATAGTCGTAATAGTCGTCCTGGTAATAGGAGACCATAAAGCTTATGTCGGCCCTGTCGTCCCTTACCTCTTCCAGCGTGAATTCCTCTATTACAATAGGCTCGTTGTATGGCGCGCTGTCCACATAGAGGTTCTTGTTGGAAAGCTTGTCATATACGATGGTCCAGTCGCCTGGCGCGGCGTTCCGTATATAATAGTAGACTGCCCCTTCCACATGCTCCACCGTCATAATGCTTTCAGGGGTCTTTCCTTCAATATATTCGGTGCCGTCAGGGCCGATAAAGCTGATTATCGGAACCTCGGTCTCATAGCCTATGCGGATGGCCATATTCCTCGTCTGTTCAAGGGTAAAAAGAACCTTGGACTGCTGTTCGGCAAATACAGGCACCGGTACCTGCAATACCGCTGCCAGGCATAGCAGGACCACAGCAAGACGAACCGCGAGCGAACCAAGCCGATTTATACTCATACCCTATCTCCTTTCTAAAGAATGTCCGATGAGAAATCCAGACCCGTTCCTTCGCACCAGGCCACGTTGATGGTATGCTTATGGGTCTGTGCCCTTACGGTGAAGACTGGTCTTCCCCTGTGGTCGGTATATACTCCGATAAGCGCGGTACCCTGTGCGTACAAGCCTTTCTTGAACATCCACCAGTTAAGTTCGATATCGCAGGTACCCGTCACCTGAACACCCAGGTACTTGTTGCATGCAGCGAATTCCACATCGCCTGTAAGGTTGATGTCGCAGTTGCTGGAGTCCCACATGATGCCTATGGTCAGGTTTGCCCTGAACCCGGTGACGTCTTCATCTTCCATGTTAAGCAAACGGTTTGTGTATTTGAATCTGCCGCAGTCAATGGATGCCTGGGCTATTTTTATGCCAAAGAGCTTTACGTCGGTTGAAGCGCCCACATACATCTGGCCCAGGCTGAACTTCAGCGTGGCGTCATCAAGCTCCATTATGCTCAGGTCGTCCACATATTCTTCCAGGGCCGGGAAGACACTGCTGACCTTTCCGGCGGCGGCGTCCATGCTCCCCTCAAACATCCAGTGCAATGGGTTTTTACTGATATCGATATCTGTTATGCCCAGCATGAAATCGCTGAAAGTGACAGGAACGCCGTTGATGTTTGTTTTAATTTCGAAATCCGCGTACAGCCGGACTTCAGTGGGCACAAGGGAGCCGTCCCATTTCAGGGAAAAGCCAAGGCCATCGGAGTCTATGAACGCCACCTTGACAATGTACTTGATATAATACTCGTTTTTAACGGTATTGATCTTCAGTTCAAAATCAGACGGGCTGTAATAGATGGGCATCTTGCCGAAATTAATGGGCGAGTATAGCTTTGTGTCGGACTCGGACTCGTATTCCAGGTTGATGCCGATATTCCTCGATGTCAGGAGGCACTGGAGTTTAAGGTCGAAGGAGAATTCCTTGGTGATCCCTGAGGATTTCAGCAACTTTTTCTGGAATGGAAAATCGGTGGTGAAAGCGGTGGAGTCAATTACAACCCGGTCGGGATACAGCATAAGGCCCGGTGACGAGATTGTCATCACGTTGCTGAGATATACCGCGGGCAGAGGCACAGGCTCAACCTTGTAATCCTCGCTCGAGGGCTCATGGGTGTTATCGTTGTACAGCATCATGGTGCCTATCGCGGGAAGGCTCAGTAACTTATTGTTCTTAGCGTAGTATGATGCCAAACCCAGGCTTGCGCCCTGGTAATACCTGATATAGCTTCCGCTGTAATCCGAAAGCAGGACCTGTGAAGAGTTGAGGTCCCCCTCAAGAACCACATCCCCAGTAAAGTTCAGCCATCCGTTGAGGTTGACATAACCGGAGAGGGTCGTGGTGTTACCGTCCTTGACCTTGCTGTATGAGGTAAACACATAAGGCCCGAACACGGTGGTTTTCTCGCTGCCCTGTGTCGCCACTGTAAGCTCATTGTCCAGGATGGCCTTCTTACCGTTTATGGTCACATGGACATCGTATGTACCGCAGGCAATGCCGCCGGGCAGTGTCAGGGATATGGTATATTCATCCTTATACTCGCAGGTTATGATATCGCTGCCATAGTCCAGGTTGCCTTTAAGCTCCACGCTGACCTGGTCTTCCTTCTCGAAGCCGCTCCCTATAAGATTTACGCTATAGCCTGAACCGCCCTTGAACAGGAGCTTCGTATCAAGGCCGCAAACCCATTTGTCCTGCAATAACACGGGAACGTCTATGGTTTCATCACCTGTTTCGGCAAAAACATCGCTGTCGGCCTGCAGGGAGTAGCGGACCATGTCATAGGCCAAGGTATCGCTTTCTATGGACACCTTAAGGGTCCGGTCGATGCTCAGGGTATCCTCTGCCTCGAAGGTAATGGTATACTGGTTGAGAATGCGGTTTGTGAGGTCGTTGTAGAATGAATGAAGGGTCTGTGGGTCGTTGACATACAGGTAATTGCCGCCGGTAGTGGAGGCGAAATAGTTGAGGTACTGAGCATTCACATTCTGTCCCAGGCCCATTGAATACAGGGAGATGCCCTTTTCCACGCACGGCTTGCCTATATATTCATTAATCTGATCAGGCGAACGAGGTTCATTGTCGTCACCATCCGACAGCAGGATGATGCAGTTGACCTCCCCCGGCCGGATTTCAAACATGTTGATGGATTCCATCACCGCCGAGTACATGTCGGTGCCGCCGTACGCATAGAGGTAATAGGCTGCCTCCAGCAGGGTTTCTGAAGGCGTGCCGAAGGTATATACATCTTCAATACGGCTGCTGAAGGTAACCAGCGCGATATTTACGATATCGGGGCGGTTTTCAACGAATAAGGATATGGCCTCTTTAAGGTGCCTGATCCCATCCCCCTCCATGCTGCCTGACACGTCACAGCACAGCAGGATGTTGGCGCCCCTGTGTTCGACCTTTTCTATGCTGAAATTCCCAATGTCCGCCCCGCAGTCCTGGACAGATAGTATCGCCGCCAGTTCATCGGCTGTGTATGATATGCTGTCATCCACGTTTATAACCGCTTTCAGCTTCGGGAATTCCGAGGTGTCCACGCTGACGATATTGACCGAGGCGCGCTTTTTACTAACATAGTCGGTAAGATAAGTACCGAAATCTTCGGCGATATCGTTCTCCGGCCGCGCGTCGCTGTCGTCTCCGGGCTCCTTGTCATCGGTATCCGGTTCGGTATTGGGAGATGTGAGCTTTTCGGACATCTCGATGGGCATGGTGTTGTTGAGTATCCTGTCCACATAGACCGCCACGTCCTTTAGCCTCTCCGGGTTGTCCTTGTCCTGTATGATGCCTATTACCTCATACATGGGCTGGGTGAAGTTATCGTCATCGCAGTCGCCCACGGTATCCAGGGAATAAGCAAGGTACCTTTCGGTCTTTGTCTCGTTTCCGGCATGTTTCCCTATCTTGGCAAGCTGGAGATATACCTTTGTGCTGTCATTGGCGCCATCTTTCCTGGCATAGCTGAGCAGTTCCTCTTCCAGCCGGTACAAGGCAGGGTTGTCCTGGGCATATTCGAGGCTGTCTATCTGCTCTTCCACTGCGCGGGACAGGCTGCTGTATTCATCGATGTAGTAACGGTCGTACACCTCTTCAAGCTGCGCTGCGATAAGCTCATATTTCTCATCGTATCCTTCAGTGTATTCCTTGCTGAAATAGGAGGGCTTTATATACCTGTTCAGATACAGTTCGGACACGATAAGAAGCTCGTTGTGGCTTGCCCTTTCATCAATGTTTTCCGCGATGCCCTTAAAATCCTCCATAAGGATCTGGAGTTTCAGGCGCGCTGTGCGAAGCTGCGGCAGAGAAAACAGCTGGTGATGATCCTCAGCCAGGATTTCCATCCTGCGCAGCAGTTTTTCTGCTTCCTCTTCATCAAAATTGCCGTAGTCTATGTACTGGCTGTAGAGAGAAGAAGCCGCGATCATACATTCGGCCGCGCGGTCATAGTCCCTGTTGTCCACGGCATCCGATACGGCATTGGTAACGGTTTCAACAGCTGTTTTTACAGCCTCGTCCGCTTTGGACCGATCGGGTATGATGCCGGGATCGAAATGAGCGGCCAGAGTATAGTCCTGGTCTTCAAGCTCTGCTGCGGCAGAGATACTGGCATATTCGTCCCCGATATCTTTGGACAATTCGTTCATGCACTTTTCATATAAAGTCTTGGCGGCTTTAAAATTGCGCTCAAGGACACAGAGCCTTGCCGCGCACAATGAAAAACCCATGTCGACGGGCCGGGATTCCCGGAGTTCCTGCAGCATTTGCTTCGCAAGCCCGGTATCACCCTTTGCGGCGACCCCGTAGATGACTTTTATGGTATCCTCGCCTGAAGCCCGTTTCGGCTCCGGTCCCCCAGCGCGGGTAAAATGCAGCGTAAAGCTTACCGCCGCGGCCAGCGCCAGGCAGGAAAGGGCGATGATGTTTCTGGCTTTGTGCTTATTACGGAATAATATGAGAAGCAGAAATAATATAACCGAGGGCAATAGCCCAAGCCCAATCTGAAGATATGTATTATCCATTTATATATCCTCCCGAACAGGGCCGAGTATAGGTTCGGCCAATCCCCATATTATCCCTTCAGGGGTGAAGCAGTCAAATGTTACAAAATGATATTATTGGCATTTTCCTACATTATGCAATATCATCAGCTATTATAACAATATTGTAGAATGAAAGCAAGCCCGTAAATACCCGGAAATCAGGAGAAAAACAAAAAACAGGCGCCGTCGAAGGCTGCCCGGAGCTCCTAAAGAAAAAGAAGAGCGCATAGCCTGCCGCATAAGGAGGACCATAATATGGATTGATACCTTGCCTGAAATCTGGTTAAATAGAAAGTAATATGTGCAGTACTATGCAGGATTACGGGAGAATGTCATGACTTACAGGGTTAAAAGGGCAAGCCGTATATTGAACAGGATACTTAAAAAAACCCTGGGTCCCTGGCTGGTAAACCGCTATCGCATCGAGTTTATTGAAGGCAATATGCGGGACCTTAAGCCCCCCTTTGTGGTAATCGGCAACCATACCAACAATTGGGATCCTTTCATACTATCCTGCAAGATCAGCGAACCGATTCATTTTGTTACCTCGGTGGAGCAGTTCAGGAGCAGGTCTATGCGCTTCCTGCTGGGGCTTGCGGGGTGCATCCCTAAAACAAAGGCCATGAGCGACGCTGCCACGGTAAAAAGCCTTTTTTATGTGCGAAACAGGGGAGATGTGGTGGGTATCTTTCCCGAGGGGAAGCGCTGCTGGGACGGTAAGACCGAAGAGATACTTTATCCTACGGCCAAGGTTCTGAAAAGCATGGGCGTGCCGGTGGTTTCGTTCCTGCTCCACGGCGCCTATCTCAGCCATCCCCGCTGGGCGCTGACGCCCAGAAGGGGGAAAATTCAGGTTAATTACGGCATTCTTTTTACGCCGGAAGAACTTAAAACTCTTTCGGCCGATGAGATCTACGAAAGAATGTGCGCCGCGCTTAAGACAAACGAGTTCCGCTGGCAGGAGGAGCATATGATCCCCTTTGTGGGCGAACGGCTGGCCGAAAGGCTTGAGCGGGTTCTTTTCCTCTGCCCAAAGTGCCGAAAAACCGGCAGGCTTTTATCAAGAGGCGATACCTTAACCTGCCTGTCCTGCGGCGAAACCGTGCGCTATAACCAATACGGCTATTTTGAAAAAGAAGGCGGGCAGCCCCATTTCAAATCGGTCCTGGAATGGAACCAGTGGCAGTTGAGGGAACTGGCGGTCATAATCCGGGAAAGGATGGAAGACCTGGGCAGACCGATCTTTGAAGACAGGGAAGTAACCCTTTTCACGGGCCAGCGGTATGTGGCCATAAGAAAGCTGAGAAGGGGCACCCTCCGGCTTTATGCGGACCGTCTTGAATTTATGGGCCGTGATAATCACAGAATAACATTTGAACTGTCCCGGATGAATGGTGTCAGTACCCACCTGTCGGACTGGTTCGATTTCTATCATGAGGGCAAGTTCCACAGGGCTGCGTTTAAAGACCCTCATACCTCTGCCAACAAGTATACCGAGGCCTATGACATAATAAAGCGGCTGGAGCAGGAAGAACGCCGCGCAAAGGAGGAGTAGTTTTGGGCTCAGGTCAAATCTGGAATTACCTTATCGACATATCCATGCTGTCCATCCTTCTGCTGATCTCCACGGTCATGAAACGTCAATTGGCTTTTTTCAGGAAGAATCCCATACCCATACCCGTTATCGCAGGTTTTTTGGGACTTGTGCTGGGCAAGGATATTTTGGGAATCATCTCCTTCAACAGTGTGAGGCTTGAAAACCTCGTGTACCATATGATGAACATCGGGTTCATCGCCCTGTCCTTAACGGCATGCTGGTAAGAAGGATACTGGATTATTGCCATCATAAGAAATGGATGAAGTACAGCTATACCAGCAATTACCTCCTGGAACGGGTTTCGGGGGGAGCCTTCGATTATATGATCACTGCCGCCATATCGGCTGTTTCGATATTCCTCCTAATGGATAACCTGGTGTCATTCCTCATCATAACCGCCGCGGGCGGCCTTCTCACCATATTGTTCATCATGAAGCTGGCGCGAAGGGTATATAAAACCGATACCCTGGAGAACGCGCTGGCCATGTACGGGATGCTGACCGGCACCATATCCACGGGAATTGCCCTGCTCAGGGAGGTCGATCCGCATTTCAGGACCCAGGCCGCCAAAAACCTGGTATACGGAAGCGGGACCGGCCTCATCTTCGGTTTTCCCCTGATGATCCTGCTGAACGTCCCCATCATGGGTTATGTCAATAAACAGCCCATCCTGTACCTGATAACCCTTCTGGCCTTTGTTGTTTATCTTGTATTGCTGGTGTTCCTGATGCTGATAGGCAAGGGCAAACGAAAAAGCCCTCCCGAACAGCAGGGAAGCTAAAACCGGGTAAAGGCCTCATGAACAGCTTTAAAAACTCATGTCTGGGCCTGGTCGCCGTTATTCTGCTTTGCCCGTTCTCTCAGCTTCATAAGGCTCAGCAGCGTAAGCCCGCCCACGATAAGAGCCGCCCCGACCGCCTGGATCCATGTAAGCTGTTCCGACAGGACAATCCTGCCGGTGATGATGGTTACCACCGGTACGAGGTTCAAAGCTGTGGAAGGCAGGACCGGTCCCAGGGTATGGATGCTGTAAAGGAAGAAGACATAGGCCAAGGCCGAGCAGAAAACGGCCAGGAACACCAGGTGGAGAAACGCGGTCATCGAAGGCACCCGCCATGCCGGAACCTCGGAAATGGTAAACGGGACAAAGAGCGGGATGCTTAGCAGGGTCTGCACCGTGGTCAGCTTGAGGCTGGAATAGCGCTCTCCCAGCCCTTTGTTTATAAATGTATATATAATCCATGAAGCCATTGCTCCCAGGACCAGCAGGTTACCCAGGAAGGTGCCCTCAGAAAAATCAAATGACCCGTTCCCGGATATGATCAGGTAAACGCCCAGCAGGGAGGCCAGGATGCATCCTGAGGAGGCCTTACTGATGGGAGTTTTTGTTATTATGCTCTCGGTTATCTGGACAAATACAGGGACAGCGGCCACCAACATGGATGCGTTGGAAGCGGTGGTCATGGCAAGGCCATTGTTTTCAAACACGAAATAGAGGACGATCCCGAAGAGGGCGGCCAGCACAAGCAGCTTGAAATCACCCTTTTTTAACCTAAAGGTTTCTTTTCTTATTATCATTAATATTATCAGGGGAATAAGGGCGACGAATTGCCTGAAGAAGGCTATGGATACAGGCGGAAGCTCTGATAGCACAATCTTGGTGGATACAAAGGAAATGCCCCATACGAAGACGGCGATGAACATGAGAAATAAGCCTAAGAACCTGTTTTTCATATGCTGCTCCCTTATACCAGGACAAAAATGCCTGGGATCTTATCCGTGGTTTTTATCCAAGTATAACATAAATAAAGGCGAGAAGTGGGAGGTTGGGGGTTGGAAATTTTAGGCTAGGGGGGCAGTTCTCCTGGACAGGCATGCCCATGGCTACCCGTGGATAGCCCTCCTTGGCTATCTATGCGAGCCCAGTTGATCTTCCACCTCGGTCAGGGTACGTTTCAACGCGTCAATAGTCGGTGTCAGGGCCTCGGCATCCGGGATATAGAGAAATATATCGCTCCCCGAAAACCTGATCCGGGCAGGCAGGCCCCCCGGCTGCCGGGAGAGCCATGACCTCCTGAAAAGCCTGCTCCAGAGCCTTGGCGGCTCACCGTCAAGTTCCGCTCTGAGGCAGAGTCGCATTCCCCCGTGGGTTGCTTCATACCCCTTTACAGACACATGGTTTATTCTCATAGGTGCCTCCAGCATCATACAGGTTTCTGCCGCGGGTTGAAAACGCGGTACAGTTCCTATTCTATGACGGGAGGCATTCCAACATGACTTCTGCTTCCTCGGCTTTCCCGGCTTCCTCAGCCAGACCCCTGAATTTCTCGGTGTCAGGTCGCAGTACAACGGTGGCAAGAGGCGGAATCCTCAGGACAATTGACCAGGATTTCCCGTGCCAGGGTATGGGCTCGGCCTTGATTGGCCGTTCGTTGGTCACGTTGCTTCCGCCGTATTTTTCCAGGTCGGAATTGAAGACCTCGGTGTAGACCGTGTCAAGCGGCGCTCCTATGCGGTAGTTCTCGTGGACAGCCGGTGTAAAGTTGCATATAAAGACCAGCATATCCCGCCAGTCCTTCCCTTTCCGTATAAACGAAACAATGCTATGTTCGGTATCGGAGCAATCGATCCACTCAAACCCTTCATAATGGTGGTCTATCTCATATAGCGCCTTTTCCCCGGTATATAAATGGTTGAGGTCCCGGACATAATTGTGGAGCTTTTTGTGCATGGGATAGTCTAACAGGTGCCAGTCCAGGCTCTCCTTATACTTCCACTCTATGAACTGGCCAAACTCGCCGCCCATGAACAGCAGCTTCTTGCCAGGGTGCCCCATGAAATAGCCCAGGGTTCCGCGAAGCCCCGCGAACTTCTGCCAGTAGTCACCGGGCATTTTGTCCAGAAGGGACTTCTTGCCGTGGACTACCTCGTCGTGGGAAAGTACGAGAATGAAATTCTCAGACCAGGCGTACATCAGTGAAAAGGTGATCAGGTTTTGGTGGTGCTTGCGGTAGACCGAGTCCATGCCCACATACCTTAAAAAATCGTTCATCCAGCCCATGTTCCACTTATGGCTGAAGCCAAGCCCGCCCTCATGGACAGGAGCGGTGACTTGCGGCCAGGCCGTGGATTCCTCGGCAATCATCATTACATTGGGGAAGTACTGGTAAACGGTCGTGTTAAGCTGCCTGATAAACTCAACGGCCTCCAGGTTCTCCCGCCCGCCGTACTCATTGGGGATCCATTCGCCGGGCTCCCGGCAGTAATCCAGGTAGAGCATGGAAGCCACCGCATCTACCCTTAGCCCGTCCACATGGTATTTGTCGAACCAGAACAGGGCATTGGCGGTAAGAAAATTCCTGACCTCGTTCCTGCCGTAGTTGAAGACATGGGTGCCCCATTCCAGGTGCTCGCCCTTACGTTTATCCTCATGCTCATAGAGGGCTGTACCGTCGAAGCGCGCCAGGCCGTGGCCATCCTTGGGGAAATGGGCGGGAACCCAGTCCAGGATAACCCCAAGCCCGTTCTGATGGCATTTGTCGACAAAATACTTGAAATCCGCTGGAGTGCCGAAACGGGATGTAACCGCGTAAAATCCTGTCACCTGGTAGCCCCATGACCCGTCATAGGGATGTTCCATAACGGGCAGAAGTTCCAGGTGGGTGTATCCCATCTCTTTGGCATATGGGATCAAACGCTCGGCCAACTGTCTGTAAGACAGCCCCCTAAACCCGGTTTCTGAATCAGGGTCGGGATCGGGTTCCTGCTGCCATGAACCCAGGTGCACCTCGTATATATTTACCGGTTTATCGTAAACAGGCTCTCTATGCCGCCTTTCCATCCATTCCAGGTCATTCCACTGGTAGTCGTCCATATCGTAAATCCTGGAGGCGGTCTGGGGTGGTTTTTCGGCATGGAAGGCATAGGGGTCGGCCTTGATATAGAGCTCATCCAACGGGGTTTTTATCTCGTACTTGTAGAGGTCGCCAGGAGTGACGCCCGGTATGAACAGCTCCCAAACCCCGGAACTTCCCAGCATGCGCATCTGGTGGATCCGCCCGTCCCATTGGTTGAAGCTGCCCACCACGCTGACCCGTTTGGCCGAAGGCGCCCAAACCGCAAAGGAAGCCCCCCTGACGCCGTTTATCTCGCGCGGGTGGCAGCCCAGCTTTTCATAGATCCTGTGATGGTCGCCCTGGCCGAAAAGAAATGTATCATAATCCGACACGGTGGGAAGGAAGGAATAGGGATCATAAGCGGTATAGACCACCCCTTCAGTAGTGGTATGAACGAGCGTGTAGGGGAACATGTCCCGGGTATCAGCGGCCAGCTGGTAAAAACCCCTGTCGTCAATCCTTTCCATGGGATACAAGCGGCCGTTATGTAAGTTCTTCACCACCACCGACCGGGAATGGGGGTTAAACACCCGTACAATCACCCTGTCATCCTCGGCATGCATGCCAAGGACCGTGTGTGGGTCCTTGTTAAGGCCGCGGATGGTAAGGTCGATCAATCTGGAAATATCGGAACGCATAGGGCTATGACCTCCGTAGTAATGTATTGGACCTTTCCGATCCATATTATTGTATTTTCCCCTTTTATACAACAACTATTGCAATCAAACAAAATATGATAAGCTAAATATGAAGATATGGCAGATTCTGCCGCGGCCATGGAAAGGAGATGAGGGGGAGGAAGGCCATGGTATACAGTAATGAACCGATCAGGTACTACAAGAACAGGAAAGGCAAGCCGGATCCGGTCATCCGGTGGCTGGAACTGTCGAGTATATTGGTTTGGATCATTTACATGTTCAACATAGTTGCCATCCTTGCCGCAAAACCTGTTGAGGAAGGCCTTTTTGACCGCTTTTTCAATGTGCCGGTAAGAGGCTGGTGGGACTTGCAGCTCCTGAGCCGGTCCCTGATCATTTCAATTATCCAGTTCGTCATCAGCGTCGTTTCCATTTTCCTGAACACAAAGCGCATAAAGCGAAGATATGACATAAGATACATATCCCATTACATATCCATACCCGTGTCGCTGCTCACGGCTATAATTGTCGGCCTCGTCCTTATGAATTGGACATCGTAAATCCCTTAATTGTGTCATTGCGAGAAAGCCCCATTTTGATTGTCATTGCGAGGAGGCGAAGCCGACGAAGCAATCTCGCACTCCGCCCTCTTAGTAAACTCGCAATGTCATAAAGGGGACGGCAGATAATAATTATCCTGTGAGCAGGAAAACCAACAGCATAATGGGGGGGGGATCCCGTAAAACAAGGCCGCCTTGCGATAAGGCGCCGAAACATCCCGCGAGAATGAGAAAAGGGCGGCTGCTGTTTGAGCGAAGCGAGTTCAGCCGACCCTCATTCGAGTGGTTGATGTT
>JAAYFY010000029.1 GCA_012728015.1 Clostridiaceae bacterium | reverse complement strand
TATAGCTTACTATTATTTATTTGATTTAAAAAGTGAGCCCGGAGAACCGTCCCCGTGGTTTATTTTTTGTAGCCGCGGCTACCGATACCCTTTGGCTTTGCCATTATAATGGCATTGCAAGGAAAACAACAAGGAGGGAAAAGCATGAAAAGGAACATCGTCAGGATTGATGAAGATAAATGCAACGGCTGCGGTCTTTGCATAAACGCATGCCATGAAGGAGCGCTTCAGCTTGTGGACGGGAAGGCCAAACTGGTGTCCGAGTCCTATTGCGACGGTCTGGGCCATTGCCTGCCCGAGTGTCCCACAGGTGCCATTACCATCGAGGAAAGAGAGGCAGAACCCTTTGATGAAGAGGCTGTATTGAGGAATATGAAAGAAAAACAGGAGCAAACACAGGCTCACCGGTATGCCCACGCGGGCGGCTGTCCCGGGAGCAGGGCAGCGCTTATCAGGCGCCCTGCCGCCGAGACCAGGCCTTCTACGTCGGCTGAGACCCTAAAACCTCAATCCGAACTCAGGCAGTGGCCCTGCCAGATCAAGCTGGTACCAGCCAACGCTCCATATTTCCGTGACGCGCACCTTTTGGTGGCGGCCGATTGCACAGCCTATGCCTATGCCAGCATACATGAGGACTTCATGAAGAACAAGGTAACCATCATCGGCTGTCCGAAGCTTGATGAGGGGGACTATTCCGAAAAACTGACCGATATTCTCAGGCTGAACGACATCAAGAGTGTCACGGTTCTCAGGATGGAGGTACCCTGCTGCGGCGGTATCGTTAATGCCGTGAAAAATGCCCTTTTAGGCAGCGGGAAACTGGTACCCTGGCAGGTTGTCACCATCGGGACCGATGGAACGATACTAAACGACTAAAACAAGGAGGAGAACAATATGTCAGAGATGTTTTGTTTCCAGTGCGAACAGACAGTTGGAGGAAAAGGCTGCACAAAAGTCGGTGTCTGCGGTAAGACGGCCGTGGTTGCCAATAAGCAGGATGCCCTGACCTGCGCCCTGGTCGGGCTTGCCAGGGCGGTATCCGCGGGGCAACCGTCAAAAAGGGCGGTTGAACTCATGATTGAAGGCCTTTTTGCCACACCATCACCAATGTCAACTTCGACCCCGACAGGATAGACGGGCTAATAAGGCAGATAGAAGAGGAAAAGGCCAGTCTCGGCGGCGCTGAAAACCTTCCTGAAACCGAGCTCTGGAAAGGCGACCCCGACATAGTATCCCTGCGATCCACCCTGCTTCTTGGAATCCGCGGAATGGCAGCCTACGCCCATCATGCCTATGTGCTGGGTAAAGAGGACCGGGAGGTCAATGACTGGTTCTTTAAGGGAATGCGTGCCATTGGCGAAGAGCGTACCGTTGAAAAGTGGCTGGACCTTCTTATGGAGTTCGGACTCATCAACCTCAAATGCATGGCGCTCCTTGACGAGGCCAATACATCCGCATACCGACATCTTGTGCCCACGAAGGTTTCCACTATTGTTGAAAAAGGCCCATTCATAGTCATAAGCGGCCATGACCTCCGTGACCTGAAAATGCTGCTGGAACAGACAGAAGGAAAGGGCATCAATATTTACACCCACGGCGAAATGCTTCCTGCCCACGGTTATCCGGAACTTAAAAAGTATCCGCACCTTAAAGGCAACTTCGGAACAGCCTGGCAAAACCAGCAGAAGGAGTTTATCGATATCCCGGCTCCGGTTCTCTTCACCACCAATTGCCTTATGCCGCCCAAACCTAACTACAGCGACAGGATCTTTACAACAGACGTAGTGGGCTATCCGGGATTTGTCCACATAAAGGCCGACCATAATGGGTACAAGGACTTCACACCAGTTATTGAAAAGGCCCTTGAGTTGGGCGGTTATCCCGAGGACCACGTCATGACCGGCATTAACGGCGGCACCGAACTCATGACGGGCTTTGCCAGGAATGCGGTTCTGGGTGTGGCGGACAAGGTTATCGAGGCAGTAAAAGCCGGCGCCATCAAGCATTTCTTCCTGGTTGGCGGCTGCGACGGCGCCAGAACCGGCAGGAACTACTACACCGACTTTGTAAGGCAAACGCCCGCTGATACTGTAATCCTGACACTTGCCTGCGGCAAATACAGGTTCAACGACCTTGACATCGGCGAGATCGGAGGCCTTCCGAGGATCATGGACATGGGACAGTGCAATGACGCCTATTCGGCCATCCAGGTTGCCCTGGCCCTTTCAAAGGCCTTCAACTGTGATGTAAATGACCTGCCGCTGACATTGGTTCTCTCCTGGTATGAACAGAAAGCAGTATGCATCCTGCTGACCCTCCTTGCTCTGGGGATTAAGAACATCTACATCGGCCCATCCACTCCTGCCTTTTTCTCCTCCAACGTATTGGATGTACTTGTGGAGAAGTTCGGCATCAAACCCATCAGCACCCCCGAGCAGGACCTGAAAGCTATCCTTGGATAAGGATGCATACTGATAACATAAAGAGCCCCGCCGAAGGATGAATAAAACATCCTCGCGGGGCCTTTTCCTTAGTCTGTCCGGCTGCCTGCCTCCGCTCCGGCCACTGCCCGTCTCACTTCAGATGGTTCTCCACCCCGTTCATGAACTTGGCCCAGTTAACGTCCTCCATGTAGAACAGGAATACCAGCTCCTGTATACCGTATTTCTCAATAAACTGGGGTATATTAAGGCCTGTGGAGGATTTGCTGTAGAACCTGGCGTCCACCACATAGATCTCCTCATAATGGGGCAACAGGAACGGAACCCATGCGTTGCCGAAGGAATCCTTCATCACCAGGACCTTCTTCCCGTTATGCACATCGGTTTTTATAACCGACCAGGTCGCTCCGCCGGTGCTCATAAAGATCAGGTACTTGTCACTGGAGCCCTCGGCATAGCTCATATCGATCAGATCGGCGGTTTCGGCTTTGTTTCCGTTGTACATGGTATATTCATGGTCTGTAAAGGGAAGGTAAAGGTAAATGGTATCCGGGTTTTTCTCCAGTTCCTTGTTAAGCGTCTTGGTATAGGAACTTCCAAGATACCCATCAACCTTAACTGTTTCATACCTGTCCAGGGGTACGGGCTCCCTGCCTGTGGCTTCCATAAATGCGCGGTATCCGTAATAGGCCCCGAGGGCTGTCCAGTGATGGTCGGTCTTAAAATATATGTACTCGTCCTTATGCCGGTTTAGGGCATCATAAACATCTACCGTTATTATCTCCGGGTTAAGCCTGCTGTTGAGATACAAAATGGCGTCATTCTGGGAGTCGGTGATATCGGCATACTTCCTGAGCCTCACGAACTCACCGTTCGTGGGCGGGATCACGGAATACAGCGTGACCTTATCGCCCAGCGCCTCATGGTATTTGTTCAAAACCTCGGCATAGTAGTCCATGCTTTCCCGGTTGAACTTGAACAGCTGCACAGCCTTTCCGTCCACAATCAGGTAATAGGCCACGGTTTCATCTTCTCCGAATTCCCTGGGAGGTTCGGGAGCGGGCGTCGTTGTTGGCACAGGTTCGGATGTATGTTCATTATCCGGTGGTTCCTGTGTTCCGGGCAGGTTTCCCGGGTCTTGGGACGGCGCAGGCGTTGCTGGCGACGGGATTTGGCCATCAGGGGCCGGCACGGTATCAGGCGCCTCATTAACAGGCGCGTTCTGTTCCCGGGCCACCACCAGGGTTACCCCCGGTTCATTTAAGGACAGCGAATCCTTTATATCGCGGCATATCTTAACGATGCTGTCCCGGTTTATGAAGGTATCGCTGTAATAATCCTCATAATCCCTGAAATAATCACCGCTGAAAAGCGTTGACCAGGTCAGCGACGGCCTGTCCTTCAGCATCCTGTTTTCCAGCGTTGATACCGTGGGCTTGTTGAAGTTCAGCAGATTCGCAAGCCCAAGTCCGCCCAATATAACGATAAAAGCAATTGCATCCAGTCTTATTCTTTTCATGGTAATCCCCAAATCTCCTAAAACCTGAAGTATAAAAACGGGTTATAGCTCTGTCCAACCAGGAAAGCCAGGGACAGGACAAGTATCAATATGTTTATAACCGGCCTGAAGACGTTATCCATGAAGGCAATCCTTGCCCGGTTATCCTTGAAACAGGCTTTTATGGCATTAAACAGCCGAACGGCAAGCGGCGTTGACGCTATGGCTGCAATTATAAGGAATACCGCGTTGCTCCTGAAAACGATGGACACCTCGCTGTTGGTGAAAGCACTGGCCTTTCCGAACATCACTCCCAGGAACCGCAATCCCTGGCCCATGTCGGTATGGTAGAAGAATACCCAGCCAATCAGAACCACCAGCAAAGTATACAGGCGTGAAAAGACAGACGGCAGCCTGTCCAGGATCTTCTTGAGGAAGATTTTTTCGATAAATACAAAGACAAAATAGTAGAGCCCCCAGATGATGAAGTTCCAGCTGGCGCCATGCCAGAGCCCTGTCAGGAACCACACAACCAAAAGATTGCGGGTAAGGTGCCTGCGGTTGCCTCCCAGCGGGATGTAGAGGTAATCCCTGAAGAATGTGCCCAGGGAGATATGCCATCTTCTCCAGAACTCGGTAACGCTTTTTGATACGTACGGGTAATCGAAGTTTTCCTTATATGTAAAGCCGTACATTCGTCCAAGTCCTATGGCCATGTCCGAGTACCCGGAAAAATCGAAGTATATCTGGAAGCTGTACAGAAGGATCCCCAGCCACGCCCCGGTTACCGGGAGCCTTCCATAATCGGTGTTAAGGAAGGTAAGGGCAAGCTCCCCCGCCGTGTTGGCTATGAGGACCTTCTTGCCAAGGCCGACGATGAATCTGCTGACACCATCGCTGAACCCTGCCGGGGTAACACGCCTGTGCTCGATCTCGGTCGCAATATCGCTGTAACGGACGATGGGTCCTGCCACCAGCTGATGGAATAGGGACACAAAGAGCAGGAGCTTGAAAAAGGACTTCTGGGCCTTAACCTCCCCCCTGTACACATCCACCACATAGGAGATAGTCTGGAAGGTGTAGAATGATATGCCTATGGGCAGCGATATGCGCGGCACGGGAAGGCTTAGGCCGAACAGGGCGTTGATGTTCTCCATGAAAAAGCCAGAATACTTGAAAATACCCAAGAGCAGCAGATTTCCGGCAACCGAAAGCGCTACAAAGGCCTTTGCTTTCCATGTCCCGTGGTATTTTTCCACCATCAGGCCATTGAAATAATCAAACACACCGCTGAATAGCATGGCGGTAATCCATACCGGCTCGCCCCATGCGTAGAAAACCAGTGATGATATGATCAAAACCCAGTTGCGCCAGGTCTTATCCTTGATGATAAAATAGAGAAACAGGTTGACGGGCATGAATATACACAAAAAGACAAGGCTTGAAAAGACCAAGAAGCAACATCTCCCCCTGCAAAATCCGCATTTACGGCACAGCCCGGCTGCCCCACCCTCCTGTGGAGATGCCGGGAAAACGCTGCCAGTCGGCAGTCTGTGCGAAAGATCAATCATATATAACTATAATCCAAGGGTCCGCAGAATACAATAGAATGGCATAAATAATGGGCTGGTCGGCTAAAACCCGGCAGCTTTCAGCACCATGTTGGCATGTTCCTGGATATATACCTTTGAGGTACTGCTGCTGTGGGAGGTGCTGCCCTTAAGGTACAGGTCAAACATACCGTTGACGCCGTTGTCAGTCACAGTATCCGCGCCGTGGGGCATACCTGAAAGGGATGCCGCGATATTCATCCCGTTGATATAGACCACCACCGCCCTGGGCGACCATCTCCATTCTCCGAACAGTTCCTTCATTATCTCGGTATCGGCGCGTGTGGCAGGCTCTATATCGGCATGGTTATACCCGCCGATCATTACCGCCTTAAACTGCCTGCCGGTTTCCACATCCACCACGGTGAAGGTATTGTTCCTTTTTATAAGGTGCTTTCCTTCGTTATACCATTCAACAAGCGCCCCTTTTCTTGCCGGCGCCTTGTCCTGTCCGGGCGTTACGGTATAGGTCCTGGGGGCATAGCCGGAGATTGCTATTTTTTCGCCGGCGTTGAACCATTCATCGGGATCCTTGTAGTTGTATCTCATAATATCCTGCTGGCTTACACCGAACTTCTTCGCGATGGACGAGGCGGTATCGCCGGGCTGTACGATATAGGTCACATCGGGCCATGAAGTGACTGGTGACGGCTTTCCGGGTGATGGCGCGGGCACCTGCGCGCCGGCACCCGGTATGATAAGCGTCTGTCCCACCAGGATCATATCCGATTTTATGTTGTTTGCCTTCTTTATGTCGTCCACACTTATACCGTATTGCTGTGCCAGGCGCCATAGGCTGTCCCCGGATTTAACCATGTGGGTTCTGTGTAAATTAAGCTTCTGGCCTGGGTATATCATGTCGGAAGTCAGGTTGTTCAATTCTTTTAGGCTATCGACCGTCGTATTATACCGCTTTGCTATGCTCCAGAGGGTATCCCCGGCAACTACCGTATAAACGCCCGTATTTACGGCCTGGTCCGCCTTTTTATTTACCATAACGGTATTGGTGGCGCTGTCCAGGGTCACCTCATAACCAAGGTTTTCGGCTATGAACTTCAGGGGCGCATAGGTCACGCCGTTTACCACCAGGGACCTGGGCATGGAAACCTGCCTGCCGTTTACCCTCGCGATTGAAGATCCCCGCATGAACGCTATCTGGACACCGTTTTTATTGATTCCCACCGTGTTGGAAGAGTTGTTCCACCAAACGCTGGCCCCTATCTTTTGGCCGAACTCGTAGAGGTTCACATAGGTGGTATAGTTATAAAAGAAAGGCTTGCTGTCAAAGGACTGAAGCTGGCCGTTTATGCTTATCCTGGCCGAATAGTCATAGTTCGCTTCCCGCTGGGCGTCCTGTGCTGCCTGTGCCTGGGTGCCGGTACCGGCAGCGGCCTGGGCTTTGATTGGTGCCGTATAGAAGAATGATGCCAGAACAAGCGACCCCACCAGGACCTTCACCATCCGGATCCTGGTTTCAGGAAATTTTTCGGCGATAAAGTCAAGGATGTTGCGGTTCAGCCTTTGCCTGTTATCGGGGTCGATCCTGCCAAATTCCTCGGCAAATTCTGCGTCGTTCATGCCAGGGTTGTGGATGTACAACTCCAGGTCATAACCGCCTTCCACCTTGACAAGGCGATAACTTGAGAACATATCCATGGTTCCACCCTCAATCCTTTCTCAATGCCTTCTTATTATGATCGGTTCATGGCACAAATATGAAAAACGCGGGCAGAACTTTAAGATTATAACAGGCAAAAAAGCCCCGCCATCGCGGAGCATAAACCCCGTAAAAGTCATTATTTCGGACTTTTCGGCACATACATGCGAAACTTCGCCAAAGATCACTTCCTGATATTGAACACCAGGAACTGGGACGGCTCTTTCAATGCTACTCCGATCTCAATGTCGACAGACGGCTGTATGCCAACACCGCCGGGTATCTGCTGGTAATCAATCTTTACATAATAGGCTTCTATCTGGGTGCTTCCCAAAAGCGCCCCGCGCTTCCATTCCCTGTCCAGGAAATCTTCAATACTGAGCTTTAGTTTGCTTTGCAGATCCTGGGTCCATTCCCGGCCGGTTACCCAGAACAGGCTGGTGCTGATGGAATCCCTGAGGTAATTGACATAACGCCTGAAATGGAGCGGCGCGTAATCATCGGTAAGATCAGCCAACGTACTGAACTCATCGACAACATAACCGATGCCCGGAACCTCTTTGATAGGGTTAATCCTCCTTATTGATAAAGCCTTTCGGGCCTGCGGCGAAAGCTCCCGTTCCATTCCGGTTACCCCCACCAGGGCCTCGTTTTCAGGCGCCCTGTTTGGGCCCTTAACATAATCGTTTCTGGCGTAGAGACCGGCAACGAAGCCCCCGGGCGGAACCAAAACATCCTTTAAGTCGGGCCCGGTCACCTGTATCCACGGTGTATAACAGGCCGCATAACTGCTTATAAGGGTACTCCAGGGAGTGGGATGGGGATCGTTTAATGCCGTATCCAGGATGACAGTCCTGTCGCCAAGGGTTTCGCATTGCTTGATCATGGCCTGGTCCAGCCCATCGCACAGGCAGGATACAGGAGAATAAAGCGTGGAAATGACAGTAATGTTTTCGAAGGCTCTTAGCCCGGTTGCGGGATTACCGCCCAGGCCGTCATTTCCTATATAGTCAGCCAGGACCGGCTCTTCGCCGTCCGATCCGCCCGAAAGCCAGATGGCATTGCCGCTGGCATCGGGCATAAGGCCTCCATCATCCCCATCGGTTATTTCAAGCCTTATCAGCTTTGAGTTCCGGTTGATAATGTCCTGGTAAAAATATGGAGAGCCCTCCCTGAGGGAAACATCGTTGTAGACCTCAATGATATCGGCCAGGGCCGGATCGGGCTTTCCGGATTTGAGGGATGTAAATTTGCCGTATGTGAAACAGTATACCTCCAGCATAAACGTGGGGTCTGATTCGGTAGAATTGGTTCCCTGCAATACCTTCACCGCAACACGGTTTCCCCACTCGCCGGCGTTGGCCGCTCGTATGGCGCAAACATTTTTCTTCCCGCCCTTGAGGACGGCCTGGGCTGTTTCGGCGGTTTGGGATATAACCCGCGCCACATAGAGCTTTTTCCCGCCGTTATCAAAATAGCCCTTCACCTCATAGGGCATGTAGGACCGGCCTGGATGGCTGCCAAAAATCATAGTGTACTGTTCATAACTCGTCACCAGCTGCGGAATTTCAGGGCCTCTTTCGGTTTCACCAAGAAACCCGGCAGTCCCAAATTCGGCACCGTGGATTCCTTCAGGCTGGTATTCATTTCCCTCAGCTGCCATTGTCATTACCATGTCGGCGGTTATCCCGCCTGACATATAATCACCGAAAGTCATCGCAATGGCATCGCTTACCGGCTCATCCGCTACCTGGCTGCAAAAAAGGATACCCGAGACCAGGGCGCAGAGAACCGTCAGTGCTAATATTTTACCTAACCTGGCCATAGTCCTGGCCTCCTGATGACTCATTCTTCATTTTTTGGTATCCCTCCAGCCAGTTGATGAATTGCAAAGCTGTCCTTGGCGAACGCCCGTTATACAGCATTTCCCATTGTACGGCCTTTTTTCTGAGAACATCTTTTTCTATTCTGATGCCTCGTTTTTGAGCCAGCGCCTCCACTATTCCCAGGTATTCTTCCTGGTCCGGGGCTGTAAATGTGATGGTCATACCAAAACGGTCGGCAAGAGACAGTTTTTCTTCCATGGTATCCGCCGCGTGGATTTCATCATCGGCCTGATCGGACATAAGTCCTGCCCTGTCGCTGAACCTCTCCCTGACCAGGTGTCTCCTGTTGGTGGTCGCGTATACCAGGATGTTGCCGGGCTTACTCTCGAGGCTTCCCTCAAGAACAGCCTTCAATGCGGTATAGGTGCTCTCGTCGTCGCTGAAGGAAAGGTCGTCTATAAAAATAATAAACTTCTGAGGCCTGTTCCGTATGATCCTCAGTATCTGGTTAAAGTCAGGCATCAGTTCCTTGGATACTTCGATTATGCGGAGCCCCAGGGCATGGTATTCGTTAAGGAGGGCCTTAACGGTTGAGGATTTGCCTGTGCCGCGGTCTCCGTAAAGCAGCAGGTTGTTCGCCGGATAACCCTTCAGGAACCGGAGGGTGTTATCGATAATCTCGTTTCTTTGCTGTTCGTAACCGATAAAATCGCTCAGCCTGACGGGATCAGGATCATCCACACCCCTAAGGATCCCCTGATCACCGCTGCGTTCCCAGATAAACCCTTTATAACGGGCAAAGCTTCCCGAACCCCACTGCCTGTAGAATTCGATCAGCCGGTTCGCGCTGTCGCCCCAGGGCTTGCCGGGCTCAAAAAAACCGCCGGCTTTCGGGCTGATGTCCCATTCCGGGAGGTTGTCTATGATTTCCCCTGCGTCATGGCCATGGTTTTTCAGCCATCCGGATTTAATATCGCGGGGCGAAAGGTTCACCATCTCACCCAATATATCAAGTTCTTTACGCAGCGCCTGGGCCATCCAGGCCGGGAACCGCACTGAATCCGCCTGCTCCGCCACCTGGCTTATGGGGGTCTCACAGTACATGACGGCATGGGCCAGGTAATCGCCAAAGGAACCTGTTTCGGGCAGCCTTAGCATCAAACAGTTCTCCGCCAGGCAATGGACGAACTCCGAATAACATCTGACAAATTCCTTGTAACTAGCCTTTTCATCGCCGACTGTTTCAAGCAACCGGATGAACCTGCAAATGACCTGATCCTTCATGAGGTCCCTTAAGACCGCAATGGATTCAAGCTTGACAGCCAGCTTCTTTAACCTGTTAAGCATTGTTTCGCTCCAGAATTTTTGACCATCCCGGATAGGATGGTCTTTTACCTTTAATATTAAGATCTGTCATGAAAAAAGTCAAGAAATATGCCGATATTCTTCTGATGCCTGAACCCCGGCATGCCCTCCCGGGTGAAACCGGGTGGAACCGACAATCATTAATAATTTGTTCACAAAATGATCAAAGATTCTTAAAAAAAACATATTAAAATTACAATTGGCCGGAATTAGAGAGAGATAATCCGGCTTGTTCAGCAATGTCCTCCTGGCATACAGGGCACACCGACCCATATCCAACCTTCAATCAAATCACTCTTCTTGTTTGCCACAACAACATAGGGTTGAGTTCATGTGCCTTGGTATGCTTTCTTTTTTATCTCAGGACTTTTGTAAAAGGGTATACCATCCCTTTCGGGAAATAACCCCGGCGGTATTCCAGCCGCCGGGGTTTATTGAATAACAGGACATACCTATCTGGTTTTGTCGAACACTATACGGCTTCCGGTCAGGCTTCGGGTTCGGCCGCAGCCGGTTCCTTTATCTCTTCTTCCAGCGGCTCCTTCACCGTATCAGATGCCTTTACCTCTTTTCCCAGATAATCGGGAAGCTCCAGCCCGGCCATCCTGTACAACTCATTCATGGGCGGGATGGACTTCAGCATTCCGGAAAGGAAGTTTGCCGTGGCAGGCGTGCCGTCCTTGCCGCCCATACTGTCCCAAACCGTAACCTTATCAATCTTGAGGTTCTTGACTGCATCAACCTGGATCTTCATCAGATCTTCCATCTTATCGGCCAGCAGCAGTCTTGTGGCATCAACGGCGTTACCGCCTGCGGCGGCTACCAGCTGCGCAAATCCCTGGGCTTGCTTGGTAAGCATTTCCTGCATACCACGGGCCTGGGCTTCCATCTTCATGAATATGGCATCGGCCTCACCCTTGGCCAGCCTCCTGGATTCCTCAGCCCTGGCTTCAGCTTCAAGCTCGATGCGCCTTTTTTCAATCTCGGTCTTAACGAGTATATCTGCTTCCTGGGTGGCCTTCTCCCTGGCGGCACGGGCAAGCTCCGCCTTCTCTTCAGCTGAGTATGCCTCTTCAAGAGCCATGGCTGCCTGGATTCTCTCGGCGGCGGTGGCGCGCTTTAACGCCTCTGCCTGTCGCTCGCGAAGGATGGCGTTGGACTGGGCTATCTCAGCCTGGGCTTCGTTCTCGCCTTGTATAGCCTCGGAATTGGCGGCGGCAACCTGTATCCTCTGATCCCTGATGGCATTGGCTTCGCCTATGGAACCATCCCTGTTCTTCTCAGCAACCGATTTCTTGGCATCGTTGATGGCCTTGGCTGCTGCTTCACGGCCGAGGGCTTCTATGTAACCCGACTCATCGGTGATATCGGTAACGTTCACGTTGATAAGCCGAAGCCCTATCTTCTTCAGCTCGGTTTCAACGTTCCTAGATACCGCCTCAAGGAATTTATCCCTGTCGGTATTGATCTCTTCAATATCCATGGTAGCGACAACAAGTCTCAGCTGTCCGAATATGATATCCTTAGCCAGCTCCTGTATCTCATTCAGCTTCAGGCCAAGCAGGCGCTCAGCGGCATTCTGCATGACGCCCGGTTCGGTGGAGATACCTACTGTAAACCGGGAAGGAACATTGATCCTGATGTTCTGCCTGCTCAGGGCGTTTTCCAGGTCGACGCTGATGGATATGGGCGTCAGGTCCATGTATTCATAGGCCTGTATGATGGGCCATATGAAGGCGGCACCGCCATGTATGCATTTGGCTGCCACGCCGTCCTTTCCTCCCACTTTACCATAGATGACCATGATCTTGTCCGACGGGCACTTGCGGTAACGGGAGATGATAAATAAAAATGTGAACAGAACGAGGATCGCAACAACACTTATAAGGGTCACAGTCTCTATCATATTACATTCGCCTCCGTTAAAATTTGATCATCGGGCATTTATTTCATCGTTCGGTATCACAATCAATGCGTTATCTTCGGTAATCCCTGTAACAAAAACAGATTCCCCGGTTTTTAAATCACGTTCCGCACTGGTGGTGGCTTCAAATTCAAAAAAGCGTTCCTGCACAACTACATTAACCTTGCCGCGCCCCTTATTCTCAGCCGGAACGGTGATATACACCTCTCCAACCTTCCCTATGGCGTTGCTGACCTGGATATTTCCGATATGCTGGAGCCTCAGGGCTATCCGGATGGACCAGGTGACAAAATACAGCGCGGCCCACCCGGCCATGATGGATAGTATCACAACCGCGGGAAGCGACAGATTCATGCCTCCCAGCACAACTCCGGTCCACCCGCCAACCGCGAAAAAAGCGACGATACTCCTCAAGGTAAGCAGCTTGACTTCGGCAGAATCATAGATTATGGCCGAATCATCAACATCGGCCGCTTCGCTGATTCCGGCCGTATCCCCGTCGGCGGAATCACCCAGATCCAAACCATCACCGTCAATTTCACCGTGTGAAACGTCGGTATCGCCGTCCCCCCCGGATAACCCTATTATGAACAGTATGATCTGGATGATCAGAACCAGGGTAGCCGGGATGGCAAAGCAGGTGAATACTTGTTGCAATAAGTTCAGTCCGTTCCACCAGTTTACCATGGGTCAGCCCTCCTTTCCTTTATTTCTTAAAAGACAGATCCGGAGTTTACCTCGGTAAATACCAGGGCTGGCTGGCCGAAGATGCGCCTCTTCGCCGTTAAAAAAGATAATCACTGAATTCTATGGCAACCGTCTGGGTGAGCTTCTGCCCAGATGAGGTTTCACAGACCCTGCATTCCCGGACCAGGAAAACAGGAAGCTGGATTATGAAGGTGCTCCCTTCCCCTATCTTACTCTCCAGGAAAATCTCCCCGCCTAAGGCGGACACGATCTTTTTAACCAGGGACAGACCCAAGCCGGTGCCTCCGGTCTGACGCGCCAGGGTGTAATCGGCCTGGCCAAAGGATTCGAATATCAGCTTTTGCTTATCTTCCGGTATTCCAATACCCTGGTCCTTAACCATTATACGAGCATAGTCCCTTGAACCGGAACGGGTTTTTGAGATGGAAACATTAATTTCTCCCCCCACCGGGGTATACTTTATGGCATTGGAAAGGAGGTTAAGCAGCATGCGCTCGAACATATCCTCATCCAAAGCGATTGTCATGCTATCCGATTCGGAACTGAACTTTAAACTGATATTCTTCTGCTGCGCATAGAGCTTGATCGATTCTGTTATCTCACTGGCCAGACCCACAATATCCATGTTTTTCCTGACTATCTTTATGGCACCCGCATTAAGCCTCGAGATATCCAGGATGTTGTTGATCAGCCTGAGCTGTTTGTACGTATGCTGCTTGATCCTGTTCAGGAAACCCTTGCATTTATCGCCCAGCTCACTGCCGCAGAGGTACTCGATGGCCTGAACAGCCGAACTGATGATGGCAAGCGGTGTTTTCAGCTCATGGGCGACAAACAGAACATAATCGTCCTTTGCCTTTAGTGCCTTCTTCAGTTCTTCCTTCTCTGCCCGTTCCTTCTCCAGCAGCCTTTCATATTTTTCACATAAAGAGAGCTCGCCATTTCCCAGGGAATCGGCGGTATGGATCGAAACGATGGTTTCGTCCGAGGCCCCGCATTCTGTGAATGAAATGTACACCTCTTCGGGTATCATCCATCGGTTGAAGATAAAACAATGAAGATTTTCACACTTATTTATCAGCTCGGGGTTCTCCAGGGTCGCCTTAAGGTCGTTCACAAGGAGTTCCTCAATGGTCTTGCCTGTAACCATTTCCGGCATATAGCCCGTCAGGGAGGTAAAACTTTGGCTGACATTCTTTACAAGCCCATTTCTTAATGTGATAGACGTGCCATGCTCCCATTTTGCAGGGTTCTGTTTCATCGTTCTATCCTCCATTATTAATCAACTACCTCCAACGCGGCTTGCAAAAGCTTTAATGAACGATACCCGGCAAGTGCCACGCAGATAATGTGCAACATTATCATTATATAGCATATTGTAATATTTTACCATGCCTAAATTATAATTTAGTATTTTTCCTGTGACGCGCCATTACGCCATAAAATGGTCAAAGGCCTATTCGTCCCTGATCTCCTCGTATATCCGGCTGAAAATGTCTTTGCTTATGATATAGATATCATGAAGGTTGTCTTTCCGCGCGACAAGGTAATCGCCGGGCTTTGCAAGCATATATGTATCCTTGTCCCATTTGGTGAATACTTTGGTGGCCCGTGTGACAGGCTTTGCGAAAATCTGGACATCACCCTTGCTAATACATTTTTTCGCCTCGTTATTAAGATTGATGCTCTCACCGGTAATCTTGTTGCGGATGCTTGGGAAATACTCGGTCTTAAGATTGTAAGGCTCATTAAAAATGTTATAGTTCTTCTCAAGCATCTCCTCAGATATGGGACTGACTTCCCCTTTTATGCCTATCATCAGGTATAGATTGTCGCTGGAAACCAGATCATCGTAGTCACCCTGGAGGGTTCTGACCAGCATGGGCGTCCCCTTGGGCAGTACATCGGAACTCCTGATATACCCGCAGATAACCGGTAGCTTCCTGTAGCTTCTCATTTCTGAAGTATCGATTTTGTGCTTTTCGGCATAGATGATATCAAAGCTTGAATAATACTCGCTTATCCTGGAAAGCATGTACTCATCCGTGTTGATGCTTGGATGCTTTTCTTCAAACAAAAGGCTGCTTATGAAGCCGCCCGCCTTTTCGGCATGGCCACCGCCGGAACCGATATCATTTGCCAGCCAGGCCGCCAGTTCACTGGCCATTATCTCAGGGGAGGAACTCCGCACCGAATACTTGATACCGTTGTTTATTTCATTATAGACCACGCAAACATCAATAACGTCAACCTGGTGGGCGAGGTCACTTATATAACCCAGGAGGTTGGGATCGCAGGGATTTGTCTTGATCACCGCAAACCGGTTTTTCCGGTTGTATGATGTGCGGATAAGAGCCATGCCCGCTGTTTCCAGGTCCAGCAGGGTGAGGTTGCTGTTTCTCAGCCTGCGTATCATGTTTTTGTCGGCTACGAGGCTGTCCCTCATATCGCGGTCTATGGGATGATTCAGTTCGGAAAAGCCGTTGGTGTCGCAGTAAAGGCCAAACCACAGCGCGGTGGAAACCTCCGGATAACTGTTTACATCAAAGCCTTCATCGGCAAGCATATCCCATACCAGGGTCGAACAGCTTGCCAGGAAGCTTCTTATCTCTGCCAGGGGTACGTCGAATACTTCCTGCTGATGGTGATCTATAATGGCAACGTTCTTAACGTCAAACTTTTTGACGTTCCCTGCTCCGTACTGGCAATCGACAGTTATGAGAAGCCCTTCAAAGCCGTCGATGGATTCTGCGTAATCAATTGGGATATTCAGCTCTTTTATCATCAGTTGCAGGTTCGGTTTTGAGATCCTGGCACGTCCGCTGTATACCAGTCTCGCATCCTTTCCCTTTTCCCTGAACCATGTCAACAGCGCGAACCCCGATGCTATGGAATCCGCGTCCGGGTCGTTATGGCACTGGATGATAACGCTGTCGTAAGCCAACAATTCTGAAAGCTTCATTTATGCTGCCTCCATCTATTGCATAATTTCGAATGACTGACGGGATGCTGGTATAATTACATGTCATGCCTCGCTTCTTCTAACATATATTAAATGGGACCGGAAATGCAAGAACATTCTGAGCCATGCAATTAAGGTATGGGAGAGTGCCGCATGCATGAAGAGATAAAGAGATATAAAAAGCCTCTTTTGATACTGGCTTTGGCGTTTGTTTCGGTTACCGTACTCCTGGCCATTTACCGTCATACCAGCAAAGAATACTTTATGGGTGCCCTGGTTCATCCATCCATGATTAACGCGGAAGTGTATGAAGGCGCCCTTACTGCTGCCGATATTGATGCCGGTGATTCTGAACGCTTTCACAGGTCTTCCAGGAGACCGGCTCTGAACACAAAGTACTCCTTCCTTGATTTCCAGAACCCATACGAGTCATTACCTGTCTTCAAGAATCCCGAAGATCTCATAAAAGCCTACTATGGCCTGCTGCGTGAAGCCTCCAACATGAGTGGCTATCACGGCGGCTGCGGTACCATAGGTTTTCACAGGGAGCCCTATAACTATGCCTGGAAGCTTCTGACCGGAGATTACAGAAAGGAACTGCCCCTGCAGAAATTCATTGAATCATTCAGTGGAACGGGCCACACAACACTGCTGAAGCTTGTCCCGGCATGGGCGCCTCCTGATACCCCTGAAAATGTCCTGTATTACATGGTGGAGATAGAGGTCATAACCGGACCGAGAATCACAAGCGAAACAAAAAATGAGCCGCAGCCCAGCTTTTTTGCCTATTACTACGGCCTGATCACTGTTGAAGATACCGGCAGGGAAGGATGGAAGATTAAGAGGATTGATTACGTCCCCGAAGACTTTCTTTGCGCTCCCTACCATAGCTGGTACTGGGATGCCTCAGCCTTGGTGGAAATCGTTCATGGAAACTGGTATGGCCTGATTGACAAGATTGACTCAACAGATAAGCATGACTGCCTGTACATGGTTTATGCGGTTGGTGACGGCCAGCAATACAGGTTCGACTTCGTAAGGCTCACCAATGGCGAGGATCTCCTGCTTCGCGAGAATATCAAGTTCGCAGGTGTATGGAAGGAAACCAATCTTCTCCGGGACAGCGACCAGATTTACAAGTTTTCAGTCCTGAACCCCAGGCTTAAATAGGTCACCCTATTCCCTCCATCCACTCCTATCCAATCCTAATCCTTTTCGAATATCACCCTGATCTCCAGAAAGGTCTTGGGAACCAGGGTTATAACCGGCTCTTCCATAAATCCCAGGTTGGTTTCCCAGCCGGCGAACCGATATCCTTCCCCGGGTATGGCCTCCAGGGTTACCGGTATATCTTTTATGAGGATACCGTTCCACCTGGAACCTTTAATCCTGATATCCGCGCCATTCAGCCTGACTGCTCCACCCGACTCGTCAGACATATCCAGCGAGATTTTAAAGCTTTCCAGGCCGAAATAATTCCTGAGGTCACGGGTTACGAACCTTGCCCTGTCCAGTCCGAAACCTATCAGGGCATTGGTCTTGAGCTTCCATTCATCCATGCTTCCGCCATTGATCAACCAGCGGTCCAGGTGTTCCTGCATGGCAGGCGCGATCACTTCACGCATCTCCAATACCCGGTCTGTTACATAGTTGGGACTGAACCTGGTGTTCAGAAGATCCACGAATGTTGTTATAAACCTGGTCTTAAACTCCTCATTGGTCAGCAGGGAGCGCAGGAGCACGGTGGACCAGTCAGGATTCGGCCACTCGGTGCCGCCTGGTTCGGTGGCAAACTCCAGCGTCTTGTGGCTGACCGTGGAGTGTATGTTGTACAGGGCAAAGCCAAAGTCGGTATCATATAGCAGCCATCTCCAGCGCCCGTCGTGTCCCGGGGGAGAATCGGGCTCTATGTTGTTTGTACGCTTCCTCCATACCTTGACATTGCTCCCGGGCCAGTCGGTATTGCCAAAATAGATCTGGGCCGCGTGGTAGACTATAAAATTATCAATATCTATCTGATTGGCTACATATTCGTAGTTCTCAGGGACAGACAGGTCGTTGAGCCTTGCAAAATCGATGAGATCATTAAAACTTTTCACATCCTCTTCCCTGCCGTAATAGAGGTCCATCCCGTCCGGACCGGAATTGCCCTCCAGGATCACAATTTCATTAAGGTCCACGTTGTAGTTATCCCGGATAAAATATTCATCAAAGGCTTCCCGTATATTGTAGATTCCCCAGAACTCCCCATTGATAAACAGGACGCAGGGTCTGTAGCTCTGGGTATCCACGCCGAGCCCGGCAACAAGGCTCTGCATCAAGGCATCCCGGATCATGGTATACTCCCAGTCATTCCCCGAACTTCTCAGAAGAAGCTGCTTGAACGAGATTAAGGGCTCGTTCGGATCTCCCCTCCTGGTAAGTCCGGGGAAAACAGGATAATCAATGGTTTCGGACTGGTCATACCGCTTGCGGGCGATTACGCGCAGGGGCTTGTGCCGGTTGGACCGGCTCCATCCGCCGAAGGTGCGGATACCCACATTTTGGGTAAATCCCACGGTTCCATCAGGCTCAAAAAAGGTGATGGTCGCTCCCCTTTCCCATGCCATACCCCGCTGATTATAGTTGCCGGGTGTGCTGCCATCCACTGCCGCTCCGGGGTTGTCTTTCAGCCAGTCGCTCATGACCTTGCCTTTCATGAAAATACCCGTGAAGTAGTCAAACAGGTTCTCCGGGTTTGTCACAAGGGATATGACAGGAAGCTTATAGCGCTCGGCCATGTTTCCATCGACAAAATAGGTGTGGGTAACGATTTCACTCGCAGCTTCATCCGACGAAAAAGCCCTTACCCTTACCACCGCAGCCTTAAACACCTTCTTCTGCGGCGGCATGTCATATATTGAAATCCCTGTTTTTGCCGAATAAACATTGGGCTCTTCGGCCCTTGACTTTATAACAATCGGTTCCTCATATACAGGAGAGTCGATGGTTGGCTCGGACCCATCCAGGGTATAGCGGATTGTGGCGTTGGGATGGCTGCAGCTCAGCTGCAACTCAAATTCTTCGCTGTAAAAACCGCTTTCCCTGGAGAACTCGGGAGGGGAAACATACACGAAATACCGGGTAAGATCCGGGATGGCATCGGAATTGCTGTTCCCGGGAGTGGCCTCGGCAAGGAAGGAAAGGCCGGTTCCATCAGAAACCCTGCCGTAAGATGTATCGGGAATGGTCCTGTCCAGGCGCACCGAATCAACAACCGTCCCTGACGGGTTCGACAGCGTGATCACCTCACCCGCGCTTATCCTGAAGTTTATGTGGATCCCGGCATCAGTGACCCTGTCCTTTCCATCCGCCCATACCAGCAGGTATTCCCCGGGCATGATTTTCACATCGGGAAAGATCCATAGACCGGGGATGTTCTGTTTGTCCGACAGGCTGTAACCAAAAAGGTTTACAGGCAGGTTTCCAGGGTTATAAAGCTCAATCCAGTCCCCGATATCCCCATCCTCATCGGCAAGTCCGGTGTAATTTTCGGCCATTATCTCATTTATGATTATATGTATGTTACGGTTACCCGATATGGCGGACGAATCCCCCACATGGAACAGGTCACTCATGTTGAGCACTGTCAGAGCCAGCATGGCAGCTGTTACAAGCAACAGATACAGCCATCTTTTTTTCCTGGCTTCAGTCTTTTCATCCCTGGCGGGTTCCTTTAAATTCCTGTCATCCTGTGTGCTTTGTCTCATCACAGCAATACCGTCTCCTATAAAATCGATGCCGTCCCAACCCCTCCAGGCGGCCTGGCACAGCAGTATATCAGATCTAATAATACCATCATTTCGGCCAGTGCACAAACAAAGTGCGAAAAGGGACCAGGAAAAAAAACAATGCCATGCCCATATACTGAATCAGTGCACTAAAATATCGGGGCAGTTTTCATGCCATCAAGATATATCATTGCCATCGCCGTCATCACTCTCATTTTCCTTCCCATGGCAGGAGACCGGGGCATGCCGGTAGGCGCCCCGGCTGAAGACGCTGCCGATGCCGTGTCGCTGTCTGCGGCATTATTCCCGGCTTCCGTGGTCCCAGGGCCGCCATTATCGGGCAAATCTCCATCAGCGCAGGATGAGACAGATCCCATGGCTTCCCATGGGAATACCAGGCCTGCGGTTCCGCAGGAGGAGCCTCCATCCCTGGTTACCCAGGGCGAGGGAAAAGATGGTTTGCCGGCGTCCAGGGAGGAAGATTCACCTGCATGCCGGGAGGATACAGGCTTACCATCATCCCATGGGCAAACAGGTCCGCCGCCTTCCAACTCGGAGGGACCAGGATTCCCTGTTGAGGAAAACCCTGGTGAGGAACCGCCGGTAATTGCCTGCGGCTTTCCCCCGACCGACCTTGACAATTGGGAATACACTGTTTTTAAGAACGATGTCATGGCGATAATAGACGAGGCTGAGAGGTTATCGGGCATCAAAACGATATACGGCGTTTTTGTCATGGACCTGGTAAACAGCTTTATGTGCGGAGTAAACGAAAACCTCACCCGCGTTGACACCTACGACAATATGAAGGAAGGGTACTTCAACAGCGCCTCTGTTATCAAGCTTTTTCAGGGATACATCCTCTGCGACATGATACGCCGGGGTGAGCTTAGCATGGATGAAGCATACTACGACCCTGTTACCGGGAGAAAGTTCAGGCTTTTGGAGATGATCCGGGAAATGATAAGCCTCAGTGACAATAATTATTCCAACGCCGCGTTAAGGCTCATAGGAAACCAGAAGTCCAACGAGGTCCTGGACCGCCTTGGGATACATAACAGCAGGATATACGGTGAGATGTCGGGAGCCATAGGCTACAGCAGGGAAAACAACCTGAAGAAATATGGCACTGTCAAACGCTGCGCCCGTATCACACCCCGCGACACCGGGCTTATCCTTTACAACATTTATGTCAATCGGGAAACCGACATCTTTATGGAAACCCTGGATGAAGCGCTCAAAGCCAATATCTACAATACCCGCATACCAGTTGGTGTGAAAAGGGTAAACCCGGATTATGAGATAGCCCATAAAACCGGCACTAATTCTTCGCTGGGATTCTATAACGACGCAGGTATCATCTATTGTAAGCGTCCTTTCATCCTGGTGGTGTTCACCCAGTCGGTTTCGTCCAGGACAGGCCATAGCTTTATCCGGACCCTTGCTGAGAAGCTGACACGCTACTTTGACTCTAAGGCATCAGGTATTACTCAAGGGGCTGGATCTCAATCCATATCTTCAGGTTCTCGGCCAGGATGAGCTTCTTTACAAAGAGTTGGTATTGGCCGTTATCCAGGCGGAAGATACGCCTGTCGGCCACCTCAAGTATCATTTCGGCATCAAGCGCCTTAACCTCTTTCCCAAGAAGCGAGTTATACTTCTTCTTTAGCTCGGTTTCAAAAAGCAGGATGTCGGTTCCTTCATCATCGCACAGGAACACGATATCAACAGATTTGACGATGTACCTGCCCTTGTTCACCGATTTTTCCAGCTGCTCCAACCGCGTGTCCTTCTCTGCGATGACGCTTTCCAGGTATGCGTTCATCCTGTGGAAGCTTTCCAGGCGGTAACTTACAATGGTAGCCATTATGGCCAGGCCTGTAAGCACCCCGGTAATAATCCCGGCATAAAAACCCAACATGACTGCCGGCCTTCTTGTCCTTATTCCCCCCATAGGGCACCAAGCCTTTGGATGAGCCTGATATAGCCATAAGCCGCGTTAGCCCCTAGTAGCGCAGTGACCACATGGACACCCTGCTTGATAATGGACAGGAATTCGCCCTGAAGAATCCCCTTTTCAATCGCCTTGAAGGAGGAAAAAGTATCCCCTAGGGCAATAGCCATGGCCCAGATCTTTATGGAACCGGCAATATCCATCATGGCCTCAAGGGGGGGCTGATTGGCCAGGATGGCGCTGATACCGGCAAAAACACTGGCGCCTATAACAACGCCAAAGGCGACAAGGAAATTTCGCAAAACGCCGGCAAAAAAGGAAGGCAACCCAGGCTGCACCTCCTGAAATGGCTGTCTTTTATAACAGTATGACCGTTTTTACCATATTATACAGAGCCTTTCCCGGGCGGGGATAAAAAAAGAGCCCTCACTTTTGACAAGAGGGCAAAGATCAAAATTCCCAGTAGGGACCTCTATAATTTTACCACCTGTTGATAACAAAAAACAACATATTTCAACAAAATACAATTTATGCAGTCTTCTGCCTTTTCATAAGTTCTGATTGACATCTGCGCAAAATAGTTTTTAATATTGTATTAGCACTCTATAATAGCAAGGAACTCCTTGCGGCAAAGGAGCATCTTCATGAATATTATTATCAGGGATACCTACCAAGAGATGAGCAGGTATGCAGCCGGACTTGTCGCCTCCATGATCAGGCAGAAACCCGATTGCGTTCTGGGCCTGGCCACCGGCAGCACACCGATCGCTACATACCGGGAACTGGTGCGGATGCATAAGGAAGAAGGCCTGGATTTTTCGCAGGTTAAAACCTTTAACCTTGACGAGTATCTCGGGGTGGGAATGGACCTGGGCAAGCCATACGAGATGGACCAAAGCTACGCCAGGTTTTTGTATGAGGAACTGTTTAGACATACCAATATCAGGAAAGAAAACATCTTCCTTCTCGATGGCCTGGCAAAGGACCCGGATGAATTCTGCAAAGTATACGAGGAGGAAATTAAAAAATCAGGCGGTATAGACCTGCAGCTTCTGGGTATCGGTTGCGACGGCCACTGGGCCTTCAACGAGCCTGGTTCCTCCCTTGCCTCCAGGACACGGGTGGAAGCCCTTACAAAACAAACCCTTGACGACAACTATGAGAGTTTTTATAAAAAAGCAGGCATTCCCAGGGAGCAAATGCCCCATTTTGCCATCACCATGGGGGTAGGAGCCATCCTGGAGGCCAGGAATATCCTGATGATGGCCAATGGCAGGAAAAAGGCCGTTGTTGTGGCAAAGGCCATTGAGGGCCCGGTAACCTCCCTGATCACAGCTTCGGCCATCCAGCTCTTCAGGGGCGGGATCACAGTCGTGCTCGACAGGGAAGCTGCGTCGGAGCTCAAATACACGGAACACTACCTTCACAGGGAAAAGCTCAAAAACGAGTTCTTCTTTCAGTGATTTAATGTTGGATTAAGATATGGGACCGGGCAATTCCGGTCCCGTTTATTCTTTACAGGGTAAGAAATTGTAATGTCCTGTTTTCATAAAGAATATGTAATCATCGGACCCCATATCGTGCTTCTCAATGACAGTCCCAATACAGGCGGATTCACCCGCAAGGCTAAGACCTTACTTTGCATTTTAAATGCTCCAATACCCTTTTATAAAGAAGCGGCTGTATTTCAGGATAAGTCAGACTATCCGGCATGTCCTTCAGAAATATAACCTCACCTATTTCGGTCTCCGGTAAGGAGCCAATCTTTCTAACCCTTGCATGAAACACCCTTCCGAATGTGGTCTTTCCATCCCTTGTAACCGAGTAGTCGCATACGGCTTCCATATCGTAATCTGTCGCACCCGTCTCCTCATACAGTTCCCTTGCGGCCGTGGCATTTATGTCCTCATCCTCTTCCCTGTGCCCGCCCGGTATCTCCCAGGTATTCCTGTCCCTGTGCCTTACAAATATCCATTTGCCTTTATATGCGGCGCAGATAACTGCAAAATCCAGCCGTTCATTATTTATTCCACCTAAGCCGTAAAACTCGGTTTTCATATTCATGCTCCAATCATATGAATTTATCTATACCAAACCCAATTCCAGTTTTTCCCTTCATGAAGCTCCATTCTCATTCTACACTTCGCTTATTTCGTTTGCATATTTCATTTGTCTACTCTTTTTATCAATTGCTATAATATTTCTTGGAGAAACATTGGAAATAATTTCAATAGAGTGGGTTGCAATAACTACTTGTTTAAACATAGACCTTACTATTTTTAGGACTTTTAATTGCATTTCTGGATGCATATAAACATCCGGTTCATCAAGTATTTTGGCTTTACTTTTGAGTTTACTTATACCATTCCCATTTTGAAAAGCATTTCTTTCACAGAGTTCATCAGGTACCGAACTGCATAAATTACCTTTGGAAGTCCCGTTTTAACTATGTTTATTCTTACGTTTGACAACAACTAAATATATAACCCCTGATACTGTTAGCAATGCAAAAATAACAGTTAACAAGTAAAAATAATGACCTCCTGATATAAAAACTGCTGTAGGCCCATCGGCTCCGCCTATAACTCCTGCTGAACCAGCGTCCCTTGTATCTATATTAAATCTGTAAGATAAATACAAAGACAGCAGGGGTTTTGAAAATGCGCTGATAAATGTTACCAAAGCACATATAACAGTAAATATGGTAACAAGCCTGACCTTTATCGATTTTTCTTTTTTCATATATAATCCTCCTGTTAACCTTACAT
>JAAYFY010000028.1 GCA_012728015.1 Clostridiaceae bacterium | reverse complement strand
CCAAAAACATCATATCTTTTTTGCATAACTTATTTCCACTATATCTTTTTATCTGTTTTTGAAAAACTAAATTCCGCTTTGTGCCTTTTTGGAGTGGAATTTACTTTTCAAATGACTTATAATATTCTTTGCCCGCAGCCTTCATATTTTGTCATTGCTATGGGCGAATAAATGTGCTAAAATACCGTATGTTGCCGTCGGGGTGTGGCTCAGGTGGTAGAGCGCTTGGTTCGGGACCAAGAGGCCGGAGGTTCAAGTCCTCTCACTCCGACCAGGTAAACAGGGCGGATTCTCCCAAATATGGAATCCGCCCTGTACTTATTGTTACACCTTATTTGTGTACCATAATGTTGGTCTGGCCTTATCATGCTATTGCGCGCCTAGCCTGCCTTGAAGTTATAAAGCGGTTTTATAACCTTGTCCACATGCACGGTTTCCGTGATGTTCCTTATAATCTCGTCCATGCTCTTGTATACCATCGGGCTTTCATCCAGGGTTCCCCTGCTGACCGAAGATGACCATATCCCTTCCATGCTCTTTTTGAACTCTTCAAGGCTTACGGTCTACTTTGCCTGTCTGCGGCTCATCAGGCGCCCGGCCCCATGGGGCGCGGAATAGTTCCAGTCAGGGTTGCCCTTACCAACGCATATCAGGCTTCCATCCCTCATATTGATGGGAATGATAACCCTTTCGCCTTTCCTGGCAGAAATGGCACCCTTTCTCAGGATCATGTTTTCAGTGTCGATGTAATTGTGTATGGTCGTGAACTGTTCGCGGACTTGAAACCCCATGCGGCTTATTATCTCTTCGGCCATGGCATGACGGTTCGCCGTTGCGTATTCCTGGACAATCCTCATATCATGAACATAGTCATCAAAGTCCCGCCCCTGGACATAGGCTAATGCCTCGTTGATTCCTTTACCGCCGCTTTTGCCCTTCAGCCGTCTGGCAGCCAGCTCCTGGTAGTGCTCGGCGGTCTGCTTGCCGAGGTGGCGGCTTCCGGAATGAATGACCAGGTAAAGGGTGCCCTCATGGTCGGCATTGACCTCGATAAAGTGATTGCCGCCGCCGAGAGTCCCGATTGAAAGGACTGCATGCTCCAGGTCAACATAATCCCTGCAGCGCAAATCACCAAGCCTTATCCTTGATACATGGCCGTGGGGCGTTTTCCTGATGTCGAACCCTGCGGGGATAAACTTCCTGATGATCTTGTCCAGTTTGGGAAAGTCGGCCTTTTTGTCTTCCAGCACCGAAACCAGCATCCCGCAGCCTATATCAACGCCGACAAGGTTGGGGATAACCTTGTCGGTGATGGTCATTGTCGTGCCTATGGTGCAGCCTATCCCTGCATGTACATCGGGCATTATCCTGATTTTCTCTCCTGCCGCAAACTCCTGGTCGCAAAGCTCCAGTATCTGGCTTTTCGCCTGGGGTTCTATATTGTCAGTAAAAACCTTTGCTTCGTTGTATTTCCCTTTCAGGATAACCATCAGAACACCTCTATTTTTGCAAGTTTAACCGGGAAGCGGATATGAAAAATCGGTATCATATCGAACCTGTCGTGGGGGATCATGAAAATATCCCGGGTATTAAGGCTGTCCATATAGCCTATGCATGTAATCCCTTACTTATATTATACCGAAAAAAGCGGAGCCATTGGATTCCTGGCGCATCGCTTATTGTTTTCTGTTGGCCTTTTGCAAAACTTTGCCCGTTCCTGTGATGTATAGTCAATTTTAGCACAAAACCATATCGTAATGTTACAATATACTTAAGCCTGTATTTGCAGAAGGCCCTCTTGAAAAATCATAGGATGGTTGTGTATGGAACGAAAGATTGAAGAATTTATAAAGGCTTACATGAAATCCGACAAGAATACCCTGAAGGTGATGGACAAGCCCGCATTCGGAGAACCCAAAATGGGCATAAGCCATGGGGATGATGATTTGTACAGCTTTTATAAACAGCACATCGATCCCCCGTTTTATTGGCTGCCCACCGAGTGGCTTGAGGAAACCTACGGTCATCCCTTTGATTCCAGGAATGTAAGTGTTATCAGTTGGATTTTGCCCCAAACCGAGGGAATAAAGAAGCTCAACCGCAACCAGTCAGACTGTTCCACCCTGGAATGGCAGATGAACCGGGTCTACGGCGAGGAATGCAACCGCGGCCTGGCCAAGGCTCTTGAGGAACACTTTAAGGAACTGGGCTATGAAGCCGTTGCTCCCATGTGCAGCGAGAAGTTTTCCTGGGGAGATTCGAAGCGCTTTTACCTGATATCAAACTGGTCGGAGCGCCACGCGGCATATGCTTCCGGGCTTGGCACATTCGGTCTTTGCGATGGGTTGATCACAGCAAGGGGAAAAGCCATGCGCTGCGGTTCGGTGATAGTCAACTGCCGGCTTAAGAAAACTCCCCGGCCCTATAGCAAATACAACGAATACTGCAAGGCTAAGGAGGCTGTACGGCCTGTATGAGGCGCTGTCCGGCCGGTGCCATTACTCCTGAGGGCCATGACAAGGAAAAATGTTTGCAGTACCAAAGAGAGGTAATTGCAAAGATCTGCCGTGAGCGTTACGGCTATGACGGATACTCGGCCTGCGGCCTATGCCAGACGGGCGTACCCTGTGAGTCCGGTATTCCCTGACAGACTGGATCTCGCAAAGTTTTGTACCGAAATGGCCAGAAAAACAAGTGGCTTATTGTCCGAACATGGCTTGCAAAGAACCAGAAGAACCGGCCCCGTGGTTTAGGCTTTGTTCTTAATATCCATTCCCGTTTTTATAAAGCGGAACATTCGGTCGGCGGCGTCATAGAGCAGTTCTTCGGCATTTGCCAATGCCTCCTCAAGGGGCATTGCCCGGTTTACCGTCGTCATGATGCTATTTATCCCGTATTCATAGACTGCCGCGGCGTTCCTGCCCATGATGCCCGATATGGCGACCACCGGAACATTTTTGGTCTTGCAGTGCTTGGCCACTCCGACGGGCACCTTGCCAAACGCCGACTGCTCGTCGATTCTGCCTTCCCCTGTGACCACCAGGTCCACATCATCAAGAAGGCTGTCAAAATTAATGAACTCCAGTATGGCATCTATACCCGGCTTCAGAACAGCACCGAGGAAACCTGTAAGGGCAGCTCCCAGCCCGCCTGCCGCTCCTGCCCCCGGTATTTTGTCAACATCAATTCCCAATTGGTTTTGTATTACCCGGGCATAGTTTTTCATACCATTTTCCAAGGTTTTAAGCATCTCTTCGGTAGCCCCCTTCTGGGGCCCGTATATATAGGTCGCTCCCCGAGGCCCGGTCAGCGGATTGTTGACATCGCAGATAACCGTTATGCTGCTCTCCCTGATCCTTGGGTCCAAACCATCAATAACTATCTGCCTTACTTCAGAAAGGTACCGGCCTCCGAAGCCAACATTCTTTCCTACCCCATCCATAAAAGCTATACCAAGAGCCTGCGCCATTCCCATGCCACCATCATTGGTAGCGCTTCCGCCAATCCCGATGATAAACTCCCTGATGCCTTCGTCCAGCGCCGCCCGTATCAGCTCCCCCGTGCCGTAGGTTGTGGTCAGTAGAGGGTTCCTCTGGTTTTCATTCAGAAGAGGCAGACCGGAGGCCTGGGCCATCTCGATGATCGCGGTCCTGTTTTCGGAAATGCCGTATCTGGCCCTCACAGTCATCCCTTCAATGGGACCGGTTACTTCGGCATACCTGTACTCGCCTCCCAATGCAGTTATCAGTGCTTCCACCGTTCCCTCACCGCCGTCAGCGATGGGTACCTTGATCACCTGAAGGTCTTCAAAATGCTGTTTTGCTGCCTTTTCAAGGATTTCAATGACTTGGAGCGAAGATAATGTGCCCTTAAAGGAATCCGGAACAAACACAAATTTCATGTCAGGTATAACCCCCCAGAAACTAGTTATATATAGACTATACATAATTAAGCGGCTGTTGCCAACCACCAGGGCAACAGGCAGGATAAAAAATGCCGCGGAGGAATGCAAAAGGCGTTAGGTGGAATGAAAAAACATAGACCGATGGGAAAACCATAGACAGGATGAAGAAATGCGACGGGCAGAAGGAAGCTGTGTCATGGCTGATCAAAAAAGCCAAACGGGCTGATTGTATACCATGCTGACCGAAACTGTATGATTGGCAAAATGGACAATTAATTGGTAAAATTAAGCTGTATTAAAGGTTAAGATAAAAACTATTGGCAATTTAATCGATTAATTATATGATGGAATTACAGTAAAATAATAAAAGGCATCGGTATTTTTTGTTTTTTGTGACAAAGCTTTTAAAAATGGGTATACATAAAGCACAGGACCTGATGTATAATTGCCTTTTATCAATGTCGAATCTATAAATCTAAGGAGGCTCTTATAATGGGGGGAGAATCTCAGAAAGTACTAACTGGCAAGATTAAAGCCAAAGTACCAATGCTGATCAACGCGTCAGCCATCTGTATCCTGCTTCTGCCTGTACTCTTGCTTAAGCTTCTATCCAACGAAACAGTTTCGGTAAGCATGGCAGCCCAGCCTTTCAGTATCATCACTGTCTTTATTATCCTCGCTATCATTGCTGCCGCATCTCTGCTGGTGATTATTTCGAGGTTCTTCTCATCACTGGAGATCATAAACAGCCATGCGAAAATGCTGGCTTCAGGCGAACTGAACATCAGTGATATCAGGACCGAAAAAGCAAAGGGACTGCATGTGCTGGCCAGAGCCTTTAACGATATGAAATCCAATCTCCTGCGCTTTATAGAGTTGACCAAGGGAAACGTGATCGTCCTTTCCGACTCAATACACAAGCTTTCCAAGAGCATAGACATGAGCTACAAGGGCAATGAGCACATTGCGATGAACATCAACCATGTGGCTGAAAAAGCCCAGGAACAGTTGAAGATAGTTAATCAAACCATTGAGAGCATTGACGGGATCAGCAGGCGGGTAGAAGCCATCGCCGCCAGTATCGCCAACATCGAGGACTACGTGGAGGACAACGTAAATATCACCAAGGCCGGAACAGAGCACATGGACAAGTTCTATGAGCAGCTGAATACAATCTCGGAGAATATGAACAACACCTATGAGTTCTTTGAAAACCTGAATTCCGAGATCAAGGAAATTACAGAGGTAAGTGAATTCATTATCAGAATCAGCGAGCAATTGAAGCTGCTGGGGATAAACGCTTCTGTTGAGGCTTCAAAGGCTGGCGAGTACAGCAAGGGATTCACTGTGGTTGCCAACGAGATAAACCAGCTCGCTGCCAAGACCAAGGAAGGTATCGCCAGGATCCAGTCCATTGTTGGGAGCATAATCAAGGGCAGCGGCATAGTCAGTGATAGCATTGGCCGCAGTGTCAGCAGTTTTAATGAGAGCAAGGAAACCTTCAACACCGTGAAGGAGTTCTTCCATACCATAAACAGCCAGAGCACCATGCTGAACGAGGGTATGAGAGATATCTATACAGAAATCAACCAGATCAATAACTTCACCAAGGAAACCAGTTCCAGGGGAGAGGCGCTGCATTCGGCTTCCAATGAGATCTCCTCAAAAACGCAGGAAATAGCTGCGGTTACACAGGAAGAGCTTGCTGAGCTTGAAGAGATCAAACAGAACACTCAGAAACTGAACAATATGCTCACCAATATCCAGAACCTGACCCGCAAATTCAGGACATCCATTATGCCGGTTGCCCAAAGCAGTCCAAGGAAGCTCAAGATCGCCTTCATGGCACCCATGGATCATGCCTTCTGGCTTGCGGTCAGGCAAGGTGTTCTCTATGCCCAACAGGAACTCGCCGACAAGAATGCTCATGTGGAATACTGCGGATTCCCTCCAGGCTATACCCAGCAAGAATTCATGGAAGCCCTTAACAATTATATTAATGAGGGATATGACGCCTTTGCCGCACCCGGTTTTTTCGAGGACTCCTTCCCTGTTTTCAACAAGCTATCTTCAAGGGGAATACCGGTTATCAGCTTCAACCATGATTTCCCGAGGGAAATCAAGAGGCTGGCATATTACGGACCCGATACATATCAGCAGGGTGTTGAGGCCGCCAAGCTTATGTGCAACGCCCTTAACGGAAAAGGAAATGTCCTTATCGCACGCAGGGATACCGGCGTGGGAACCGGTATACACGAGTCTCGCAGCAGAGGCTTTGAAGATCAGCTTAAGAACTACAAGAAGATGAAGGTAGTTGGACGTGTATCTGTGGAGGACACTTTTGATACCGTTTATACGCAGGTCAAAAAATTCCTGGACCAGAACAAGGATGTGGATGGTATCTTTGTCGCGGGAGGCGGGCCGACGGGAGCTGCCAAGGCTATCGTTGAAGCAGGCCTGAAGAACAGGACCAGGGTAGTTTGCTTCGACCATGACAAAGATATATTCAAGGCCATCAGGGATGGCATCATATACGCGGCCATCGGGCAGGACCCCTTCGGACAGGGGCATGATCCCATTATTTATCTCTACAACTACCTGGCAGCCGGGCAAAAACCGCCCAAAGACCATATCCCCACCCGCTTTGATATTGTTGATCAGAATAATGTGGATGATCTTCTGGAAGCGTAATCCCTCCGGGCAGGTCATTACGCAGACTGTATCAATTCGAAGTTCAAAAAGTGGCGTGAAAACGCCACTTTATTACTCCTCGATATGAATGACACTGACAGGACAGCTGTCCGCGGCTTCCCGGGCTGTGTCTTCCGCCTCCTCGGGAACAGTGTCCACGTATGCTTCTGCCAGGTCGTCATCCCCCATCCTGAAAACCTCAGGACATATGGTTGGGCATAACTCACAGGCTATGCATCCGCTCTTGTCAACCCATGCTTTCATGGAAATCACTCTCCTCATAAGGTAGTATAACCTTTAAACATCATATCATATCCTTATTGCTCGATGTGTATAAGTTCAGTTGAATAATCGGTGATTTCAAGCCATCCGTCGCTTTCGATATAGTTTGCCACCGCGGCAAGCATGCTGTCGGCATGGGCAGACTCATTGGAAACGCAAGCAATGCCTATTTCACAGTGGTTCCATGAATCATGGGCGCCGGTTTCGGCGACCGAAACATTAAACCTGTTCTTAATCCGTTCTACCAGGCTTCTTACCAGCCGGCGCTTGTCCTTGAGGGACTGGGGATCGCTGGAGAATAACCGGACCTTCATAATGCCGATAACCATGGATGACCACCCCCCGTTCATCATCATGACAAAAACGTCTTACTGATCTTGTATAGATTATAATGCATATTCTGAAAATGTAAACTGTCTGCCCCGGAAAACAGCATTAAAACAACAGCTCCTGTTCCCTGGCGGCATCAGGTCCGCTTTCAGAAACAGGAGCCTGGTATTGGATGGCTGCGCGGCTTTATCCTTTTTTGAATAATTGCCGCTTGTCAATGACCCTTTTTGCCTTGCCTTCGCTTCGCTGGATGGTCTTATGCTCAACCAGGCGCACTTTAGCATGGATGCCCAGTGTAGATTCAATGTCATCTCTTATGGTTCTCTCGAGGGCTTCCAGCTTCCTGATCTCGTCAGAGAACAGGCCATTGGTCACCTCGATCTGTACCTCCATGATGTCAAGGTTGTCCTTTCGGTCCACAACAATCATGTAATGAGGCTCCACTTCGGAGTACCTGAGCAGTACAGATTCCACCTGGGATGGAAATACATTCACTCCTCTTATGATCAGCATGTCGTCGGAACGGCCTGTCACCCTGAGCATCCTCGGGAGGGTCCGCCCGCAGGGACATCTCTGCTGATTCAGTATTGTCAGGTCCCTTGTCCTGTATCGGATCAGCGGAAGGGCTTCCTTCGAAATGCAGGTGAAGACCAGTTCACCTTCTTGCCCGTCAGGAAGGACCTCTTCGGTTTCAGGATCAATTATCTCGGGGATAAAATGGTCAGCCTGGATATGGAGGCCGGTCTGGCACTCACAGTCCATGGCCACCCCGGGTCCTACGATCTCGCTGAGCCCATAGATATCGTATGCCTTTATGCCCAGCCGTTCCTCAATCTGGCGCCTCATTTCCTCCGACCATGGCTCTGCGCCGAAGATGCCTATCCTGAGGGACAGGTCCTCCTTCTTCACGCCGAGCTCAGCCATCTCATCTGCTATGTAAAGCGCGTAGGACGGTGTGCAGCATAGGACTGTGGCTTTAAAATCCTTAAGGAGCTGGACCTGGCGTTTTGTGTTCCCCCCTGAAACAGGCACCACAGTTGCTCCAACCTTCTCCGCCCCGTAATGAAGCCCGAGGCCGCCGGTAAATAGCCCATACCCATAGGCTACATGTACGATATCCTTTTCTGTCACTCCTACATTGACAAGGGAACGGGCCATACACTCGGTCCAGATCCCGATATCCCGGTCTGTATATCCCACCACGGTCATCTTGCCGGTGGTGCCTGATGATGCGTGGACCCTGACAACCTGGTCCAGGGGAACCGCAAACATGCCATATGGGTAGTTATTGCGCAAATCGTCCTTATAGGTAAACGGAAGTTTCTTCAGGTCCTCAACCCCGTTGATGTCATCCGGCGTCACCCCTGCGCGCCTCATCTTCTCAGCATAGTAGGGTACATTTTTATAGACCCTTTCAACAGCGGCCTTCAGCCTTTTTCCCTGAAGTTTTTTCAATGCCACAATGTCCATGGTTTCGATTTCGGCGTTCCAATATCCTGCCATTTGATATACCTCCACTCCTCCATATACTCTCTTCGCTGTTCTGCCAACGTCATACACGGCAAACACCACACATTCCTTGCTGCTTGTACAATTAAAAAAGCCCTTCGTCCTCTTATGGGACGAAAGGCTTTCGCTTTCCGCGGTACCACCCAAATTCACTGCATAAGCAGTACACTCTGCCAGGTACGGGATACTGCTGATCCGATACCCTCCTCCAGTAACGCGGAGATACGCATCGGCCTACCACTTCCGCTTCAGCCTATGAGCTCGGGAGCGAACTTCGGCATAGGTTGCGTGAGGGCGCTTTCAGTCAGGGCAACCCCTCCCTGGACACGCTGAATTATACCTACTTTTCTCCGTCATCGCTTGTTCATTTTTCGATAATTCTACCATCAAAAACCGGCAGTGTCAATACCTTGCCGCCATAAGGACCATCGCGTTAAGGGAATCAACCCATCGCAAAGACGCCCGTACAGAGGCTGCGCGCAGGCTCAGAGTGAAACGTCGTCCAAATAGTACCTGCCCTTCACTTTATAAACTAAGACGGCGCCTTCTTCACCATCAAATGAAACATCAACCTCATAACATGTAATGTCGCCATCCTTATCCGTTTCCCTGACCTGGCCGATTTTAACCTTCCTGATCCAGTTATCACCGTATTCGAAGGTCAACATTTCATCCATCCATTGAAGCTGTTCTTTCAAAGAGTCTGTATCATAATAAGATAACAACTCAGCCACTCTTTCCTCTTCAAAGCAGCTCAAAAACAAATCTGTATCCTGATAATCGATAGCTTCAAAAAAAGTGCTTACTACGCCGGTCGCGCTTTTATTCCCGCTGCCGCTGCCGCTGACTGAAATGAACTCGTAAACGTAATCGCTGTCCAGGTAGTACTTTCTCTTGACCTTGACAACGGGGATGGTATCATCCTCGCCGTCCAATGAAACTTCCACCTCATAATATACGACATCGTCGTCCTCATCCACTTCTTCAGCGTCTCCGATTTCAACCTGCTTTCTCCAGTTTTTGCCGAACTCATCGGTCAGCGCTTCATCCCATGCTTTTAGCAGATCCTCCAGTTCGTCTTCGTCGATATAATCCAGGAGTTCATCCGCAGCCTCCTTCTCCAGGCAGTCTATAAACTTTTCGACATCATGCTTGTCTATGGCATCAAAGAAATTATTGATTACACCCTTTATGTTTCCTCCGCTTCCTCCTCTGCCGCTTCCTCCGCAGCCTGCCAGCGCAAAAGCAAAAACAATCACCAGAATGACAGAAATCACAACGGTTTTCTTCACAGTCATTATTATAAACCTCCTGAGATTTGACCCAAAAACGAAATGACTCCCGTGCCGAGAGACACGGGAGTTATCTGTTTACCAGAATACGCTGCTCAATGATGCATCGTCGCTTATATAGAACTTGCCCTTGACTTTCTTGACCTCGAGGTAGCTTTCATCGCCATCTACATCAACTTCCACCTCGTAATATGTAACATTTTTGTCCTTGTCAATTTCCTCGGCCTTGCCAACCTTGACCTTCTTTCTCCAGTTCCTTCCTATAAATTCCTCGAACATCTCGTCGATTAGCTCAAGCTCTTCTTCCAGTTCATCCTCATCAATATAGTCCAATATCTCTTCGCGATCTTCCTTTTCGAAGCAGTTAAGGAACTTCTTTGCATCGTGCTTGTCAATGGAATCAAAGAGAGCGTTAACTACGCTGGTTGCGCCTCCAGCTCCGCCGCCGCCGCAGGCTGTCATGGTCATTACGAAAGCCACCACCAGGACAAGTGATATCGCAGCGGCTATTCTCTTCCTGTTTGCCATAATACCAAAATCCTCCTTAAAAACTAAACTCATTGCCCATCACAGGAGCAGTTCAACAAAATTGTATAACCCCGAATCCTCAAAGTCAACCACAATATTCCTGAACCATAATATGTTGACTAAAAAAAATAATAAAATGCCCCACATCGCGGGGCATGAGCTATCGGCCAATATCAGTAATGGAAATAGTCTTCATCAATATAGTACCTGTCTTTGTCATCTCTCTTGATGCCGAGATATTCGTGCAATTTGCCGTCAATCTCTACCCGGATTTTATATGTATCTCTTCCGGTTCCTTTTTTTTCCTTTCTGCCAATCTCCAAATCTTTAAACCATGACCTGCCGAAATCGTCGATCAGGTCATCCCTCATCTCTTCCAATGCTTCCTTGACGTATTTCTTATCCTCTTTAAGGTCCTTTTGGGTTTCCTTGTCGAACAGCTTAATCATTGCGTTAACGTCTTCTTTATTAATCGCTTCATAATAGGCCTTCGCCAGATCCTTATATTCCTTATATCCGCCCCCTCCGCCTGATAAAAGCAGAATCAGCGCAATAACAAGAACAGCAGCCACCGCAATTATTATACCGGGGTTTAACTTTTTAGCAGTGGTTGCCGGGGCTGATACTGGAGCGGTGTCCGAAGCAGCCTGTGGTGTCCCTTGGGACGGTGCGGGCGCCGGTTGTTCTGCTGCCGGCTGAACAGCGGGCTCCTGGGCAAGCTTAGTACCGCAGGAAGTGCAAAACATCGCACCATCGGCAACTTCTTTCCCACAATTGGTACAGATCATTCAAAAAACCTCCTTTTTATAATTACCGTAAGCATAAACTACCTTGTCAGACTTATTATATCCCCATAAAAATTCAGTGTCAACCTTGGGAAGCCATTATGCGCCTTTATCCATTCCCACCGGCAGTATCTTTGGCAACCTGATATAATAAAGGCATACCCATGTTATATACCATGTATATTTCCTGACACTGCCTTTCGGAGGTTTGCCATGAAGCGTATATTATGCCTGTTTGTGATCTTCCTTGCCATCCTGACCCTCATCCTTGGTGGATGCTCTGTCGAACTTGCCCGTCATAAGACAGCCGACGGGATCAACAAAGCTGTCAGCAAGACCGTAGAAGTCAGCGAGTATGATAAGGGCTCGGTCTTTATGTGGGAGGTCAAGGCCAGGGAGGGCGATGGAAAGCTGTACCTTCTGGGCTCCATTCACGTGGGGAAAGATGATATGTATCCGCTGAATCCCATCATTACCGACGCCTTTGAGAGTTCCGACATCCTTGCTGTTGAATGCGACTCCACATCGGTATTTCAGAGGCCTGATTACTTGCAGCTTATGGAGAAGCTCATGTATACAGATGGCACCGACATCAGGGATCACATACCGGAAGACCTTTACGAAAAGACCGATGCCTTCCTTAGGGAAAAAGGCCTTTCAATCGGTTTCTTCTCACTTTATAAACCTGTTGTCCTTGCCCAGAACATCACCAGCCTCATGCTGGAAGAATGGGGGTATTCTTCAGATAAAGGCATTGATGTTTATTTCATAAACCTGGCCAGGGAAAGAGGAATGGAAATCATTGAAATCGAGTCGGTTGAATTCCAGTTTGATATGCTGGGCGGATTTTCCGATGAGATCCAGATCATGGAGCTTAGGCACACACTGGAGGGTATAGAGACTTCCAGAATCATTTTGGAAGGTATGCTCGAATTCTGGAATACCGGCGATGTCAGAAGCTTTGAAGAGCTGATTTCCCAGGAGGATGACTCATTGAGTCCCGGGGAGAAAGAATTGTACAGGGAATATGAGAAAATAATGTTTGATGATCGCAACCTTAATATGGCAGATAAAGCGGAAGAGTATCTGAAAACCGGGAAAACCACCTTCTATATCGTCGGCGCGGGCCATATGGTGGGCGAAACCGGCATTATAAAACTGCTCCGGGACAGGGGTTACACGGTCGTCCAACAATAAACCTCGGTCCTAAACCGGCATGGCTTCACGGCAGTATCACTTCCTCGAACTCCGCTTTGCTGGCAGCCGGGAATCCGTTGCAGGCATAATAGTATAAGGCCTTTGACGGGCAGGCAAGATTGGCGTAAACAGTCCCGAAAGCACCCAGGTTCTGCTCCACATCAGGGTGTGAAAGGATACCGATATAATCCCGGCGGGGGTCTTCAATTCTCATGCCGGCCAAAAGGCTATCCATGCATTTCAGGCGACTGCCGGATGATGGGTCGCCATTTTTAAACCCCCTGGGCACCGCGGTTGCGACATAATGGTTGGCACCGGCTATATAGGCCTTCCCGCTTTGCCTCTTGACAAAGCCCTTGCAAGTGCACTCATATACCGCATAGGTATTATTCTTGCCGTCAACCGCAAACAGGTTCATCCCGCCATCCCGGACGGTCGCCTGCAGGAGTTTTTCCACATCACCGATGCTGCCGCAGTTCTCAAGGGCCATGCGGGTAAAGACAAAGGGCGGTATGGATTTCTCATCAGAACCCGGCATATCCCAGGCAGGAAGATGATTATAATGGAGCCAGAGCTTCCGGGGATTAAAGCCAGTGTGTGAAAACAGCGCTCCTTCCTGCCCGAAGATCACCACGGGAATGCGGCCTTCTTTTTCGATGACGTTTATATTCCGCCAATGGCAGGGTCCGGCATGATCAAAGTTTCTTCCGACCCAAACCGTGCCATCCCGGCAGGCGATAAAGCTTGAGCAGCCGTCCGAAACAAACCGATCGCAGTATATCCACTGGGCTATTCTTTCAAGCTTGACCGCCGAACCGTATGCCAGGCTTTCCACTTCCAGCTGGTACTCTTCCGGGAGTCTTGACAGCAGCGCCAACGCCTCATTCTCAAGCATGCCGAAGTCAAGACGGTAAGCCCTGTCCACGGCCTTTAGAAAATCCTCGATAATGGACCTAAACCGGCCTCTCACCTGTTTGCCCATGTATAATCCAATTTCACAGCCATTGCCCCTGAACTTCTGGATCTGGTAGCCTCTCATCCCGCACCCCTCCCCCTTATACATATGCACGGGAAGTAAAAATAAAGTATGAATTTATCCGGGCAGAAAAAGCGGCCCCCTCCCCGTGATGAACGGGAAGGGAACCGCCGTCTTCCTTTGTTTTTGCTTTATGGGATTTTCAGCCCGGGAATACTACCTTATGGTGATCAGTACAACCTTGCCGCCATATCCGACGGGTTTGTCCAGGTATATGGAAATCTGCCTCCTGTTGTCCCCTTTGACAATTTCAGATGTTCCTGCCTGTACCCATTTTTCGCCATCATATTTCAGTATGGAAACATCGCTTCTGTATCTGTAAGTTGCCCCCTTCATCCTTATCCTTGAGGAATCCACGGCTTCAACCGTGCTTCCGGTTACCGTGGGCGAAATGCCATGTTCAGCACCAGTAACGGCAACACCGTTGAACTTGACCCTGAGGACCTGCCCCTGGAAAATGCCGTCATCGTCTTTATATGTATAGACATATTCATTACCGTTGATCATAATATTGGCTATTTTCAGGGTTCCGGTCACAGGGCTGTATGTGGATGTAACACTGGTCACCAAACCATATGCCACCCCCTGGTCCAGGATGTTGTCAAAACAGATTACATCAATGTCCTGGAAATCTCCGGTCTTTCGCAGGTACAGTACCCTGCCCGGCTGGATACTTCCATCGGGAAGATCTGACCACTTAATGACAGAGGCAACGCTGTCGGTGCCATAAATATTTTCGATTATGTTGAAAATCACCACATCATTTGTAACCGTGGAAAAGTCCATCATACGGTTCTCCTTGTCGATGCGGGAAACGAAGGGTTTGCTGTAGTCCAGGCGGATCAGCCTGACGGTATCGTAATCATTATGGTCCTTGCCGGCCTTAACGATCTCATAACGCGCGATCCTGCCTTTTTCCACGATTTCATTCTTTTCGGTCAGGTACGTTTTCTTAGTCCCATTGGCATGGAGCAGCGAAACATAATGGAGGGTTTCCCCGTAATCCTCTATGTCGGTGGATTTCCTGTCGTAGGCATCAAGAACCAGTACGAAGTCCCTGTTATCGGAATCGCCGTGCAGGATGATGTCAACAGCCTTTCCGTCGCTGGCCAGAAGCACCCTGGCCGTTTGATCCACCTCCACGCCTCCCGTGCCTATGATCTTCTCAATGGGAAAATCGTCCGAAAGGGGATAGCTTATACCATCGACCTCGATGAACCTGGGGGAAATCTTGTTGGGCAGTATGCCTGTGACCTCCCCCGATATGCTATTGGCGTATATGATGACATAAGGGTTTTTGTACCATATATCGGTAATCTCGTAGACCACATCCTCGCTCTCGATCTGGGCTGGGGAAATATATTTCCCTCCCCTGTCAATAGTCTTGCCCCCGTACAGTCTCTCAAGCATGCTGGCGGTCATGCCCGGGTCAATCACCCTGGGATCCGAATTCAGGGGATCAAACAGGACACCGTAGCCGGTTCCATCGCTTCTCGTCCCGATGACCACCGATGAGTTGGTTTTCAGGCTGGCATTTACAATTTCGAAGCCTGCGGGTGCGGCATGGTAATACCAGGTTACATTCGCGGGCAGGTATTCGGTCTTCCCGTCATTGGTCAGGATACTCCCGGATGAGGCATACCTTACCGAGAACTCCCGGTAGCTGAGGCCGGCCATTGCAAGCTTAACCACCTCACCGTCCTTCAAACGCGCGATGTACTGCCTGCCCGCCTGGGGTATGGGCAGCGAGGACGCAAGGTCATACACGCCCGTGTCGGTCACAATCCTTCTCTCATTGGAATTTTTGCTGATCAGGCTGTTCTCGAGGATGATCATGCGCCTGTAGACGCTGACCGTATCAACAAAGTCCCGGGCATCCCCGAAGACCTTCGTGTTAAGAAGTCTTTCGGCCATGACAGCGAGCTGGCCCCTGGTCACCGCCGACCTTGCCGAATATTTTATTCCATCCAGGATTCCCAGGCTGGCCATCAGATTGATATACTTATCAGGATATCCGCCTACAAGGCTGTAGTCATTGTAGCGCAGAAGATCGGTGAAGATCTCCGATACCTCGGCGAAAGTAACGCTTTCTTCAGGATGGAACAGCCCGTCGGGCCTTGCGCGCATATAGCCCAGCTTCACCGCGGCGCCAATATATTCGGCAGACCATCTGTTTGGCGCCACATCTGAAAAAAGGCCGGTGTTTTTATACAGCGAGGCTTTATCCTCATGACCGTTCAGCAGGATAATAACTGTCGCCAGCTGCTCCCTGGTCACAGCGCGTTCCAGATCGGCCTTGTCGGGTTCAGCGGGTGAGAAGATCCCCAGATCCATCAGCCACCGCATGCTCCGGGCATAATCAGGTTCAGGCCGGGTTGACGCATAAGACGGCAAAGCCGCTGAAAACCCGGCAAAAATGAAGGTTATGGCCAAAAGGGCCACAAGTGTTTTTTTCATTACCAACTCCCCCTGAAATACTTAAAAAGTCTATCTGAACATCAACCGGACAGCGGGTCATTACATGGCCAGGCGCTTTGCCTTCAGTTGGCTCCTGCCGCCGGGAAACCCTGTCATACTGTTCTGTCCTATAATACATGAAGAATGGCGTTAAAGTCTGATTCGGGAAGCATGTCGGTACTGCCTCCTGCACTGGTTATGGCGCGGTGTCCTCCATCAGCTTATGGGTTTCCATCCAT
>JAAYFY010000027.1 GCA_012728015.1 Clostridiaceae bacterium | reverse complement strand
GCAATAAAACTAATGAAAAACAAGATAAAGGATTTGGCGATGTAAAGCAAATAACAAAGGAGTACATGGATTACTATACGAACCATAGACCGCAAAAGGCACTTGGGGGATTGTCCCCAAGCGCCTACAGGATAAAAACACTTAAAAAATCAAGCTAATCTAACCGTACCCAAAGTGTACACCGTCAGGGGGTCACCCCAAACCGTACCCTTGACAGTACCCTCAAATTATACCCTCTGAAAAAGCAACGATATATTTCTTGCCAAAACATCAAAGTATCTATCAAGGCTTAACTCCGATAGTTTATCCTGAAGCGCGGCATCAAGAGCATCAAAAGCCGAGGCTTTCATTATCGCCTGTGTTTCATCATCTGAAAGCTTTCCAACTTTCTTCCTGTTCCACATACCTTTATTTGCAGGACATTTTCCCTGGCACCTGGTGCAGCCTACCAGGCTATTATGCCAGTCGTCCTGTATCCACTCCGGCATAGCGCCTTTCGTTTCATTATAAAATGTCAGGCATTTATCAGCATCTATCTGCACTTCATTTTCGCAGATAGCGCCGGTTTTGCATTGCTTTATGCATATGCCGCATTTGCTGCACCTGTCCATTTCCAGGTCTGAAGCCAACTCAAATCCTTCCGGGCAAATCATGTCGGATCCAAATACGGTAAGGCGATGACATGAACCCATTCCTTCAATATATAAAAGGTTGTTTCTCCCGTACCTGCCAAAACCGCTCATTGCCGCAAGCAGCTTTTTGGGAAGAACGACCGGCCACGAATTCAGATGGTATTGTTCAAAAACATCTCTTACTATCTTCTTTATTTCAGAAAGCTGCTGATCTCTATGTACGTAAACAGGCGGGATATCGGCTTCCACAGTCCTGGAATTCCATTCAATTTCGATATAGCATGGAGGAGAAGGAAGCGCGACTATAACCAATGATTTGATGTCTGCTTCCAATGAAAAGTCGAAATAGTCCTTCAGCATTTTATTATACATATCCGTTTTTTCAAGCCTGTCCAGGCGCCTGAACCACTCTTTCTGAACTTGTGGCAGTATACTGGCAGGCACTGTTTTTATCCTGCCGCCGATGCCATTAATTCTTTCTGCCAATAAAGCCCCTGCCTCACTCATCGGTGAATCCTCCTTCCGTCCAGCCATACTGTCCCTGCAGTTCTACAAACCTGACCATTTCCACTGTTTCCATCTGTATATCTCCGTCGTCCGTCTTCATGATGAGCTTCAGTTCCTGCACAAACGGCGGGCCGATTGGAATAACCATCCTGCCGCCCTTTGCCAACTGGTTTACCAACTCACCGGGTAAAACACGCGCCGCGGCAGTCACCATAATTCTGTCATAGGGAGCATATTCGTGCCATCCCCTGCTCCCGTCCCCAACTTTATAAAAGACATTCGAAAAATTCAATGCTTCAAGCCTCTTTTTTGCCTTCTCCATCAACTCCACGATTCTTTCCACTGTGTAAACTTCTGCTGACATTTTTGCGAGAATGGCTGTCTGAAATCCTGATCCTGTCCCGATCTCCAGGATCCTGCTATCCTTTTCCGGCGACAGAAGCCGTGTCATTTCCAGCACAAGACTGGGCTGAGAAATTGTTTGCCCGAAGCCTATGGGTAAAGGCTGGTCCAGATTTGCATGTTTTTTCATGTCATCTTCGAGAAAAAATGAACGATCCAGTGATCGGAAGAATTCTTCAAGTTCCCTGTAATCCATTCCTTTTCACCTCAATTCCATGAATTAATATTTGCTTTGCAGGAAGGTTTTATAAATCAGCTAACAGAAAACCGCTGTGCGTCTTTTTATCTTTACTCATTGCAATAAAAAACGTAAGAAGCTCCCCGTGTTTTTCTTTGGGGAAACCCCGTATGCTATAGCACATCTATAATTATACAATACTCCTCATTCGACAGATAGCTCATATTATCGGGTAATGGAATTGATATAACATCCCATAGCAGGCTTGATTTGAATGGCAGCCACGGCCCATGGGAAGACCGTTCATTACGTCGCAGAAAAAAAGATAGCGGGGGGATCTAAAGTTCAGATCCCCCGCTTATCCTCAATAGTGTCGCTTTAGGGAAGATTCTTCTGACATGCCTGTTCTTCTGAATGAAAGGCTGTCAAATAACTGGTCTGACCCCCAAAAAGTATACAGGATAGGGACGGTAGTGTATGATTGAGGTAGGGGGGTCAGTTTTTATGGCTAAGAGGTATTCTGATGAGTTTAAACTAACGGTCATTAAGGACTACTACAG
>JAAYFY010000026.1 GCA_012728015.1 Clostridiaceae bacterium | reverse complement strand
GAACCACCGTAGTCGTCCGACAACAGATTTACAGTCTGCCCCCTTTAGCCACTCGGGAATCCTCCCATATTCTGTTCATGCGGCTTTCAAAAGCCGCATAAACTATATTACATGAGGCCAATTGTTTTGTCAACACTTTTTAATCATTAATTCATTTGCCGAATATTGCTGGTTTTTGTGCCTTGTATCGTCTTCCTGTGCCCTTTTTCATCAGCCAAAGCACACAATTGGATATGTTGTTGCAGACCCTTGGAATCAATATAAATGGAGTCGGGCTGCGCCGGCTTTTTCGACAACGCAGCCCGGTTCATCCCCGTAGATTTGTTTATGCCTGGTTAAGCCTAAAATCAAGAGCCAAAAGATCTTTCATGTCGCTACTGGTTCCGATGTATGCCCTGTATACGATGTCTTCAAGCCTCCACACCGCATATACCGGGTCATAATACATCAGCTTCTCAAAGGGGCATAATATGGCTATTTCCTTCTCTTCTCCCGGATCGAGGGAAACACGCCTGAACCCGCGCAGCAGTTTCTTGGGCCGGTCGATTTTCGAATTCTCAAACCCGATGTACAACTGGACCACTTCGTCCCCGGAGACCCTTCCGGTATTCTTAACCCTGCAGGACACGGAAATCCCGTCATTTCCGATACTGACCGCGGGACTTGACACTGAGAATGTAGTATAGCTCAGGCCAAAGCCGTACGGGTATTCAGGTCTGATTCCCCTCTTGTCCAGCCTGGCATAGCCATGGTAGTACTCGTAGTGCTGCTGGTCGGTATTCCAGTTTACATATGGCAGATCATCAGCGCTGTATGGCACCACGAAGGGCAACTTGCCTGAAGGGTTGACATCCCCGAAGACAATCTCAGCTATTGCCGTGCCGCCTTCCATGCCGGGATAGTAGGCCATCAGCATTGCGGGAACATTGTGATCGAAGTTGGAGGTAATAATGGTATTACCCCCGATGAGCACAACTGCCGTTTTCGGATTTACCCTGCCGATAGTGTTGATCAAGGCAGCTTCTTCAACCTTAAGCCCAAGGCATTCCCTGTCACCGCCTATGCTGTCAAGTGTTGTCCCACCCATATCAGAAGTCTGCTCCGGAGCAACATACTCCCCTTCATCGTCATGGTCATATCCTGCCACGATAAGCACCGCATCGGCAAAAGCCGCTGCCTTCCTCGCCTTTTCAGCATCAGAACCATCGCAAACCACAACCTCAAGGCCGCGCTTTCTCAGGGCCTGCGGAATGGTCACGACATAGGGCGGAAATACCCGGCTGGAGCCGTGGTCTCCGATGTTCTCCTTGTCCGCCAGCCTTCCGATCACTGCCACCTTCTTCACCGAGGAGTCAAAGGGCAGCACACTTTCGTTCTTCATAAGTGTGATTGATTTTCGGGCGCATTCCAGGGCCAGTTTTATGTGTTCTTCGCAGCATATTACACTTTCGGGGTATCCCTCGGGATCGGGCGCTTCCTCGAAAGCCAGCAGTGTGCGGATTATACATACAGCCGCCTTATTTATCTTTTCCTCGGGCACAAAACCGTCCCTCACCGCTTTCACAAGCCTGTCGCCAAAAAGCATTGTACATGGCATCTCAACGTTCATTCCGCCGTTGGCGGCTGCCACTGTATCCTTGATGCCCCAGACAAAGTCGCTGATTACGATGCCATCGAATCTCCAATCTTCCCGCAATACCTTTTCCAGCAGGTATTCACTGTGCCCGCAATGCACCTGATTGTAAAGGTTGTAGGCAGTCATGACACTGGCTGCCCCTTCATCGATGCATGCCTTGAAATGGGGCAGGAATACCTCCTGTTCAGTCCTTTTGTCACATGTTACACTGACCTTAAACCGTGATATCTCCATGCTGTTGAACGCATAATGCTTTATGCATGCCAAGACATTCTGGCTCTGAACGCCGCGGACCAATGCCCTTCCCATTTCGCCCAGGTGGAACGAATCCTCGCCATATACCTCCTGGCTTCTTCCCCATCCCGGGTTATAAGGCAGATTGATGCAAACACCGCCGTAGAAGTTCCCGCCATGGGCCCTTATCTCGCGTCCGATGGCCTTTCCCACTCTTTCCTCCAGGTCGGTATCAAAGGTGGCGCCCCTTCCCATGGTGACAGGGAAACAGGTGCTGTTCCCGCATACCACGCCCCTGGGGCCATCGCAGAACCTGAGACTTGGTACGCCCTGTCTCTCATTCCCGCCGGCCGGATACGGCACCATATTGTAATGGTATCCCGGAGTGCTGAAATCCTCCAGCATCTTCTGCGGGGTAAGAGAACCGCTCATGAGGTGTACTTTCTCCTCAAAGGTCATCTTCCTCACAATTTCCCTGGCTCTTTCATCATATTTCATTCTTTCCTGCCTGGTCATATATACCTCCCCTTTTCCTCAATAATAGGCTGGTTCCTCTCCCTGCTTTAAAATATAGGAAAACCGGCGGGAAGGGGGGAATTTTTCACTTCCCGCCGATGATAAGTATTATGTAAACTTATGCTTGCATCAATATAAAGCAACAAGTTCAGGTATTATGCTTCGCGTCGAGCATGCGAGCACGCTTCCTGTCTTCACGCCATTTAATGATCCTCGCCTGGTTGCCGGAAATGCACAGCAGGATTAAAAGGAACAATCCTGATGTGATGCTTCTCATGGTAGCCGGCAGCCCCAACGCCACCAAGCCGTTGGTAAGCGCAGTCATTGTAAAGGTTCCCACCACCAGGGCAATCGTCAGGTTGCAGAACCTGGACAGGAAGAACGCGAGAAACACACCCATCATGGGTTCAAAGATCAAAGGCACCGAGCCAAGAGCCGACACGGTCAGCAGCTGCCCATTTGTTGAAATATGCAGCACAGCGCCTATGCCCAGAAAAATACCGCTGATGGAGAAACCTGTCTGTATTATCCTGGAGGCCTTAAGCCCGGCACTTCTGGCAATCTCCCTGCTTCCGCCCAGGGCGCGAAGGTTATGTCCATATGCCGTCTTGTTGTACAGCAGGTAAAAGAATACGAACATTACGGCAAGTATGATAAAGCAGTACGGTGATGACGCCAGAAAGGTGTACTTTGCCGTTATGGTGACGCCTCCCGGATAGATCAGGCGCGGGATGGTTTCATAAATGAGCACCAGTCCGACTGTCACCACGATGGTGGGCACGCGGAGCCTGTTGTTCAGAAATCCCGTCAGTGTTGTCATTACCACACCGATCACAAGGCAGATCACCACGAGTCCTGCAGTACCTGTGTTGGTCAGCTTCATCAGGTTGCCTCCGATTATGGCCGCTGACAACACCACACCGCCTGCGGAAAAATCCCACATGCCAAGCGTCAGGTTGCCTACAAGAGCCATGGATATAATGATTGGCATAACCGATTGCCGCGCCGTAACCAGCAGCATGCGCTTGCTGAGCGACCTTCCTCCCGTAAGCACCGCGAACAGCGCGATAACCAGCACAGGCAGGATCAGGGTTTTTATTGTGTTGATGGCATAGCGCTTCAGCTTATCACCCACGTTATCACCTCTCAAGACTGAAGTCCGATTATTTTAGACTGTCAACTAGAACAAACCGCTATGCCTGCTGACAATATCAGCGAGGGAGTACTCATCGGCTGATTTGGTAAAGGTTTCAAAGGTTACTTCCGGGTTGAACCCGTGAATCATCGCGGCGATCTCGTCGACTGTATAAACCGGGATGGAGCTGTCAACATATTTCAGGTACTGCTCATATTCGTTGCTGCTCTTAACCTCCACAAACGGACGGCGCAGCGTCACCGACGTATCGGGAATGATGCGTGTGCCGTCGTACAGGTAATTGTAGAGTACCGCAAAGCCTATCATTGTCGTGCCATACTGTCCGCCCGCAATACTGACCAGCGTGCCGTTGTCGAAATAGTCGCCCGTGCTTTCGGAAATATCCACCGTTGCCAGTTTTACGTCGCCGATCAGGCCTTCGGTGTTCATGGTCTGGTAAATGGCTTCAACACCCTGGGAACAGAACATACCGTCCATTTCCGGATAAGCCGCCGCAAATGACGATATGGATTTGGAGTATTCAGCCATGGTGTAATCCTCGGCAACCAGCTTCATATCGCTGTACTTTTCCAGCGCGGCCTTAACTCCCCTGATTCGTTCGTCATGGGACCTGGCGAGACCGGGTGTGAGGCCGACGATGCCAAGATTGCGCACACCGCTTGCATAAAGAGCGTCAATAGCGTTCGCGCCTACCTGGAAGTCGTTTTCACATACAGCGCCCAGGTAGTTGTCATATGCCGCCATCTCCTTTGCCACCTGTTCATCGATGGGCTCAATCTGTATGGATACGCATGGCACATCGCCCGCTTTCTTGCATGCCTCAACAAAAGGCACTCCGCTGGTAACCGCTATGACGCCGTCCAAACCGGTCTGCAGCGTTGTTTCCAGGGCGGCTATACCTGCTTCGGAACTCCATGTGGCTTCGATGTAAACAAATTCTACGTTGAAGGAACCAGCCAGGTAATCCAGGGCATTCTTCATCTGTGAACCAAGCTTGTCGGTGAATGTATAATACATAACACCGATGCGGTACCTGGGCAGGTTGTCCGGTATCTTAATCTTTGATCCGGACGCTTCCTCCCCTCCTTCGGCTCCGGGATCATCCGAAGCAGGCTTTGGGGTCGGAGTTGCGAATCCGCTTGGGGATTCTGTTGCACTTGGGGCAGCTTCATCGCCGCACCCAACCAAACACGTCAAAAGCATAACAGTCGCCAAAACAAGGCAAATGCTCCTCATTAACTTTTTCATAACATCCTCCTCCATTTTCCCTATAATAACCGGATTGACCGGCTCAGGCCGAAGTGAAATTCATCTGGTTCTGATTTGTGCGGTCATAGGTAATCGCCACTATGATCAGGAACAGCAATCCCTTTACGCCGTTGACCAGAAGATAATCAAGTCCCCACAGAACAAGGCCATTGGAGAGTATGGTAATTGTTAGCGCGCCTATGATCACCGACCTCAGTCTTGCCGCGCTGCCGCCCATCATGGGGAACCCGCCCAGTACGATGGCTACCATGATGTCAAATTCGAGTCCGCTACCGCTGCCGCCAGTTACGCCTGCTGTCCTTGTCAGCTGGAAGAAGCCGGCAATTCCCACACATAGCCCCATCAGCGTATAGGCTGCAATTTGTGTCCTTTTGACCACGACACCTGCCTGGAAAGCGGTAACTACATTTCCGCCCATCGCCTTTTCGTATTTGCCAAGGGAGGTATATTCAAACAGGTAATAGCTCACGCCGATTACCACTAAAAGGACCACAGCTTTCAATACTTCGCTGTTAAACCCGGAAAACCTTGCATAATCTATGGCTATGTCGCTCTCAGCAATGCCCACTGTCAGAATGCCCGAGCATATGGCGCGCATACACAGCGATACCACGAAAACAGGCACCCTGAGATATGCGGAGGTGGCTCCAACCATGGTGGAAGTCACGACCGTCACAAGTATGCATGCGGCGATTGCCAGCCATATGGGCAAATCGCTTCTCGTAATGATAAGCGCGGCCACCAGTTGGGCTACGCCGCAACTCGGGCCGATGGAAAAGTCCATCCCGCCATGGGCGTATACGAATGAGGCGCCTGCGGCTACGATGGTAACCGAGAAGCATTGGCTGATCAGGTTGGTCAGGTTGCTGCTGCTAAGCATTTTTCCCTGTGTAACCACCGTAAAGAACACGAATATGAAAACCAGGCCGGAAAACGGTATTATGTTTCTTAGCAGGTCTTTCCTTCTGGCTTTCCTGTTAAGTATCTCCTGAATATCAATTGTTTCAGCGGTTGCTCGCATGCCTGCCACCTCCTCAGATAATGTACTGGATGATCTGCTTCTCGCTTATGTCCGGGCTTCGCCTGAGCTCCGCCTGAAGGCGTCCGTTCTTAAGAAGCAGTATGCGATCACTCATTCCGATGAGCTCCGGCAGTTCTTCGGAGATCATGACAATGGATTTTCCCTGTGCTTTCAGCTCGGTCATGAGCTTATACATCGCAGCCTTAACACCCACATCAATACCCCTCGTGGGACAGTCCAGGATCAGGATATCGCTCTCCTTGCCAAGCCACTTGGCGAACACTACCTTTTGCTTGTTTCCGCCCGAAAGCTCATTGCAGATCTGCTTGCCGTTGCGGCACTTGATCCTCAGGGTTTCAATCTGCTTGTTGGTAAGGTTTGTCTCGGACCGCCTTGTAATAAGCCCCAGGACTTTCCTGAGCTGCCTGTGGGATGGCAGCACCACGTTTTCCTTTATGCTGGCGTTAAGTATGATGGCCTCCCTGTCCCTTTCCTTGGACACATAGGCCATATTGTTCTTTGTCGCCACATGGGGGTCCTTCACCTGGACATTGTTCTTCTTCAGCGTAACGCTTCCAGTGATGGGTTTGTCGATACCGAAAAGCACGCGGCCCAGTTCATGCATCCCGCAGTCTGAAAGCCCGCCGACACCAAGGATCTCACCCTTGTGAAGCTCAAGGTTAAACTCCTCCAGTATGCCTGAGGTTACGCGTTTGGCCTCCAGTACCACCTCATCGCTATAACTTCCGTCATAGTCGCTTCGAAAGTAGCTCCCGCTGAGTTCTCTCCCGACCATGAGGCTTCTCATCCTGTCCACGCTTATCTCTTCTTTCTCAAGCGTGTCGATCACGATGCCGTCACGCAGGACCGTGATGGTATCGCAGATGGACATAAGTTCGTGGAGATCGTGGGATATGAACAGAACGGATTTGTTTTCTTCGTGAAGCCTTCTTATCAGCCGGTAAAGCAATTCCCGGCCTCTCTGGGCCAGCGCCGTAGTAGTTTCGTCGACAATCAGAAGGTCCGGGTTTGCCACCATGGCTCTTGCAATCTCCACGATCTTGCGCTCCTCGAAGTTGAGCCTGTTGATAAGGGTTTCAGGATGAATGTCTCCTGCGCCGATTTCCTGCAGCAATTCAGCCGCGCGCCTGTTGATGGCTTTCATGTTGATAAAGCCGAACCTGGTAAACTCCTCAAGCCTTCCGGTAAAGATGTTGGCCGCTACGGTAATCCCCGGAATGGTGCCCATCTCCTGGATGATCATGCTTACGCCATGGTTCTGGGCGCCCACCATATTCCTGGGTGCATAGGGCTTTCCCTTGAGCTCAAAGGAACCGCTGTCGGCAAACTGCGCGCCCGCGATGATGGATGCAAGCGTTGATTTTCCGGAGCCATTCTCGCCGATAAGTCCCCTGATCTCTCCGCGCCGGATTTCCATGTCCACATCGATCAATGCACGAGTCGGTCCGAATGCTTTGCTGATCTTCTTTACGGTCAGCAACACCTGATCTCCCATGAACACACCCCTTTTTAAGTTTTAGTTTACTTCCGGTGAAGTATCTGAAACTGTGCTGTCCTATGATAATGTGATTATGCTTGTGTCCGCGTAGAATCCTCTCTTTGAGGCGTCCACATAAGAATTGCCGATAATCCTGAATGTATCCCTGAGGCGTATGTCCTCCGATGAAGAGCCGATCATGACCGTCATGTCCCCGGCTTCCACTTTCCATTTCATACTGACGTCGAGAAAAGCGAACTGGGAAACCTTGACCGTGAAAACTACTGTTTTTGTCTCCCCAGCCTTAAGCTCTACCCGTTTGAAACCTGCCAGTTCCTTGTTGGGACGCAGCATTGAGCCCAACTCATCTGCGATATACAGCTGGACAATCTCGGCGCCGTCTTTTCTGCCGGCGTTCCGGACATCAGCGCTGACCGTAAGCTTTCCGTCACTGCAGACTTCCTTATCCAGCCTTAGATTCGAGTATTCAAAGCGCGTGTAGCTGAGTCCCTGACCGAAGTAGAACAGGGGCTTTTCCGAGCCGTCAACATACATGTTCTCCTGTTTGAAGATGCTCTTGTTATGATAGCTGACGCCATTGACGTGATTGTAGTATAAGGGAATCTGTCCCGCATTCCGTGCTACCGTTACCGGCAGCTTTCCGGAAGGATTGAAGTCTCCGAACAATACCGACGCGATGGCCTGGCCGCCCCATACCGAAGGTGACCAGCATTCCAGCAGCGCGTTGCAGTTCTCAGCGATGAATTCGCTGCTTAGCGGCCTACCGCTGAGATGCAAGACCACTGTGGGTTTCCCGGTTGATAGAACCTCCCGCGCAAGGTCTTCCTGCACACCCGGAAGTCCTATATTCATTGAATCCAGGTTTTCTCCCATAGTGGACGACTGGGCCCATCCCAGTTTTCCGCCGATGACCAGTATTGCCACATCCGCGGCTCTTACCGTTTCCACGGCCTGTTTAAAGCCGCTCCTGTCACAGCCCGCATAATCGCAGCCCCTGGCATGGATAATCTTTGCGTTTTTGCATGTGTTGCGGATTGCCTGCAGAATGGTTTGGGATTTTTCAAACATGCTTCGCAGCATGCTCTCTACCATCGGGTTTTCCACGGTGATATTGGAGCCGGGGTATGTCTCCAGCGCTTTCTTTTCGCTCCTTGAGTAAGAGGCATACTCTTCCATACCTTCAGCTATAACATTTGCCTCGAGGGTCATATCCAGAACGGCAGGATATGTATAACCGCCGAACATCAGGCGGAGCGAATCCGAGTGCGGTCCTATAACTGCTATGCTCTTTATATTCTTTTTCAGCGGAAGAACACCATCGTTTTTTAGCAGGACCAGCGACTTCTGCGCGAGCTCAAAGCTCATCCTGTCGTTGTCAGTATTGTAGTAATATTTCTTAATATCATTTCTACGAGGATACGGGTTTTCGAAAAGGCCCAGCTGGAATTTCTGGCGCAGGACCCGCCTTACCGAACGGTTGATAATTTCTTCGTCAAGCTCCCCGTTTTCAACCGCGTCTATCAACAGCTGGGTTTTGAATCCTGCGGGGACAGGAAATTCCTGATCAAGCCCGGCTTTTATTGCCATGATGCCTGCTTTTCCCATATTCTCGGCAACCTTCATGGCTACCATGCGGTTGATGGCCATATAATCGGATACCACGGTTCCCCTGAATTTCATTTCCCTGCGCAGAAGATTATCAAGAAGCGGCTTTGAGCCAATCACCATCTCGCCGTCTATGGCGCCATACTGGGCCATGATGGAACCGATCCCGGCTTCGGTGATGACCGCCTGGAAGGGCTTGGCATATACTTCACGAAGTTCCCTTGGTGTGATGGGATTCCGGGACTGGTTCAGCCCGCCTTCACTCATGCTGTATCCAATGAAATGCTTTGCGCATGCCAGGACACCTTCCGAAAGCCTTTCTCCCTGCATGCCCCTGACATACGCGACGGCCATCTGGCTGCACAGGGCAGGATCCTCCCCGAATGTTTCGCCCATCCGGCCCCAGCGAGGATCGCGGGCTACATCCACCACCGGCGACAATACTCTTCTGATGCCAACAGCCATTACCTGCCTGCGAATGAGCTCGGCCATCTTCTGAACACCGTCGGGATCCCATGTGGCGCCCAGTCCGATGGGGGACGGGAACTGGGTCATTTCGGATATGATGCCGCCTGAAATGGCTTCGGTATGGATGATCGCGGGAATTCCGAGTTCAGTCTCCTCCACAAGGTATCTTTGAAGCCTCTCAATAAACTCCGCGCTCTTTTCAGGGCTGTCAAGCTGGTACCCGAAAGCGATTTCACCTATGCCATCGGGCATTATACCGCTGAAATTGGGATTTGAACGGGGAATAAAAACAGAAAAGAGACATTGCAACTGGGCTATCTTCTGCCTCAGAGACATCTTCCGGAGAAACTCGTTGATCCTGGTTTCCGTAGATTTTGATCTGCCCCGGCCAGCCATTTTCTTCCCCCCTGGCAGCCTGTTTTATTTATTGTAGCCCTATGATCTTCATATTTCTTCTCAGTTTGCGAAAGCCGGCTTATCATTTTTTACCCTAAAATATAAAACGGTTGCCCGGATCCCCCGCCGCAACCGCCGAAAACCTGTAGATATAATACTTTATATATACCAGGTTACAGGTACTTGTGCAAAAGCGCGTATTCGTTTACCGAATCAACCATCAGATACCCCTGGACAAGCTGGATATGATCCTTGAACGCATGGCTCTTCCTTGTTTTCTTGTATTCTTTGGGAGATATTCCGACTATTTCATTGAATGCCCTGTAAAAAGTAGGCAAGCTGTAAAAGCCACACTCCTGGGCAATCTCAATGACAGGGGCATCGGATGATTCAAGGAGCTGCTTTGCATGGTTGATCCGCACCATCTTCAGATAGAACAGTATGGACAGCCCGGTTTTCTTCCGGAAGAACTTGCTTAACGCCATCACATTCATATTGACGGCTTCAGCGATGGTTTCCAGGGACAGATCCTCTTTGAAATGCTTGTTGATATGGTTGATGATGGCAGTCACCTTTTTCAGGTCTTCACTCATTTTCGGATCACTGGTTTGTGCCTTGTAATCGCAGTACCGGAACAGGCACCCGACAAACTCGTAAAAGTATGACCACAGGAAAAACTTGTATCCATCCCTCATCCTCGAATACTCAATACCGATCCTCGCCAGCACCGATTTCAGCTTGTCGGCGGTTTCCTTATTCAATTCCGAGACCGCGGTATTCAGGTTGAAGTAATAGGTCTGGTCTTTACCATAGATCTGGTAAATCAACTCGGGCACAAACTGGAGGACAAAGGTAAGATTGCCTTCGCTTTTTATTGAATGGATACGGTTGCTGTTGATGAGGATGATGTCGCCCGTATTCAGATCATACCTGGACTCTTCCACGGTTATCTGAAGCGTCCCCGACAATACGAATAGAACTTCAATCTCATTGTGCCAGTGCCCCCAGGACTCCTCAATGGCTGCGATAAAATGTTTTACAGGGATTTTTTCATGATATTCAATATCCTCGAAGATATAAAACTCATTCATCCTGGGTTTCCTTTCCCAAAAGATGCCACAACTATGAAAATTAGCTGGTAATACCAATTATGCTAACTCAATATTAAACCATCGTACAAATAATGTCAAACTTCAACGAATACTGTATGATGTGCCTGTAAACTATTGGAAAGTATCTACGCCCCCAAAACCGATAATGAAAAAGCAGACCACGAATGGCCTGCCTTGTTGCTAACGAACAGAATACATGCCTGTTTTTTCATCACTGGGCTACAAGGCTGTCCGCCAGACCGTTTATCACATCCCGCGCAGGATAGGGCTTATTGTTTTCAATGGAGCCAACAGAACCCGTATCGATACAAGGGATGGCATACTCCTCGTCATCGGCTTCTATGATAATGATAAAGTCATGGCCACAGTTGATGTCAACAGTAATATAATCGGTGATTCTCCCCACATTGAATGTATCCCGGACAAGCTGTATATGCCCTTCCCTGTCAAGGAGGAATGCCGCGTGGCTGTGGCTTGTGTATATCCCGATATACTGGGATGTAAGCCATGTTCTGCCTCCTTGGCTGAAAACGATATCAAGAGGCAGCGAGACAGAGGTATCATCATAGGGTACAGCTGTTTCAATTGCGGGAAGAAGGATAGCATATTCCTGGCTCTCATCCTGAAGCGGCAGCAGGTAATACCGCTGGTCTCCAAGTAAATCACCGAATCCTGTTGCTTCACGGAGAGCATCTGCCCCTATCCCGCCGGCTTTCAGGGTGGAAATGGTCAGCACGCTGTTTTCGTCACAGGTATACTGTGTTCCCCTTTCCGAATTATAGGCGTCCAGGATGGCGTTGACCGCCTCAGATGGCATGTGGCCTCCGACAGGCGTCCGAATACCGTGAAAATCCATGGAGTTCAATATGATATCACCAGAGGTAAACGAATGCATAAAGCTTTTTTCCCTTCCATCGGGAGGCGCACTGTCGGTTCCCGCTTGTTCTTCTGTGTATTGGGGTTCTCCATCCCTAAGCTCATCAGTAAACATAATATCAGCAGAAGGCAACGATTCCGCCGCTGCTGTATCGGCGCTCCCCATAGGCTGCTCCCATCGGCCCGGGGCAGGTGCGGAATCCGCAGTTTTTGGACTTTCACGCATGGGTGAATAGAGCAGAAGAACCAATACAAGCAGGCAGGCCGCAAAGGGAGCGGCATACCTTAAGGCTATCCGGCTGAAAGATATGTTTATCGGTCTTTTTTTCTTAGCCGTTGATTCCAATTCCAACCTGCACTTGTTCAGGGTGGTCTGAATCAGTTCATCGGAGGCCTTGAGCTGATCAAGCCCAGCCCTGTATGCTTCCTTAAAACTGTCGTCGTTCAGGATTACATTATCCTGGCGGCTGTTCCTGTTCTCAGCCATTAGCCTCACCTCCCATCATCTCCGCAAGCAGGCTCCGTGCCTTGTACAGCCTGCTTTTCACAGTCCCCCCCGGTATCTTGAGAATCCGGGAAATCTCTTTTATGCCTAACTCCTGGTAGTAGTATAAATGGATCACTTCGCGATATTTATCCGGCAATTTCATAATGGAGCGAACCAACTCCTCTTTTTCATCCTTATTCTCAACTATCTCCTCTGTACCGCTTTCAGAAGCCTGGAAGCTGAAATCGTCGGTTACATTAACCCTCCTCTTCCAAGCGCTTCTTAGAATATCTCTGCAAACATTGATGGCAATGCCTGTCACCCACGTTTTCTCGCTGCACTCTCTGCGAAAGCTGTCATAATACCTGCATACCCTCAAAAATGTTTCCTGGTATGCATCCTCGGCCAGTTCTCTGGACTTCAGTATGACAAACGCCGTCCTCAGTACATCGTTGCCGTACTGCTCCACCAGCCTGGTAATCTCGTTCATTTTTTCAGAAGGAGCCACCTGATAGCCACCCTCCTTCTTCATCTAATTTGACGCAATACATCCGGTTTGGTTCATATTCGCAAGACAAACGACAAATATCGCAAAACCTGCAAAAGAACCCTACGCACGGATACAGTCTGATAGAATTTTATCAAACACGGCAGAAAAAAGGAAGTCTTTCAAATGCCCCGGGAAACAATGAGAAATATGAAAGGGCGATGTATAATAGTCGCAGCGAGCATAGAATCCGCAGGGGGTAACTGGATGGATATCCGCAGAAGCCAGGTAATTTGCCTGTTTATAGATAATTATCATGATCTCAGGAAACATCTGCGTTTAGGGGCGTACTCCAAGGCTTTGCGGCTCTCTTCCCTTATACTGTCCCTGAAAGGCATACGGATCGAGATTGAGGAATTCCGGAAAAGCCTTGATTACATAAAGCGGCACACCCAGTGGTATTCACCGTTCAGGTCCTGCATGGCACCAGCTGCCGCCTTTGCCATCACGCCTGAAAAAACATTTTACAAGGCTTTCAACCGGCTCGCCTTCTGTTGCAAAGCGCTTAAAATCGCTGGCTTTAGAGCTTCATCCCGCCTTGTCCCCGCTTCCATGGCCCTTTATGCCGCCTCGGCCGAAGGCTCCGAACGGCTCCTGGCAAGCCGGTCCTATTCGGTATATAAAAGCATGAAAAGATGGCATACGGCCCGAACCGGGAAGGAGCTTTTCGCGCCCGCCGTGTTCATGGCCTGTTCCGAGCTGTGGGGAAAAGAAATAATAAGCCATGTGGCAAGGGTCTCCAGGCGCCTTCATATCCGGGATGCGAGCCAAGCCAGAGGCCTTCACTTTCTTTATCAAATCCTTGCCTATGGCGCCGATCCTTTGGAGGAGACAGCCGTGCGCTGTGCCGAGATCTTCCCGATTCTTGAAAAAATGAATTTCAGATCCCCTTCCCTATTCTATGGGACCATGGGCTTTCTGGCACTGTCAGACCACGACAGCAATCGCACCGTATTGGACGCCATGGACACCATGAGCCTTTTAAAGCTCGGAAAATCCTTTCCCGGGTTTGAAAAGGAACAGGCCATGCTGACGGCGTCAGCGATTGTCGCTGCAAACCGTCTGCAGCTTATGGCAGAACCTTCCCAGTCCGCTTCCATCTCTCCAGTTGTTTCAGACCCGGCTTCTTCCACCTTTTCAGTCATTAGAGCCCAGGCAGCTTCCATCCCATCAATTATATCAGCCCTGGCCTCCGCCTGCCTGCTGTAAAGGCTGAAGCGGTATCGGGCCGTTTCGGCTGCGGCGGTCTTTTACCGGGTTTAAAGGTCTTGGCTTTCTCGGGTGTATAAATATTTGAAAGGGAAAAACACTTCTGATAAAATGATTATGTTTCAGGCAGCCTAAAATCAGGTTGTTTTTATTATGGAATCGATTATATTTATTTATACGGAAGAGGTAATGAATATGGGAAGACAGGTGAGGACACGTTACGCGCCAAGCCCTACCGGGTATGTCCATATCGGAAATCTGAGGACTGCCCTCTATGAATACCTTATCGCTCGCTCAATGAACGGCAAATTCATACTGAGGATAGAGGATACAGACCAGGAGAGGCAAGTCGAAGGCGCGGTGGACGTTATATATAAAACGCTCAGGCTTTGTGGCCTGAAACACGATGAGGGTCCCGATATTGGAGGTCCTTACGGACCATATGTCCAAAGCCAAAGGAAGGATATCTACCTTCCCTATGCCAGGGAATTGGTTGAAAAAGGCCATGCCTATTATTGCTTCTGCTCAAGGGAAAGGCTCGATAACATGAGGAAGGAAACCGAGTCCAAAGGTGAAACTTTCATGTATGACCGCCACTGCCTTGGATTGTCGAAGGAGGAGGTTGAAGAGAAGCTGGCCAAAGGCGAGCCCTGGGTTGTCCGGCAGAAAATGCCCCGGGAAGGATCCACCACATTCGAGGATATGGTCTATGGCACAATCACCATCGAGAACAATATGCTGGAAGACCAGATCCTGATAAAGTCGGACGGACTTCCTACCTACAACTTTGCCAACGTCATAGACGACCATCTTATGGGGATCACCCATGTGGTCCGCGGCAGCGAATACCTTACCTCAACCCCGAAATACAACCTTCTTTACGATGCCTTCGGCTGGGAAAAGCCTGTATACATCCATCTGCCGCTGATTGTAAAGCCCGATGGAAGCAAGATCTCCAAGCGGAAGGGTGATGCGTCCTTTGAGGACCTGCTCGGAATGGGGTTCATTGCTGAAGCCGTCGTCAACTACATCGCCCTTTTGGGATGGTCCCCGGAAGGAACCCAGGAGATATTCTCCCTTGCAGACCTTGAAAAGGCTTTTGACATAAGACGAATCAGCAAATCCCCGTCGTGCTTTGACATGGAAAAACTTCGCTGGTTCAACGCGGAATATATCAGGGCAATGACTCCCGAGAAGTTCCACAGCTATGCCCTGCCCTACCTGGAGAAAGCCATAACCAACAAGGCAATTGACCTTTTCAAGGTAAGCAGGCTGCTTCATGCCAGGACCGAAGTGCTTTCCGAAATCCCGTCCAAGGTAGGCTTTTTCAATGGGCTGGAGGATTATGACCTTGGCATATATGAGCATAAAAAGATGAAGACTACTCTCGAAAATTCGCTGGAAAACCTTAAAGCCGCGCTTCCCGTCCTTGAGAAGCTTGAACCGTGGAACGAAGAAACCGTCCATAGCGCATTGCTGTCTTTGGTGAAATCCCTGGGGATCAAGAATGGGCAAATGCTATGGCCCGTCAGAACTGCCCTGTCAGGATGGCAGGTTACGCCGGGCGGCGCCATAGAAATAGCGGACATTCTGGGTAAGAAGGAAAGCCTCAGGCGTATCAGGATAGGGATTGAACGTTTGGAAAAGGCGCTTACTTAGCAATTTTAGGCTATAAGTTTCTATAAGTTTATTATGCAAAATTCTGATTGATATTGTTGTGAATAAAAGATAATATATAGTTTGAATGTCTTAACTTCTAGGAGGGTTGTTGCTATGAACTTAATCTTGCTTGCCCCTGTAGGCTCTGTGCTTGCGCTTTGCTTTGCCGGCTACCTGGCATATAGCGTGGTTAAGAAGAGCGAGGGCACAGATGCAATGAAAAAGATTGCAGACGCCATTCGTCAGGGCGCCAATGCCTACCTGAAAAGGCAGTATTCAGGAGTGGCAATATTCTTTGCGGTTATGGTTGCTATTCTCACAGCACTTGCAATAGCAGGATATCTAACCCCCTTCGTACCCTTCGCATTCCTGACCGGTGGTTTCTTCTCCGGTCTTTCAGGATTCCTCGGTATGAAGATTGCTACGGCAGCGAATTCCAGGACCGCCAACGCGGCGAAGTCCAGCCTTAACAGCGGGCTTCGCGTGGCGTTCAACAGCGGTGCCGTTATGGGACTGATTGTTGTTGGTCTTGGACTTTTGGATCTGAGCATTTGGTACTTCTTCCTCGACTGGTTCTATGGAGCTGATCCGAATAAGATCCAGAAAATCACAAGCGCCATGCTCACCTTCGGTATGGGCGCCAGTTCCATGGCCCTTTTCGCGCGCGTAGGCGGCGGTATATTCACCAAGGCTGCCGATGTGGGCGCAGACCTTGTTGGTAAGGTTGAAGCGGGAATTCCCGAGGATGACCCCAGGAACCCCGCTGTTATCGCTGATAACGTCGGTGATAATGTAGGCGACGTTGCCGGTATGGGCGCTGACCTTTATGAATCCTATGTGGGCTCCATCGTTTCCACCTGCGCTCTGGCAGTTGCTGCCGGCCTTGGCGTAAATGGAGTAACCATTCCCATGGTTATTGCGGGCGTTGGCGTAATCGCCTCGATCATCGGCACATTCTTCGTGCGCTCCGGTGAAAAAGCCGAGCAGAAGGTCCTGCTGAGGGCACTGAGGACCGGTGTTTACATCAGTTCAGCCCTTATCTTCATCGTGTCTTTCTTCCTTGTACGCAGCATATTCCCAGATAAAATGGGTATTTTCTGGGCAATCGTTAGCGGACTTGTCGCCGGTAACCTCATAGGCTTTGTAACCGAGTATTTCACTTCGGATACCTATAAACCTACCAGGGGACTTGCGAAAACATCATTGACAGGTCCCGCGACCATCATCATCGGCGGGCTTTCCCTGGGCATGCTGTCCACTGCCGTTCCGGTCATAATAGTTGGCGCCGCTGTGCTGGCAAGCTTCTTCCTGGCAGGAGGCGCAGAAAGCTTCAACATGGGCCTGTACGGTGTTGGTATATCGGCAGTGGGTATGCTAAGCACGCTTGGTATCACGCTGGCTACCGATGCTTACGGTCCCGTGGCCGACAATGCCGGCGGTATCGCCGAGATGTCACACCTGCCTCCTGAAGTCAGGGAACGCACTGACGCACTGGATTCCCTTGGAAACACCACAGCGGCAACAGGCAAGGGTTTTGCCATAGGTTCCGCCGCTTTGACGGCGCTTGCCCTTATCGCAGCGTATACCGACCAGGTTACGATTATAGATCCCAGCTATGTTCTCAACCTTAACCTGATCAATCCTCCCGTGCTGGTAGGGTTGTTCGTCGGGAGCATGCTGCCGTTCCTATTCGCTTCACTCACCATGGAAGCCGTGGGCAGAGCAGCTCAGAAAATTGTTGTAGAGGTAAGAAGGCAATTCAAGGAGATCGTGGGCATCATGGATGGCACCGCAGAGCCTGATTACGCAAGCTGTGTAGATATCTGCACCAGGGCTGCCCAGAAGGAAATGATGCTGCCTTCTATAATAGCCATTATAGCTCCCATCCTTGTCGGAATCCTCCTTGGTGTTAACGGTGTTGCCGGCATGCTCGCCGGAGCAACGGTATCAGGGTTCATACTTGCCATCATGATGGCCAACTCCGGTGGAGCGTGGGATAACGCCAAGAAGCATATCGAAGCCGGAAACTTTGGCGGAAAAGGCTCTGAACAGCACAAGGCAGCTGTTGTGGGCGATACGGTGGGCGATCCCTTCAAGGATACGTCCGGTCCTTCCATCAACATCCTGATCAAGCTTCTCTCCATGGTTTCCATCGTGTTCGCGTCATTCATAATGAACAATACCCTGATGAAGTAAGAGTTGTGCAAGGGTTAAAGCATAATGTGGAGGCCGGATGCCCGACAACGGGCGCCGGCCTCTTTCATTTTTGCCATCAGGACCTTCCGCTTGACAAGGGCAGGCCGGTATTAATAATAAATGGTATATAGTATATGTACCAGGAGGCGGATCATGGGAAAGTACGGGATAGCGATGACAACATTTGAAAATGAGCAGCAGGCAAAGCCTGTAATAGATGAGATCCTAAGATGCAAACTGGCGGCATGCGTCCAGGAAATCAGGATAAAAAGCCACTATGCATGGAAGGGCGAACTCTGCCATGAGGATGAGGTTTTAGTGCTTCTAAAAACAAGGAAGGAGTTATACCCCGAACTGGAGAAGAAACTACTGGAAATCCATCCTTATGAGACGCCTGAAATCCTGTTCGTGGACGCGGAAAAGGGAAGCGCCGCATACCTTGCGTGGATAGATGAGCAAACCAGGCCGGAATGACAACCCGGCTGCTTTCATTCAAGCCACTGGTCGGCATGGTGCCCTCCGATCCAATACCAGCGAGGGTGATCCGATTCAAACACCATGAGTTCCCTGCTTTTCTTCTTAAGCTTTGCCTGAAAAGCAGGGAACCGTTCTTGGGCTGATTGGCAATTATAATGAATTATCCTTTGTTATCACGGTTTTACGCTGTTATTCGCATCCGCACCTTCCATAGCCAGGATCTGCATGCCGGGAGGCGGAATCGGGATATCAATGGCAGAATCGCATGAATATAATAGATTGAAATCAGGGAACAGGACCGTGTTGCCATGGATCAGCGTACTGTTTATTGTTTCGGCAAAAGAGGTTACAATCACCTTGTTATTCCTGGGTATTCTTGCCCTAACCTCATAAGCAAAGACGTCGAATGCAGTTATGAATTGTACCCTGATCTGTCCGACAGGAATTGTTATGCGGGTAGGCGCAAGAAGATCGGTAGGAGTATTCGCAGTCCAGTTCAGTACATGCAATATAACCTCATGGTCCTCGTTACTTGTATTTTCAAACTCTACAACGATTTGGGCCATTGTGGAGTCAGAGCGCATTACCCCGGTAGTAACCAATATACTCGACAATATGAGCACCTCCCTTCTATGGTTTTGTTTTCTACTACATAATATTGCTTGTCCAAACCATCCGTTACATGACAAAAACCGCGGATCTCCCGGATCTCGGCTTAATTAAGGAAAAGCTCAAGTAAAAAATTTTCCCTTGCCACATTATTGCTCCCAAATCATGCTATAATGTTGTAGATGCAAAATTTATCACTTATGGGGAAGAAGAGCATGAAACTAGAATATTTACAGCCGTACTATTGATTCTATTGCTGTTACCTCCAGGATGCGGCAGAACCGTTCCTGCGGAGGACACAAGCGATGAAGATTTCCGGGAGGCCGCAAGTACACCGGATACGGCTTCCGATACCGCAAAAACACCGGCTGCGGACGCCGAAGCTGCAGATATCCCGGATATAACTGCGGAAGCCGCGGATACCCCAGGTACGGCTCTTGATGACCCCATTCCTGACATTCCGGCAACACCCGCCTCTGCAACGGATAATGCCCGGGAAGAGCGTTACCTTTACCCTGCCATGAACAGTGACGGAAAATGGGGATATATCGATTCCGAAGGCAAGGTAGTCGTCGATTTTATCTATGATCACGCAGGTTTCTTCGCGGAAGGTGTGGCGGCAGTAAGCCTGAACGACAGGTTCGGCCTGATTGACCTGGACGGCGAGACCATTGTTGAGCCGCAGTATGCACACATCGGGAACTTCAGCGAAGGCCTGGCCCATGTTGTCAAGATTGAGGCGGGCGCTTCAAAGCACGGATTCATGAATAAAGACGGAGATGCTTTTTATAAGGACTATTTCGATAACAACACCGGCGATTTTCACGATGGCCTTGCCGTTTTTGAAAAGGATCTTAATTTCGGTTACGTGGACACTAACGGCGATATCGTTATAGAACCTGAGTACTACATGGCTTATGACTTTTCAGAGGGTCTTGCCGTGGTTGCGGATGAGAATGATAAACACGGGTTTATAGATACAAACGGAAACCTTGTAATACCTTTCAGATTTGATCATTACATAGATGGCACTTATCAATACCAGGGATTCAGCAACGGCCTTGCAGCCGTCTGCATTGACGGGAAATTCGGATATATTAACAAGAACGGTGATTTTGCCATTGAACCGGTGTTTGATTATGCGGAGCGGTTCAGTGACGGATTGGCCCTTGTTTTTGCCGACGGGCTCTACGGTTATATCGATACAAAAGGGGAGTTCATTATAGAGCCTGGATTTGAAAGTGCCACTTCTTTCAAGAACGGCTTCGCGTTTGCCAGGATGCCGGGAAATACTGACTACGAAAACCCGATGGGTTATGCGCTGATAAATAAAGACGGTGATTTTATAACCAGCCAAAACCTGGTTATTGACAGGGGCGGAGGCTACACTTTTATTTCAGAGTGGAGCACAGGGTTTGTCGGGGAACTGGCAAGGGTTGCAATGATGGTTGATGATAGCCTGAAATTCATATACATATACAAGAACGGCGATATAGTATGGGAATGTGAATAGCAAAGTGATCCGCTTGTTCAACCTTGTTTCAAAACAGCCTTTGCTTCCTCGCACCAGCCAAGATAGGCCCGGTATGTTTCAATTCCGAACCTGACCGTCAACAGGTAATATTTATGCTCTTCCTCATCCTGGACCTTTTCCAGGTTCACGGCATACTTTTCAAGAACCTGGAGTTCTTTTCTTATTTTCTCTTCAAACTTTTGAATATGAACCAGGATGCCTTCTCTGCCAAGCTCACCGCCGAAAAAAAGCTTAAGCAATGTTTCATACCTAAGCTCATCTTTTTCAGCAGGCTTCATGAGCCATTCCCTGAGAAGCGCCCGTCCTTTATCAGTGATGGAATATATTATTCTTCCCCTTCCTGAATTCTCCTCTTCCTTTTCAACACAGCCGTCTTTTTCCAATGCATCCAGGGCGGGATAGATGCTCCCGAAGCTTCCGCTCCAGAAGAACTTCAGCGAAAGATCGATCCTCTTTTTGATCTCGTATCCTGTAAGCGGTTCATGATTAAGAAGTCCCAGTATGACATAATTTATCTTCTTTTTATTTGCCATTGATAAGTTCCTCCATGAAGTGGTTAAGTTTTTCGTGGTTTTCTGATGCATAGGGATGATTTCTGTCGGCAAGGGCAACTGTCATTCCGAGATTATCAAGTTTCTTTTTCAGGTACCGCACGCATCTTTCGTTATCGCCGCCGCCACTTAAGGTAAAAAGCGCAGTAACTTTATTACTTACATTATTCTTCAAAAATGTATTAATGGCAGGGGCTGGTTTGCCGGCCCATACAGGCGTACCGAGAATTATCCTGTCATACTGTTCCGGGTTTACCCCTATTGGCTTGATCTTTGCACATACGCCAAAAGCAGCCTGCATTCCGCCAATAACATATTTCATTTTATTCTTCGGGATTTTATAAACGGTTTCGAGTTGGAGAATATCGGCATGAAGCCTGTCAGCTATGATCTCTGCGGCCTGCCTGGTATTCCCCTCCAATGAAAAATAGACAACCAGGTTTTTCATATGAATCAAAACCGCCTTTCCGCTTTCCATGAATATGACAGCACATTTTTCGGACAACTGTCAACACAAGCTCCGCATTGTATACAATCGGTACACTGACTATTATTATTCTCCCTGATCATCTGTTCCACCCTAAGCCCCATCGGGCAAACCGACTCGCATTTTTTGCATGAAATGCATTTACTGTTATCGGCTGATACATGAAGCTGAGGGATATGCATCATCTGTCCGATTTTCTCACCAATGACCATGAACGGGGCCATCCAGCATATGTAATGACATGCCGCGCGTCGGCCATGAATCAAGGAAGGCAGAAGCAGCAGGAGAATAACAGCGTAGTAAACCATATAGTTGGCTATTCCGGTTACCGAAACGCCATGATCAGTCATGTAGAATACATCTACGCCTACGGTTCCTTCACCTAAAACAAATGAAATTACTATTACGGCTATCCATACGGTCCAGATAACGTACTTTATTGCCCTTCTTTTGCCCTGCTTTGCCGGTTTGCTGTTGACATGGGCCGCACATTCCTGCAATCCCCCGGCAGGGCAAAGATAGCCGCAAAAACTTCTTCCCAGAAACACTGACAGAACCAGCATGGACAAGAATGCAAAAAAGCTTCCGGTCAAAATATGACGTGCCATTCCCATGATGATTATGGCGGGGGAAAAATACCACATCGTTACCGGAAATAGCAGCAAGGAAACCAATAAGACTAATCTCCTGACAGGTTGCCGTTTCATATACTCGCTCCGTAACGTATTAACTAATATATCATTTTGATATATCGCTATTATATATTATGGTCATTTACGGATCTTTGTCAAGATCTTCGAGAGACAAAAAGGTTTTCAGCAATCGTTATTGTTACGTAAGTCTGAAAACCCCTTCTTAGAGTATTCATTTCTCTATAAACCGGAGGTAAACACGAATCACGAGAGCCGCCCTTGGCCTGGGAGAACCGTTCCCTCACAGCAGGCAGGAGTATTCAAGTTCGCAGGCCAATCCCCGTTCATCGGGATATTGGCGCTCGCCTTTGCTTTCAAGCGAGAACCCAATTTTCTCCATGATGCGTGCAGAGCTAAGGTTCCGGCTGTCACAGTGGGCAACCAGTTTATTCACTTTCAGCCGCTCCGCTGCAAATGACTTGACCGCAAGCGCAGCTTCTGTCGCAAATCCCTTTCCCAAGTATTTTTTGTTGAGAATCCAGCCCATCTCGCCCTCGGTCCTGTCTTCGTTCAGGTACACGGACACAGCACCGATGTGCATGGAATCATAAATAATCGCGAATTCATAAAATGATGGCTCGTCCTTTTGCCATTCCGCGCTGACATGCTCGAGAAAACTCCGTGTTTCCTCCAGGTTCCTGTTGGGCAAACGAAACATGTATTTGGTCGTCTCCGGATCTGAAGCGTATTCGTACACCGTAGGCAAATCCGAAACACTAAGCGGGCGCAATAATAATCTGTCAGTTCTTAAATTCAATGTACATCGGTTTATTCTCCTTTGTAATAAATGCTGCCTTCTAAACATGTTCCGAGAGTGCTGAAAGGATTTAATTAAGAGTATGAACAAGGCGGCAGGAAGCCGCCCCGTTCATGTTATGGCAAGAAATTTACGGCTTGCGCAAACTTTTTCCGAAAAAAATATCCGGTTTTCCTATTCCGTTTGCGTCAGGCACAACGCCGATAATCTTGTATCCCAGCTTCAGGTAAAAGCCTGACTGATGTGTGCCGGGCGAAAAACTCCTTATTCTCCCCGGTAAATCATCATATAAATCGACATTTGCAAAAGATGTTTCGCCGTCGCCCCTCTCATCGTCGGCGCCCAAAATTATTGTCAGGCCGCCCTGCTTTCTTGCTTCATCCTCCAATGCTGCAACTATTGCCCTGCCAATGCCTTGCTTGCGCCTGTCGCTGCGAACAGCCAGCGGATGCAATTCGAAGACATTTCCGTTATACTCCGGAAGTATGCCTCCCCAGCCAAGTACAATACCGTTTTCAATAGCCGCAAGCAAAGTGTTTTCCGGGATCATGAGCCTGTTTATTTCATCCAGGGCATCCTGAAGCGTCGGCCAACCGATTGGAATACTGTCAGTCAGTATCTGTGCGGCCTGGATTATCTGGGTCTCGTTCAGTTGAGTCATGTTGATAATTTCCATTTGAAATCCTCCCTTAAGCTTTTGACATGGAACAAAACCAGGCATAAAGTTAAAACAATATGGAGGACTTCGCGCTTTAGCCTTTATCCTAGATTAACAGGGATACCTGATGTAATGCATCATTTCCACCCCGATTCATTGGAACTTGTTGAGTTGATTATAACAACTGATGGATAATACTTCAAGAAATTGGTTCTACATCAATACCGTCTACTATCAATACCTGTCTTGCTATTAGATGTTTGGCTAAACATAAAACCTCTTTAGAAAAAAAACACCTGTCATCAGGTGGTAAGATATGGTCTATTGCGAATCCCTGTTCTCGGGTAACTGTCTTTTTCAGACAACCCCTTTAAAATTTCAAGCAAGCCCCTTTTATAATCACTAGTCCATGCATCCGATTGTATATCCGGGTATCAACAAATGCAAATTATGCCTCAGACACATACCCCATACTCTCCAATGTAGATTTAATCCTTCGCCATGGAAAACCTATTGCATTCTCAAAATCCCCGTTCACCTCTATCGTATGCTTTCTCCATCCAAGATGCAAAGCGTAACTTCCGGCTTTGTCGAAGGGCTCGCCGGTATCCACATAATTTTCAATTTCCTCCATCGAATAATCATCAAATCGAATACATGTCTTTTCGCAGAGTGTTTTCACCATACCATTGGAAACACCGATTACAGCTCCTCCGGTCAATACTAAATGCTCCCTGTTTCTTAATTCCTCCAGGATTCGTATGGCTTCGTTTCTATCCCTGGGCTTACCGATAATTCTTCCGTTATATACTACCGTATCCAATCCGATAATGAACCCTTCGTCGCACATGCTCAAAACACTTTCCGCTTTTTGTCGTGCCAAAAACATTACCGTTTCTTCCGGATTCAGCCCCGAAGGCATGCGCTCTTCCCATAAAGGCTTCAGAACAATGGCTGAAGGTATATATTTGTGTATTAATTCTATTCTTCTTGGGGAAGTCGAAGCCAGATATACTTTATCCGCCATTAGCAAGGTTACTTCCCTGTTCATTCTTACTTCCGATCTGGTACCCTTGATTTTTAACCCTGCGCATACTCATTCCAGGTTCTGCGCAACGGTTTTCAGCCTTATCCCAGCTTATTTCCAGTCACGATAATATGAATACGGGTTAACCGTATGCTCACAGCCGTCATGAGCTGTATAGCCCCGGTGTTTAATATTGTACAAATGATTGAACACTGCTTTCTTTTTTCTCTTTTCATCGGCAGCGGATGGACATATTTCCGACTTCATCATCCACTCGATGCCTTCCGGCGCCCTGGCAATTACATTGCCTTCATAATCAACTATTTCACTTTTCCCGAACCATGAGAAAATGGAACCGTTTCCGCTGCGATTGCAGGCCAGAACATAAGCCGCATTCTCATAAGCCCTTGCTCGATTTGTAAATCCCCAGGGACCGGAATAGGGCTCCATGTATCCTGTCATGCGTATAAACACATTTGCCCCTTTATATGCCAGTTCCCGTCCCGCTTCAGGAAAATCGCCGTCATAACATATCATCATGCCGAAAATGGCGCCTTTCGGGCCTTTGCATACAACGAACTCATCACCGGGGCAGTTGGTTTCCAGCGGGACAAAGGTGTTTACCTTTCTGTATTTGAGCTTTATCTCACCTTTATCATCAACGATAATGGACGTATTGTACAGTTTCCCCTCATCTTTTTCCTGAAAGTTGAAGGTCGCCCATACTCCCCGTTCCCTGCATTTATTGAGCAGCGGCATCATATCTTCACAGGGAATCGCAAAGGCAATGTCTTCATCTGGACTGGGATTTCCGCCCTGAATTACGAATTCGTTAAAAACGATGATATCCACATCGGGATAAGCGGTACAGGCTTTATCCATCCAGTTAAGCGTAGCATCGATATTTTGCCTGACCTGCGCGAGGTTTTTACAGTCAATAGGATTATTCTGAATCAGCACCACATTCAGCAATTCGTTCTTCATGTGAACTCACTCCTGTTCGGCTTTTAGTGTGTGTCCCCTTCTGGCTTGCAGCAAAATGAGCGTACATATTGCCATAATATACGGGAACATGGTTAAAAACTGAGAAGGTATATCGGTGGATTTCAGTTGTATGGAAAGGGCTTCAAACATACCGAATACAATCGATAATATCAGAACTGTTTTGGGTCTTCCCTGGGCTATGAGGATTATGGCAAGGCACATAAATCCCCTTCCACCGCTCATTCCACGGTTGAACATAACAACATTTGAAAGGGACAACTGGGCTCCTGCCAACCCGCATAATATCCCCGCTAATATGCTTGCCCCATACTGCGTGAGTCCGACTTTTTTCCTGCCGTGGACAGGGCCTCGGGATAACTCCCGGCAGCTCTGAGCCAAAGGCCGTATGGTGTTTTAAATATCATATATGATACCGCAAAAGATAATACAACTGCTATATATACAAGAATGCTGTATTTTGACAGCAGTACATTCAATATATTAGCGCCGAAATTAATGTTCAACGCCGGTATGGCCTGGATTTTGGGAGAATTAAAGGCATTTTCACCGACAAACAAAACCCTTGTTAAGTAAACTGTCGCCGACTCTATAAAAATATTCATTGCAAATCCGATCGCAAAATTATCGGATTTCAAGGTCGTAACAAACAGCGAATACAATAGTGAAAATAAAATGCCGACAATTATCGCTGCGACCACACCAGTAAACCCGCTTGAATACATGTAGGAAAAGGTTACCGCAGCAAAAGCGCCGGCAAGAATAAGCCCTTCCATTGCCACATTTATTATTCCAGCATGATAGGTTATCAGACCTCCGAGCGATGCCAATATTAAGGGAGCTGCCATGATAACCATAGATCTATAAAGACTTTGCAACATATTTATACTCCCCCTCCCCTCTATCTTTATCCCTTCCTGCTGTTCCGGAACTGTTGTGCCGCAATAATAAAGACCATCGTGGACTGCAGGACTCTTGTAATTTCCGAAGGCAATGATGTAAAGACCTGCATGCCTATCGCTCCGACCTGAAGGGCTGCAAACAATATAGTGATTACAAATATTGCTATAGGTTTGTTATTTGCTATAAGGGCAACCAGCAATCCGATAAAGCCGTAATCGGCAGAAAAGTTTGCCTCATAGGTGTAATTTAAGGAAAGAACCAGCAGACCGCCTGTGAGGCCTGCGCAAGCACCGCCAATCAGCATGCTTCTGATTCTTACCCTGTCAACATCAATCCCGCCCTGCAGCGCAAACAGTTCGTTTCCATCGGTCACACGGAACTGATAACCTTTCACGAAATATTTCCGGTACAGTTCCGCCAGGATTATCGCCGCAATGGCTACAATTATTGTCGCTGACAGACCTCCTGAAAGGTTCGGGAAATGAAAATTGTCCGGAATATAATCTGCCCTCGGCACAGATGATCCGCTGCTTCTCAGAGGGTAATTCACGAAATACTCGGTAAAGTTTACAATTATGTAATTGCTTAATAAGGTGGTTACAACTTCACTTACGCCCATTTTCACCCTCAGCACTGCAGGCCAGTATGCCCAGATTGCACCGGCTATACTTGCTGCAATCAATGCTGCCACAATGTTTACGAAGCGTACATCGGTACCGAAATACAGCCCTATTAAGGCCGCCACAAAGCCTCCCAGCACCAGCTTATTACAGGTTTCATCAAACACGTTCATAACATCACCCTTCCTTTCATTTGTTTGTTAATTGTATTTCAAACTTGTATTTTTCTGGTACAAAATAAACTTTAACGAATTCAAAAGGAATTTCTGACTGGTTCATCCGGCAATAGGTAACCCTGTTCATCAGCAGTAAAGGGCTCCCCGTTTTGCGTTCCAATATTTCTGCATGTTCTGCCATAGTTGCGGTGGCCTCTAAGACAACCGTTGCAAAAGTCATTTCAATGCCAAGCTTCTTTTCTACTTCTTCCATAATTGACACAGCGCTAAAATCAACCTTATCCAAATTGGGGATGTTTTTTATCGGGAAGAATGAGTATATAAGAGAGTAAATCTCTTCATCAATATAGCGAAGCCGGACCACCATAAGAACTTCATCATCTTCATTTATCTTAAGATTCTCAGCTATCTCACTGTCTGCATTAACAATTTTTTTATCAAGCAGTTTCGCGCCCGGCTTATGGCCCAAATCAATTATTTCTTCACTGAAACTTCTCAGCTTTGTGGCCTTCGCCTTGATATAACCCGATAGTACGTACGAACCTTTACCACGGATTTTATATATAAAGTTTTCGTCTTCCAGTTCCTGCAACGCTTGACGAACCGGAGCCTTGCTTATCCCGTACATTTCACATAATTCCTTTTCCGTTGGGAGTTTATCATTTGCCTTATATTCGCCAGATTGTATCGCCTCAATAATAATTTGCTTCAGCTGATAATAAATTGGCTGATGGCTATTGGGGGATATTCTTTTAATAATAACAACCCTCACATATATCTGATAGTCTTGTGGCTTATGAAAAACAGGCTTAAAGATAACTATAGACCACAAAAGGCACTTGGGGGATTGTCCCCAAGTGCCTATAGGATAAAAATGCATAAAAATCGAGTGAATTCTACCGTACCCAAACTGTACACCGTCAGGGGGTCACCCCAAACCGTCCCCGTGGTTTGTCAGTTGATTTGCTTCGCGTGGACGACAAGCCTGTGGGAGGCTATCGCCACGGGATGGCAGGTAAAGAGGGTCAGGATCTTCTCCGTTTCGCTCTGCTCGAGTATGGACAGGTCGGTCGGCTCGATGATGTGCTTCTTGTATACCTCGTACTCCAGCTTCCTGGTCTTGGTCTGCACGATTATTCTGTCGCCCGGCTCCAGCTCGTCCAGCCGGTTGAAATACTTGCCGAAGGTATAGTTCCGGTGCCCGGCCAGAACCACGTTCCCGATCTCGTCAAAATTCCCGGTCTCGGGCATCCTTCCGGCCGCAACGCGTAGGGTTTCCTCGTCCACCCCGTCCATGATGATCATCCTGAGATTGATCTTCTCTATGATCAGCACGCCGGTCATCCTTCTCAGGATCTCCTCTTCCGACATCAGGGGCTTCTTCGTGGGCGCCGGCGCTGCTTCGGCGCCCCCGCTCCCTGACGCGCCTTCCTGGCTGTCATCACCGGTGGTATCGGGCGGGGTCGCTTCGGGACCGGAGACGGGTTCCGGCGAAGGCGTTTCAGCAGGCTCCTGTTCCTCGCTGAAAACAGGAAGCACGATCTCCTCCTCGGGGGAAACGTCCTGGTAATCTACAATCGCCGCCTCAGCTTCCCTGAGAAACTGGTCAATTATATCCTCATTCCGGCTCATATTCATTTGAGTTATAACAATAGGGACAACGATCAGGATCAGCCCGGCGACAATGAGTACGGCCGATACCAGGTTGCGGGTGTTAGGTTTGGGCTTCTTTCCCGGCTTCGGCTCGCCCTTTGCTTCCTTTTCGGCTGCGCTTCCGCTTTCACTGCCGGTCATAGTTTCGGCTGTTTTCTCCTGCTCCGGGCCCATCTTCTCCATTTGTTCCGAGTCCATCTCCCCCATCCTCTCCAGGCTGGTATCCTTCATTTTCTCCGAGATAGTCTCCTCCTTCTGTCCCGGAATCTTCTTCTCCTTCTGCTCCGGCTTCATAATCGGTACCTCCCCTGCTTAATCCCTTCGTAAAAAGGAATAGGGCTACAATAGTGCCATATGCGATAACCGACTCGGTCATATACAGCCTGAAAACCATGAGGTTCACAAATAGCAGAATAAAAAAGATAAGCATTATCCATGCCAGGATTCTTCGCATAATAATGTATTGTTTCGCCTTCAAGAGTAGCTCAGTCCTCTCGTTTCTTTTTAATATCCACCTGCTTCGTTCTCCGCTTTTCCAGCCATTCCCTTATCCTGAGCTCATAGCCGTTTGATGTTGGGTTATAGTACCGGGTACCCTTCATCTCGGGAGGAAGATATTCCATATCATATACAATATTACCCACATAATCATGGGCGTATTTATAGCCTATGCTGTATCCCAGTTTCTCCATGCCCTTCGCCGGCGCGTTTCTAAGGTGCATGGGAACCTCCCCTGTATACTTGTTCTCCACATCCTCCAGGGCCTTGTCTATGGCCATATAACAAGCGTTTGACTTGGGGCTCGCAGCCACCATGATGGCGGCATGGGCAAGTATTATCCTGGCTTCGGGCATGCCCACCATGCGGACAGCCTCCGCGGCTGCCGTCGCCACAAGCAGTGCGTTTGGGTTGGCCATTCCCACATCCTCGGAGGCGCAGATCATTATCCTCCTTGCCAGGAATTCCGGGTCCTCGCCTGCATACAGGGCCCGGGCCAGGTAGAATACTGCGGCATCCGGGTCGCTGCCCCTCATGGACTTGATGAATGCGCTGATATTGTCATAATGCTGCTCCGACGACTTGTCGAACCGGACGGGTTTCTTCTGGACGCAGTCTACCATGACATCCAGGGTGATATGGTACTGTCCGTCCTTGTCCATGTTGGTGGTCATGACCGCGAGTTCCAGGGCGTTAAGGGCGATCCTGGCATCGCCTCCGGCCGCTTCAAGCAAAAACTCCCTTGCCTCGTCATCCAGCAGGACCGGCAGGCTCCCGAGCCCTCTGTCCTTGTCGGCAAGCGCCATGTCTATGATCCTGGATATATCCTCCTTCTTCAGGGGCTCGAGCATGAACACCGTGGACCTCGAGATCAGGGCCTTGTTCACCTCGAAGAACGGGTTCTCGGTGGTGGCCCCGATAAGCACCACGGTGCCGTCTTCAACAAAGGGAAGAAGGGCATCCTGCTGTGCCTTGTTGAAACGGTGGATCTCGTCGATGAACAGAACCGACTTGCCGGCCGGGTTCAGGAATGTGTTCCGGGTATCCTCCACCACCTGCTTGACATCCTTCACCCCGGCGGTAACGGCGTTGAGCCGGTAAAATGGCGCCTTGGTGGTATTGGCTATGATCCGGGCTATGGAGGTTTTACCCGTGCCCGGCGGCCCGAACAGGATGATCGACGATATCCTGTCCGCCTGGATCATGCGGTTAAGCAGCTTGCCTTCACCTATTATATGCTCCTGTCCTACAAATTCGTCCAGGGTCCTGGGTGACATCCTGTACGCTAGAGGCTCCTTATTCTGCATCGTTCACCCCGTTGGATTTTTTTCTTCTTTTTTTCTTTTTGGACAGAAGTCCGTAGGCCTCCATCACCTTTTCCCTGTTTTTCTCCTCGTAGGCGGCGTAGAGATCCGGCCGCCTTGCCTTCGTCCTCTCCAGCATCTTAAGGTAGCGCCATTTTTCAATATTCGCATGGTGCCCGGATAGCAGCACTTCCGGCACCTCTCTTCCCATGAAAACGGGCGGGCGGGTATACTGGGGATACTCCAGGAGGCCGTCGTAGTGGGATTCGTTCGCGTAGGCGTCCTTCGCGCCCAGAACCCCGTCCACCAGCCGGGATACGCAGTCTACCAGCACCATGGCGGGAAGCTCCCCGCCGGTAAGCACATAGTCGCCTATGGATATCTCGTCGTCCGCGATCTCCTCAATGACACGCTCATCCACGCCCTCATAATGACCGCACAGGATTATTATGTGCTTTTCTTCCTTAAGCTGCCGGGCGATCTTCTGGTTGAACAGCCTTCCCTGGGGGCTCATGTAAATGGTCTTCGGCCTGTACCCGACTTCATCAACGACGCTTTTCCAGGCGTCATAAATGGGCTGGGGGGTCATGACCATGCCGCTCCCGCCGCCATAGGGATAGTCGTCGGTCTTCTTGTGCTTGTCCGCCGAGAAGTCCCTGATATTCACGGTGCGGATGTCCAGGATCCCCTTTTCCCTGGCCCGGCCTATGATGCTTTCGTTAAGAAACCGGTCTATGCTCTCCGGGAAGAGCGTAAGTATGTCAAACCTCATCCAGCAAACCCTCCGGCAGCTTTACCTGCATCCTCCTGTTCTTAAGGTCAACCTGGGTCACGACCGATTTCAGGGCGGGAACCAGGATCTCCTTCCTATCCTCGCCTGTCACCACGTATACGTCGTTGCTGCCGGTTTCCAGGACCTCGGTCAGTTCTCCCAGCAGCTTGTCCCCCTCATATACCATCAGTCCTATAAGGTCGCAGATAAAATACTCATCCTCCTCCAGGGGCCTGGCATTCTGCCTGTCAACCAGGAGCTCACAGCCCTTGAGGGCTTCGGCATCGGTCATATTGTCGATACCCTGAAGCTTTACAAGTACAAACTGCTTGTGGTATCGGACCTTAGACACCCTGTACTCCCTGGGTTTTCCTTCAACCCTGATCCAGGTGTAAAGCAGGTAATCAAACCTCGATATGTCCGATGTCATAGGGATGACGCGAAGCTCACCCCTGACACCGTGGGTGTTTACGATCTTTCCTATGGCCAGAAAATCCCTTTCCCTGTTCTCCATTATCCTGCCTTTCCTTCCGGCGTATTTCGCCTGAAGCCCGGTAAATGCCTCAGGCAGCGGCTTTGCAACCGATAAACGCCCTTATACATCGAATCCCCGGATATTTTGCCGGGGACTCAAAACTATGCGAAGATTCATATGAACGCCCAATGATGCCAGCGCGGCGATAACGCTTACCTGCGCGCTGTTATGCCTGTACGGGTTTCTTAACCTCCTTGATCCCCCACTTCTTTATTGTGACCTTTGTGCGTTCTATGCTGGACTCAAAGGTAACCTCGTCATCCTTAATATTTACAATCTTACCGCACAGCCCGCCGATGGTCACGATCTCGTCCCCGACTATAGTGCTGTTGATCAGCTCGCGCATCTTCTTGTCTCTTCTTCTCTGCGGCACAATAAGGATCAGGTACATGAGAACCAGTGGAACTATAAGGATAAGAATCGAGTAGATTGAAGAAGCGCCTGTCAGCTCAGCGCCGGTTGCGTTGGGATCTACATCGGCAGCAGCTTCTGCCAGGAAAGGTAAGAGAAATTGCATACGGTTAACCTCCTATAACAGATATCGTAAGTATTGCTCCATTTAAATATCACGGTTATTATACATTATCTGCCGTTGATTAGCAATGATTTCGGCATATTATTTCGCATCGGCCATAACCTGCCCGGGAACATTTTCGGTTTGCTCACAGGGGATATCCGTAAGCTGTGAAAATCTCTTTCCTGAAGTCCAGCAGCCTGTCTTCCTTAATGGCCTGCCTGATACCATCCATCAGATTGATCAGAAACCTCAGGTTGTGCCATGTAGCCAGCCGAAGCCCCAGGATCTCCCCTGCTTTGAACAGGTGCCTTATATAGGCGCGGGTAAAGTTTCTGCAGGCATAACAATCGCATTCAGTATCCAGCGGGGAGAAATCGCGGGCATACTTTGCGTCCCTGACTATGATACGGCCTTTGGATGTAAATATGGTACCGTTGCGGCCGATGCGGGTAGGAAGAACACAGTCGAACATGTCAATACCCCGTATGGCCCCCTCGATCAGATAGTCCGGGCTTCCCACACCCATGAGATACCGGGGCCTGTCGGCGGGCAAAAGGGGCACTGTAATATCCAGTATCTCATTCATAATCTCTCCGGGTTCCCCCACGCTCAAACCGCCGATGGCATATCCGGGAAAGTCAAGGTCGGTAATCTGCCTGGCGCTCTCTTTCCTGAGCTCGGGATATGTGCTCCCCTGGACGATACCGAAAAGCGCCTGGTCATCCGGCCTGGCATTGGCCTGCTTGCACCGTTTCGCCCACCGGGTGGTCATCTCCATCGACCTTTTGGCATACTCGAATTCACAGGGGTATGGCGCGCATTCGTCGAAAGCCATGATGATATCGGCGCCAAGATGGTTTTGCGCCTTTATGGATATCTCGGGAGACATGAACTTCTTTGAGCCGTCGATATGGGAGCGGAAGGTCACACCCTCCTCCTTTATGTCCCTTAAATCACTCAGGCTGAAAACCTGGAATCCCCCGCTGTCGGTAAGGATGGACCTGTCCCAGTTCATAAAGCCGTGAAGGCCGCCTGCCTCCCTTACAATATCGGTCCCCGGCCTTAAAAACAGGTGGTAGGTATTGCTCAGTATGATATGGGCGCCTATCTCCTTCAGCTCATCGGGCGACATCCCCTTGACCGTGGCCTGGGTGCCCACGGGCATGAAGACAGGTGTTTCAAAACTGCTATGGGGCGTGTGTATCCTTCCTAGGCGGGCGCCTGACTGTTTGCACGTTTTTATTAGTTCATACCTTATCGCGGGCATGCTGTTCCCCTTTCAAAGCGAATTTTTCCGACACATGAGGATATTATACCACTTTTCGCTAAGATGCAGACAGGGCGGTAAAACGTGCCCGGTTATAGTTCCCGCGGGCTTATGTCCAAAAAGACAAAAGGCAGAGGTTTTCCATAAAGGCCCCCTGCCCTGCCTTAAAAACCTTTATATATACAGCCCGTCCTTACGGCGACATATGGTCGTCGTGGTTGTATTGATCCCTGCGCGCCGGCCTTCCCAGAAGGGTTATTATACCTCCCAGTATCAGAACGCCGCCGAAAAGGTACTTGACCATATCCATGAATCCCCGGAAAGAGAAGAGCGTAAAAGTAAACGCTACCATGGAAACAAAAGTCAGGATGAATATCGGGATCAGCAATGCGCTGTTCTTATGACCATCGGCAAGATACATCAAGAACAGGCCCACCGCGGGCGCCAGGATGAATCCTGGCCAGGTAACACGCCAAATACCGAACAGTTCCGAGATAAAGCATATGCTGGCGATGCTGAGCAATACTCCGACGGGGACCAGCAAACCGCTGGATCTCGAGCCATACAGGTATAAAAGAAGAAGCCCTATGGCCGGTGCCGCCACAAACCCGGGCCACAACAGCCTGTAACCAAATATCTCGCCAAGAATGAATGTCACGCCCAGCACCAGGAAAAAACCCGCCGGCACCAGCAGTCCGGTTCCATACGGGCGCCTTGACGCAAAGCCCAGGAAGAAGAACCCGGAAATCATCAGTATGATCATGGGCCAGGACAGCCTGAAAAGCCAGGACATGTTAAATAAGCCCACATTCCCTATTATTATTACAATCCCCAACAGCACCAGCAGGACGCCGGCCACATATTTTCTGTTATTCATTGAGCACCGCCTCCGCATGTTCCTCTGAAAGAATTATACCTCCGGTAGATGATAAAAAAATGTAACGCCCATTAGAATTGGATTAAAACTAATAAATAAACATTGCGTCACCGAAGCTGAAAAAGCGGTACCTCTGTTCAATAGCCTCTTTATACGCTTCGATAATGAAATCCCGCCCCGCGAAGGCGCAAACCAGCATAATAAGGGTGGACTCGGGAAGGTGGAAGTTGGTGATAAGCGCATCTATCACCTTAAACCTGTACCCTGGATAGATGAATATGTCGGTTTCGCCCTGACCCGGGCGGACCAGTCCCTGGTCGTCGGCCGCGGTTTCCAGCACCCGGACGCTGGTGGTACCCACAGCGATCACCCTGTTATGGCGTTTCCGGGCCCGGTTTATTGTCTCGCAGGCCTGTTCAGGGATACTGTAGAATTCCTTGTGCATGTGATGTTCCTCTATGTTTTCGGTCTTAACCGGCCTGAATGTCCCAAGTCCCACATGCAGGGTAACCTCGGCCACCTCTACCCCTTTTGCCTTCAGAAGGTCCATCAGCTCCCCGGTAAAGTGGAGCCCGGCAGTCGGTGCGGCGGCCGACCCATTTACCCTGGAATAAATGGTCTGGTATCGTTCCTTGTCCTTAAGGTCCGCGGTGATGTAGGGCGGAAGCGGCACTATTCCCACCTGGTCCAGCACTTCTTCAAATACACCTTCATAATGGAACCTGACGATGCGGTTTCCCTGTTCCACGATCTTAAGGATCTCGGTCTTAAGCCTTCCGTCCCCGAAAACAAAACGGCTCCCGACCCTGGCGCGGCGCCCCGGCTTTAGTATGACCTCCCATACGTCAGGTTCCAGCCTTTTTAGCAAAACAAACTCTATACTGCCGCCGGTCCCTTCCTTCTCGCCCAGGAGCCGGGCAGGGATAACCCGGGTATTGTTTATAACCAGGCAATCACCCTTCCCAAGGTATTCATGGATATCCCGGAAGGTCCTGTGTACCATGCTTTTATTCTTCCGGCTCAATACAATAAGGCGTGACTGGTCACGCCTTTCTGCCGGGTGCTGCGCTATAAGCTCGCTGGGGAGCGGATACCAGAAGTCCCTAAGTTTCATAAAACGCCTCTTTTCTGCCCTTCAGCGTCCCTGGCAACGCCGCCTTTACATCCGGCCTCTCATTTTGCCTCCTCTTCGGTCTTGATCAGCCTGCCCAGGATGTCATTGCTCTTTTCGATAAACCTGACCATGCTCTCCGGGTCAAGCCGCCGGTGGTTGAGAACGGCCAGGTCGTAAATGTAACTTGCCGCCAGGAGCACGTCAGCTTTCCTGCTTTCGTCCCCGTACAGCTTTATTATGCTGGAGACTACGGGATTGTTTATGTTCAGGACCAGGGTTTCATCGCCGGGGAAAAGATCCGCATCGAAATTCCTGCCGAAGTTCCTGGCCATCTCCCGAAAGCGCCTTGATTCCTCTGAAAGCAGCATGATGGCAGGTATAGTTTCATTTTTAAGGCTCTCCGCATTCACCTTCAGTCCGGACTTTGAAGTGGCCTGCCTGAAGATTTTCTCACTTTCCTCAAGGATCTTTTTCTTCTCCTTCTCGTCCAGTTCCTTGCCGTCATCCTTCATATCCCCGCTTATGTCGGCATCGACACCGAGGAATTTCACTTTTTCCAGCTTCGATTCCATGAAGGATATAAAGTGAGTGTCGATCAGGGAATCCAATATTACAGCATCCATGTTGTTGTCCTTGAACATCCTGACGTACTGAGCCTGCTGCTTCTCATCGCTTACATAGTACACCTTTTTCTCTTCCCTGCCCTCCTGGGGCTCCAGGTACTCTTCTAAGGTTACATACCTGTCATGGATGGTCTTATAGATGAGGATATCCTTGATCCTGCCGTAGAACTTCTCCTCCCGGATGCATCCGTACTTGACGAAGGGATTGATGTCATCCCAGTACTTATTATATCCTTCCCGGTCCTTTTTAAAGAGAAGCTGGAGCTTGTCGGCCACCTTCTTGGTGATATGATTCGAGATCTTCTGCGCGTAGCCCTCACTCTGCAAATAGCTCCTGGAAACATTCAGCGGAAGGTCCGGGCAGTCCAGGCAGCCCTTGAGCAGTAGCAGGAATTCTGGTATTACCTCCTTTATGTTGTCGGCCACGAACACCTGGTTATAGTACAGCTTGATCTTCCCCTCCAGGGTGTCAAACTCGTGCCGCAGCTTGGGGAAATAGATTATTCCCTTCAACCTGAAAGGATAGTCCATATTAATATGGATCCAGAACAGGGGATCGTTAAAATCGGTAAAGACCTTATGGTAGAATTTCTTATACTCATCATCGGTGCAGTCCCTGGGATTCTTGAGCCACAGCGGGCTTGTGTCGTTGAGAGGCTTTTCGTCCTTCTTCCCATCCTTTTCAGGGAGCTCTTTAAACCAGATCTCATACTGCAGGAACTGGAAATACTTCGTTATAATATCCTTAAGCTTCCACGGGTCCAGGAATTCCTGGGAATCCTTGTCCAGCTTGAGGGTTACACGGGTGCCCCTCTCCTTGCGGCTGGATGCCTCCATGGAATAATCGGCGTCACCGCCGCTCTCCCAGCGCACAGCCTCGGCGCCGTCCGTATATGAAAGGGTATCTATATAAACCCTTTCAGCCACCATGAAAGCGGAATAGAACCCGAGGCCGAAGTGCCCTATGATCTGCTGGTCGTCTGTCTTGTCATGATACTTCTCAATAAAGTCCTTTGCGCCCGAAAAGGCGATCTGGTTAATGTACTTTTTCACCTCTTCGGCTGTCATGCCGATGCCGTTGTCGTCTATGCTTATGGTCCCGTTATCCTTGTCCAGGATAACCTCTATCCTGGGAGTAAATCCATCCTCAAGCTTTGCCTCCCCCATATCCGACAACTTTTTAAGCTTGCTTATGGCATCGGCCGAGTTGGATATCAGTTCCCTGATGAAGATATCCTTTTCGGAATAGAGCCATTTCTTTATGATGGGAAAGATGTTTCCGGTCTGTATGGATAGACTGCCTTTTTCCTGAATCACTGTCATATCACCTCTGAAATCCATGTGGTAGACACATGAAATATAATAATATCAAGGTCAGGGAATGTCAAGAGCTGCCGGCTGCTGACTGTAAAGCCTTTTGCTTTGGCAAGGCGGATCTGGGGCCCTGGCAAAACAGGCGCCAAGGCTTTAAAAAAAGAGGATATTCCAACCGGAAACACCCTCTTCCCTTCCTTATATCATGACTTTCGCCTTATACGGCCTCGCTTTCTGCCTCCTCCTTGCCACCCAGGTTCTGGAGTGAACGGAGCTGCGCCCTGATTATGCTCTCCACCTTGGCCCTGTAGGCCTCCACATCGCGCTGCAGCCTCTCATACTCATACTTGATGGACAGCACCTCATGGTTGGCGTCCTCGATTATCTTCCTGGCCGTCAGCTCTGCTTCCTTCACTATGTTCTCAGCGTTCTTCTTGGCATTGCTGATAATCTCGTCACTGGTCTGCTGGGCGACGATCAGGCTGTTTTGGAGGGTCTGCTCAATCCCTTTGTAGTAGTTGAGCTTGTCCTGGATATCATCAAGCTTCTCCTTCAGCTTGTTGTTTTCCCTGATATAATCGCTCAGATCCTCAACGACCTTATCCAGCACATCCTCCACCTGGAGTTGGTTAAAGCCGAATAAAGAGCGTTTGAACAGAATGTTTTGAATATCATTTGGCGTAAAGTTCAATCCATTCACCCCCGATTGCGTCATGGGTAAAGGCCATGCACGCTCGTTTCCCAAACCGTTTTGCTGCCCCTGCGAAACCTTACCTGAGCAGGCGGCTTAAGAGATACAGTACTATCATCACAACAATCGGCGACAAGTCCATCCTCATTCTTATCCTGCTCCTGCGGGACATCCGCTTAAGAAGCCTTCTCGTGGGAATTAAAAGAGGCTCCGAAACCTGTATTATGAATCTCATGGGCGCGGAATCTCTTTTCACAACAAACAACTCACAAATCACTCTCAGCAGGATAATGGCTTCCATCGCGTAAATAACCGAACGAAGCGCGAAACCGGCAGCCTGCAATACTGTCATCGGCCTATTTTACCCAGGTAAAAACACCTTTGTTTCTCAGATCATCCTTCAGATCGCCGGTGATTTCTATACTGGCCGGTGTGGCAATGAAAATGCCGTTGGAGATCTTCTGGATATCACCGTCCAGGCAGTAAACAGCGCCGCTCAGAAAATCCACCATCCTCTGGGCGAGTGGTGTTTCCACATTCTCCACGTTCATGATTACGGGTTTGTTGGATTTGAGATTATCGCAGAGATCCCTGGCTTCAAGGATGTTCGAGGGAGACATGACAACAACCTTCAGATTGTTGTTGTTATGCATACTGAGGACCTTTCCTTGATGGGATTTGCGTGTGGTCTGGAGTTCGTGTCTTTGCGGCACGTCATCCACCATGTCGTCATCATAATAGTCGTCCTCGTCGTCATGGTTGGATTCCCAGCCCACGAAATTCAGAAACTTCTCAAGCGCTTTAGCCATCGTATCTTCCTCCAGTTCTCTTGTGTAAAATAAACCGGCCGAGGCAGGCAGAACCTTCAGACCCTTTCTCCGAAAATCGCGCTGCCAACCCGGACAATGCTGGCACCTTCTTCAATGGCGACCTCAAAGTCGTTGCTCATACCCATTGAAAGAAATTCCATATTAATATTTTCTATTCTTTCCCTCTGCATGTCAACAGCTAATTTTCGCAATTCCCTGAAAACCCAACGCACCTCTTCGGGGTCCTCAGTATAAGGGGGAATAGTCATCAACCCCTTGATTTGAATATTACCCAGTTTTGCCACAGCCCTAACAAAATCTTTCAAATCTTTCGGCGGAACACCGGCCTTCGTATCCTCGCCCGATACATTTACCTGTACAAGGACATCCCAGACCTTGCCTATTCTTTCGCCTCTCGCCTGAAGGGCCCTGGCAAGCTCCTCCCTGTCCAGGGAATGGATGAGGCTCACCCGGTGGTCCAGGTATTTCACCTTGTTGGTCTGCAGACGTCCGATAAAATGCCAGCGGCATTCCCTGTTAATAATATCGGCCTTCCTGATGAACTCCTGAACCCTGTTTTCGCCGAAATCACCAAGCCCGAGGTCATATGCGTTCCGCATAATATCAGGCCTTACGGTTTTGGTAACTCCCACAAGCAAAACATCATCCGGGCTGCGGCCTGCCCTTATGGCAGCATCCCGGATCCTGCCCTTTACCGATTCAAGATTCTCCTTAAGCTGTGAGTTTTCCCGGATCAATGGTCTATCACCTGTCCCTCTTCAATGTTTCTCGGATCGACTATATAGAGGTCGAAAATGTTGACTAGTTCTTCCTCCGGCACTCCCGGCAGGTTCCCGATAATGGCGTAATAGCCCTGCCTGGCCAGGATGCAGACGCGCCTGTAGCGGGCTTTGCTCATGTCTATTACTATTATGTCCGCTGTCTGATCCACAGGGTTTATGTTAACCAGGCTCTCGTAGGGAACCTTCATCCCCGTAACGCTCTGTATGATAAGATCCCCGGTAACGCCGCGCATATCTATTGTAAGCTCGATATATTCTGTCATTCTGGCGATAACCACGCACCTTTCGCCGTCGCTCTGCCCGAACCCTTCTATTACAACCGGAACGCGATGGCCCAGTCGGTCAATTTCAACCTGGAGTTCAAGTTGTTTTTCGTTCATCCTGTGTTTCTCGTACAGAAGCGTCAGCTCTTCCTCCATATCCTTTGAGACATAGAAAACAAGCCAGGCCTCGTCGTTTGTTACCAGCTTTGCGTAATGCTCCTGTGACTTCACTTCTATCTCGGCTGGCGTAATCCAGCTCTCGGGACCGGTTTCAGCGGCAAGTACCGAATCTATTTCCTTTACGGTTATGGAATACCTGTTTTCGGGCGTCCAGCTCTCGTACCCATCGCAATAGTAAGATACAACGCCAGAAGCAGGGGATATTACTCTCTGGATGGATTTGGCCTGGCTGTTCTTCAGCCTTTCCAGTTCCTCCTTCTCGCGGGCGAGCCTGGAGTTGGAGCCAAGGTTCTCCAAAATGGTGCGGGCCCTGGCTTCAAGGATCCTGTCCATGGAGTTCCTCACCGATCCAATATCGCTGAGGTCCCCGGAATTGGCGTAATCGGCCAGCTTGCTGATCTGTCTTTCGATGGCCTCCTCCCAGATCTTCCGCTCGCTTCCCGCAGAGGTTTCGTATTCGCTGATCACGCGCTTTAAAAGCTCTATTTCCATCTGCCTGTAATTCTCAACGATGTCGCGCATCTCCCTGCTGATCAGGGCGGCGATCTCCTGGTTGGCACCAACCTTTTCACCATAGGGAACCGTGGGTACGAGAAAGCCTGATCCCGGAGATATGAGAAGCTGCTCTTTTCTTACCAGAACACCTTTAAGCGGTGTAGTGACCTCAAGCGTGTCGTTCCTGATGACCGCGATATCGGAATTGGACGAAAAGAGCCAGTTCCACAGGGCAGGCATATAGACTATTACCAGAGCAAGGACCAGCAGGCTGAACAGCCTTCTGCGCCTTCTCTTCTTCTTGCCAAGTTTGCCCCTTTCCCTCGGTATGTTTCTTCCCTGGTTCTTTGTCATTTGCATACCAACCTCCGGGGAATGGCTATAAATTTATGATTCCCCGTAAAGACAGCTCTTGTATGGCGCTCATGACACCCAGCTTGACATGCTCGTACACAAGCCCGCCTTGCATGTAGGCAGTATAGGGCGCCTTGATGGGGGCATCAGCGCTAAGCTCTATGGAGGAACCCTGGATAAAAGCCCCCGCGGCCATGATAACCGGCGCATCGTACCCCGGCATCTCCCAGGGCTCGGGTGTAACATAGGAATCCACCGGCGATCCTTTCTGGATGCCCTGGCAAAACGCTATAACCGCGTCTTCACGGTCGAAGCGTATTGCCTGGATCAGGTCGCAGCGTTGGTCGAATGGCCCCGGCCAGGTCTCAAACCCGAGTCTTCTCATGATCTCGGCCGTGAAAACCGCGCCCTTGAGGCTCTCGGCGACGATATGGGGCGCCAGGAAGAATCCCTGGAACATGAGCCTGTTCTGGCCGAGGGTGGCCCCTACCTCCCTGCCAATACCCGGAAGGGTCATGCGGTAGGATATCATCTCCACGGCCTCGCGGGTTCCGGCGATGTATCCGCCGGCGGGCACGATCCCGCCTCCCGGGTTCTTGATGAGGGATCCGGCCATGACGTCGGCCCCCGCGTCGGTGGGCTCAAGGGTTTCCACGAACTCGCCGTAGCAGTTGTCAACCATTACAAGGATGTCTTTGTTTATGGCCTTTACCGTTTCAACCACACGGGCGATCTGCTCTATGGTTGCAGGCGGCCTGTTGGCATATCCCCTCGACCGTGTAAGGAATACCATCCTGGTGCGCTCATTTATGGCCTCAGTTATAGCCTTAAAATCGATCTCCCCGGCTTTGAGTTCCACCTGCCTGTATGTTATGCCGAAGTCCTTCAACGACCCCGACCCCGGTTTTCCCCTTATGCCTATTACCTCATCCAGCGTGTCGTAGGGCTTCCCTGTCACCGAGAGCAGTTCGTCCCCCGGCCGTAAGATGCCGTAAAGGCACAGGGCGAGGGCATGGGAACCGCATGTGATGCTGTGCCTCACAAGGGCATCCTCGCACCCGAAAGCGTGCGCGTACACGGCTTCCATGATTTCCCGCCCCCTGTCGTTATATCCGTAGCCGGTTGTTCCGGCAAAATGCGAATCGCTCACTTTCTCAAGCTGCAGGGCGCGGATCACTTTAAGCTGGTTTACCTCTCTTACCGCCTCAATCCGCGCGAAGGCATCCTTCACAGCCTCTTCTGTTTCTCTTGCCAATGCCAGGATTGGCTCCTTTATCCCGAATTCCCCGTAGATGTTAATCCGATGCTTCATATATACCCCTGTACACATCCCTTTTATCTATATATCGGCACTTTCAGTCCCCCCGGTTTCTTCGGGATCCTCTTGCTTCGCCGATTTTGCGGACTTTTCCCCGCTTGCCTCCTCCAGCTCTTTCAGGGTGTTCTCCACCTGTTCCCGCGTTACGGTGCTGGTATGCCAGAACCTGAAGGTCAGGGCTGTATGGCACATATAAAGAGCCTGTTCCATCTCACCGAAATGTGCCAGTACCCTGGCGTAGTTGTGAAACGCCTCGGGGAAATTGGGCCTGAGCTTAATAAGCTGCCGGTAGATCTCCAGGGCCTCCTCGTATTCTCCCCTGAGCAGCCGTGTGTACCCCAGGTTGTCCAGGATCACCGGGCCTGTGTCATTGTAGTCATAGGCTTCAAGGTTGAAGCTGAGGGCCTTATCCAGATCACCCTTCTCAATGTATAAAAAGCCCAGGGTGCCGTAGACGTTGGTATTCTTGTAGTTTACGATAACCTTCTCCATAAGGGATATGGCCTGGTCAAGCTCTCCCTTCTTCCATAGGACCAGGGCTTTTGTCACAAGGAGGGGATTTTTTTCATCTTCCTTTTCCGCGTCCGATATGGCCTGGTCAATCTGAGCTTCGGCCTCCTCTGTTTTGCCCAGCTTCAAAAGCAGCCACGCATAGGAACCCCTGAGGCTGTAGCTTCCCGGGCTCATTTTCAATGCCGTTCTCAGCATCCTGATGGCTTTGTCGTAGTCACCCTTCCGGTATGCTTGTGATCCCATGGTGCTGAATAACACTGGAAGGTTCATGAGCAGCAGGTATAGAACTGCCAGGATGATACCGCCTGTGGTCCCCAGCCAGGTAAAGGCCAGGAAGAGTATCACTAGCGGGATGATAAGCCTTATGATTAAAATGACTATCTTATTCATAAAAACCTCCGTGCGGGCAAGTTATGAAAAGCCTTCGGGAAATCCTGAGGGATCTCCCCTTAATATGCGCCAAAACAAAGCCTGCTGTATTAGCAGGCTACTTCATCATATCATTTCAGCCTGGTTTTATCAATTGAGCCGGGAAAAACAGGATGGCATCAGCCTTACTTTATTGAAACACAAAAATCATTCTTCCGGGGACTGTACGCCGAGGTCGTCCCCTATGGGAAGGTAGATGAAAAAGCGGGTCCCCCCGCCCTCACGGCTGGCTATCCTGATCCTGCCGCCGTGCCTTAATATTATTATCCTGGCTATGGAAAGCCCAAGCCCATGACCGCCTGTTTGGCGTTCCCTGGCGGCGTCCACCCTGTAGAAACGGTCAAAGATGAGCGGCAGGTCCTTTTCAGGGATCCCTATGCCCGTGTCCTCCACCACCGCCACCGCGTACCCGTCTTCCTGGTCCAGCCTGAAAGTCACGGTCCCATCGGAAGGCGTGAACTTCAGGGCGTTGTCGGCAAAGATCCTGAGCGCCTGCTTGATCCTGGCGGCATCGCCGTATATGTTGATGCCGGGAGAAATAAAGCTCTTGATCTCATGGCCGGTATTCAGCATTCCGGTTTCCTTCACCAGTTCTCCCATCATACCGCTTAAGTCAAAATGCTCTTTTACCAGAATCAGCATACCCTGGTCGTTTCGGGCTATAAAAAGCAGCTTCTCCACCAGGTCCTGCATATTCACCGATTCCTTCTTGATGGCGGAAATGGCCTCATCAAGGATCTCCCTGTCGTCCTTGCCCCACCTCTCAAGCATCCCGGCATAGCCCTGGATCACCGAGATGGGGGTTCTCAGCTCGTGGGACGCGTCGGACACAAACTGGTTCTGTTTCTCATATGCCTTCTCGATGCGGTCCATCATCCTGTTGAAGGTAAGCGCGAATTCAAGGAGCTCGTCGGTGGCATCGCTGACATTGAGTCTCAGGTTCAGGTTCTGTGAGGAGATGCTGCTGGCCTTGCTTATCATCTCGTCAATCACCCCGAAGGTCTTCCGGGTGACCAGATGCCCCCTGAAACCTATGACAGTGATGGACACCGTAAAGATCAGAATCCCGGCGATCCCTAAAAACATCAGCTTTCTTAAGTGGGTGGTCACATCGAAAAAGGCTTGCAGATAAACCCGCTGCCCGCCTGGAAGATCAACCCTGTTTGAAAGGGACATCCAGATCCTGTCCCCCAGGGTCTGGAAGTAGACCGGAAAATAGCTGACGGTACCGACCTGCGGGAAACTTGACGCCAGTATGTTGTAATCCTCGTCCAGAAGGATAAGGAGCTGATCCTGAGACTGGTTCACAGCGGCCGTCATATCCTCAAGCCTTCTTAAACTCCTTATGCCTTCCAGCGCGGGCTCAGCCCTCCGCGTAAGGCCGGAATAATCGAAAAAGGCCGTTACAGCCAGCATGATGAACAGCCCTGTCGATATGCAGAGTATGAACATCCTGTTATATGAAGATGTGATTCTGGAGGCAAGGGACATCCTGGGCTTGTCCCCGGCTTCCCGGCCTCTTACATTCTCGTTACTCTTGGTGCTCAAAGATATACCCCACTCCGCGGATGGTCCTGATGAAACTGACCCCGTATTTTTGATCGATCTTGCTTCTTAAATAGCGCACATATACGTCGGTCACATTGGTATCACCGATAAAGTCGTATCCCCAGACATTCTCAATGAGTTTTTCCCTGTCCAGCACGATCCCTTTGTTTTCCATGAAATAGAGAAGGAGGTCGTATTCCTTCTTGCTCAGGGGGATTTCCTCCCCGTCATATGTAACCCTGTGCTGCATCTTGGAAAGCACCAGCTTCCCGCACGTTATGGTGTCCTCGTTGTTCTCCTTTTTCGCCGCCTTGCGCTTTAGCGCCACACGGATTCTGGCCAGCAGCTCTTCTATGGCAAAGGGTTTGGTTACATAATCGTCGGCGCCGCTGTCAAGTCCCGTAACCTTATCGGAAATGTCATCCTTGGCGGTCAGCATGATGATGGGAATATCCGAGAACTTCCTGACCCGCCTGCATACCTCGATCCCGCTCATCATCGGTAGCATAAGGTCCAGGATCACCAGGCTGAAATCCCCGTCTTTTATGCGCTCCAGCCCGCTCCTGCCGTCGGAAGCGATCTCCACCTCATAGCCTTCATGCTTGAGCTCCAGTTCCAGGAACCTGGCTATCCTGCTTTCATCCTCCACTATAAGAATCCTTTCCGCCATATACGCCTCCAAGATATGTTTTTAGCACAGGACAGCCCTCCATCCTGTGCCATTCGCTTAAGAGTCAAAATACCATGCGTTTATTCGATTGTATACTCCTTGTAGCCATCCTTTTTGTCCTGCTTGCCGGATTTCGGCTTGGGCGGCATGGATGAATTCTTGTCAGGTTGGTTTTTCTCCCTTATCTTCTCGGATATATTGCTGAAAAAGGCGTCTACATCTATATTCTGGCTCTTCACATCACGGATGGACACCCTATAGCCAAGCAATATGAAGAATACGAACAACACCACAACGAGGAACCATAAGGGAAACAGAAACAGGAGGAAGATTACCGGGATATTGAACAGGACCGATTTGCTGTCCTCAACAAAGATCCTGGTGTCAAAACCTCTCTGCAGTATGTGGGAAAACCCCTGCCCGTGGTTCTGCTCAGGCCTGCCATCCTGGAAACTGTGGGCATGGTGGTGGTATCCATCACGTTGCCCGGACCTTCCCGTCTTGCTACGCTCAAAATCTATTATGGCGTCCAGGACATTTCCATTATTGCGTTCAAGGTAGTACTTGGCGTCCTCATAACTGCTGTTGGTTCGCTTTCTGAACTCATCAACCTGTTCCATCGTAATCATAGGCCTCACCTCCAGCCCAGGCCGCGCCGTTATTACTTGCTCCTTGCCTGGGTCCTCTCCCTTATACGGCTGATGATGCTGTCGAGGTTATAGTTATCATCCCGTATCTCACGTATGCTGAACCTGTAGCCCAGGATCATCATGCCAACCGACACCAGGATAATAACATGCCATAAGGGGGCAAGAATCAACGGGAACAGAATTGGTATATTAAAGCTCCTGCCAGAATTATCGGCAATTACAACCCGGATGTCCAGGAGCCTTTGGATTATCCTTGTTATCCTTTGCCCCAAATCCACCCGGCTCCTGCGGTATCGGTGAGCATGCCCTCCATGCTTATGCTGATAGCCATGGTTCCTGTCCCGCTCAAAGGCTATAATGGCTTCCAGCATATCTCCATTATACTTCTCCAGGTAATACTTCGCGTCATCGTAGCTGCAATTCGTGCGCCTTCTGAACTCTTCCACCATTTCAATGGTTACCATCTTCAGCACCTCCGAGAACATAAGGGGTAACTTACGTTTTCATTGTACCCTGCAAGTATTAGGCGCATCTTCATGGACCATTAGAGTTTTATTAGAATAGGCTCAATAAGGCATTAACACTATTCCCACTCGATTGTTGCCGGGGGTTTGCCGGTTATATCGTAAACTACGCGGCTTATGTGCCCAGTCTCCTTAACAATTCTTTCTGAAACCCTGGCCAGAACATCATGCGGGATCCTTGCCCAGTCGGCCGTTACATAATCTTTAGTGACAACGGCGCGAAGTGCCACGGTGTAGTCGTATGTCCTTTGCCCATCCTTCACCCCGACGCTCCTCATGTTGGTGAGAACGGCGAAGTATTGGCCTATGCTTCTGTCCAGCCCGGCTTTAGCGATCTCGTCCCTGAAGATATGATCCGCCTCGCGGAGGATATCCAGCTTCTCTTTTGTCAATTCACCAATGACCCTCACCGCAAGGCCCGGTCCGGGGAATGGCTGGCGCCATACCAGTTCCTCGGGAAGCCCCAGCTCCAGCCCAACTTTCCTGACCTCATCCTTGTGCAAGGTTTTCAGAGGCTCAATAAGGCCTTCAAAATCCATACGGTCTGGTATCCCGCCCACGTTGTGATGACTCTTGATGAGGCCTTTGCTGCCGGTACCGCTTTCGGCTATATCGGGGTATATGGTCCCCTGGGCAAGGAATTCAACACGGCCGATCTTCCTGGCCTCCTCTTCGAAAACCCTGATGAACTCCTCGCCTATGATCTTCCGCTTCTGCTCCGGGTCGGTGACACCTTTCAGTTTCCCGAGGAAACGGTCCTGGGCGTCCACCCGGACCAGGTTCATCCGGAACTGGTTTTTGAAAACCCGCTCCACCTGGTCGGCTTCATTCTTGCGCAAAAGTCCGTGATCCACAAATATGCAGACAAGCTGGTCCCCCACAGCCCTGTGCACAAGGGCTGCCGCTACAGCAGAATCAACACCTCCGGACAGGGCGCATAAAACCCTCTTGTTTCCGACCTCTGCCCTGATCTCACTGATGGATTTTTCGATGAAAGCTTTCATATGTGCCTCCCGTCATAAGGCATTTCCTGATACCCGGTTTTTATGGTAGGATTCTAACATAGTTTATGGAAAAAATAAAGGCAAACCATGAATGGATAATAAGAAAGCCGCCCTGTAACAAGGCGGCTTCCTGGTGGGCAATGAGGAACTCGAATCCCCGACTTTCACCATGTCAAGGTGACACTCTACCAGCTGAGTTAATTGCCCGTGCATTATGTATTATAGCGTGGGCTGAAACATATTTCAACCCCATTATAAAACCACGGGGACGGCCCCCGCGGTTTACTCCGTGGTTTACAATAACTCCTCAACTATCTCCGCCGCGTCCCTGACGCACTTTTTGCATACCGTACCGAACAATCCTCTCTCTTTGGCCGTTGTTAAATCGCAGCCCAGGATCTCACGGCATATTATGGAACCGTTTCTCTCTGTGAACATCTCGCAAAACTTGTCAATCATCTTATAAGTCTTCTCATGGGATTCGGCATCATCGAATTCCGACTTTCCGTATTTCAAACCAATTGTCATAACCGGACCGGAAACAATAAAAGCAGCCGATTGTCTTCACACCCGGCTGCCACTAACTATTATTACAAATGTATCAGCCTTATTCCTCCATGTCAACAGGATTCGCCGCACCCATCTTTTTATACGTGAGAAGGAAGTTGGCTAAAGGAAGCGGTGATGGTTTAGTGAACCGCAGGAAACGTCCCCCTGGTTTTACTTTCTCCCTTTGAGCTTCTTCTTCCGCTTTTTCTTGAACTTCGCGCTCACTTTCTTATTTGCCCCGATGTGGGTGAGGATGCGGGGGTCTATGGCCTTCTTCGGCTTTACCGGCTTCGCCTTTTTAAACCCCTCTGCGTCTTCCCCGGATCGGTTGCCGTTTTGGGAATCCAGCAGGATAAAATCGATCTGCCTTGTTTCGGGCGTTGCCTTTACCACCTGGACCCTTACCCTGTCGCCTATCCTGAACCTTTTTTTGGTCCTCTCCCCGATAAGGGTCAGGGCCCGGGCATCGAACTCATAATAGTCGTCGTCAAGGCTTGAAAGCCTCACCAGGCCCTCAACTGTATTATCCAGCTCCACAAACATTCCGAAGGCGGTGATGCTTGATATGATCCCCTCGAATTCCTCGCCAAGCCTCTCCCGCATGTATTCGGCCTTCTTCATCTGCTCGCAGTCGCGTTCCGCGTCCTCGGCCGCCCGTTCCCTCTCCGAGTTGCTCTCGGTGATCTCGGGAAGTATGCTCCTGTAATGCTCAATCCTCTTCTCATCCAGCCTGCCGCTTATCTGCTCCTTCATGATCCGGTGGATGATCAGGTCGGGATAGCGCCTGATAGGGGCCGTGAAATGGGAATAGTACTCGGCCGCGAGCCCGAAATGCCAGTTGTGGACATCGCTGTACCTGGCCTTTTGCAGGGATCTTAACATAAGGGTGCTAATAATCTTCTCTTCGGGGGTTTCCCTGATCTGGCCTAGGATTTCCTGTAGCGCTTTTGGGTGAACGTCCCTGTAGCCCTTCAGGTGATATCCGAAAGCGCCCAGGACCTGGTTTAGGCTCTCCATCTTGTCGGGATCGGGGTTCTCGTGGATCCTGTAGACGAAGGGCACACCTAGCCAGTAGAAGTGCTCGGATACCACCTCGTTGCATACCAGCATGAATTCCTCGATGATGTGGCTGGCTATATTAAGCTTGTATTTCTTTATCTCAACGGGCTTTCCCTTCTCGTCAAGTATAATTCTGGCCTCGCTGAAATCAAAGTCAACGGCTCCCCTTTCCAGCCTCTTCTGCTTGAGGATCAGGGCTAGTTCCTTCATAGAGAAAAAGTCCTCAATATGTTCCCTGTACCGTTCTTTGAGTTCCGGGTCTTCCTCCTCCAGGATCTTGTACACATCGGTGTAAGTCATCCTCTCATTTACGCGGATGACGCTTTCAAAGATCTCATGGTCCTTCACCCTGCCGTTTCTGTCGATCTCCATCATGACGCTGAATGCCAGCCTGTCCTCCCCGGCGTTCAGGCTGCATATGCCGTTGGACAGCTCCTTGGGCAGCATGGGTATAACCCGGTCGGGGAAATATACGCTGGTCCCCCGATGCAGCGCCTCGCGGTCCAGCATGGAACCTTCCTTTACATAATGGGAAACATCGGCTATATGGACCCCAAGCAGAAAGCTGCCGTTTTCCAGGACCTCGATTGATACGGCGTCATCCAGGTCCCTGGCGTCTTCGCCGTCTATGGTCACCATCCTAAGATCCCTAAGATCCCTCCTGCCTTTGATATCCTCCTCCCTGACGGCCTGCGGGATTATCCCCGCCTCACCGAGCGCCTCTTCCGGGAATTCATACGGGATACCGTAAGCCCTAATGATGGACATTATATCCACGCCGGCATCCCCGCTGTCGCCAAGGATCTCAATAATCTTTCCCTCGGCGTTCCGCTTGGCTTCGGGCCACCTGGTTATCTCCACGACCACCTTCTGGCCTGGCTTTGCCCCGCCCGTGGAATCCCTGGGGATAAACACGTCCCTAAACAGCCGGGAATGGTCCGGGGTGACAAAGCCGAAGCTCCCGCTCATGTCGAATGTCCCTACAACGGTTTTATGAGCGCGGGCCAGGATCTTTACTATCTCGCCTTCCTGTGTCCTGGTGGGAGTGGCGGGCTTCGTTATGTGGGCCATCACCCTGTCGCCGTGCATGGCGCCGCCTATGGCGTTAGCGGGGATAAACACGTCCTCGCCCCCGGCTTCCGGCATGACAAAACCGAACCCTCTTCCATGGGCCTGGAACCTGCCCGTAACAAGGCCCATCCTCTCGGGCACGCCGTACCTTTCCTTCTTGGTTCTTATGATCAGGCCTTCCTTTTCCATATCATCAAGAAGGCTCATCAAAAGCGGTATATCCTCCCCGGGAACATCCAGGACCGTGACGAGCTCGGACAAGAGCAGCGGCTTATACGCTTTTTCCCGCATAAAGGCCAGGATACGCTTTTTTCTCTCTTCCATCAGGTTCAAGCAGATCTTCCTTTCACGATTCTGTAACATCATTAAACTAAAAGCGGCTCTATATAGCCGCCCATCTTATCTTGGTTATCTGTTTCATTTTTTATGCAATACCCTGGGCTGGCATTCATTTTCCCGGAGCCATTGGACCTCCCGGGCTACAAGGCGCTCCGCCCAGGCCTGGAAATCACAGGGTTTCCTTTAAAGCCTTAAGCGAGATCTCCGCGAAATCCTCAACGCTTAAGTCCAGCTCACTGCAGGAGGCGATGCGGTCCCTTTTTATATCGGTCGCAAAATGTGGATCGTCATAACAACTCATAACCTTTTTGGTGTCCACGCTGTCGATGGATTTTTCGGGAGAGCTTTCAACACACGCCATGATAAGCTTCGCCATGGGGGACGCGCAATATAGAGCCTTATCCAGCCTCCTCCTCCTGGCAATGCTGTTGGCGGGGTTATGAGCCCTTACGGCATAGGCAATGGTCTGGTCAAAATCAAGGGTTTCCAGGATGTCTCCGCCCAGCATACCATGGGTTTCCATGTCCCCGTTGACCCTTTCCAGATCAATATCGTGAACAAGTCCGGTAATCCCCCACAATTCAACGTCTTCGTGAAGATGCCTGGCCAGGGCTCTCATGATGGCTTCAACAGCCAGGCTGTGGAGGATGATGTCCTGGCTCTCAACTCTCAGTTTTAACGCTTCAAACGCTTTTTCGCGATCCAATGCCAACCTCCAAAGCTTTCTTCTCAAGGTAATTATATCAGATTGACAATGCATGGCAATAGCGAAATAAAGCCCCAGGGCATAAGCCTTGCGGCATATGGGACAATACTATCCTGTGGGCGCGGTGAATCCCCGTGTTGATTTTGGCGCCCTTTTAGGTTACAATCTTGCCGTGGCATTCCCACGGCCAGTTCGCAAAATCCTGGCCGGCTCAATAAAAAGGCCCCGGCCTTATGGCCTTTTTATTGAGCCGAAACAAAACTACGGAGCTTCCGGCGGCTCAGGTTATTAAGGCCGGCCGCATGGGCCTCCATGCGGAAGAAGGATGAACCATGAAGCTTAAAACCAGAACCGTTGTCCAGGCTGCGGTAATTGCCGCGGTTTACGCGTCTTTGACACTATTGATAAAACCTCTTGCCTATGGCCCCATTCAGTTCAGAATCTCTGAAGTGCTCACAGTACTTCCGGCAGTTCTACCCGCTTCCATCCCCGGACTTTTTGTCGGATGCGTCCTGGCAAATTTCCTCGGCGGGTTCGGTATGGCCGATATCGTCTTTGGAAGCCTTGCGACACTCCTGGCCGGTTTTTCAACCTGGCTCCTTAAGAAGCGTACCTTTCTGCTCCCCCTGCCCCCCGTGGTTTTCAACGGGCTCATCGTGGGCACGTATGTCTACCTTTTGTATGACAGGACCTATCCCTGGCCCCTTACCATGCTTTTTATCGCCATTTCGGAAGCCATTATCTGTTATTGCCTTGGCCTTCCGCTTATTGCCCTGGTCAAAAAAAACCGGATTATCAGTGAGGCGCTTGGCATATCAATTGAATGAATCCTTTTTGTTTTTTTCGCGCATGGTTGGGTAAATATTATTGTATGTCATATCATGCCCCACTTACGAAGGAGCTTAGGAATGAGACGAGTCAGCATTGAACAGATTCAGGATGACGATATTCTAGCGCGCCCAATTTATGATATAGATGGCAGGAGGCTTCTAAACGCCGGAGTCAAACTCACCCAATCCATTATTCAAAGGCTTGTGGATAAAGGTGTCTCAAGTGTTTATATCGAGGATGAATTATCTGAAGACGTAGAGATACATGGTGTCTTAACCGACGAAACCAGGAACCAGGCGAAGATGACCATCCGCAACGAGATGAACAGGCTGGCCAACAAGGGCGAGATAGACTATGGGGCCGTAAAGAAATGTGTTGAGTGTATAATGGATGAGATGCTGTCCACCAGGATAGATGTGCTTAACGCCAACGATATCCGCACCGAGGACGAATTGGTTTACGCCCATTCCATTAATGTCTGCGTCATGGCCATCGCGCTGGCCAATAAGCTTTCACTGCCGCCCTCCAAGATAAAAAACATCGCCATGGGCGCCATCATGCATGACATAGGAAAAGCCCTGATCCCCAAGGACCTGCTGAACAAGAAGGACCCCAGCCCTGCCGAACAGAATGAGATTAAAAAGCATCCCCTGCTGGGCTACCAGGCGATCAAGGATATTTCGGAAGCCTCGGCCACGGCAAAGATCACCGTGCTCATGCACCACGAACAGATCAACGGCGGGGGCTACCCCATGGGGCTTAACGGGGATTACATACACTATTCGCCCAGGATTGTAAGCATATGCGACGCGTATGACCAGGCCATAAATGACGAACGCCACAAGAATGTGTACCAGACCACCGACGCGGTGGAATACCTGATCGGCGGGTCGGGCCATATATTTGACAAGTCCCTGGTGGATATGTTCATGAAGATTGTCCCCATTTACCCTGAAGGGACCATAGTGCTTTTGAGCAACGGCGTGTTCGCCATCGTTGTAAAAAACAACCCCGTCTACATGACGCGTCCCGTTGTAAGGCCGTTCTACAACCCGAAAACAGGCATCAAGTACGACCGGTCATACATAATTAACCTCCAGCACGAGCTTTCACTTAAGATTGTTCGTGAAATAAAAGTCAATCTCAGGGATATAGGATAACAAAGACATATATTGAAAGGGCTGTCTAAAACTCTGTTTAAGACAGCCCTTTTATTGCCTAAAACCTTCTTCCTGCTCCGCCGTGGGTGCGTCCGCTGCTGCTCCTGTGGGTAGAGCTTCTGCTTCCTCCCCCGCCTCCGCTGGAACTGCGGCTAAGGTCTCTTTTTGTAACCGATTTTCTTATGAAGATGTCTCGCTTGTCCCTCAGATGTACCGATTCGCGGTCCAGGTATGTATCGGCGGTAATGGTCTTCCTGCCTTTATTATGCACGGCCATTATGGTCACCGCTATGCCGGCGGCAACAACCGACACGATAAGATACCCCGGGATGTGCCGGGCTGACTTTCCAAGGCCGCTGGATGTGTAATAATCCACCTCTTTTAAAAACCTGTCTGCGGCGTTATAAAACCGGTCATTTCTCAAATGCCCTTCCATTTTGTCGAGAATCTTTTCCAGCCTGTCATCGGTGAAAATATCGATCGCTTCCCCGCTGGTGGAGATCCAGGCTATCCTGTCGCTTATGTCGATCAGGAGCAGGATGCCATCCCTGTCGCGCCCGTATCCGAACCCGTTGTAGTCGAAAAAGTCATCGGCAAAGTCCCTGGCCTTCTTGCCCCGCGTATCGTCTACGGTAACAATAACCACGTCCATGCGCCTTTTTTTCGCAAGTTTCTGGGCTTTCTCCATGAGGAGTTCCTCTTTATCATCGTCAAACAGGTCAGCGTAATCGTACACCTTAAGGTCGGTATCCAGGGCAAGGGCGGGAAATGCGCAAATGATAATGGAAAGAACTATCATTATAAGGAAAAACCGTCTTTTCACATTATCACCCCCCCGATCAGGAACAGAAGGGTGGAGACAGCCGCGGCTATGCCGCCGAACCACGCGGCCACCCTTGCAAAGCTGATGGGAAGGTTCCCCACCACCTTACCTGTCTGCCCGTTCATGGCATAGAGGTATTTCTTGTCCTTGTGCTTGTAGATAAGCATCCATACCGGCATCAGCGTGTAATGGACCTTCTTCTCTTTGATACGGACCTCTTGATGAGTAACCTGGATCGCGTCATATCCCCTGGCGGTATGCATGAGCTGGGTTACAGTGTCCTCCGCGACCCTATCCTTGACTCGGGGCCAGACAACATCCTTGTCAACATCATATTTCTCGGCCAGGTACCCCGAGAGGTAGGACATGGCGAAATCCACCATCTGGCTGTAGTCATAAGGCTCTAAAAGGTCCATCATGTTATCGTCCATCTTGGACGATCCGTCGGCAGGAACACCCTGGAACTTCATGTCGCCTTCCCTGTAAACCTCATAGTAACTGGTTTCGGTGTATTCATAACTGCCGCTGCGCCATTTCCTGATCTTCTGGGCATTAGCGTGCAGGGTTCCCGAAACCGAACAGTCATGAAGCCAGAAGGGCAGGTACATGCCCGTGATCTTTTCCATCTGGGGCCTGGACTTGAACCCCGACGGCACCAGGGGCTTTTTCCTGCACCAGTTTATAAAGGCCTTCTGCGCGGCTTCTTTGCTTATCTTGAACGGGATTACCCTTGAAGGGCGGTATTCGCCCGACAGCCGTGCCGGGATAATGGTTGGGTTATGACAGAAAACACAGAAGGTTGCGGCAGTGGTGGCGTCGGTCACAATCTCGGCGCCGCAGTCGGGGCACCTGTAGGCCCTTGCGTTCTGATTGAACTCCTCATCAACCTGTATCTGCTCCTGTTCCGCCTCCCCTTCATGGCCGGCTTCTTCGGACAATAAACCCTTTTCCTTTTCGGCCTCCTCGGCAAGACGTTTCTCAAGGGTTTCCACATCGTAGGAACCCAGGCAGAATTTACAGTCCCACCTTTGTACGTCCGCGTTGAAGGTCAGAGAAGCGCCGCACTGGGGGCACTTGTACACCATTACAGACATAGAACACTCTCCCTTCCGGCACCTTTATCCATCATACCATCAATTCGCGTCCTGTTCGTTGAAAGGATCACCGCATTCAGGGCAGAACCTGGGCGGGCTGGAAGGATCGGACGGGGTCCATCCGCACTTATCGCACTTATATGTCTTAGCCGCTGTTTCAGGCTTCTTGCTTCCGCACTGGGGACAGAACTTACCGGTATTTAAAGCTCCACAGGAGCACTTCCAGGACCCGTCTTCCGCCTTGGGCTTTCCGCAGTTCATGCAGAACCTTCCCGAATTGCTGGTTCCGCAGGAGCACATCCATGTTCCCGCTCCGGCAGCCTGTGCCTGCTGGGGCTGGGGCTGCTGCATCTGCTGTTGCTGCATCTGCTGCATCTGGAACTGGTTTGTCTGGGAGGCCGCGCCCATGAAGGCCCCGGCGGTGTTCATGCCCATGCCTATACCCATGAACCCGGTCATGGCGCCCGAGGGGTTTGAACCGGCAGCCGCAAGGCCGTCGGCAATGGTGGTCTGGACATAACCTTCCCTGACTGTCGGATCTGCCATCATCGCGCCCTTGCTGCGCATAGTGATAAGCTTCTGGGACTCCTCGGTATATGAGATGCTGTTGATCCCCACAGACTCTATCTGCATGCCTCTTTTGGCTGTCCATGACTCGTCCAGGACATCGGACAGGTATTGGGCAAGTTCCATGGTCCTTGACGCGACGAAGGAGATCTGGATGCCGTCTGCAGACATCTTGTTTATGGCTGTCTGAAGCGCTCCTAAAAATTCCGAGAGATAGAGCTTATGTATATCGGTAATTTCCACCCTGTCCTTGTCCTTGGGTATTGCCTCCGCATAGAACTTTAAAGGATCTACAATACGGATGGAAAAATACCCGTGGCAGCGCAGGAACAGCTCGGCATTGTACTTGTTATCGAAGTAGTTTACAGGGTTTACAGTGCCGAAGGCTATGTTCTTGATCTCCTGGAGATTGATGAATATGACCTTCTGGGCGTAGGGAGTGGTTCCCCCATATTTTATCCTGCCAAATGTCTCCTTTAGCGCCTCACCGAACTGTCCGCTGAAAAGGGATGGCGAAGATGAATTATCAACCCTGTAGTATCCGGGCTCCGCCGAATAGTCCACCACTCTTCCGCCGTCTGTCAGGATCATGAACTGGTTCGGGTAGACGTGAATGATAGATCCCTGGGATACAACATTATCGGTTCCCTTGATGTTCCGGTTCCTCTTGTCGGTACGTACTTTTACGCCTGTGGTCATTACCGTGGTGTCACTCATGTTATTGGCCTCAAATACTTCCAGCCACTGGTCGGCAAGGCCTCCCCTTACCGCTTCAAACGCTGCTCTGATAATTCCCATAAGCCCATCTCCTTATCATAATATTCTTATTGGCATGATCGCATCTGCATGCATCAAAATGACCGGCTGCCTGAACCGGCCAACGACAACGCTCGAATTTACAAATACTGTTATAATTCTACTTCATACATTTATGAAAAGTCAATGTAATTCGGTTTATGTAACAGTAAAATGCACATGCCATTTATAAGGCGCTGTTTTTGACCGAAAAAAGGATACCCGATAAAATAATAAGGCCCTGACACTTCAGAGCCTTATAAAATACAGCCTTATCAATATTCCATTCCCGCCTTAAGGGCCTCCATCTCCTGGGGTATCAGGTGATGCTTGCTCTTGGACAGCACGCCGTAAAGGGCTTTTTCAAAGCTCTCCGGCGTGATAATGCCTGTCTCTTTGATGAGCTTTCCTATAAGGTATATATTGGAGAACGCTTTATTTCCCGCTTCACTGGCCATAAGGGTGGCGGGGAGCTCAAAATGCTTTATGTCATCCCTGGTTGGTTTTTGCTGCACCAGCGAGCTGTCAGCTATAAGGACACCGCCCTTTTTAATATAGCTTTCAAACTTCTCCAGGGAAGGGTTGTTCATCACCATAAGCGCGGTACAGCTGTTGAGCACAGGCGAGGCAATGGGCTCTTCGGATACCACCACCATGCAGTTGGCGGTCCCGCCGCGCATTTCAGGGCCGTAGGACGGGAAGAAGGAAACCTCCCTTCCATCCAGCATCCCTGCATATGCTATAAGCCTTCCGGCAGACAGGATGCCCTGGCCGCCAAAGCCCGCTATTATCACTTCATGAAGAAACATGACTACACCTCCAGATCCTCTCCCGCAAACACGCCAAGGGGATAGTATTCAAGCATTTCATTCTTTACGCGGTCAAGGGATTCCAGGGGGTCCATGCCCCAGTTGGTGGGACAGGTTGAAAGAATCTCAACCAGCGAAAAACCCTTACCCGCCATCTGGACCTTGAAGGCCTTCCTTACGGCTTCCTTCGCCTTCTTGATATGCTTTATGTCATGGAGAGACACACGCTCGATGTATGCCGGACCCTCAAGAGTTGCAAGCATCTCGCAGACCCTTATGGGGTTCCCGTGGTTCTTCGCGCTCCTGCCGTAAGGGGTGGTGGTCGTCACCTGGTTTAGCAGGGTGGTGGGCGCCATTTGCCCCGAGGTCATGCCGTAGATGGTGTTGTTGATGAAAATGACGGTGATGTTCTCGCCCCTCGCCGCGGCATGGACGATCTCCGCCGTGCCTATGGCGGCAAGGTCGCCGTCACCCTGGTATGTAAACACGATGTTATCTGGCAGGCTCCTTTTTACGCCCGTCGCCACAGCGGGGGCGCGCCCGTGGGCTGCCTGGATCATGTCACAGTTGAAATAGAAATAGTTGTTGTAGGAGCATCCCACCGAGGAGACCCCCACAGTCTTTCCCTCTATGCCCAAATCGTCCAGCGCCTCGGCAACCAGCCTGTGGGTAATGCCGTGGGTGCAGCCGGGGCAGTAGTGCATGGGTATATCTACTAACGCATGAGGCCTGTCGAACACAACAGCCATTTGCAACATCTCCTTTCCAAAATCTGATCAGCCGGCGCTGATCTCCTTTATCTTCGCCATGATGTCGTCCACCCTCGGAATCATGCCGCCCATCCTGCCTGTGAAGTAAACGGGCTTTCTGCCGCTTACCGTCAGCATGACATCCTCGAGCATCTGACCCGAGCTCATCTCAACGGTAAGAAATGCCCTGGTCTTATCCATAACCTGCTCAAAGGCTTTAGTCGGGAACGGCCAAAGGGTTATGGGCCTTAAAAGCCCTACCTTTAAGCCTTCCTCCCTTGCCACATGGACCACATTCTTGGCGATGCGCGCCACAGAGCCATAGGCAACAATTATAATATCGGCATCATCAGTCTTGTACAGCTCATAGCGCTGTTCCTTCTCGCATATGGTTTTGTACTTTTTCTGCAGGGCCTGGTTCCACTGCTCCAGCACGGCAGGATCCAGATGTATTGATGTGATGGTGTTGTGCTCGCGCTTCATGCCATGGCCGCAGGCTGCCCATGACTTGTCCGCATCTACTATGGGCTCTTCGTCCCGGAAGTTTACAACTTCCATCATCTGGCCTAAAACGCCGTCGCCTAAGATCATGGCCACCATCCTGTACTGGTCGGCAAGGTTAAAGGCATCCACTGTAAGCTCATAGAGTTCCTGGACGCTTGAAGGCGCAAGGACTATAAGGCGGTAATCGCCATGGCCCCCGCCCTTGGTGGCCTGGAAATAGTCGCTCTGGGACGGCTGGATTCCGCCAAGGCCGGGCCCTCCGCGCATTATGTTTACCACAACCGCGGGAAGCTGCGCTCCCGATGCATAGGATATGCCTTCCTGCTTTAAGCTTATCCCGGGGCTCGACGATGATGTCATAACCCTTTTACCCGCCGATGCGGCTCCATACACCATGTTGATGGCAGATACCTCGCTCTCGGCCTGGAGGAACACTCCACCAACCTTGGGCATCTTCTTTGCCATGTAGTGTGCGATCTCTGTCTGAGGCGTGATGGGATAACCGAAGTAGTGGCGGCATCCCGCACGGATCGCGGCTTCCGCAATAACCTCATTGCCTTTCATAAGAAGTCTTTCTCCCATTTCGGCTACCTCCTCACTTCTCAACCTTGATTACGCAATCGGGACAAATGGTGGCACAAAAAGCGCAGCCTATACACTTGTCCATTTCCACGACCTCAGCCGGGAAATACCCTTTTGCGTTGATTCTGTCCCTGTTTTCACGGATTATTTTCTTAGGACATACATGGATGCACAGGCCGCAACCCTTGCACCTGTCCTCCCTGAACGTAACTCTGGCCATATGTATCTCCTTCGCAATCATTAATCTTATAGATAACTTTTTATATTATAGCACTTATTGATCGGTTTTGAATAGTAAAGGTGCTTTTTTCTTATGAACTGAGATTATGAAGTCATTTGAAAAAGTAAATTCCACTCCAAAAAGGCACAAAGCGGAATTTAGTTTTTCAAAAACAGATAAAAAGATATAGTGGAAATAAGTTATGCAAAAAAGATATGATGTTTTTGGGTGGCGCCT
>JAAYFY010000025.1 GCA_012728015.1 Clostridiaceae bacterium | reverse complement strand
TTACGAGCCTCGATACATATTGCCTTGCCGTGGACAGGCGCCCATACTCCTTCATCGACGGGCGGCTGTACCTTCTTACCCCCTTCGTGGACGGCCATGAATGCGAGTTCGGGGACGACGGCGACGCGGTGCGGGCGGCATATGCCCTGGCTGCGATGCACAAGGCCGGTAAGGGTTTCAAATATGACAAAAGTGGCGACTACGCCCCCAATGACCTGGGCAGGATTTCAGAAAGCCTTACCAGGCGCTACGACGAGATAATCCGGATGAGGCGTAAGGCCGAACGTGAGAAAGGCGCTTTCGATTATATCTACCTGAGCTGCGTAGACAGGTTCATCGACCTGGCCGAAGAGAGCCTGGACCTGATCCGGGGTCCTGAATACCGGCGCGTTATTGAGAAAACCGCCCGGGAGGGCGGCATCTGCCACCGGGACTATTCCTACCAGAACATCATCATAAAAGGGCAGGTCACAACCATCACCGGGTTTGAGTCCTGCGGCCAGGAAATCCGGATCTATGACCTGGTAAACCTTTTAAGGAGAAAGATGAGGAAATGCGATTGGGATATAAAAAAGGCATCCATGCTGCTGGAGGCCTATTCCGGGCTGGAACCACTGAGCAGGGACGAGGTTGTGGTAATGAAGGCCCTGCTGCTGTTCCCGCAGAAGTTCTGGCGCGTGGCTAACCGGTATTATAACAGCCGAAGGAGCTGGGCGCAGAGGAATTTTTCAGGGATGCTGGAAGAGGTGATCAACGAGTACGACCACCATGTCAGGTTCATGAAGCAGTATGACACGCTGTTTTAGGCAGATTGCTTCGTCGACTTCGTCTCCTCGCAATGACATATCTGAACTGTCATTGCGAGCCCGGCTAAGCCGGGCGCGGCAATCTCCTCAAAACAGCCCCGTAATTACCCCCTCGCTGTCTATATCCATCCTCCTGGCGGCGGGGTCCCTCGGAAGCCCCGGCATGGTCATTATATCCCCTGTAAGGGCCACAATGAAGCCCGCGCCGGCCGAGAGCCGCACTTCCTTTACAGTAATGACAAAATCGCTGGGAACCCCGTGGAGCGTGGGGTCATCAGAAAGGGAGAACTGGGTCTTTGCCATGCAAATGGGCAGGCTGCCCATCCCCAGGTCTTCTATGGTTTTTATCTCCTTTAAGGCGCGGTCCTTGTATTCCACCGCCCTGGCGCCGTAGATCTTACTGCATATCAGCCCTATCTTTTCGGTCACAGGCAGGTTTATATCGTACAGGGGCTTAAAATCCGGCTTCTCCCTTTCTATCAGGGAGCACAGCTTTTCGGCAAGCTCAAGGCCGCCTTCACCGCCCCTGGCAAATACATAGGCCACGGCCGATTCCACACCCCAGTCCCTGCATCTTTCACGAACCAGTTCAATCTCCCCCGGGGTATCGGTGGGGAAGCGGTTAATGGCAACAATCACAGGTACGCCGAATTTCCTGATATTGTCCACATGCTTCTTCAGGTTCGGAATTCCCGCCTCAACAGCCTGGGGGTTTTCGGCAGTCAGCCCGTCTTTCTTTACTCCGCCGTTATATTTCAGTGCGCGTATACTTGCCACGATCACCGCCGCGGACGGTATAAGCCCGCCATAGCGGCACTTGATGTCGAAGAACTTCTCGGCCCCCAGATCAGCGCCGAACCCGGCTTCGGTTATGGCATAGTCAGCCAGTTTGAGGGCTGTCCTTGTGGCGATAAGGCTGTTGCATCCATGGGCGATATTGGCAAAGGGCCCGCCATGGATGAGACATGGGGTGTTCTCCAGGGTCTGGACCAGGTTGGGCTTGATGGCGTCTTTAAGGAGCATGGCCATGGCGCCTTCCATCTCCAGGTCTCCCGCGGTGACGGGTTTGCTCGACATGGTATAACCGACAATAATACGGGCAAGGCGTTCCTTGAGATCCTCCAGGTCCTGGGCGAGGCACAGTATGGCCATCACCTCGGACGCCGCGGTTATAATGAAGCCATCTTCCCTGGGAAAACCGTTTACCTTTCCCCCGAGACCCACGATGACCTGCCTCAGGGCCCGGTCGTTCATGTCCATGGCCCTCTTCCAGACGACCCGCCTGGGATCGATTCCCAACGGGTTCCCCTGGTGGATATGGTTGTCAATAGCGGCAGACAGCAGATTATTTGCCGCCGTAACGGCATGCAGGTCGCCGGTGAAGTGAAGGTTTATATCTTCCATGGGGACAACCTGGGCATACCCTCCGCCCGCGGCTCCGCCCTTTATACCCATCACCGGGCCCATGGACGGTTCCCGAATAGCGATAACAGCCTTCTTGCCGAGCCTTCCCAGGGCCTGCCCGAGGCCCACCGTCACCGTTGTCTTCCCCTCGCCCGCGGGGGTGGGGTTGATAGCCGTCACCAGCACCAGTTTGCCGTCCGGCCTGTCCTTCAGCTTATCGGTAAGCCGGTTGCTGATCTTGGCTTTGTAATTGCCCATCGGTTCCAGCCATTCACGGCCTACCCCCAATTGTCGGGCAATATCTGTTATCGGCAACATTTTAGCGTTTCTGGCAATTTCAATATCTGTCAGCATAGATCCTCCATCCAAATGTGTGTATAATCGTACCGATTTATGTGGGTATATTCATACCAATTTGAGTCCTCCAACAATTTTACCCCTGCGATGGCCAATATACAACCCGGTATTTATGGAGCAGAAAGGTATTTACCGATCAGATGCTTTATGTATGACTTGGAAGTAAGCCACCCATATTCGGATATATCAAAATCTGCATCTTGACAAGCTTTCAACAGTGTAGGTATAATATTTAGTTCGTTGACACCTCATGACAAATTGTGATATAATTTTGTAAGTGAAAATGAGGTGATTTATATGGACAAGAACAGTATTTCTCTAATAAGAAGAGAACTGGAGAAATGCGTAGGAAAGAGGGTTCAGCTGAAGGCCAACAAGGGACGGAAGAAGATATTTGTCAGGGAAGGCATCGTCGAAAAGGCATATCCAAGCATTTTCACAGTCAAATTTGAAAATGATTTCAAGTCAGTCCGTAAGGCTTCCTACAGTTATACCGACATACTGACCCATACCGTTGAGATCAAGCTTTTATCTTCCCAATCATCGTCGTCATCGAGCTTCGACAATGTTGCTTTATAGCTTCACAGTCATCATAATATCAGTACATACCAGGGCTGTTTCAAATACGAAACAGCCTTTTTGGTTTGGTGGGCGGGCAATGCGCCCTCTTTAGCCCATGTCTGCGAAGGCCCTCTCAAAGGCGCGGGATTCCATCACCATTTGCCCGATGCCTGTCATACATTTTTCCAAGGCGGCATATCTTTAGGTATGGATGGTATGGATACAAGAGGAGGCCTGTGAATACATATGGAATTGATAAAAAAGCCAGTGCGCACATACAGGACCATTGAAACAAGGGAGACCGAAGAGCTGTTTGAAAACAGCATCATTGTTCCGGACAGCAAACCGGACGTGAAGACCCTCCTGGTGGTGAACGCCGAGTGCTTCGTGAGCAAGGTTGAAAAATCGGGCCGGATGCTGGAAGTGGGCGGTGAAATCAAGTACCGTATCCTTTATTTGGCGGACACGCCGGACAACCGCCTGGAGTCCATCACCAGCCGCTTCCCATGGTCGGTAACCTGTCAGCGGCCAAAGACCGACGGGGAGATCGGTGTGGCGGCCTGCTGCAGATGCCAGCACACCGAAGCCAGCGCGGTAAACGGCCGAAAGATAGTAGCCCGGTCTGTTACATCGCTGATCTGCAGGTTCTATGAGATCGCAAACAGCGAACTTGGCCGGGAGATAGAGGGGGGGAACGTGTTTGTAAAGAGCATACCCATCAATGTGGTGTCCTTAAGGGATAATCTGGATACCGTGGCCAGGGTTGGCCAGACGCTGGCCCTTCCCCATGGCAGTCCGGCCATCGGCGAGATACTATTCGCGAGGGTGAACCTGGGAAGCCCCCAGGTGAGGTATGGGGAAGACGGCGCCAGCCTTGAATGCAAGGGCACCCTGAACATGCTTTACAGGGGCGATATGGCCGGTGACTCGGTGGAGTCGGTGGTGCTGGAATTCCCGGTGAATGTGAATACGGGCATCGACCCGGGAGGCGAGAACATCGTCCTGGCCTCGGCAGCGTTGAAAAACTGGGAGGTCGAGCCCCAGGAGGATTCAGACGGCATCTATACCCAGGTCTCGGTCTCCATGGAGGTGGAAGTAAACGCCCAGGCCGTCCGGCATGAGGAACAGCAGATACTGGAAGACGCCTACTGCGTGGACTCCATCATAAACCTCAACAGGGCGCCGCTGGATATCGTGACCGATGAGAGAGAGCTTGTGGAAAGCCATGAAGCCAACGCCCATATCCGGCTTGATTCGGATAACGGAAGCCTGGACGAAATCTACATGGTATCGGCGGGCAAAAAAAGCATCCTGTCAAATATAAGCGGCGACATGATCAATGTCCAGGGAAGTGTCGGGGTGGATGTGGTATACCTGGCTGAAAGGAAGACCCATGACACCCGGAGCCAGGCCGTGGAGATACCCTTTAACCGGACGCTGCCGCTTCCCGACGGCGAAAACTGGCAGATAGCCGAGGCCGACTGTTTCATTGAGGATTCAGGCTTTGAGATCATCAGCAACGATTCGCTGGATGTTACCGTTAAGATCAGCATAAGGCTCCGGCTCTGCAAATGCGCGTGCTTTGACTGCATCGAGTCGGTTGAGGAGGTAAGGCATGAGGCTCCAGCCAGGAAAGCACCCATCCTGCTGTACTTCGCCCAGCCCGGAGATACCCTGTGGAGTATCGCCAAACACTACAGGATTCCCCCGGAGAACTTGGCGCGCGACAACAACATGGATCCCAACGATGCTCCTGAGGTGGGCAAAAAGATGTTCATAATGGCATAAAGCCAAATGGCAGGGAAAAATGTATTTTTGGGCTGATTGATGTGTCCGGGTTCCAGGGAACGGGCACATTTATTTTTTAACCTGGCAGTACCTTCATACCCTTTAAAATACGGCATTTCAGGCGGCGTCGATTTGCTGCTCCGCTGCCGTGTTTTCAGAATTTTATTGCCCGGCAAATGTTTTTTGTATATAATATACGGTAACAGATTTGAGGAATCCAGTCAGAAATTGCATTTGAGGAGTTTACTTCTGCTGGATCATATTACGAGGAGTTTACCTCTGCCGGATCATTCTGCTGTGAAAAGGGAGAGCCAATGGCTCCGCGGAGCGAGGTGGAAACATGGACGAGATTACTTTACAAGCCCCCGCCAAAATCAACCTTTCCCTGGATGTTACCGGGAAACGGCAAGACGGGTATCACAATCTTGAGACCATCATGCAGTCCATTTCGCTCTATGACAGCGTGACTGTCCAAAAGAGGAGGAGCGGGCTGTCAATCCAGTGTGATTCCCCCCATGTACCCAGCGATTCGGGAAACATAGCATGGCAGGCCGCGAAGGCTTTTTTCGCGGAGTATCCCGAAAAGGGCGGTGCCAGGATTGTTCTTAAGAAGAAGATTCCCGTATCGGCTGGCCTGGCCGGTGGCAGCGCCGACGCCGCGGGTGTGCTCAAGGCTTTGAACAAGCTGTACGAAGAACCATTCAGCGAGGTAAAGCTGGTGGATATCGCCCGCAGTATCGGAGCGGACGTCCCCTTCTGCCTGAAAGGCGGAACGGCCCTGGCCAGGGGCATCGGTGACGAACTCATTCCCCTTCCCGATTTCTCCGGTATGCGGGTGGTAATTGTAAAGCCGCCTTTTCCGGTTTCAACGTCCTGGGCATACAAAAATCTTGACCTCAACGCGCCGGGAGAAAGGCCGGACACCCTCTCCTTAATTGCCGCCATCGAGGAAATGGATATACTGACCCTGGCCCGCGGGATGCGGAATGTATTGGAAAGCGTCGCTGTAAAAGCCCACGGCGAGATTGGCGGGATCATTGGGGAGTTTTTGGAACTCGGCGCCCTGGGAAGCAGGATGAGCGGCAGCGGCCCTGCCGTGTTCGGGCTGTTTGATGACGAAAAGCTGGCCGAAAAAGCCTTTGAACGGTTCAACGGCAGGTACGGCGATGTTTTCTACACAGAAACTGTTGGAAGAGAGGTTAGATGGCATGGTTAAGGTACCAAAGCTCAAACTGGACAGTTATCAGCCTCTGCGTGACGTTATATTCGAAACCCTGAGAAAGGCCATTATCAGCGGGGATATCAAGCCGGGGGAGAGGCTGATGGAGGTCGCCCTGGCCGAACAGATGGGAGTGAGCAGGACCCCGGTGCGTGAGGCTATCCGGAGGCTGGAAGCCGAAGGCCTGGTCACCATGGTACCCCGCAAAGGCACCCATGTATCCGAGCTTTCCGCCAAGGATATCATTGATGTGCTGGAAGTGAGAGGGGCGCTTGACAAGCTGGCCACAGCCCTTGCGGCAAAGCGCATGAAGCCCCAGCAGATCCGTTCCCTTGAAAACATACACAAGCAGTTTATAGCCTGTGTTGAAAAAGAAAACATTGATGGCGCGATCCGCAAGGATATAGAGTTTCATGACGCCATATATGCCGCTTCGGGAAATTCACGGCTAATAGGTGTTCTATCCTCCCTGAGGGAGCATATCTACCGGTTCAGGGTTATCTACCTGCGGGAGATGAATATTGCCGAGTATGTGGAACAGGAGCACCATCAGATACTGGACGCCATCAGGGAAGGCAATGAGAAACTGGCTGCGGAGCTCTCCGAAAAACATATCAGGAACCAGATGGTTTCCATAGTTGAGGCCCTCGACCATAAAAAACTATGAGGTGGAGCCGGTGCAGTCAAGCAAGCTGTCAAGGTGCATATACGCGTTTTTGGCTGTCGGCGCCGCAGGCATCCTGATTATCATCGTGCTGTTTGCCCTCAAGTCCTATGCTGACATCTTCACTGGCGGCAAGCTGGTCTTCCTGGTTGTCTCGCTGGCTCTTGCCGCCGCCGTTATCCTGGCGGGAAGCAGGCTCAACTGGGGAAACGGTTTGACAGATCAAGCCTTTATCCTGCTTACCGTCGTCCTGGCCCTGGCCCCACGGCTTTTCTGGGTTCTTACTGTTGATACCGCTCCATTTTCAGATTTTCTTCATATGCACAATTACGGTATCGCCGTTACCCAGGGCGATTTTACCAACTATGTGGACTTTTATTCCTGCTTTCCCTTCAAATTCGGATTCGGGTTTCTGGTGGGCGGGCTTTACGCTCTTTTCGGCCCTGCCCCCCTTGTGGTACAACTCTTCAACGTGTTTTTGTCCCTGGCCCAGGTCCTGTTGGTTTACCTGGTTGCCCGGGAAATCGAGCCCGAGGCGGCGCGCCCGGCGGCGCTGTTTTATGCGGTTTGGCCGGCACAGATCATGTACTGTTCTGTGGTGGCGGCCGAGAACAGCTTCCTGGTGCCATTTTTTGCCGCGATCTATGTCCTGGTGGTCTTTTTAAAACGCCACGCCGGAAGCCCTAAAGGCTACGCCATGCTTATTGCGGCGGGCGTCCTGACCGCTGTCGCGCAGGCAATGCGGCCCATGGCCATGGTCCTTATCCCGGCGGCCGCCGTGTTAATACTGTTTTTCATCCCGCGCCGAGCTTTAGAAGGCAGGAGTACCGCAAAAAAAGCGCTCTTTATCGCATTGACGGCGCTTTCCTATTTTGCCGCCCTAAAGCTGGTAAGTATCCCCATAAAGGAGCTCTCCGGCGTGGATATCACCCGCTCGGGGTCGGGCTATAACTTTCTTGTGGGAACCAACTATGAAGCAAACGGCATGTTCAACCAGGAGGATTTCAGCATCATAGCGAAATATGATTTTGACTTTGACAGGGTCCACAGCGAGGCGAAAAAGCTTGCCATACAGAGGATCAGGGAGGATCCTGTCCGCTTTATGAAGCTAATGGTGAAAAAGGTCAATCTCCAGTGGGGCAAGGAGAATTACGGCTATTACTGGAGCACCATTTCGGCTGACAGCGGCGGCAGGCTGGAAGGACTCATCAAGCTCCACCCCAGGATCTTTTATGCCGGTTCGCAGTTGTATTATCTGGTAATACTCTTTCTTGCAGTGGCGGGATGCTATGCCGTATACAGGAGAAAGATCATGGAGCCTGCACTGTTTTGGCTTATAATAGGGGCGATGTTCCTCGCCTATTCTTTCCTGGAGGTCCAGCCCAGGTACCATATGCCGGCGGTTCCGCTTTTCATAATGCTTGCCGGCCTTGGGGCCTCTGAGATAAAGGGGATGCGGCCAGAAGGAAAGTAGGGTAAACTATTTTTAAGTCACCCACAATGTCATTGCAAGGAGACGAAGCCGCCCCCACATGTCATTGCGAGGAACGAAGTGACGAAGCAATCTCGTAAAAGCCACTTACCAAGCGACTGCAACGCTTTGCCCGCAATGGCAATACGGATGCAAGAAGTCCGGAGGACATCATGATCAACAAGAGAAAAACAAACCCTGTTCTGTGGGCTGTATTAATCTGCATATTCCTGCTGGCCCTTGCCTTAAGGGGCATGGCTTTTCTTCGCTTCAAGGATAACATGGGGCTTTCCGGGGACGCTAAAAACTACTGGCTCATGTCCCATCAGCTTGCCGATACCGGCATCTACGGCTATTGGTATGACGGCAACCCCTACGGCGGGTCTCCAGGGGTCTCAAATGCCCGGGTCATGCCGGCGTACCCGGTTTTCCTGGCTTTAGTCTATAAGGTGCTGGGCGATCCCTGGCGCCAGATCACTGCAGTGCGCCTTATCCAGGCGGTTATAGGAAGTTTCAGCGCTCTTTTGGCCTTTGGTGTCGTGAGGAGGGTTTTTGGCAAAAACCTTCCCGCGGTTTTAACAGCACTGTTTGTGGCGGTCTATCCCACCTATGTTATGTCCTGCGTCCTGATCCTTACCGAGGGACTGGGGCTTTTCACCATGCTGGTCTATTTCTATATCGCGGCCCTGGCTTTTGACTCCGGGAATAGGCTCCTGCACCTGCTTTCCGGCATGGCTTTCGGACTGCACATCCTGGTACGGCCCACGCTTCTGCCCCTGTTCGTTGTACCGTTCATCTACCTCATCATAAGCGGCAGGAAGAGACAGGGCCAAATCTTTGGAATAAACCCGCAAAGCCTTACAAAACCCTTTACCATGAGGAAGATCGCAAAGGTGTTCGCCCTGCAGCTTGCCGGATTCGTTGCGGTTATGGCGCCCTGGTGGATCAGAAATATCGTAACCCTCGGAACACTTGTCATTACTGCCAAGGGCGACGGAAACGCTTTCCTGGCCGGCACCTATCCTTACTGGCAGGATTATTTCCAGGATATACCCGAGAGTATTAAGGGTGTAAACGATGCCCAGAGGGAGTGGGGCATCCGCAGGATCATTGAGGGTCTTAAAACAGATCCGTGGCTCTATATAAGATGGTTTACCTGTGGCAAGACCCGGTATACCTTCGAAACGCCCTACCTGCTGAACCTGATTCCCGGGACAAAGAAGATCCATGAGTTTATCCACGGCATGATCATCTATATGGGTATCCCCGGGATGATATGGCACTCCTTAAGGAGCATAAAGGGATTTTGCCTGTATTTTTACGGGCTGGTCATCCTGGGTATACAGCTTTTGTTCATCCCGGACCCACGCTATGCCTACCAGATTATGTTTTTCATAATGGTGGGCGCCGCTTTCCTGGTAAACCAAATGTGGGAACTCATAAAACCGCCTGAAGAATAGCCGGGAGAGATGTCATCGCGAGCCGGCAATCTCATCAAAGCCACTCGCAAAGGCATACCCG
>JAAYFY010000024.1 GCA_012728015.1 Clostridiaceae bacterium | reverse complement strand
CGACCACAGCACCACTGGACCAGGGAACGATGAACTCATAGCTGAACTCGCCTCCAAGTGCATTAAAAATCAGGTACATCACTGCAAAACTTACCGGCAGGCCAAAGAGCAGCGCTTTTATGCCATAGAAAATGCTTTCGTAGTTGATCATCCTGATGAAACTCTTCGGCGTCATGCCCACCGATTTCAGCATGGCGAACTCGCGTTTCCTGAGGGCTATGCTGGTGGATATGGTATTGAGGATATTAGCGATACAGATGGCCGTAATCAGGGCCATGAAGCCGTATGTGAAAACCGACATCAGCAGAACCATCTGCTCATCTGTCTGTCTTGACTGGTAGACATTATATACGCGGATCCCAGTTCCGACACTTTTCAGATACTCCTCAATATTTTCCTGCAGGCGCATGGGATCGTCGCTTCTCATGTACAGATCGGTATTCACGGATTTAGCGAGGGTATCGACGCCCCGGATCATCCTGTCAAGAACATCCCTGGAGATGATGATGCGGAGGGTGTTCACTCCCTTATTTATCACACCCATGGGCGGCTTACCGGTAAGCGCAGCAATCTCCAGTGGTTCTGAGTGCACCTCGCTGCCAGACTCCCAGTCTGTATATCCTATATCCAGCTTATCTCCCTCGCGGGCATTGATGATCTTTGCTTCCGAATGCTCTCCCGTCTTTTCGTCGATAAACGTGTAAGCATCGATGACAATGGCGGAAGGCCTGCCGGGGTCTTTCAGCCTGTAGAAATCCGCACCGATCTCCCGGGCATAAATCCTTAATGATTCATCATCAAGAGGGTATCTCCAGCGGGTAAAAAGAATGAATATCAGGATTACAAGAACCAGCGAAGACAACGCTATGATACCCGCCGGAACCGAAACATAAAAGCAGGCAGACACGCCTGCTGCCGAGATTAAAGCCGTAAGGGCCAATATAATCCCAATCTCCCTGTTCCTTAACACAGTTGTTTTCTCCCCTTATGGAAAAGCAGCCTATGTCCTTGTTCTAATCAGGTTGGCCACCGATGTACCCCATGCCCCGGACGGTCTGGATGATCCGTGGATGCTGGGGATCGTCCTCTATCTTCTCCCGCAGGCGTTTGATATACACCGTCAGGGTATTGTCATTAACGAAATCCCCTGCCACATCCCAAAGGGATTCAAGGATCTGATTACGGCCAAGAACCTGTCCCCTGTTTCTTGCAAAGATTAGGAGCAGCCGGTATTCAAGGGAGGTCAGAATGATCTCCCTGCTTCCCTTGTATACCTTGGCGCGGGCGGTATCTATGGTGATGCCGCAGAAATCATAAACCATTTTGGGCGGCTCTGCCCTGTCGTACCTGCGGATTACTGTCCTTATACGGGAAAGCAGTTCCCTGATGCGGAAGGGCTTGGTGATATAATCATCGGCGCCCATGTCCAGCCCCATTACCACGTTAACCTCGTCGTCGATGGCTGTCAGGAATATCACCGGGATATCGGCCTTTGCCTTGACAAGCCTGCAAACGTCATACCCGCTCCCGTCCGGCAACCCCAGATCAATGAGCGCCAGACCAAAACTCTGCTCATTGAGAGCAGCCCTGGCCGACTCGACGCCCAGGCAATGGGTGACATCATAGCCCTCCTGCTGGAGGGAATAGCACAACCCGGCTGCAATGATCTTGTCATCCTCAACAAAGAGTATTTTCATATCCTGTAGGTCTCCTTAGCCTGATGAATTAAAATTATCACAAGCATGTCCCTGTTGTCATTAACGGTTTTTGTCACCAATGGCCGCCCATTTCCGGGGAGAAGGCTCAACCATAATCAATGGTTTCACCCGGATCCAGTTTTCGTATTGCGGGTATGGCAGGACATAAAAAGGCGATGCACAGGATCAGAATTCCTGATATCAGAAACCATCGGCTCACGCCGATCTGATCTGCAAAAAATCCCGACAACCCAAGACTTATGGGCATTGCAAGCGACATGATGCTGCCAGTCAGGGAAAACACACGCCCGAGGTATTCGGCCTTGATTTTCTGCTGGAACAGGGCCGTTTGAACCGCGCTGTAAAATGGGACCGACAGCCCCATAAATGCGCAGCATACAGCAAAGGCAATAAATCCGGTCGGGGGAAGCAACCCCGATATGATCAGGCTTAATCCCATGAGCACTATGGAAGCGGTTATCAAAAGGATTTTTTTCTTAAAGGCTCCCATAATACCCAGAAGCAAACCGCCTGCGAGCATGCCCGCAGCGTAGGCTATTTCAGTGACAGAGATGTGAATAGGCGTCCCATTAAAATACTCCGTACTCATAAGCGGATACAGAGCGTTAAGCGGGATATACACTAACATATACAGCGTTCCTACCAACAGTAAAGCGAATAAGCCTTTGTTCTCCCTCAGTGCAAGAAAACCCTCCTTCATCTCCCTGATTATGCCCGGTCTGCTGTTTTGCCTGTTCGCCGGTAGTTTTGGAATACGAACAAGCATGACGGTAAGACTTGCCAGCACGGCGCCTGCCACATCAATGGCAATGATGGCATTGAGTTCCCATACAGAATAGAGAAACGCTGCCAGGGCTGGGCTTACTATATAACTGACTGACTGCATCGACTGGCTGTAACCCGCGCACCTTGTAAGCCGATCTTCCGGAACAAGCAACGGCGTTACAGCATTAATTGCCGGAGAGTGAAAGGCGTTCCCGAGGCTTCGCAGGCACAAAACCACAAGCACAAGCCAGACAGGAAGTTCCATATATATGTCGACGACTGCCAGAACCGCTCCCGCGGCGGCAATCAGAAGATCGGCCGATATCATAACCATCTTACGGTCATAGCGATCAACCAGTACGCCGATGGCCGGACCCAGCAGGGCATATGGCAGGAATCCCGCCATGGAAGCAAGGGAAAGGATCAGAGCTGAACCTGTTTTCTCGGTAAGATAAAAGATAATAGCCATTTGAAGAATGGCACTGGTAATAAGGGAAATCGACTGTCCGGACCATATGATGAAAAAATCTTTTTTCCATTGGGCCGGTTTTTTTATATCTGACATTTTCATGCACTCCTTAATCAAGTTATCGCTGTATGGACACAACAAAGCAGACCTCACCCACACCAGGACCTTAACTGCATGCCTTCAAAAAAACGAATTAATCATGGTAAATCCTGACCATAGTTAATCAAAATTCGCAAATCAGGCACACAAAAAAAGCCTATCGATGCGGACAGGTTCATCACTTATGCTGAGGATTACCTTAAGCGTACAGAGTACATGAAATTCAAAACCCCTTTCTATTCGATAAATGCTACTATAGCATAAAAAAGGAGCACCTTCAAGGAAGGCGCCCGCGTTATGCTTTTTATTATAAAACCTTTGACAGAAATTCCTTAGTCCTCTGATGCTGGGGATTGGAAAAGAGTTCCTGCGGTGTATTCTCCTCTACGATCCTTCCCTCGTCCATGAACATCACCCTGGTTGCGACCTCCCTGGCAAAGCCCATCTCATGGG
>JAAYFY010000023.1 GCA_012728015.1 Clostridiaceae bacterium | reverse complement strand
CTGCCGGATGCGCCATAGGACTGGGAAATGTCTGGCGGTTTCCGTATATAACCGGTGCCTATGGCGGCGGAATATTTGTCATTATTTATCTGCTGTTTCTTCTGATTTTTGGTTTGCCCATCATGGTTATGGAATTCTCGGTCGGACGCGCCAGCAGGAAAAGTGTGGCCAAATCCTTTGATGAGCTGGAACCGGAAGGGAGTAAGTGGCATCTGTTCAAATGGTTCGCCATGGCAGGAAATTATCTTCTGATGATGTTCTACACCACGATATCGGGATGGATGCTGGCCTATCTCTTTTACATGTTAAAGGGAGATTTTACAGGTGTATCGCCATCAGAAGTTGAAGGGATCTTTGGCGGCCTGGTTTCGGATGCCGGCGCCTGTGTATTCTGGATGGCTATTATCTGCATCCTGGGTTTTCTGGTCTGCTCTTTGGGATTGCGAAAAGGTGTGGAAAGGATAACCAAGATCATGATGTCCTGCCTGTTTATCATCATGATTGTACTGGCTGTCCGTTCCCTGACACTTCCAAATGCAGGTGAAGGCCTTGCCTTCTATCTTACACCCAATATTGATAACTTCGTTAAAAACGGTGTATGGACAACGATTTATGCGGCCATGGGACAGGCCTTCTTCACCCTGAGCCTTGGAATGGGCAGTATGGCCATATTCGGAAGCTATACCTCCAAAGAACGCAGCCTGCTCAAGGAAAGCATCAGTATTACAGCTCTTGATACCTTCGTTGCCATTACTGCCGGGCTGATCATCTTCCCTGCCTGTTTCTCCTTCGGCGTCAATCCCGGAAGCGGTCCAAGCCTGGTATTTCTCACACTGCCCAATATTTTCAATGCCATGCCGCTGGGACAGGTATGGGGAATATTCTTCTATGTATTCATGGTATTTGCCGCGTTGTCCACAGTAATCGCGGTGTTTGAGAATATTATCTCATTTGCCATTGATCTGTTTGGCTGCTCAAGAAAGAAAGCGGTGCTGATCAATGCTATCGCTATCATTATTCTCTCCCTGCCATGCGCCCTCGGCTTTAATTTTTGGAGCGGTTTTATGCCCATGGGAGAAGGATCAACAATACTTGACCTTGAGGACTTTATAGTCAGTAACAATATCCTGCCTTTAGGCTCACTGGTATATGTTCTGTTTTGTGTTACCCGTTATGGATGGGGATGGAAGAACTTTATCAATGAAGCCAACAGCGGAACAGGTATCAAGCTGCCGCATAAAACGAGGTTTTATCTTACCTATATCCTGCCTGTACTGATACTGGCGGTCTTCATCTTCGGGTATATCGAAAAATTCAGATGATGGCAGGCTTTGACCATAAACTATCTCCCGGCAATTTGAAGGACGCATGGGAGTGTTTCCCCTGCGTCCTTTGACTAAAACCGGTAGCTGCTGTTAAGCCAATATATTATCATTATTTCTTTCTGAACCATACAAGTGTCTCCCCGGAGTGCCTGCATATTAAATTTCCGGACAAAACATCAGTTTCCAGTTGTTTCAAGCCTTCATTATACTCATCGTCAGGTATCAAGTGAAACATTGAATACCCTTTATTCCTGACAAGCTCAACAAACTGGGAAGTAACTGGACCTACCGCGCCTTCGCCCTTGACAACATTCTTTATATGTTCAAGGGACTGCTCAGTGGCTTTACTTATTATTTCATCAATGTCAGGATATCTTCTTTTATCAACTGTTGCCGTAGAGGGAAAGTATTTTACAAAAAACCTGTTATCGATTTGATCATGGGACTCGGTAACTATGCAGAGGCTTCCACCCCTCTTAAGTACTCTTCGAATTTCACTAAACATCATCGAAACATCCGGAATGTGGTGAATAACATCCGTCATGTACACAAAGTCAAAGTAGTTATCCTCAAGAGGTATGTTTTCATGGTTGCCATTTACAAAAGTGATATTCGGGTTCTTTGCTATTGCTTTTTCCCTCATACCATCAGAAGGCTCTACTCCATAAACTTGAGCATGTGTAAGCCTTTGCAGGGCATCGGCGTAATTCCCCGTTCCGCATCCAAAGTCCAGGATCCTTGTCCTGTCCGTAATACCGACCTCTTCGATGAATATTTCCAGCAAGTCCCTGTTTTCTTTCCGGACCTGATCGTATGTCCTGGATATTTCGTTATAATTAACCTCCATAACACTCACCTCCGGTCTTATTATGTATAATTATACTATATAAACGTATAATTATGCAACAATACATGGTGTTCCTTCTTCAATACTTCCCATAATGCCTGGTAATTGCTATAATATGAGGTTGTATGGTGAGTGTAATGACGAAGAGAAAACCTGGTCGTTTATGAGGTAGAAATGAGAATAATACAAGTGCTGGCGCCTGTTATAAGCATTCTCCCGGACAGGGTTATCCGGTATATTGGGAAAAGAGCGGCCGAAACCCTTCTTAATAAATATGCAAGAATAGAAGTAACGGGAGATGAAATCCTGTCCGAAAGGATAGGCAAACCGACGATACATATAGCAAATCATTTGAGCAACATGGATGGCATTGTTCTCAACAAGGTGCTTGAGAAGAATAACGTCATATTCATGGCAGGTATAAAGCTGAAAGCAAATCCATTTACATCGATATTCCTCAGAACGGTCAGGCATATCCCCATAAACCCGAACTCGGCTGACAGAAAGCCGATCAAAAAGGCCCTGGAAGTGCTGAAAACGGGGGAGTCGATCCTGATATTCCCCGAGGGGACAAGAAGCAGGTCCGGTTCCATGATAAAGGCCAAAAGGGGTTTTCTTCTGCTGGCAAGGCTCTCCGGGGCTGATATTGTTCCGATAGCACTTGAGGGAACGGAACGCCTGATGCCTATCAACCAGGATGATATGGGCAGGGAAACCCCGCATCATGCAGCAGTGAAGGTAAAGATAGGGCAGCCTTTCCGGATAGAAGAAAAGAACCCCGGCGGCGTTTCCGATGAAGAATGCCTGTATAACGCAATGAGGAAAATCGCCGAAATGCTTGACCCAAAATACCAGGGAGTATACGGGGACGGTTCCCCTGGCTCAAACCAAGGGGACGGTTCCCCTGGTTTGATTTGAACCGCAATCATCACCAGTCTTTGTACTTTACTGCCGTATTATTCTCTTTTGAAATACCGGGACTTCTTTTTTCAATTGTATTCTGTTTTCTTTTATACTTGTAATCGCTTCCCAAACTTGTTTCAATAATATCCTTAATCAGGATCTTTTTTATCATGTCATCTATATTTGCATATCCATGTTCATTATAGTTTATAATTATTTGCTCGCTTTTTGTCAGGATACTTACTTTATCATGTTCAACAAGAACCTTTAAGTCTGAATCAATTTCACGGGCTGATTTAACTATATCTATGATTAACGATCGCAAAGGGTTGCGCTTAACCCTTGATTTCATATTGGAATACCTGTAAATAAATAGCGGCAGTCCAAATAGTATTGATGGGACAATACTCATTCCGGCAATCGTAAGTACGCCTAATAAGAAATTAACAATCCCGGCAAAGACGTCATGACCGATATAAAACCCGGGCAATGCAAATATGGCGACTATCATTAATATAAAAGCGATAATTGCAGCAACGACACTACAGGTAACAATTCCGGAAATATATGATGAACGTTCAATCCTCCAGCCAATGACCTGAGAAATTATAATGGTTGCAATAATGGCGATTGTTTCCGTTGTAAGCCCTTCCCTGATCAACAGCGGCCATCCTCTTACAACCGCAAGTATAAACGCCATAATACAAACAGTAAAAATTACCCCAAGGATAAAACCGCGATCAGGAGTTGGTTCAGGTCGAGGAGAAATCGTAATTCCACGCTTTCCCGAATTATCTTGTTCTATCGGTTCACGCCTTTCTTCAGACACTATATCATCTCCCTGATTTCTGTTTCTCCTCCAGCTGCAACCCTTTGCACTTCTTACAGGTAGGATTCTTATTTAGTTCAAATATTACCATATGTTTGATTAATGGTCAATAAAGCGATTTATCGCAGCCATTTTAATAATCCCAATCAGCCTGTAAAAAGGCAGGGCTGGCCTGAAACCTTTCAGAACCGGTTTTTTTCAAACGCTGTTCTCATCCTTTCAGGCCAGTAGTCGCTATCCCCTCAATAAAATACCTTTGGCACAGGAAAAACAACACGACAACCGGCAGAACCACCAGGCAGGACATCGCCATAATGCTGTTCCATGCTGTTGTGGCTTCGTTATCCATGGTCATCCTGAGAGCCAGGGATACGGTGTATTTTTTGATGCTGCTTATATAAATCAGGGAGTTGAAATAATCGTTGTATGTCCACAGGAACTGAAACAAACCAGCCGAGAATAAAGCCGGCTTAAGAAGCGGCAGCAGGATCCTTACAAGTATGCCAAATGAGCCGCAGCCGTCAATGTAGGCAGCTTCATCAAGCTCCTTTGGAATTCCACGAATAAACTGCACAAGCATATATGTAAAAAACGGATAACAGGCAAAGGCGGCCATAAGATAAAACGGGTAATAGCTGTCGAGCACGTTAAAATCACGAAAAATGGTATAGCGGGGGATAATCAAAATAGCGTTCGGAAGCATAAGCGGCTTAAATCCATCGTTATACAACTTTACCCCAAGCATATATGTGGAATGCAATGGTCCGCCCTTGGTAATGACAAAAGCCGATGTGAAGTTTTGCATGGCATTCAGGGTCTGCATAATGATACAGAAGAATATGATGGGAGAAATGCCGGGTAAAGTGATGGAAAAAAATCGTTTGATGCTGTTGGCGCCATCTATTTTTGCCGCTTCATACAGTGTATTAGGCACCTGTTTCAGAGCCGCCAGGAACAGTACCATTGAGGAACCGAACTGCCAGACCTCAAGCAATCTCAATGTAGGCAAAGCGAACTTTGGGTCACCCAAAAACGAAACAGTGGAAACGCCTAATGTTTTTAACCAGTTGTTGACCATACCTTTGTCCATAAACATAATCTTCCAGAGAACGGCGACCGCAATACTGCCTCCAAACAAAGACGGCAGGTAATAGATGGTTCTAAGGACGCCTATTCCCCTACGGGCTTTGTTCAGCATCAAAGCAATGGCAAGTGACATTAACATTTTGCACGGCACAGTGTAAACCGTATAAAGCAGAGTTGCCTTCAGTGACTTAAAAAATTCGGAGTCTTTTGTAAAAAGCTTTACATAGTAAACCCGATAAAGGCATGCTGTGACAACAACGGATTGTAGTCGCAAAGAGAGTAATAAAAAGAAATAAAAAACGGGTATACTGAGAATACCACAATTCTGATAAGCCAAGGCAGAATATACAGATACGCCATCCTGTTTCGCTTAGACAAACTACTGCCTTTCATAATATATGCCATTCCTTTCAAAGGGAACAAAGAAGATAAATGAAATTACCACATATAGTTCCCTTATTTCCATGAAGGGGTATCATGTGAATACCCCTTCATGGCTACAGTCATAGTAAATTTCGAAACATTGACATAAGAACTTGCAAACCAGGTGTTACTGCCTGGCAAGGAAGTCGTTTAACTTTTGGACGATGTCCTTTGCTGCCTCAGTGGGGGTCATAACGCCATAAGCAACCGCCTCATAAGCTTCTTCCATAATCTTTGCTACCTCAGCTGATGTGGTCAGTCCGCCGTCGTCAAAGCCACTATAAGTAAGGCTGCGTTCCACGGCCTCGGCCGTCAGTTTATCAAGAGAGCCGTTTTCGGCAACAATTTTCTGCGCGAAGGCTGGGTGGAACCGAACGCACTGTCCCGAGGAGAGCGGCTGCTTCTTCGGAGTTGAAGAAGAAGTCCAGGAACAACGCGGCCTCCTCAGGATGCTTTGTTTCCGCATATATTCCCATGAATTGAGGACAGTTGTTAACCCAGCCGTCGCTCTTGCGATTTGGCAACAGCGGCATGCATCCCGCGATGTATTCCACATTGGGATTGGCTTCCGACAGCACCAGCGCATTGGAGGTGTAACCTACAGACGCGACATACTCTCCGTTGATCCATTTCGGATCCTCCTGATGCTTGTTCGGGTTGTAAGGCGCTTTATAAGCTGCGGGCGCGCATGTTTTTGACTTATACAACCTGTCAATGAGGTCAAAGATCTCTGTAAACTGCTCTTCTGTCAAGGTAAGAGTCTTGGTCTCATCGTCGATTATCGCACGGCCAGTAAGCTGACGGGCGTATGTACGAACAAAGAAAGAAACTCCATTGAAGGTATTGACCGAGAGCAGGTAATACTCCGGATTGTACTCCTGCACTTTTCTGCCCCACTCAATGAGCTGCTCCCAATCGTATTGCTGGGTGAAATCAATTCCGATTTCATCAGCCAGAGTCTTGTTGACTATGAGCGCGCTGCCCGCAATGCCGGTCGGAATTGCATACTGGCTGCCGGTGCCGAACTGGCCGTTTTCCTTGATAAAGTTAGGATCGAACTTGTCAAAACTGATGTTTTTGAGCGTGGAAAGATTGTACAGCACGCCCATTCTGCAGTATTCCGGGCCTGATCCGGTTTCGATCTGGAAGATGTCCGGTGCGGTCTTTGTGGAAAACTCGGTTGTTTTCTTCTCGTTGTAGCCGTCCTGCGCGCCATATTCGGGCTCGATCTTTATGTTGGGATACTTCTTCATAAACGCCTCTATGACAGCTAAGGTTGCTTCGTGGCGAGCATCACCGCCCCACCATGAGAATCTCAGGGTGACAATCTCGTCGCCTTCGGAGGTTGGTTCGGTAGTCGTCACTGCGGAGGTTGGTTCGGTAGTCGTCGCTGGGGATATTTCTGTGGCCGTCGGAGCCTGACTGCTCCCGCAGCCTGCCATTAATGAGATGACCAATACCAGGGATAAGATAAAAACCCATTCTTTTTCAAGCTTTTCAAGATTTTCTCCTCCTCGTATAATATATTTTGTAAGCAGCAACATACACCACTTACACATCAATATAACTGGTATAAAGTAACTGGAAATTATACCAGTCATATCAAAACATTAAGTTACAAAATCTACACGTCAT
>JAAYFY010000022.1 GCA_012728015.1 Clostridiaceae bacterium | reverse complement strand
TATGCAGGTCCTTGACCAATACTGTTATAGTCTTTTCCATCAGGGCCTCCACCCTGTCGAAATCGTCCCTTAACTCCCTGATGATCAGGTAGAAGCTGTCAACAATGGCATTGGCAATTATTTTGAAAATATACGGATCCTTCACCTTCCTGCCGGATGATTGAAGCTGCGTGAGCATATCCTTTTCCAGGCGTCCGGCGATCAGTTCCACCAACCCGCTCTTTATGTTCTCATACTTCGAATCCTTGCTGTTATGGAACAGTATATAGATCTCGGCAGTGTACTTCCGGTAGATCATCATAATGGCCGAAATGATACCGGATATAAACAGCGGGTCCTCTGCCTCGTTGTACTGGTCAAAGATCGCCCGGGTAATAGTCTGCCATGCAGGATCCATGATATCGTTGAACAGTTCGTCCTTGCTCTGAAAATACCTGTAGATATTGCCAACGGTAATCCCGGCATTTTTGGCGATAGCCCGCATGGAAGCCTGGGAGTAGCTCTTTTTCCCGAATTCCTCCAGCGCGGCCCTCTTTATGGCGGCCTTTACCTCATCCTTCAGGTACTGCATTAATAAACTCCTGTTTATTATTGTTTATATTATAGTGCTCTCACTTATCCCCGTCAATATGTTTTGCCGATTTGGATGATTAAATTTCAATTAAAAAGGGAGAAAACATTCTCCCTTTTATACCTGAATCGCAGTATCCGATTTATCTCAGTATTTGCTTCAGAGCGACCTGGCAACCTTGGCCACATTCTCGGCGGTGAACCCGTATCTCTTGAACAGTTCACCGGCCGGGGCGGATTCTCCGAACCTGTCCATGGTGACATAAGCGCCATCAAGGCCCACATATTTGCCCCAGGACACTGAACTTCCCGCTTCAATCGCCACTCTCTTCCTGCAGCCGGACGGCAGAATGCTCTCCTTGTATTCGCTGCTCTGCTTTTCAAATACATCAAGGCAGGGAACGCTTACAACACGCACGGATTTTCCTTCGTCTTCAAGAAGTTTTGCGGCTTCTATCGCAACGCTTACTTCAGATCCGGACGCCATGAGTATGATATCGGGCGATGAGCCATTTTCCTTATGGATGATATATGCGCCCTTCAGCGCCTCCTTTGAGGTGCCATCCAAGACAGGCAGGTTCTGGCGGGACAGCGCAAGAACCGAGGGGGTCTCCTTCTGTGTAAGCGCGCTGAACCATGCAGCCCTTGTTTCCATTTCGTCGGCAGGGCGCCATACATTCATATTGGGCATGCTCCTTAACATTGTGAGCTGTTCAATGGGCTGATGGGTCGGTCCGTCCTCGCCTACGCCTATGCTGTCATGGGTCAGCACAGCGATCTGAGGAATCTTCATAAGGGATGCCAGGCGCAGCATGGGCTTCATGAAGTCCGCGAACACAAGGAAGGTGGCGATATAAGTGCGCAGGCCGCCATGGAGCAGGATGCCGTTGCCAACCGCAGTCATTCCATGTTCGCGCACGCCGAAGTGGATGTTCCTTCCTGCGGGCATATCCTTCGACAGCGAAGCCTCGTCCTTCATAACGGTCTTGTTTGAAGGGCCAAGGTCGGCGCTTCCTCCCACGAGTTCCTTAACAACATCCTTCACATAGTTGATGACGCTGCCTGAGATATTGCGGGTGGCGTTGGCCTTCGTATCCTTTTTCCAGTAATTCTCGTCATTCTCAAGCTTTGCCGCGTTGGAACCGGACATCCAGGCATCCAGTTCAGCCTTTAGCTCAGGATATCTTGCAGAGTACTCCGCGAACATCCTGTTCCATGCATCCTCGGCTGCGGCGCCCTTTTCGGCGATCTTTCCGTAATGCTGGTAAACCTCATCCGGCACATGGAAGGCTTCATCGTGCTTCCAGCCAAGGGTTTCCCTGAGAAGCTTCACGTTTTCCTCACCCAGGGGTTCACCGTGGGCGCTGGCTTTTCCGGCTTTTGCAGGACAGCCGTAACCTATTACGGTGGTTATCTTTATCAGAGATGGCCTGTTTTTCTCTGCCCTGGCTTCTTCTATTGCCCTTCCTATAGCTGCAAGATCAGTGCCGTCAGGAACTTCAATGGTCTGGAAGCCCATGGCTTCAAAGCGCTTTGTCACATCTTCGTGGAAGGCCAGATCGGTACCGCCTTCAATTGTGATCGAGTTGCTGTCATAGAGCACGATCAGCTTGCCAAGGCCAAGGGTACCGGCAAGGGACAGGACCTCGTAGGATATGCCTTCCATCAGGCAGCCGTCGCCGCAAAGGGCATAGGTATAATGATCGAAGATGTTATAACCATCCCGGTTGAACTTGCTCGCAAGGTATCTCTCGGCTATCGCCATTCCTACTGCCATTCCGAGACCAGCTCCCAAAGGACCGGTGGTTGCCTCAACACCGGCGGTATGGCCGTATTCCGGGTGTCCCGGGGTAAGGCTGTCCAGCTGCCTGAACCTCTTCAGTTCTGAAAGGGGCAGATCGTAACCGAACAGGTGCAGCAGCGAGTACAGCATTGCCGATCCGTGGCCGGCGGAGAGGATAAACCTGTCCCTGTTGATCCACTTGGGGTTCTTCGGGTTATGCACCATATGGTTGGCCCAAAGCTCGTAAGCTATGGGGGCCGCTCCCAGGGGGAGTCCCGGATGTCCGGAGTTAGCTTTCTGTACCTGGTCGGCGCTCAGTATCCGTATTGCGTTTACAGCTGTCTGTACGTCCATAATCCTATCTTCCTTTCTTTTTTCTGCCAATATTACCGAGTCTTACGCCGGTTCATGAAACGATCTATGCAGCAGGGCCGTAAAACTACGTTGAAAAGCACCATCTGCTTGTTTTACCAGAACAATTGTAATACAAGTAATGGTGCTTTGTCCACCTTATTTGCCGG
>JAAYFY010000021.1 GCA_012728015.1 Clostridiaceae bacterium | reverse complement strand
GGGATTTTGCGAAAGGAGGATGGCTATGAACAGGATGGCTGCGAAGAATAACTGCAGGTACAACACCGTTGACAACGTGGACAGGCTTAAAGAGGCGCTGGAACGAGTAAAGGAAGCACAGAAGATTTTTTCAACCTACACCCAGGAGCAGGTGGACAGGATCTTCCTTGCGGCCGCTTCCGCGGCCAATAAGGCGAGGATCACGCTGGCTAAAATGGCGGTGGAGGAGACCGGCATGGGCGTTGCCGAGGATAAGGTGATTAAAAACCACTACGCTTCCGAGTATATCTATAATGCCTACAGGGATGTAAAAACCTGCGGCGTTATAGAGGAAGACAAGGCCTACGGGATAAAGAAGATCGCAGAACCCGTGGGCGTAATCGCGGCAATTATTCCGACCACCAACCCTACGTCAACGGCGATCTTTAAAACCCTTCTGGCCCTTAAGACCAGGAACGGAATCATTATAAGCCCCCACCCGAGGGCGAAGAACTGCACCATTGAAGCGTCCAGGATTGTTCTTGAAGCGGCTGTCGAAGCAGGCGCTCCCGAGGGAATAATCGGCTGGATTGATGTCCCTTCCCTTGAGATGACCAATTTTCTCATGAAGGAGGCAGACCTGATTCTGGCAACAGGCGGTCCAGGGCTGGTGAAATCGGCGTATTCATCTGGAAAACCGGCCATAGGCGTGGGCCCCGGAAACGTGCCTGCCATCATAGATGATTCTGCAGATATCCTGCTTGCGGTTAACTCCATCATCCATTCCAAGACCTTTGACAACGGCATGATCTGTGCGTCGGAGCAGGCTGTGATAGTCCTTGACAAGGTTTATGACAAGGTAAAAGAAGAGTTCAGGAACAGGGGCTGCTATTTCCTCAACAAGGAAGAGTTGAAAAAGGTCCGCAGGACCATCGTCATAAATGGCGCTCTCAATGCGAAAATTGTCGGTCAAACGGCTTTCAGGATCGCGGAAATGGCCGGTATCTCAGTTCCCGGGAATACCAAAATTCTCATAGGGGAAATTGAGAAAACCGACCTTTCCGAGGAATTCGCCTATGAAAAGCTCTCGCCGGTCCTTGCAATGTACAGGGCAAAGGACTTTGCGGAAGCATTGGATAAGGCTGAACGCCTTGTGGAGATCGGAGGCTACGGGCATACCGCTGCAGTTTATTTGAATACCGTAACCGGACAGGAAAAGCTGAATGAGTTTTCAGAACGCATGAAAGCCGGCCGGATCCTTGTCAATACCCCTTCATCCCACGGCGGCATAGGGGATCTGTACAACTTCAGGCTTGCGCCGTCCCTTACGCTTGGCTGCGGTTCATGGGGAGGCAACTCTGTATCGGATAACGTAGGTGTCAAGCACCTTCTCAACATTAAGACCGTGGCCGAAAGGCGGGAAAACATGCTCTGGTTCAGGGCCCCCGAAAAGGTCTATATAAAGAGGGGTAGCCTGCCTGTTGCCCTGGATGAGCTTAAGAATGTGATGGGAAAGAAGAAGGCCTTTATAGTGACCGATTCATTCCTTTATAAAAACGGCTATACAAAGGCCATTACGGATAAACTGGACGAGATGGGCATAACCCATACGACCTTCTTCGATGTGGAACCCGATCCTTCCCTTGATTGCGCGAAAAGGGGAGCGGC
>JAAYFY010000020.1 GCA_012728015.1 Clostridiaceae bacterium | reverse complement strand
TTTCAACAGGAAGCACACCTGCTTCTGCTTTCCCCAGGGATACCGCCTCGCATACATCCTCAAACCGCTCGAGCCCCACCATGGCTGAGGTGGGGAAGAGCTTTTCTGCTGCTTCATAGGAAAAGGAACCCGGTGTCCCGGCATAGGCTACGGCATGCCCCACCGGGATATGCCTGCCCTCAAGCCGGGCATACTCCCTGAGCTTGGGCATGATGTAGGCAAATTCGTCGGGGGTGATGGACTGGGGGCCATCTGAAAGCGCCGCCATTGGATTGTTGTGCACCTCAATGATGAGTCCATCGGCGCCTGCCGCCACAGCCGCTTTGGAAAGGGGTTCCACCATCCAGGACAGGCCGCTGCCGTGGCTTGGATCGACCAGAACGGGCAGATGACTCATCCGCTTGAGGGCAGGAACGGCACTGAGGTCCAGTGTGTTCCTGGTATAGGTTTCATGGGTACGGATACCCCTTTCGCAAAGGATCACGTTCTGGTTGCCTTCACTCATGATATACTCACAGGCCATGAGCATTTCTTCCAGGGTGTTGGCAAATCCGCGCTTGAGCAGGATGGGCTTCCTGAGCCGCCCCAATTCCTTGAGAAGCTCAAAGTTCTGCATGTTCCTGGCCCCTACCTGGATGAGGTCCACATACTGGTCAAAGATCTCGATATAGTTGGGATTGGTTATCTCGGAGACGATGGGAAGACCCGCAGCCTCGCCTGCCCGTTTCAGCAGCATGAGACCTTCAGCCCTCAGGCCCTGGAAGGAATAGGGGGAGGTCCTGGGCTTGAAGGCCCCGCCCCTGAGCATGGAAGCACCTGCCTTCTTAACCTGCATGGCGATCTGGGTGATCTGGTCCTCATTCTCCACCGAGCAGGGTCCGGCGATGACCACCAGTTCCCTTCCGCCGATCAGGACATTGCCTACCCGGATAACGGTATCCTCGGGGTGAAATTTGCGGTTGGCCTTCTTAAAGGGTTCCTGGACCTTCAGGACCTTCTCCACCACCTCGTGCATGCCCACCTCATCGGCCGACAGGCCCGATGTGTCTCCAACCAGGCCCAGCACAGTCTTTTCACTGCCGTAGATGGGAGAAACCACAAGGCCCTGTTTTTCAATCCATCTTTTCAGTTCCTCTACCCTGGCCCCATCCGCTCCTTGTTTCAATACGATGATCATAACAACCCTCCTGTTCTTTCCCGCGTGTGTCCTGCCTGAGAGGCTCCGGCGGATCTGCTCCGTTCATGACCGGAAAATATAAAAGCCTTCGCCCCAATAATGGGACGAAGGCTGCTGCTTTCGCGGTACCACCCAAATTCATCACAAACGTGATGCACTCGCTGCAGATACGGGATGCAAAATCCGATATCCTGCTCCTGTAACGGTGAGCTTTCCGCACTTGCCTACTAGTCCGGCCGGACATTCAACGCGTGTGCTCAAGGGAGAACTTCAGCGGTTATGATGCTTAAAACCACTCTCAGTCCATGATGGTTTTTCCCTGTAAGTCATAAGACGCCTACTTTTCCCTGTCACTGCATCTGGAATATGAATAATTTAATCTATATTATGCCCAAAGATCACTTTTTGTCAATACTGTTTTTTCTGTTGATCACAAGGCTTGTCAGGGTGATGATTCCTGCATAGCCCACCGAAGGATAGAGGTATCTGACCAGGTTTGAGAAGCCCAGCAGGCTTATGAGAAATGCGCACAGGGCACTGATAACTGTAATGTCCCTGGAGTTCCATGGCACCGACGCCGAGATGCGCGCCGAAAGACCATAGAGGTTTCCGACAGCCGTTGTATAGATCTCGGCAAGGAGTACGATTCCATAGATTATACCGGCTGCCGGGGACACTCGTCCAGCGATATAGATCATGGGCACTTCCATGCCGGCGGCTTTTGTAAAATGATGCCGGATCGAAAAAAACAGGGCGAAGGCTCCAATGCCAAGGCCAAGACCCCCAAGGATCGCGCCGTATAATATGGCCTTCCTGTTTTTTGCCCGAGCTCCCAGCGGACCAAGTATGGAAAAGGATATAACCGTGTTGTAGGAAGTGTACAGGATGGCTGACCAAAACCAGTTCCTGAGGAAGCCGGTATTAGGGGCGAAACTGCGCAAGGCTGTTTTTTCAGGCTCTATAAAGAGGGAAAGTATTCCGGTGCCCACGGCCGAAACCAGGAGAAAGGGCACTACAAGGCTTATGGAGTTGATGGTGCCGTTAAAGCCCGACAGGACCGTAAGGGTGGTAAGGACCGCCATCAGAAGCCCGCCGGAAAAAGGGTGCAGCCCGAACCGCTGAGATATCAGGGCTCCGGAACCGGCAAACATTGCAGATAGCGTTCCGAACAGAAAAAAGGAGATTATGACGTCTGAGAACACTGAAAGTATCCTCCCCGAGGTTGCTTCCACTATATCCAGGTGGGACTCGGCATGGACACGGTTTCCGGTTTCCATGACCATAAAGCCCAGGACCATGAATAAGACTGTCACCACTAAAAGCCCCGCAATACCAGCGTTTCCAAAACAGACGAAGAACTGGAGGACCTCCTGGCCCGAGGCGAATCCCGCCCCCACAACCGTGCCGATATATGTTCCCGCCACCCTCAGCGCGGAAACCCCCTTCTTACTTGCCATCTTCATCTTCCCGCACCATGGCTTCCCTTAAAGCATATCCTTTGCTGAGCCGGATTAGCACCTGTATATCTCCCGTTTTTCAGACATTCGGTGGAACATGATGTATGATTTGCATGGAAACAGGGAATGGCACAAATAAAGCCATGTTTTTATGGTAATTATGTTATAATGTTTCAAGTGCTGCCCTTTAAGCCGGGCCGCTTTTGACGGTGTGCTATTGAAACAAACTGTGTCTTGTAATAGAATATGTTTTATGTCTGGAAGAAATGCTGAAATTTAGTAATATAATGCCGGATCAAGGGAACTGACAAAGACTTTGATCGGAACGTGAGGATATTTTATGACCGAAAAACCGACAGCAAGTAAGCTTTGGAACAGGGATTTCGTTTTGCTTTGGCAGGGACAGCTGGTTTCCGACCTGGGACAAGCCGCATTCACGGTAGTTCTTGGTTTCTGGGTTCTGGATGTCACCAATTCGACAGCCATCATGGGAATAATCCTGGCTTGTTTTACGCTTCCCAGGGTATTGTTCGGCCCATTTGCCGGGGCCTTTGCCGACAAGGCGAACAAGAGATGGCTGATCGTTTTTTCGGACCTGCTGAGGGGTATTCTTTATGCGGCCATGGGAGTAATGATCCTGATGGATAGATTTCCATTCGGGCTCATCTATCCCTTTGCGTTGCTCATAAGCTTTTTCGGAGCCTTTTTCACCCCGGCCATCAACGCGGCCGTTCCCGAGATTGTCCACAGGGATAACCTGTCCAGGGCTAATTCGGCCAGGGGTATTTCGCAAACCGCCTCGTCGCTGGTGGGCAATGCATTCGGAGGCGTGCTTTATGCCGTCCTTCGTGGCCCCATCTTTTTTGTCATTAACGGGATCTCGTTTATCTATTCAGCCATTACCGAGGTTTTCATCAGGATACCCCATGTTAAGAAAGGTCCGATGAAAAAGCATATTGTCAGGGACATGGTGGAGGGATTCAAGTATTCATGGAACATCATGGGCATTAAAATATTGATGCTTACCGGCATGTTCATCAATTTCTTCGTTACCATGGGTGTCACGCTGCTCCAGCCCCTCTTTAAGAACACCGAGGGCTTCGGAGTGGAAAGGTACGGCTTTGCGATGGTATCACTGATGTCCGGCGCCATACTTGGGATGCTGGTCCTGTCGGTTTGCAGGATCAGGCCTGATCAGCGCTTCTTCTACTACAAGCTTTCCACTTACCTGATGATCGTTTGCATGCTCATCGCCGGTTTCACCAAGAGCTTCGGGGTTATCATGGTCATGGCCTTTTTCGCGGGTATCTGCAACAGCATCATCAGCGTCATCACCCAGACCGTGATGCAGGTTACCGTTTCCCAGGAAAACAGGGGAAAGGTGTTTGGCATCCAGGCCACCATGTATGAAGGGCTTTCCCCGCTGGCAATGGCATTGAGCGGCATAATTGCCCATTTCGCAGGTGTCCGGCCCACTATCATCGGGTCTTTCATATTGGCCGCGATCATTGTCATACCTACCCTGTTCAACAAGAAATATGGAAAATTCATGAACAGCGACTGCTGCATACAGTAAGGATCACCAGGCCATCAGTTCCTTGCCCAAAATCCGAAAAATTAATATAATGTAGGTGTTCCATAAAGTGGCATACAGTTTTATCTGCCGGGAGCGGGCTAATAAACTTGTGTAAAGGAGAACATGATGGGTACCTCTTCATATGATCCCTTTTTGAAATTCAAATACCCCTTCAGGATCCACCAGAAGATGATCCTGGACCGGTTCAGCCAGGAACTGCAAAGGAAAAAGCCGGGTGAGCCTTTAAGGTTCCATGTGGTGGCCCCTCCCGGTTCCGGGAAGACCATCGTAGGGATTGAGCTTGCCATCCGGCTAAGGAGGCCCTCCCTGGTGATCTGCCCAAATACGGCCATCCAGGGACAGTGGGTAAAGAAGCTGGAGATGTTCATCCCCGAGAACAGCGGGGTTCATCCCGGAGAGATCGTGACCTCCCAGACGAATCAGCCCAGGTTCATCAATGTATTGACCTACCAGATCCTCAGCATTCCGGAGGACGCGGGCGAAACCATAGTGGAGCTTGCCGAGGGTTTCTGGGCGCGCTCCATAGCTGAAAACCAGAGGATTGAACTTGACGAAGCCCGTTCAAGGGTTATGGCCATGAAAACCTCCAATCCCGCCCAGTATAAAAAACAGCTGGCGAAATATACCAAGGGCATAAGGCACGGAAAGCTCCTTAAGAACCAGGAAGGCCGGACCGGCGACAAGGACAGCCTGATCAGCGTGCTTCATCCAAGGACGCGGGAGCTTTTGAAAAGGCTTCGGGATTTTGGGGTCAAGACCGTCATTTTCGATGAATGCCATCATCTCCAGACCTATTGGGCAATAGTCATGAAAAATATCCTGGAATGGATGGAGATTGAGAACATAATAGGCCTTACCGCAACCCCGCCCCTGGACGAAAGGCCCGAAATCCTGCAGAACTACATAAACCTCCTGGGGCCCGTTGATTTTGAGATCCCCACGCCGGCAGTGGTAAAGGACGGTATGCTGGCGCCGTACCAGGATATGACCTGCTTTTGTACCCCTGAACATAATGAAATGGAGTATCTTAGCAACTGTCACAGCAAGTTCCGTGACCTGATCGAGAGGTTCAGGGACCCGAACAGCGATTTCTGCCGCTGGGTGGTGTCAAGGATCATAGAGCGCAGGATGGCCGACGGCACACAGAGGGAGTGGCGCAAGCTGTTTGCCGCCCGCCCGGATTTTTCTGCTGCCGGGGTCAAGTACCTGAGGAAAGCGGGGATAAGAATCCCGCATGACATTACGCTTACAGGGGAGATGGCCGGGGAACTGACCGTTGAAGACTGGGCGATGCTCATTGAGGATTATGCGTTAAACCGCCTGAAGCTGAGCGGGGAAGAGGACCATAAGGCTTTGTACAATGCCATCCGCGACGCATTGTACACCTTGGGATTCATACTTACCGAGAAAGGCATTCGCACATACATCTCGCCCCTCGACCGGGTCCTGTCCTACAGCAGGAGTAAACTTCGTGCCGTGAAGGATATCTTGAGGCATGAGATGCGCATAATGGGAGACAGGATCAGGGCGGCGGTTGTAACAGATTTCGAGTTTTCAAACGCCCTGTCCCTCTCAAAGCTGGAGAATGTGCTGGACGAGGAATGCGGCGGGGCCATCAGCGTTATCAAGGAGTTGGTGACCGATGAGGAGCTGGACAGGCTGAACCCCGTCATGGTAACAGGAAAGAGCCTCCTCTGTGATGACGACCTTGCCGAAACATACCTGGAGCAATTCAGGAGGTGGGCCGTAGAGCACGGTTATGACATTACCCTTTCCATGAAGCCCGTGTTCGGCGGGAGGCTGTATGAAATAGATGGAAGCGGAAAGGACTGGAACACCAAGTCGGCTGTCCTGTTTACCACAAGCCTCCTGGAAAAAGGTATCACCAAATGCATAGTGGGGACAAGGGGGCTTTTGGGCGAAGGCTGGGACGCCGTCAGCCTCAATACCCTGATAGACCTTTGTGCCGCGGCAACCTACGCATCGGTGAACCAGCTCCGGGGAAGGAGCATCCGGAAGGATGACAAACAGCCGAGGAAGCTGGCTAACAACTGGGATGTTGTATGCTATGCGCCCGGCCTTGAGAAGGGTGCCAATGACCTTAAGAGGCTGTATAAAAAACATATGCAGTTTTACAGTATTTGCGCCGACGGACGTATCCAGAAGGGCGTGAACCATGTAGACCCGTCCCTGGCCTTCATGGATGAGATGGACCTGGATGCCATCAACCGGTTCAACGAAAGGATGATGGCCAAGTCATCGGAACGGAACAGCCGGTATGACATGTGGAGAATAGGCGAGAAGTTCGTCAACGTCGAGCAGGACAGCGTGGAGTTTACCATGAACCAGGCCGCCGTGCCTTGCGATACAGGGGTGTACACCCTCCATACCGCCAAGCTCAGGGGAAGATCCGCAGCCAACAGGTTTAAGGGCGGAGCGGCCATATTTGCAATGCTGGCCGCGGCGATCGCCGCCGCGTCGAGCATCCCTGTCGCTATTGCCTGCGGGGCAGCCTCGGTGCTCTTTTTACGTTCTGCCGCGAAGGGTGTGGGCAAAGCAGCGGAATACAGCCGCGAGAACGTGCTCAGTATGGACAGCCTGGAGTTTGCAAGAAGATGCGCATTCTGCCTGTTCCATGCCTTGCAGGGAACGGGTCTTATCAGCAGGATCCTTATAGAAAAGAATATCAATATCTCAAGGCGCGAGGACGGGTCCATCCGCGTCTTCCTGGACGCGTCTTCAGAAGAATCGGCCTTGTTCGCGAAATCCTTTGATGAGCTTTTAAGCCCCATCATGAACCAGCGGTATGCCGTTCCCCGCTATGAAACGGTGCCCGCAGGCAGGGGAAACTTTGCGGCCATCAGCGCCGGGCTTAAGCCTGCGCGCTCGGTTATAGCGTCATGGCATCCCGTTCCCGATGTCCTGGGCGCCAACAAGGAAAAGGCCGAAATTTTCAGGATACAGTGGAACCGCTGGGTAAGCAGGGGTGACATGGTATACCTAAGGAGAGAGCAGGGGGAGAAGATAATCGAACAGTACGGCATGAGCAATGGGCTTGGGATAAAAAAGCAGGTAGCCAATTTCTGGAGGTAGGATCAGGGCGGAATACCTCAAAACATTGTGTATTTTTTAACAGAAAAATGGGGAATTGTATTGAAAATTATTCTAATAATAAGGTAGAATAGTTAATATCCCATATCGGAAAAAGATGTATACAGTATTTAGCCTCAAAAGGAGTTGTTTTTATGGGTATGAAGAACAAGATGACCGTGGCTGATGTCGACATCAAGGGAAAGCGTGTTATAGCGCGCGTTGATTTCAATGTTCCCCTGGACGAGAACGGCAATATAACCGACGACAAGCGTATCAGGGCTGCGCTGCCCACCATACGCCATATCATCGGCCAAGGTGCGTGCCTGATCCTGGTTTCCCACCTGGGAAGGCCCAAGGAAGGCCCTGACCCCAAATACAGCATGAAACCGGCAGCCGAGCGCTTAAGCGAACTTCTCGGCAAGGAAGTCAAGCTCGCGGCCGATGTCATAGGGGAGGATGCTAAGGCAAAGGCGGCAGCCCTGAAGGAAGGCGAGGTCCTTATGCTGGAAAATGTCCGCTTCCACAAGGAAGAGACAAAGAACGATCCGGCATTCGCGAAGGAACTGGCCTCAATGGCGGATATCTATGTCAACGACGCTTTCGGTACCGCGCACAGAGCCCATGCCTCCACGGCCGGAATCGCGGAATACCTTCCGGCGGTCAGTGGTTTTCTGATTAAAAAGGAACTGGATGTCATGGGCAAGGCCCTTGATGACCCGGAAAGGCCATTTGTGGCCATCCTGGGCGGAGCGAAGGTTTCCGACAAGATCGGCGTGATTGAAAGCCTCCTAGATAAAGTTGATACCCTCATCATCGGCGGAAGCATGGCATATACCTTCTTCGCGGGCAAGGGATATTCGGTGGGCACCTCCAAGTATGAGGCGGACAAGGTGGATCTGGCGTCAAACCTTCTGGCCAAGGCGGAAAAGAAGGGTGTCAGGCTCCTTCTTCCAGTTGACAATGTTGTAGGTAAAGAATTTGATCCCGATACCGAATCACAGGTTGTGGATTCAGATAATATACCCGAGGGCTGGATGGGCCTGGATATCGGGCCTAAGACCGTGGAACTCTTCTCGGAAGCTGTTAAGGGCGCGAAGACCGTTGTGTGGAACGGTCCGGTTGGCGTCTTTGAGTTTGAGAGGTTTGCGGTTGGCACCAGGAATATAGCGGAAGCGCTGTCGGCCGCATCGGCCGTTACCATCGTGGGCGGGGGCGACTCGGCCGCGGCCATCGAGCAGATGGGCTTCTCGGACAAGATTACCCATATTTCCACGGGCGGAGGCGCCTCCCTTGAGTTCCTCGAGGGCAAGGAGCTTCCCGGGATCGCGGTTCTGAACGACAGGAAGTAAACTGATGAAAGGATGAAATAAAGATGGCAAAACGTACAATTATGGCAGCGGGAAACTGGAAGATGAACAAGACCCCCTCGGAGGCCAGGGAATTTGTTGAGGGCTTAAAGGGCCTGGTGTCAGACGCGAAATCCGAGGTTGTTGTGGGGGTTCCATTTGTATGCATTCCTGCTGTGACTGAAGCTGTAAAGGGCTCAAACATAAGGGTGGCTGCTCAGAACGTGCACTGGGAGGCAAGCGGCGCCTATACCGGCGAGGTCTCCTGCGCCATGCTGAAGGATCTCGGCGTGGATTATGTAATCATCGGCCATTCCGAGAGGCGTGAATATTTTGCCGAGACCGACGAGATGGTAAATAAGAAGGCACGCGCCATACTGGACGCGGGAATGGTGCCCATCATATGCTGCGGCGAATCCCTGGCACAGAGGGAGCAGGGCGTGACCGCCGAGCATGTAAGGTACCAGGTCAAAATAGCCCTTCTCGGGCTGTCAGGCGAGGAAGTGTCCAGGCTTGTTATTGCCTATGAACCCATATGGGCCATCGGGACCGGAAAAACGGCCACCAGCGAGCAGGCTGAAGAGGTATGCGGTATAATCCGTAATCTTGTAGCGGAGCTTTATGGCGAAGATGTGGCCGAAAAAACACGCGTCCTTTACGGCGGAAGTGTTAAGGCCTCCAATTCCTCCGAGTTATTCTCCATGCCCAATATTGACGGCGGCCTGGTCGGAGGAGCCAGCCTGAAGCTGGATGAGTTCGAGAAGATCGCCAAGGCAGGCTGAGCAGCATGGGCTGGCTGCGGGAATCGGTTTATCAGGAAATGAGTTACAATGGGGACGGATATTTTACCGTCCCCATTGTTGACAACTCGGTGACCTCCCGGGAATCGATTAGTATAAGGAAATATATAATGGATTAGTATTAACTCAGGATTGTTTAAGGCGGCGTTATGTGGTATAAAAAGACCGTACCGGAGATACCAATAAACCGATACCCCATACGCTAACAGGACCGGTATAGAGACTGACCATACTGGTATTGGTAAATGGACGTGAATACCCATACTACAGGAAGGACAGGTAACAGAGATATGCTCAAAAGAAATAGTTACGAAAAAAGCAAGGGCCCGCTCCTCATCGTTGTTATGGACGGCATAGGCATTACCGGTGCCACCGAAGGCAACGCGGTAACGGCGGGCTTTACTCCCAACCTGGACAGGCTGATGGCATCATGCCCACATACATTGCTAAAGGCCCACGGTACGGCTGTGGGACTTCCCAGCGATGACGACATGGGAAATTCCGAAGTGGGCCATAATGCCATAGGCGCGGGCCAGATTTATTCACAGGGCGCCAAGCTGGTGAATGAGGCCATAGAAAGCGGAAAGCTGTTCCAGGGCAGGGGCTGGACCGAAATAACGCAAAACTGCGTCGGTAACAACACCACGCTTCATTTTATCGGCCTTTTCAGCGACGGCAACGTGCATTCCCATATTGACCACCTCAAGGCAATGATAAAAAGGGCAGCCCAGGAAGGCGTTAAAAGGGTTCGCGTGCATATTCTCCTGGATGGACGTGACGTGGGTGAAACCTCGGCGCTGGAGTATGTGATACCCTTTGAGGAGTTTTTAAGCGGCTTAAAAAGCGATTCCTTTGATGCGCGTATCGCAAGCGGCGGAGGCCGGATGTTCATCACCATGGACAGGTACGAGGCCAACTGGGGCATGGTGGAGAGGGGTTGGAAGACCCATGTGCTGGGCGAAGGCAGGCTCTTCTCCAGCGCCCGGGAAGCCATTGAAACCCTGCGCGGTGAAACCGGCGCGATAGACCAGGATCTACCCGCCTTCGTAATAGCTGAGGACGGCAAGCCTGTGGGCACCATTGAAGACAGCGACAGCGTTATCTTCTTCAATTTCCGCGGCGACAGGGCTATTGAGATGAGCCGCGCCTTTGAGGAAGAGGATTTCGACAAGTTCGACCGTGTGCGCTGGCCCAGGGTGGTTTACGCCGGTATGCTGGAATATGACGGGGACCTTCATATCCCCAAACGCTACCTGGTTGAACCACCGTTCATTAAGAATACCATGGGAGAATACATGGCAAGGACCGGCGTGACCCAGCTGGCAATATCGGAAACACAGAAGTTCGGCCATGTGACCTATTTCTGGAACGGCAACAACAGCGGTAAATTTGACGAGGAACTGGAAACATACATCGAGATCCCATCCGATATCGTACCCTTTGAGCAAAGGCCCTGGATGAAAGCCGCCGAGATCACCGACAAGCTGATCGAAATGCTGGCAACCCGAAAGTTCACCTTTGCCAGGTGCAATTTCGCCAATGGCGATATGGTGGGGCATACCGGGAGTTTCCAGGCGGCAAGGATCGCCGTTGAAGCTGTGGATCTTTGCCTAGGAAGGATTCTCCCGGTTATAGAGAAGCTTGAAGGAGTGGCATTGGTAACCGCAGACCATGGCAACGCCGACGAGATGTATGAACTTGATAAGTCGGGTAAACCCAGGCTGGATGAGGATGGCAGGATCAAGGCCAAGACCAGCCATACCTTAAGCAGGGTGCCATTCATCATCTTCGACCCGAAGAATAAGGGTAAATACAGGCTCAGGCAGGGTGAGTTCGGACTGGCCAATATTGCCGCAACAGCGGTCAATCTGCTTGGGTATGAAGCGCCCGACATATGGGAAGAGAGCATGATTGAGTTTCTGTAATGCCGAAATCCATTGCTTTTTTTTGGATTTTGGGCTATGATTGAAAAATAGTATCCCTTCCATTGCTTTCCGGGCTGATTCCCCTCCGGGAATTATGCCTGGAATGCAATTTAACAGCTGTTTCAGAACGACCATGCTGTGTTCGGGTATTATAAATGGAGCCGGTTATGCGCATATTATGTATCGATTACGGTGATGCCAGGATAGGTGTCGCCGTCAGCGACCCGATGGGATGGACCGCCCAGATGCTGGAAACCATCTGTTGGAAGGACGATATCGAAAAGCCTCTGGACAAAATCCACCAGCTTGCCCGGCAGTTCCAGTGCCAGCTGATTTTGGTAGGGTTGCCCAGGAACATGGATGGTTCTTTGGGCGTACGTGAGGAGAAGACCAGGGAATTCATGGACCTTCTCAGGAAGCGGTTGCCCAATATCGAGATCAAGCCATGGGATGAGCGGCTCACAACGGTGATGGCCCAGCGCGCCATGCGTGACATGGGAATCAGCTCAAGGAAACAGAAAGGGCGGATCGATCAGATGGCGGCCGCTTTAATTCTTCAAAGCTATCTTGACTCAATCAAATAGCGGGATACCCAGCGTATTCCAAAACCGCGTTGAAGGGAGAAGAATCATGATGGATTACGAAAACGGAATCATTGAACTGACAGGAGAAGAAGGAGATGTCATCAAGGCTGAATACCTGGATACGGTACTGATGGACGACAACGAATATGTGGTATTGCTTCCGGTGGATGAGAACACCTGCGAAGAATGCGATGACTGTGTCTCCGAGGTAATCATAATGAAGATCGAAAAGGACGGAGACGAGGAATACCTGGTTCCCGTGGAGGATGATGATGAGCTGGATAAGGCGTTCGAAGCCTTCCAGGAGCAGATTGAAGATTACGATTACGATGATGAAGACGGGGAAGACGAAGACGACGACTGATCCCGCCTGACTCCTTCAAAAGAGAAAACGAGGTGACAGGCTATGCCCGGAAAGCAAAAGCTTTTGGCCGTGTTATTGTTGCTGGTGCTTTTTTGCTTTTCGTCATGCGGAGAGCAGCAGGCCAGCCTCGGTGATGGGGATTTGCAAACATCGGAACCGGCGGTTGAAGCTCCGGTGATCATTGTAGTCGAGCCGACTCCAACCCAGACTCCTACGCCCGAACCGGATGAGACTGCACCTCCGGAGCCGGAATACAGTTTTGTGGTTCCCGATCCCAATATCCGGCCGGTGGCGGTGATGATAGACAACCAGGGCGACAGGGTGCTCCCCCAGGGGGGTATAGCCCAGGCCCAGATCGTTTATGAGATCCTTACCGAGTACAATATCACCCGCTATATGGCCCTGTTCTGGGGTACCATGCCTGATATGATCGGCCCGGTAAGGAGTTCGCGGCACTACTTCCTGGATTATGCCATGGAGTATGATGCCATTTACACCCATTATGGCTGGAGCGACTATGCCAGAGCCGATATCGCAAAGCTGAAAATCGACAATATCCATTGGGATAGAAAAGAAACCTTCTGGGAGCTCACAAACGATCCCAACAACTGGCAGGACACCTACACGTCAGGGAAACGGATCGCGAAAGAGATTGAAAGGCTGAAGTATTCCACGACGCCCAAAAAGGAGTTTCCATTCAAGTACCATGAGGAAATGACCATTCCCGCAGACGGGCAGACGGCTGAAGAGGTAACCGTCAAGTTCGGGTCAAAGGGCAGCTACTGCGGTTACATCTATGATCCGGTTACCCGCCTGTACAAGCGGACACGGATGGGAAAAGATCAGGTAGAGCGAAATACCGGCGAGCAGGTGTTGGTGCGGAATATCATTATCATGAAGGTGACTTCGCGGCCCATCCCCAATGACAGTTACCACAGGATAGATCTCGATACCGTCGGAAAAGGCGATGGCTGGTACATAACAGGGGGCAGGGCGGTAAAGCTGACCTGGTCAAAGAGTGCCCGGGATGCCCAGACGGTATACACCCTCGAGTCCGGGGAGCCCATGGTCCTGAACAAGGGGCAGACCTGGATCGAAGTGGTTCCAAATATAAAACTCGTGGAATTCAAATAAGCCGGAAAAATAGCGCGGCAAAGACCAAAAAAATGGCCTTTGCCGTACCTTTTTATAATCGGTTCAGCGTGAAGCGCAAAGCAGAAAACGCGGGCTTTTTTGTCGAATCATCGGAGGGATGGATGATTCTTGCCCTAAGATTTTTGCCCGCCTACCAAATAATCAAGGATAAGGGAACCGCAGACCAGCATGACCCATACTCTTAAAGAGTAAATTATGAGCCATTCCACCATTTGCGGCTGGTTCTCAAGGAGCCGGAGCCCAAACAGGGATGATATCACAAAAAAACCTGCCGAAAGGAGCCCGGCAAGCAGCACGGCGGATGCGATCCTGATGAGGGTTTTGCTTCCCCTGTTCATGGAAGCAAGCCTTTTTTCTATGGTGTTTATATATGCCTGAAACTTTTTTGTTTTTCTTTCCTCGTTCATTTTGACCCCACATTCCAACTCATGATATTTAGTCACAAGACGTACATATACCATTTTACACGCAGCCTGCCCTGCTTTCAATCGAAATACCTTCCAGTTAACCCGGGAGGCCTTACCCTTACTGCCATTGCAAGCGCAGCGCGGCAATCTCAAAACAAGTACTTGATCTATACAAAACTCTACATATATTCTTATTCTAAACATGAACCAGCAGGGAGGAGGATCAATATGCCCCATGTGGTGGTAAAGATGTACCCTGGCCGGACCCGGGAACAGAAGGAGAAAATGGCGGAAAGGATAACACAAGCCCTCAAGGAAACGATCGGGTGTGAGGAGAAATCCATTTCCATCGCCGTGGAGGAAGTGCCGTCCGAAGAGTGGAACCAGCGCGTATACCAGCCGGAAATAATGGGAAAGGCTGACACTCTTTTAAAAAAGCCAGGCTATGTTCCGCAAAGTACATAAACGCAGGCTGCGGAATTGTGCAATGAATATAAAACTGCGGTCCGCGGGCGCATAAAGTTTTGGATTTTTTTGTAGACAACCGTTTGTTTCTGTGGTATCATATTTCCGGCATTGAACGGAGGGGAGAGAGAAATGGTATTGAGAGTCTTGAGGAAGATGATCGAACCAAATGTGCCTTGTGCAGGAACGGGGCAATGCTCTTTTTCTCTTTCGGGATTGGTATCAGAAAAAATAGCGCATTATGTTATTGAAAAATAGTAAGACCACGGTCTTACTATTTTTTTATAACCGAAACAGGCGTAAACAGAAAGGAAGCGGAAGTAGCATGAAGCTGCGCTCAAAGGATATTCTGGGGCTCGACCACCTGGAACCTGATGAGATTACCCTCATCCTGGACATGGCCCGTGACATGAAGAGAATAATCCAGAGCAATATGAAGCGTGTCAATTACCTTCAGGGCAGGAGCGTGGTGACCCTATTTTATGAAAACAGCACCCGGACCAGGGTTTCTTTTGAGCTGGCCGCCAAGTACATGGGAGCTCACGCGGTGAATGTTTCGGTGCCTGCCAGCAGCGTTGCCAAGGGAGAAAGCCTCATCGATACCGGAAAGACCCTGGATGTGATGGGTACCGACATCGTCGTGATAAGGCATTCCCAGCCCGGAGCTCCGCATCTTCTGGCAAAAAACATCAGCGCGTCGGTGATCAACGGCGGAGACGGGATGCATGAGCACCCCACCCAGGCGCTATTGGACATGTTCACCATGAGGGAGGCAAAAGGCGGGTTTGAGGGCCTCAAGGTGGCTATAATAGGGGATATAATGCATAGCCGGGTGGCCAGGAGCAATATGATCGGGCTTGGGAAGATGGGAGCACAGGTATATATCTACGCGCCGGCAACCCTGATCCCGCCGGGCATTAAAGAGATGGGGTGCCATATCTGCCAAAGCCTTGAAGAGGCCGTTGACGGCGCGGATGTGGTGATGGGGCTTCGCATACAGAGGGAGAGGCTTAAAAAGGCTCTGATACCCTCCACCGAAGAGTATGCCCGGTTCTTCGGGGTGGATGTGCGCCACCTGGCAGGGGCAAATAAGGACGTCCTTATAATGCATCCGGGGCCGGTCAACAGGGGAGTTGAGATGACATCCATTCTCATCGACTCGGACCAATCGAAAATAAACGAGCAGGTAACAAACGGCGTGGCCGTGCGAATGGCGCTCCTGTATCTTCTAGCCGGGAGGGATGAGAATTGAAGCTGCTTATAAAAAGCGGGACCATTGTTACAAAGGACAGGACAGAGGTCAATAAGGATATCCTTATTGAAGACGGCAGGATCAGCCGTATCGGCGAGGGCATTACCGACGCGGCAGATCAGGTAATCGACGCCGGCGGCCTTGCGGTGCTTCCCGGGCTGGTGGACGCCCACTGCCATCTGAGGGATCCGGGCTATGAATACAAGGAGGATATCCTAAGCGGGTCCATGAGTGCCGCAAAGGGAGGGTTTGCCTCCATCGCCTGCATGCCCAACACCAATCCGGTGATCGATAACGAGAGCGTAGTTAGAACTGTTATAGCCAAGGCACGCCGCGAGGCTGTTATAAACGTGTACCCTATAGGCGCCATAACCAAGGGTCAGCAGGGGTATGAGCTTGCGGAGATGGGCAGCATGAAGGCGGCGGGTATAGTGGCCGTGTCCGATGACGGAAGGCCGGTTATGCAGGCTTCTGTCATGAAAAAGGCCCTGATCTATGCGGGAGGTTTTGGGCTTACAGTCATCTCCCACTGCGAGGATCTTGACCTTGCCGAAGACGGGAGCATGAACGAGGGCGAAACATCCACAAGACTTGGAATACACGGTATACCTTCAGCCGCCGAGGACGTTATGGTGGCCAGGGAGATCATCCTGTCGGAGTATACGGGTATGCCCGTCCATATAGCCCATGTTTCCACAAAGGGAGCCGTGGAGATGATAAGGCAGGCCAAAAAGCGGGGAGTCCCCGTTACCGCCGAAACCTGCCCCCACTATTTCACGCTGACAGAAAAGGCCTGCACGGGCTATGACACGAACGCGAAGATGAATCCTCCGCTAAGGGCCCGGGAGGATGTGAATGCTGTGATCCAGGGGCTTTCTGACGGGACCATAGACATCATAGCCACCGACCATGCGCCCCACCACTTTGACGAGAAGAATGTGGAGTTCGAGCTGGCGGCATTCGGCATCGTCGGTTTTGAAACCGCGCTGTCCCTTGCCCTTACATACCTGGTCAGGCCTGGCATCCTGACCCTGAACCAGCTGGTTGACAAAATGTCCGCCATGCCCGCCAGGATCCTTAAGATAGAAAAGGGCGAAATCCGTGCCGGTGCCGATGCCGACCTGACCCTTGTAAACCTGGACGAGGAATATACAATCAATCCGGACGAATTCCTGTCAAAAAGCAAAAACTCACCCTTTGGAGGCTTTAAGGTAACAGGAAGAGTGAAGTATACGCTGTGCGGCGGAAAAATCGTGTACCAGGACAAGTAAAGCCGGAAAAACCCCCGCCGCTGGCAGCCGAGAAAAAGAAAAAGGAACGCATAGAGGGAGACGGGAGGAGATTTCTTGAACTTTTCAGACAGGCTTGGAAAGGCTGTAAAGGAAAAGAACAACCCATCGGTGCTGGGTCTTGATCCCAGGCTGGAATATATTCCGGAATCCATAAAGGAGAGGTGCAGGCAGCAGGTTGACAATGCCTTCCAGGCCGCCGCCAGAAGCATCCTGGAATTCAACAAAAGGCTAATTGACGCTACCTGCGATATAATCCCGGCCATCAAGCCCCAGGTGGCCTATTACGAGATGTATGGCATTGAAGGCCTGTGGGCGCTGGAGGAAACCATAGCCTATGCCCGCGAAAAAGGGCTTATAGTTATTGCCGACGGCAAGCGTAACGATATAGGCCCCACGGCCGAGGCCTATTCCACGGCCTTTTTGGGCAAGACCGATATCTTCGGGAAAGCCTGCCGGGCTTTCAACGCCGATGCCCTCACTGTCAACGCGTACCTGGGTGTGGATGGCATCAAGCCCTTCATCGGGGATTGCGTGAATGAGAACAAGGGCATATTTGTGCTGGTAAAGACCTCCAATCCGTCCTCGGGCCAGCTCCAGGACATGAAGCTGGAGGATGGAAGAAGGGTTTATGAGATGATGGCCGACCTGGTTAATGAGTGGGGCCGACCCCTGGCAGGCGAGAACGGGTATTCCCCGGTAGGAGCCGTGGTGGGAGCCACCTACCCGGAGCAGTTGAAGACCTTAAGAAAAAGGATGCCGAACGCGTGGATACTGGTTCCCGGTTATGGAGCCCAGGGAGGCACGGCAAAGGACGTGGCCCATGCCTTTGGCAAGAACGGCCTTGGCGCCATCGTCAATGCGTCCCGCAGCCTCATGTGCGCATACGGGCTGGAAAGGTGGAAAGACAGGTTCACCCATGAGGAATTCGCGGAAGCGGCAAGGGAGGAAGCCATCCGGATGAGGGACGATATCCTGTCGGCCCTGGAATAATTCCTCCAAGGTAAATCCCATTTCACGAATATCCCGTAAAAAGGGACTTTAAGGCAGTCCGTGCGATATATGGGCATGGATGAGTCTGTGCGAAAAGCCGGGCAGCCTTTAGTATAAACAAATTTCTTAAGAAAAGAGGTCAGTATGAAAGCGAGATTGTGGCTTGAAGACAATACAGTGTTCGAGGGCGAGGCCATAGGGGCTTTGGGCTGCTGTGCGGGCGAGGTTGTTTTCAATACTTCAATGACCGGATACCAGGAAATACTCACCGATCCGTCCTGCGCGGGCCAGATTGTAGCCATGACCTACCCCCTCATAGGAAATTACGGGATCAACCAGGAGGATAGTGAATCCAGTAAACCCTGGCTGAAGGGTCTTATTGTACGGGAACTCTGTAAAGAGCCCAGCAACTGGCGTTCCAGTAAGACCCTGAACGACTATCTTGTGAGCCATAACATTGTTGGCATCCAGGGCATCGATACCCGGGCCCTTGCCAGGAAACTGCGTGAAAATGGAACCATGTACGGTATTATTATATCCGATCCCGATTTCATACCACAGCAGGAATACTTAAGGTCCATCTTTGAAGATGCTGCCATAAAAACCCCCGTTGAAAAGGTAACAAGAAAGGAAACCTTTCATATCCCGGGATCAGGCTTTAGAGCAGCGCTTTTGGATTACGGCGCCCGGGCCAGCATAATCAGATCCCTGGCCGAAAGGGGCTGCGATGTGACAATCTTCCCGGCAACTGCCACGGCGGAAGAGGTCCTGGCCGTAAACCCCAATGGCATCGTGCTGTCCAATGGTCCTGGAGACCCCAGGGACTGTGTCTTTCAGATCCAGGTGATCAGGGATCTTTTGGGGAAAAAGCCCATATTCGGCGTTTGCCTGGGGCATGAGCTTATCGCGCTGGCCTATGGCGGAAAGACCGCCAAACTGAAATACGG
>JAAYFY010000019.1 GCA_012728015.1 Clostridiaceae bacterium | reverse complement strand
AGTTTTGTTGGCCTTGTCCTTCCCTTTAGCCCATGTTCTGTTTTTGGCTGATGCATATACTTCTTTGCTGTGTTCTTTGATATGCCCAATTCCTTGCCTACGGCATATGCACTCTTTCCTTTTCGCGCATTTTCGCGTATCATGTTAATTAGCCCACTCCCTATCATACGGTCATCTCCCATAAAAGTATTTGTCACACTTTGGGGTAAACCGTTGGTTCGGTGTGGGTCAATTTTTGTCCGGCGCTATGGGTCAATTATATCCCGGCGGTGACAGGATTATTGACACCTGGGATATTTTGTATTAGCATATGCCTGTCACAATTGCATTTCGGCAGCATATGAAACGGCTGGAAACATCTTGATTTGATACCGGAATTCCGAAGGAAAGTAGGGACACTATATGAAGAACATTGTCAGGTGCGTTTTAGCGATTGCCTGTATCATTGCTCTGTGTACACTGCTTATAGCCTGCTCGGACTCAAGGCCATCGGATGATCAACCGGACCAGGAGGCCAGCGGGGCAAAACCGGATACGCCATCCCCTGCCGATAATCAGCCGGAACCAGATGACGAGCCCCAGGTACCGTCATATCCCGTCCATTTCGAAGATGAGGCCTTTGAAAAAGCCATCAGAAAACTCATCGGAAAAGAGGAAGGCGAGATACTCAGCACGGATCTGTCAGGAATAACCGGGATTGAAATCTGGGGTGAAGAAGTAGTACCTGATCCTTCAATAAATGTTTTCGGCAACGCGGAAGGGTTTACAATTAACGGACAAAGATATACGGATCGCGGAAACATACAAACACTTAATGACGCAAAGCTGTTTCTTTTTGAAAGAGTTATCCGGGAACATATCGGAAAGCCGGATGGGAAAATAATGAAAACCGATCTGGCGGGATAAACCATATAGATATAAGCGGAGATATCATGTTTGAGACTATCGAAAGTGATGATTTAGTTTACAATAGATGAGGAACAATACACAGGTTTCGGACAAGTCAAAACTATCAGCGATTTAAAGCTGTTTCAGGATCTTGAAACACTGCGCATCGGTTTTAAATTTATAGACGATATCAGCGCATTGGAAGGCTTGCATAAACTATACTATTTATCCCTTTCCAGCCTCCAGGTAATCGATATCAATGTGCTGAAGGGACTTGATAACCTTGAATATTTACTTTTGTATCAGAACGAAATCAGCGATATCAGTGCGTTGAAAGGCCTGGTTAATCTGAGAGAACTTTACCTGCCATACAATCAAATCAGGGATATTAGCGCACTGAAAGGCCTAAAAAGACTCAGATTACTGGATATGAGCGGCAATCTTATCAGCGATATAAGTGCATTAGCCGGATTGCGCGAGCTTAGAAACCTGGGATTAAGCTACAGTGAGATCAGCGATATCAGTGTGCTGCAGGAACTTGTAAACCTTGAATGGCTGAACATATCACTGAATGAAATCAATGATATTAGAGTATTAGGGGACCTTAAAAACCTTAAAAGACTATCTGCAAATGACAACCAAATCAGTGATATAAGCGCTTTGAAGGATCTTATAAAGCTTGAAGATCTGGATTTGGCCGACAACCAGATCAGCGATATCAGCGCGCTGAAAGGATTGACCAAACTTGAGCTCTTGAGCCTGGAAGGAAACCAAGTAAGCGACGACCAGTTCAATGAGCTTAGAGAGGCATTGCCTAACACATTTATATACTTAAGGTAGATAACTCAATTAATATAATTCATCAATACTGTCATTGACAAAGAGGCTGAACCATGAAAGTTCAGCCTCCTTAATTATATAAAACTATTCTCCGCCGCGGCATTTTACCGCCCAGGCAACAGTTTTAAGCCGCTCTTACTTGTTCTTCAGGTTGAACCATGCGGCAAGGCCCGGATACTCGGCCACTTCGCCCAACTCTTCCTCAATGCGGAGAAGCTGGTTGTATTTTGCCACGCGGTCGGTCCTTGAGGGAGCCCCGGTCTTGATCTGGCCGGAATTGGTGGCTACAGCGATATCGGCGATGGTGGCATCCTCTGTTTCACCCGAACGATGGGAGGTAACAGCGGTATAGCCTGCCCTGTTGGCCATCTCAATGGCTTCCAGTGTTTCGGTGAGGGTTCCGATCTGGTTGACCTTGATGAGGATGGAGTTGGCAACGCCCATATCTATGCCCTTCTTCAGGCGCACAGTATTGGTAACGAAAAGGTCGTCACCCACCAGCTGAACTTTCTTGCCCAGCTTGTCGGTGAGCATCTTCCAGGCCTCCCAGTCATCCTCCGCGACACCGTCTTCGATGGAAATGATGGGATACTTGCTGCACATCTCTTCCCAGAAGCTGACCATCTCTTCCTTGGTCATCCATTTATCGGTCTTCCACCAGTAATACATGCCTTCCTTACCCTTAGCCTTGGCTTCCTCATACATCTCTGTGGAGGCGGCGTCGATGGCAATCCTGAACTGCTCGCCGGCCTTGAATCCCGCCTTCTCAATAGCCTCAAGGATAACCTGGATGGCTTCCTCGTCGGACTTCAGGTTGGGAGCGAATCCGCCCTCATCGCCCACAGCCGTGGAATAACCCTTGCCACTTAAGACACTCTTTAAATTGTGGAACACCTCAGCGCACCACTGAAGCGCCTGCTTGAAGCTCTCTGTGCCAACCGGCATGATCATGAATTCCTGTATGGTCACGCTGTTGTCGGCATGTTTTCCCCCGTTTATGATATTCATCATGGGAACGGGGAGAACCTTGGCGTTGGTTCCGCCAACATACTGGTAAAGGGGAAGCCCAAGCGCGTCGGCAGCCGCCTTGGCAACGGCCAGTGATACGCCCAGGATGGCGTTTGCGCCCAGCTTGCCCTTGTTGGGTGTGCCGTCGAGTTCGATCATGGTCCTGTCGATGAGAACCTGGTCAAACACGTTCATGCCAACTATTTCAGGGGCAATGATATCATTGACGTTGTCAACCGCCTTCTGGACACCCTTCCCCAGGTAACGGCCCTTGTCACCGTCACGGAGCTCAACAGCCTCAAAAGCGCCTGTTGACGCGCCGGAAGGGACCGCTGCACGGCCTATGAACCCGCCTTCAACATAGACTTCTACTTCAACGGTGGGATTCCCGCGAGAATCCAGGATTTCTCTGGCGATTATGTTTTCAATTTCAAGGTATTGTTTCATGTCCCATACTCCTTCCTTTTGTGTGTCAATAACCACATATTAGCATACATGATAGCAAACTTGTTGTAAAGGTATTATAGCCCCTGTTGTCTTTATCGTATGATAATTTCACCCTTAAGATTATCGCGTGAATATTTCACCCCCCACATATATTTGATAGTCTTAAAGGATGGTATACACAATGAATGATGCGGAATTAAAAAAGCTTCATGT
>JAAYFY010000018.1 GCA_012728015.1 Clostridiaceae bacterium | reverse complement strand
GCCAAGGGTATTGAATTTGATGCGGCTATGGTGGTCATTTCAGATGAAAGGGATTATTCCGATCCCGACGAAAGGGGTCTTTTCTATACCGCTGTGACACGTCCGTTGCATGAACTGTCCCTATTCTGCCCCTTCAGGCATCTTCCCCCGGTGCTCCGCGGAGCAGAGCCCCGTCATTACACCACAACCCTGATACAGGCATGATCCGCGCAAAGCCCTCTTCTTGCCTGCCGGTTTTGGTTAATGTATAATCTAACCAATAAAAAAGGCCCATTTCTCAATAAACAGAGAGAATTGGAGGATGATACCATGGCAAAAACCGGAGTAACCGCCCCTTTGGGCTTTAAGGCATCGGGGGTGGCATGCGGCATCAAGGAAAACCGAGAAAAGGATCTGGCCCTTGTTGTTTCAGATATACCGGCTACCTGTGCGGGCATCTTTACAAAAAATGTGGTGAAGGGTCATTCCCTTAAATGGTCTATGAAGGCTATCGGCCGCGGCACGGCACGGGCAGTCGCCATAAACAGCGGATGCGCCAATGCCTGCGTCGGAGAGGACGGCGACCGGGATGCCTTTGAAATGGCAAGTCTGGTTTCTCGTCTGGTAGGCTGCGAGGCTGATGACGTGCTTTTAGGTTCCACGGGCGTCATCGGCTACAGGCTGGACATGGACAAGATAAGAACAGGTCTTGAAGAAGCATCGGGGCTGCTATCCGGCGAAGGCGGCACCGACGCGGCACGGGCGATCATGACCACCGATACATTCCCCAAGGAAGCTTCCCGGGTTTATGAACATGGCGGACACACGATAACCATCGGCGGCATGGCAAAGGGCTCGGGCATGATCCACCCTGACATGGCTACCATGATCTCAGTCATAACCACCGACGCGAATATCAGCCGTGATATGCTGGACAAGGCCCTTCGCGGCGCGGCGGATGTATCTTACAATCGCATTTCGGTTGACGGCGACACCAGCGTATGTGACAAGGTACTTATCCTGGCGAATGGACTGGCGGGAAATCCGGTGATTGACAGCGATGGGCCTGCCTATCGCGCGTTTGAGGACGCATTGAAAGCGGTTGCCATCGAGCTGGCAAGGATGCTGGCCAAAGACGGGGAAGGCGCGACAAAGCTGATTGAAATCAATATAAAAAACGCTCCGGACAGGAATACAGCCCATCTGATCCTGAACGCGATAGCAAAATCTCCTCTGGTTAAAACCGCAATACACGGCTGTGATGCCAACTGGGGCAGGATCATAACCGCGGCGGGTTATTCAGGCGCCGAGTTTGATCCGGACAAGGTGGATATCAGCCTGGGAGAGATCCCGGTCTGCAAAAACGGCCGGGCTGTTCCTTTTGATGAGGCGGCAGCCCTTGAGATCCTGCGGGCTCCCGAAGTGGTCATCACCCTGGACATGAACCAGGGCACCGTAACAGACAGGATCTGGACATGCGACCTCACCTGTGATTATGTGAGGATTAACGGCTCATACAGGACCTGATTTATATGTTAGAGCAAATGATTAGTGGGTAAATAAATCAGAAGAAGGAACTTGGAGGTGTCCCGCTATGGCAATCCAGCAGTTGGTCAAATTCAGCGTCGCCGATTTGGACTTCGGCATAAACATAAACCAGATATTCCAGATTATTAAGCCCCAGGAAGTATTCAAGGTACCCAATACACCTCCGTTCATAGAAGGCCTGATCAACCTGAGAGGCAGGGTCCTGACCATATTCAACCTCAGAAAAAGGTTCAATATGCCTGAAAAGGCCATCGATGAAGACACGAAGGTGCTTATCGTCAACATGAATGATATGCTTCTGGGCTTTACGGTGGATAGTGTAACCGAGATCGTCAGGATAAACGATGAGGAGATAGTGGATACCCCGCCAACCCTTAAAGATTTCGAACACCGATTCCTTTCTGGTGTAGGAAAACTGGGCGAAAAGCTCATCCTTCTTCTCGATCTCAAAAAGGTGCTGACACCCGATGAAGAGCAGCAGGTCCAGGAATTAGTAGAGCAGAACCTGGCCCAGGTGATCGGTGAAGGCGACTGAACCTTCCTGCGCGGTTTGACACAGGCTCGGCAAGAACGGATTCTATCCCTTCTTGCCGTTTTTTGTAAATGCCACACAAACGCGGTTTCTTCCCTGCCGCTTGGCTTCATAGAGAGCGTCGTCAGCGCTTTTTACAAGGGTAACCTGGCTGTCGGCCGTCTCAGGAAATGAGGACACACCAATGCTGATGGTAACAGAGGCGCTGATCACCCTGTCGCTTATGATCAGGGAGCCGACACCCTTTCTGATATCCTCCGCCTTTTCCACAACCTGTTCCAGCGAGGTATGGGGCATCAGTATAACAAACTCTTCGCCGCCATACCTGGCGAAGATATCTTCCTTTCTGAGCTTCTTCATGATGAATGCCGCGATTTTCTTGAGCACCAGATCACCAAAAAGATGTCCGTGGGTATCGTTAAACTTCTTGAAATGGTCAATATCAAACATGAGAAGGGACAGGTCGTAGTTCCTCTCCTGGGCCTTCTTAAATTCAATCTGGAGGTTGTCCTGAAAATACAGGCGGTTATATGCTCCGGTAAGACCGTCCAGAGTGGCCAGGTCATGCATCTGCTGGTACAGCCGGGCGTTTTCAATGGCTATTCCCACTTGCTGGGATATGATTTCAAGAAGCCGTACATTGTCATTGCTGAAGGCATCCGGCATGCTATGCTCTATAAGAACAATGCCAAGCACGTTACCCTTCGCGATGAGCGGAACACAGATCAGGGACCGTATATTCCTTCCTTTTGTAAATGGATAATCCTCGGAGTCGACATCATTGTCTATCATGGAATTGCCATCCTTTACCGAGGGCTTCAGAACATCACTGTTAATATAGTCTGAAACCAGTGCCAGCTCCTTCTTGTCAAAAATACTGGAAACCTGTACCTTCAGGAGATTATTGGGGCCATGGCATAAGGCGATGGTGGAATGTGAAACCCCCATAACGCCGATGATAACGTCATTTACGAATTTCAAGAGCTCGTTCATATCAAATATGGAGCTGATGGCCTGTGATATCTGCTGAAGGGTATAGAATTCGGCAAGGCTGGTGGTGAGCTTGCTATTGGCCTGCTCAAGCTGCTCGTTGGCCTGGCTGATCTTGTCGTACTGGCTCTGGATCTCTTTCTTAGCCTGCTCCAGTTGAACATACTTGTCGCCCAGCCGGTCGATCAGGATCTGGTTCTCCTCCTGGCTGCGGACATACTGCCTGTGGACGCTGCCCAATATGTAACAGTAAAAAGCAAACAGGAGGTATTGAACTGTTACGCTAATGAACAGCATAAATTCATTGCTGTAGAACCCCTGCTGGTTCAGCCCGCTTAACATTACCCATACGGCATATTGGGAGAGAGCCTGGGCCAGCCAGCCCAGTACAATGTACCGGATAGATTCCTTAAAACCCCGTGACAGGATGATGGAAGTGATGGGCAGCAGTACTATGAAATAAAACAGAGGGCCATGATACATAAGGCTTATGAAAACAGCCATGATCACTATCTCTGCTATTTTCGCAAGCTTACCGGGCAAAATACCCTTGCCCTCGTCATCAGCCCCTGTCTGCTTCTGCTTGAGAACCCCTGCCAGGATAAAACCCACATACAAAACAAGTTGAACGGCCAGCAGAGCGAGATTCACCGTTGTCTCAGCCGTAATCAGCCTTGCAGCCAAATCCTCGGCAGCGAGTATCGCCAGAATAACCCGGCAGAATCTTGTAATGATCCTTTCGTGCTTTAAGCTATTGCCCAATGATTTCCATAATTGGCCTTTTTCCAATGTTTCCAATGTGAACCTCCATCAGGACGGATCATATCCTGCGCAGTATTTCGGGGTTCCTACCCTCGCCAGTATATATCGATAACGTCGCCTTCATTTATCGTATCGGTGTAGCCGGCATCCCGGCCATTCAGCTTCAGCATAATGGTTCCCTTGGGCTGGGAAAGGTCGAAGTCGATATGGTTGAAAATATCAACGAATATAATCCTGCCTTCTTTTTTGGGAAGCAGTATCCTTTCCCCATTAACCGTAACGCTTATCCCTTCGTCCGATGCCTCCGTATCATCAGAATCGGGTAAGCCTGCGTTGAATTCAGGCTTGCGTTGTTCGCTTTCCGAAACCGGCGCGGGCTTCCCAGGTCCTGGTCCGGGCTCTTCAGGCTCGGGCAAATCCTTGGGGAGGCATTCAATAACCTCTCCTCCCTGGAGTCGGTATGAATGATCCGCGTTCTTCCCGTTTATCTCAAATATGTACTGCGCCAAATCAATCCCAAACTGTTGGGCAATATCTTTTATAGTACATTCCATAGATATATCGACATAATCATTATATTTGATTAACGCGTTCTCATCAGCGGGCTCACCGTTTATCCTTATTTTGTGGGGAATGGTATGTATCTCCCGGTTGATCTTCAGAGTAACAGGCTGGAATTCCGCAAGGAAATCGCCGCAGACAGCACGTGCGTCCTCCCCGTTTTCCGCAGGAATAACAGACACCTTGTCGCCTGGAGAAACATTGCCGTTCAGGGATCCGGGCTTGCCATTCACGGTTATCTCCGCCGGCTTTCCTATGCCGCCCGCCAGCGTCCTGCTTTCACCATTCAGGAAAAATCTGAGTCTTTTGCCCGACTTGCAGATCAGCTGTTCCGGATTGAATCCCGCCAGGGCCAATACGTCCGCCACACGCATCCCGTGCGTATTGAATACCTTGACCGACTTACCGTTGACATTGACAGAAAAGAAATCTGTGCCTCTGAACAGGCCCGTGGTAACCAGAATGCCAAGAGGGGTGATACTTTCCGGACCGGATGGCATATCCGCTTCGATTAAAACGTTTTTGACTATACTGCGGTCCCGCACTGCAACACGTTCCCGCGGAATACCAATTCTGTCGGCAATGGCATCGGAGAGCCCGGGGGTTTGACTTCCTCCTCCTACCAAAAAAACGGCATTAGGCGCCTTCCCGCCGTTGCATTCAAGGATCCTTCCCGAGATGGTTTCGGCCAGCTGGTCTACAACAGGCCTTATGGCAGCTGTGACATCTTCGGGTCTTACGACAACCTGGTTGTCAAGAACGTCGGTAAATTCTATGTCGGTTTTACCGGCGCACAAATCCAGTTTTATTCTTTCCGCAGTATTAAAATCCACCAGGAAATTATGCGCGATAGCCTCGGTTACTTCATCACCAGCGATTGGTACCATGTCGTAGGCTATAACGGTACCGGACTTTGTTACGGCTATATCCGAAGTGCCTGCCCCGATATCCGCCAGGGCAAGATTAAGCAGGCGCAGCTCGCTTGGTATTGCCACATTCAATGCCGCGATAGGCTCAAGCGTCAGATAGGTCACCTCAATGCCTGCCCTTTCCATGACGGTATAAAGGCTTTCCACCACCATTTCGGGAAGAAATGTGGCTATTGCTTCAACACCGGCTTTTTGGCCCTTATGGCCCAACAGACTTGAAATGATATAATCGTTGAGATAGTAGCTGACTACGCTGTAACCAACGCAATAATACCGGCCAGCATCATCGGCGGCAGGGGAGTCGTCTATCTGCATCTGTGCCCGCTGGATAGCTTCCATCTCCATGGCGCCAAGCAGATGGGAATCTATCTCCCTGCCTTCCTCAAGTTCCCTTTCAACTTTTATTCTGCAGGTCTTTAGTACACGTCCCGCGGCGGCGATCGATACCTTGTCCAGGGAATAACCCGTCTGCTGCTCCAGTGCCTCCCTTACCCTGGATACCTCTGAAACAACCATGGATATGTCATGGATCTGGCCATCCACCATGGCGCGGCCTTCATGATCCAATACCTGGGCCGCCCGGACAAAAAAGCTGCCACCTTGCTGAATACCAACAAGACCAGCAATTTTCCTGGTCCCAATATCCAGAACAAATATGGCATCTTCCGGCATAGCTTTTCTTTTTTTTCTGCGTTTGGGCATCGCAGTCCTCCGGCTATTGTACGGGCGCGCTATGCGCATGTCATTTTATTGGCAAATCCTATCCTTTTATTTATTCTATATTCTTTTTATAGAATTCGCAATACGGCGAAATGCTACAAATTTCACACTTGGGCTTTCTTGCGGCGCAGATGCGCCGGCCGTGCCATATGAGAAGGTGGTGGGATTTTATCCACCTGTCCCTGGGGATGAGGCTGGTGAGTTGCGATTCGGTCTTGTCTGGCCGGTCACTGCGGGCAAGGCCGATCCTGTTTGAAACCCTCAAAACATGCGTATCTACAGCAAACGCGGGGATTTTGAAGGCATTGCTTAAAACAACATTCGCGGTTTTCGGTCCAACTCCGGGCAGGGATATCAAGTCTTCATGCGTGGCGGGAACCTGACCTGAGAAACGGGTTTTAAGCTGCCTGCACATTTCCAGTATGTTCTTTGCCTTACTGCGGTAGAGTCCAATTTCTCTGATCTCCCGCTCCAGCTGCTCCCGGGTCAGCGTTAAAAAGCTGTCCAGGTCCGGATAACGCGCGAACAGGCCCTCTGTCACGCGGTTTACCGCCCTGTCGGTGGACTGGGCGCTCAGCATGGTGGCAACCAGAAGCTGGAACGGCGTATCATAATGAAGTTCGCATTTTGCTTCGGGATAGGTTTCTTCCAGGATACCCAGTATCTTTATTGCCTTAGCCTTACTCATTTTGCTGGATCTCAAAACGCTGCCTTCCTTTCGTTTCCCGGTCATCTTACCGTCCTGTCCCGTTTAGTCCTGGCCTTAGCGCGACTTGCGGCCGCTTCTTCATAGAGAGCAAGATATGATTCCGCCGGCCTGTTCCAGGAGGAATCAAAAGCCATTGCCCGCTTGACCAGCTTCTTCCATCCTGCCCGATCTGTCCTGAACATCTTTATGCCCTTTGCTATGGCCCTTGTAAAGGCGACCGCGGAATCGGTGCCAAAGGTGAAGCCGGTGCCCTGTCCTGTATTGCCTGTCTCATCCCGGACGGTATCGGCCAGCCCGCCAACCTTGTGGACAATAGGGACAGATCCATAGCGCATGGCTATAAGCTGTCCGATGCCGCAGGGCTCATATCGGGAAGGCATCAGGAACATATCGGAGGCGGCATAGATCCTGCGGGCCAGCACGTCATCAAAGCCAAGGCTAACCGCTATTCGGCCGGGGTTTTCCTGTTCCAGCCTTTTCAACTCACGTTCCCATGCAGACCTGCCTCTGCCCAGAACCACCAGCTGGCAGCCGCTCTTAACAATTTTATCAGCGGCCGGGACCAGTAGGTCGGTTCCCTTGATATCCTCCAGGCGGGAAACCACACCGAAAAGGGCAGTGTCTTTCTGTTCCAGGCCAAGCTGTTTTTGAAGCTGCCTTTTATTCTCGCGTTTCTGTTCGGGATTATCGATGGAGTAATTCCGGAAGATCACCGGGTCTGTCTCGGGATTCCATGCATTATGATCAATCCCGTTGAGAATTCCCGACAGCCGCCGCCTGTGGACGCCAATAAACCCGTCAAGGCCATATCCGAACCTTTTTGTGGTAATTTCACGAGCCCCGGTAACGCTTACAGCGTTAAACCTGTCTGAATAAAAGATGCCCGCCTTCATGGGGCTGAAAGCACCGTAAAATTCCACACCATCCGGGTTGAATGCCCCATCCCTGACACCGTACATCCCGAAGATCTCACGCCCGCAAACGCCCTGGTAGGCAAGATTGTGGATGGTAAACACCAGAGCGCAGTCCGAAAGCGAGGGGACCTCATCTTCCCTCTCCCTGACCAGCATGGCCAGGGGTGCGGTATGCCAGTCGTTAAGATGGATGACATCAGGCTTGAAACCGGAATCCTTAAGCCACTGGAAAACCGCCAGGCAGAAAAAGGCAAAACGTTCGGCGTCATCGCTGTATCCATAAACCGATGGCCTTCCAAAATACCGGTCATTCCCGACAAGCAGGACAGGCACCCTGGTATCCTCCGCTTCTTTCAGGATACAGGTTTCTTCCCCGACGCCCATTTTAACCGTAAATTCGGAAACCACTCTTGCGGCAGTGCCTATTCCCCGGTACGCAGGCATAACAAGGCGAATATCAGCCCCTAACCCCTTCAGTTTCTGGGGCAGCTCGCCGGCCACATCGCCGAGACCACCCACCTTAACAAGCCCGGCGGCTTCCGCCGCCGCGAAAAGCACCTTCATCTTTTTCATATGCTTCACCAGCTACCTGATATATGGATTAATGCCATCATTTTACCACTGTTGTTTTATGCCGGCAAATACAACACCAGGACAGTTCATTCAGGTGACAGGCCCGCGCCCGGTTACCGGCTTAACACCGGCTCAGACCTGAAATACCTGTTGTAAATGGGCAGCAGGAATGACACTATATAGGACTGCACGATCACCACAAAAGCCTCCTTGATGGCCCGCGGGATCCAGAATACCAGGAAATCTATCTGCGCCAGCTCGGGAAAAACCATTCTTAGAACCAATGTGTTCAGGGTGGTTACCAGTAATCCCGAAAGGCCTACCGTAAAAAGGACCCTGGTAAAGAACCCGTTTACCTGCCATTTGGCGCCGATGCGTCTTATAAGCATGTTTAAGAGGTATAACGAAATCCCTATGCCGGCAAAGATTATAAGTCCAAGCGATGCCAGGTCCCTGTTATTTCCCAGGCCGGCCAGCAGGCTGCCCCATCCGGATCCGGGCCACTTAAGCAGAATCAGTTGATTTATTCCCCCAAAAAGGCCGATGCAGGCAAAAAACAGCAGGTAGTATTTTCCAGCCAGGGAATTATCGGTTCTCTCTAATACACGCCACAAGAAACCAGCCAAAACCCCGCCGATTATGGCAGTCAGGGTCAGCCACGGGATAAACGGCCCTTCAGGTTTCAAAAGATATCCTATTACGTCCTGGATTCCCGATGCCAGCCCGCCGTAGACAGGGCCGAACAGGATAGCCGTCAGCCTGGTGAAAATGCCCGAAAAGCTGATCCGGGTAGCAAGGACACTGCCTATGTAAAATGAGTAGCTGAGATTTCTGACCACGACGGCAAGTGTAATTAAGAGGCTGACATGGGCGATCCGTTTGATAGCACTGTGGTTTTTGGACATAAAAAAGTCTCTCCTTTCATGCTACCTAATTAACAGATGGCATCGCACAAATAAGAAAGACTTATTTGTAACAGCGGATGCGGTATTATATCGCAAACCATGGGACATGGTTTTTCGTTCAGAGACTCTACTCCCATTCTCTGACACTTGACGCATAATACCTGCTCTGTTAAAGGTATTGAGTTGTATTAGACCCTATGCGTCCGGGATGCCGGGGTCGACATCCCGGACGCCTCAATGCCTATTGCTGACGGGTTTTGTTATTGAGCTCGTCCAGAAGTACATCTTTCCTGGACAGGTTGATCCTTCCCTGTTTATCAATCTCAATAACCTTAACCTTGATTTCATCCCCCACGTTGACAACATCTTCGACCTTTTTCACGCGCTTTGTATCAAGTTTGGATATATGGACAAGGCCTTCCTTTCCGGGAAGGAACTCCACAAAAGCGCCAAACTGCATAAGCCTTGTAACATGGCCGTTGTATACCTGGCCCGGTTCGACATTGCCAGCAATGCCTTCGATTATCGCAATCGCCTTCTTTCCGGATTCTTCATCCGGAGTGGCCACATACACATTACCGTCGTCCTCGATATCTATCTTGACTCCGGTCTCTGCGATTATCCTGTTGATAATCTTTCCGCCGGGGCCGATGACATCGCGTATCTTATCCACATCAATCCTGGTCCTGAATATCTTCGGCGCATAGGGGGACAGCTGGTCACGGGGCTTGTCAATGACAGGAAGCATGCATTCGTCAAGGATCTGAATCCGGCCCTTCCTGGTTATTTCAAAGGCCTGTCTGATGATCTCGTAACTCAAGCCATCAACTTTGATATCTACCTGGATGGCAGTAATGCCCTTCTTGGTTCCGGCAACCTTGAAATCCATATCGCCGAAGAAGTCTTCTATGCCTTGTATATCCATAAAGGTAACAAACCGGCCAGGGTTGTCCTCATCCACCACAAGCCCGCAGGAAATGCCCGCTACGGGAGCTTCGACGGGAACACCCGCATCCATCAGGGCCAGGGTACTGGCACATACGCTGCCCTGCGACGTTGAACCATTGGACATCAGGACTTCGGAAACAAGACGGATGGCATAAGGGAATTCCTCTTCGCTGGGGATAACCGGCTCAAGAGCCCGCTCGGCCAGGGCGCCATGCCCGATTTCCCGCCTGCCGGGACCTCTGGTCGGCCTTGGCTCACCGACGCTGTAGGGCGGGAAATTGTAGTGGTGCATATACCGTTTTGTTTCTTCAATATCGACGCCATCGAGGGTTTGTACATCGCCTAAAGGTCCCAGGGTAACGTTGGTAAGCACCTGGGTCTGCCCGCGCTGGAACAGCCCTGAGCCATGTGTCCTGGGAAGAAGGCCTACTTCGCAATGCAGCTGGCGGATCTCCATCAGGTCTCTGCCATCCACACGCCTGCCCTCGTCCAGGATCAGGCTTCTGACTATTTTTCTTTGCAATTTGTACAGCGCGTCGGCTATCTGCTGCCTCTGTTCAGGGAAGGCTTCTGCCAGCTTTTCCTGAACCTCACTGCATACCTTATCCACGTTCGCGTCCCTGATGTCCTTGTCGGCGCTCATCAGGGCCATCTTCATGTCGTCCCTGGCCATCTCATAAACGGCGTTCCAGATTTCATCGGGAACAACATATGGCTCATATTGTGCCTTGGGTTTGCCAACCTCTCTTACAATATTTTCTATAAACCTGATGATGCGCTTTATTTCCTCATGGCCTGTTTTAATGGCCTCCAGCATAACATCCTCAGAAACCTGGTTAGCTCCTGCCTCTATCATAATTATCTTTTCCATATCGGCTGATAGGGTGACATGCATGTCGCTCGTCAAACGCTGCTCGGTAGTGGGGTTTACAACAACATTCCCGTCCACCAGACCAAGGATGACGCCGGCAATAGGACCATTAAATGGTATATCTGAGATACACAGCGCTGTAATTGTACCGATAATGGCCGCGAATTCAGGAGGGTTGTCCTGATCCACAGAAAGGACTGTATTAACTACAGATACATCGTTCCGAAGGTCTTTGGGAAACCTGGGCCGGATCTGCCTGTCGATGACGCGTGCGTTCAGGATGGCTTTTTCGGGGGGCTTGCCCTCTCTCCTGATGAACCCGCCGGGAATCTTTCCCACCGAGTACAGCCTTTCCTCGTAATCAACACTTAAGGGGAAGAAGTCTATTCCTTCCCGGGGTTCTTTGGCCATGGTGGCCGTGGACAGGATAGCCGTGTCACCATAACGAACCAACGCGGATCCGTTGGCAAACTGGGCAAATTGCCCTACCTCCACTGAAAGAGTTCTTCCTGCGATTTCCAGATTAGAAACTTTTTTCATAATTCTGATTCTCCTTCTCTTTTCTCCCCGTCTGCCGCAAAGCACATCCTTCGGGATCCATCATAAAGGATGGTTCTTCCGGTATGCTCCTCACTTAATTTAACCAGGGACAAAAGATCAGGGAACAGGATTCCATGATATGGAATCATCTTCTCTGAACTTCTGTTGCCCGTGATTAAATTAAGGGCCGACGAGTATTTATATTATGTTCAGAAAAATGGGCGGAAAACCCGCCCATTTTTACTTTCTGAGTTCCAGCCTGGCGATCAGTTCGCGATACCGGGTGATGTCCTTTTTCATCAGATAATTCAAAAGGCCTCTTCTCTTACCAACCATCTTCAACAGTCCTCTCCTGGAGTGGTGGTCCTTTTTATGGGTCTTCAGGTGTTCTGTCAGATGGTTGATCCTTTCGGTGAGAATAGCAATCTGAACCTCGGGAGAACCAGTGTCTCCCTCGTGAATGGCATACTTAGCTATGATTTCCTGCTTCAGCTGTTTGTCCATTCTATGTTACTCCTTTCTCATTTAAAGCCGAATGCCCAGTAAATGGCCGGAGCTGCCATAAACCGAGCTATCGGTTAATTGTACTGTTGTATTTTAGCATACAAAGGCTGCCATGTAAAGAAAAATCACACGGCACAGGACAGCCATCGTTTCTTTAGCTGCCTTCCTTTTTTATTATGTACGCATTTTTCGCGACATAATCAACCCCGGAAAAAACCGTGAGGACGACGGCTATGGCCATGCAGATTTTTCCCACGGGAAGCCAGGGAAGGATGAGGGAAACCGGGAAGTCGCGGATGAGGATTGCCACAATAGCTATGGTCTGAAAGGTTGTTTTCAGCTTTCCAAGTTTACCCGCGGGTATAACGATGCCCTGCCCGGCTGCCACAACACGTATACCGGTTACTATAAAATCACGGGCGATGATTATGACCACTGCCCACACCGACAGGTTATCGACCGCGACCAGCGCCACCAGCGCAGTGGTTACCAGCAGCTTATCCGCTATGGGATCCAGGAACTTGCCCAGTTCTGAAACGCTGTTCTGCTTTCTCGCGATCATCCCATCAAGAAGATCGGTAATTGACGCAAGGACAAAGAAAACAGCAGCCGCGTACCTGCCCCACTGATCCAGGCCAAAAAACTGCCCGAACCATCCCGGAACAAGGAAGAAAAGAAAAATGGGCGCTGCCAGTATTCTGGAAAGCGTTAGTTTATTCGGAAGATTCATCCCCAGCTACCTCACCGATCAAGTCGTACTCCTGGCTGCAAAGCATTTTTACCTTTACAGCAGTCCCTGTATCAAGAGGGTATGGCGAAGCCACATATATCACCGGGTCTATTTCAGGCGCTTCCATATAAGTCCGTCCCAGGTAGAAAATGCCGTCCTCCGCCACTCCATCAATCATTGTATCATAAGTCTTACCAATACGCGAACTATTAAACCGGGCCGCGTTTTCCCGCTGTATTTCCATGAGAGCGTTTCTCCTGGCCGCTTTAACCCCTACGGATATCTGGCCCTTCATCCTGTATGCGGGGGTATCCTCCTCCCTGGAATAGGTAAATACGCCAAGGTGCTGGAAATAACCCTTCTTCACAAAGTCCTTCAATTGTTGGTAGTCTTCCTCGGTCTCGCCCGGGAAACCCGCTATCAGTGATGTCCTTAATGTTATGTGGGGTATTTCCCGTCTAAGGCGTTTTAGCAGGGTTTCTATGTATTCCCCCGAACCCCTTCTGCCCATGGCTTTGAGGATCCTGTCCGAAATATGCTGGATGGGGATATCCATATAGGGCATCAATTTGCTGTTGCTTTTCATTTCCTGGATAAGGGCGTCGTCTATAAGCTCAGGATAGCAGTAAAGCAGGCGTATCCATTGAACCCCGTCTATGCGGCTTATGGACCGGATCAGCTCCACCAGCCCTTTTTCCCCATACAGATCGGTGCCGTAACGGGTTACATCCTGCGCAATGAGTATGATTTCCTTCTTCCCATGCTCCGCGAGGAATTCGGCTTCCTTCAGAATACTTTCAGCCGTCCTGCTCCTGTATCGGCCCCTGAGTTTTGGGATTACACAGTAGGTACAGTTGTTGCTGCAGCCTTCGGCTATCTTGAGGTATACGTAAGGCTTGCTGTCGCTCAGAACCCTGCCTTTGTCAAGATAATCCACAGTATCGGCAATATCACACCATACATGGCTTTCCAGGCGCTCCCCATCGAGAAAAGCCTTGGTCTGTTCCGCCACAAGGGGAATGCTGCCGGTCCCGAATACCAGGTCCACCTCGGGTATCTCACTGATAATCTGCTCACGGTACCTTTCCGCAAGGCAGCCGGTAACCACCAGCGCCCTGAGCCGGCCACCCTCTTTATGCCCGGCGGCTTCAAGAATGGTTACGATAGCCTCTTCTTTGGCATCTCTGATAAACGCGCATGTATTTACGATGATGGCATCCGCCTGGGACAGATCCTGGACGGGGATAAAGCCTTTTTCTTTTAATGCCCCGAGCATGATCTCACTGTCCACCAGGTTTTTGGGACACCCCAGGGAAATTAGCCCTAAGTTGTAGTTCAATATATTTCCTCCGGTTGCAGTTGGGTTTTCTCAGCACACTTTACCACAGGGCCACGGAAACAGTCAAGGATTGCTTAGACGGCAAACCAGGGGGACGGTTCCAGTGGTTTCACTTAAGGAAACCCCCATGTCATTGCGGGCGGAGCGCGGCAATCTCTTTAATGGATTAGTCTTTTGAGAATATCTTTATATAATTCGTCCAGCGCGTTGAAGTCCATATGTGGTATATAGTACCGCTCCAGGCTGTCGTGGTTTTCCTTCGCCCTTCTTATACTCTTAAAAGCCGCAGACATCAGCCAGTCAAACACAGTCCGGTTTTCTTCAAGCTCAACCCGGCAGCGTTCCACCAATCCGCGATCCATCAGGTCCATCATGTCAAAGGATTTCCCAGCGCCCATTTCGTAGCGGTGATAGGCGTTACAGGTGGTTATGGCCGCATCCAGCCCGGGTATGACAAGGTGCTCCAGCTTTCGGGGATTCAGCGCGCAGTAAAACCCCTCAACATCATAGCCGCTTCGGAGTGCTTTGTCCCGCAGCCGCTCCAGGACCTGTTCCTCTCCGGTACCCATATCTCCCCTTATCGCGTATACCGTGCCCGCATTCAGCAGTGAATCAAGGTAATTGACATATCCCGCGGGGGCGATGGCGCTGGCAAAAAGGGAACGCTCCCGGCCGGCCTTGCCGGTGTGTTCCCTGCCGTCAAACAGTTCCTTTTCCAACTCTGCAGCCAGGCTGTTCAGTTTCCCCCTGTCCAATGCCCGGGCATGGATGGAAGCGCTGTCCATATAAATATCATGGGCAGCATGCAGATACCTGTAGGCTCTGGAGAACAGCCGGCTGATCTCGCGGCTGATCTCCATAATCTCCTTCTTATGTTTCCTGATCCCTTCCTCATTCCAAAAAACCCCGAAGTTCAGGATTTGGTCTACGGCGCCGGGGTGTTTGGGGTCTACCACATGGGGGGCCGTACCATCCAGCATGGCCGCCTTCAGGTCCCGTATCACAATTCCGTCAAGGGAATCGCTGTCGGAGGAGCAGTGCATGAATTCCACGACATGCCCCCTGCTAAGCATTTCGCGGGCAATTTTCTTCATAAAAGAGGATTTGCCCGTTCCGGGCCCGCCCTTGATAACAAAGATTATGTCTGCATCCTCCTGGGGGAGGATATGGTCATAATAGCTGAAAAAGCCCAAATGGGTATTCCCGCCTAAGAATATGTGCCTTGCCCTGTTTTCTGTCATTCTATCCCTCCAATTTGCCAATCAGGCATCCCCATCTTTCCACACTTCACCTCTATTTTATGCGACAAATCCGCAGCCGCGTTCTCAAATAAAATTCCTGAACTGTCAATACTTATACTCCAGCTTCCAACCTCCAACCTCTGATCTCTATTTTGCGCGATCGCTTCGTCGGCTTCGCCTTCTCGCAACGACACCAAAGATGGCTTCCTCAATAATGGCTTTAAAAAAAGCTCATGAATCAGATTCATGAGCTTTTCTGCCTTACTTTTAGACTATATACCGTGGCGGATCTTTAAACCTACAGCAGTTGGATCCCCATTTTCTCACAGGCTTCCACCATCTCCTCAGGCCAGACCGAAGATTGAACCTCGCCTATATGGGCTTTGCCCAGAAGGAACATGCATATCCTGGATTGTCCGATACCGCCGCCCACGGTCTGCGGAAACCTTTCCTCAAGCACATCCCTATGGTAGGGGAGGTTCTTCCGCTCTTCGCAGCCCGCAAGCTTAAGCTGCTTCTCCAGGGTCTTCGCGTCCACCCTGATTCCCATGGAAGACATCTCCATAGCCCTGTTCAGGACAGGATACCAGAAAATGATGTCCCCGTTGAGATCCCAGTCATCGTAGTCGGGCGCCCGGCCGTCATGCCTGGTCCCCGACCTCAAAACGCCACCGATCTTCATAATGAACACGGCCTTTTTCTCCCGGGCAATTCTTTCTTCCCGTTCTTTCGGCGCAAGCTCGGGATAAAGGTCCTCCAATTCCTGGGCGGTGACAAAGAATATGTCATCAGGCAGCCGCCTTTTCAGGATGGAATATTTTTCACAGATCTTTAGTTCCACTATTTTGAACACAGAATAAATATCCCGGACAATAGCCATAAGGGTTTCAACATTTCGGTCTTCCGGCCTTATGATCTTCTCCCAATCCCATTGGTCAACGTATATGGAATGGAGGTTGTCCAAATCATCGTCCCTTCTGATGGCATTCATATCGGTATAAATGCCCTCTCCCACGGTAAACCCGTATCTTTTCAGGGCGGCCCTCTTCCATTTGGCCAGGGATTGCACGATCTCAACAATGCTCCCGTTCATATTTTTAACGTCAAAGGATACCGGTCTCTCAACACCACTGAGATTGTCATTCAGGCCGGTTTTGGGACAGACAAACAAAGGTGCTGATACACGGGTAAGGTTCAATACCTCGGCCAAGGTACATTCAAACAGGTCCTTGATGTACTTGATGGCGATTTCGGTTTCCCTTATACTCATACACGGCTTGTAATCCTTAAGGGGAAATAAGCCTGATTGCATATTAGCGCCTCCTTCAGCAGAACGGCTTCTTGCTAATTTACCATACTGTATTCCTTTAAGTCAACCGGGAATTTGCAGAATGGATTGCCACGCTTCGCTCTCGCTACGCTCGAAATGACATATTTGGTTTACCCATTATCGTTTTCCACGGGCGGGCTCGTGACCGGTCGAAACAGGCTCTCTGGAATCTCATCGGGCTTTTCAGACACCTTTGGCACAGCTTGTTCCATAAAATAGTCCTGGGCGTTCAGCCTCTCTTCTTTCCCAGGTAGGGATTCAAGGGTATATCTGCCGTCATTGTGCATGCATCTTGCTTTTACATTATCCTTAAGGTAGATCTCCAGGATATGGCGGATCTGTTTCCTGGCTTTCTGGTCCTCGACAGGAATCAGGATCTCAACACGCCGGTCTATATTCCTTTCCATCCAGTCCGCGCTCGCGATAAACACATCCTCACTGCCGCCATTGCAGAAGCAGTAGATCCTGCTGTGCTCCAGGTACCGGCCTACAATGCTTCTGACCTGGATGTTGTCACTGATCCCCTTGATGCCAGGTCTTAGGCAGCACATTCCCCTCACAAGCAATTCAATCTTTACACCCGCGGCAGATGCCTGGTAGAGTCGCCCGATGATTTCCGAGTCAACAAGCGCATTCAGCTTTGCCTTGATATAGGCTGGCTTTCCGTCCCGGGCGTTTCGTATCTCCCGGTCGATGAGATAGTTAAAGTGCCTGCGCAGCATGATGGGCGCGATAACCAGCTTATTAAGCCGCGGTTTCTCGCAGAACCCTGTAAGAGCGTTAAACACCGTTGAGGCATCCTCTCCTATGTACTTGTTGCAGGTCAGGAGCCCGATATCGGTGTATATCCTTGCGGTTTCATCGTTATAATTCCCGGTGCTCAGGTGGACATACCTGTTGATGCCGTCATCCTCCATCCTGACAATAAGGGTTATCTTGCAGTGGGTTTTCAGGCCGACCAGCCCGTAAATCACATGGCAGCCCGCTTTTTCAAGGCTCTTTGCCCAATGGATATTGTTCTCCTCATCAAACCTGGCCTTCAGCTCAACAAGCACCGTCACCTGCTTGCCATTTCCCGCGGCTTCCGCGAGGGCCCTGACAATGGGTGATTTGCCGCTGACACGGTACAGGGTTTGCTTTATCGCCAGGACACGGGGATCCCTGGCCGCTTTTCGGATCATATCTACAATGGGCTCAAAGGATTCATAGGGATGATGCAGCAGGATATCCCTTTCCCTTATGGCTTCGAAGATATTCCTGCCATCGGCAAGACTTCCCGGGATCTGCGGTTCATATGGCTTATACTTAAGCTTTTCAAATCCTTCGCTGCCATAAAGGTCATAGAGAAAAGTCAGGTCAAGCGGGCCATCGACAAGGAAGACATGATCTTCACGAAGCTCCAGCTTTTCCTGCAGGATCCTCACCAGCAGCCGGCTGGACCTCCTGGAGACCTCAAGCCTTACCGCCTGGCCCCTGATCCTCTGCTTGAGCGATTTCTCTATTTCAATCAAGAGGTCCTCAGCCTCATCTTCATCAATGGCCAGGTCCCCGTTCCGTGTCACCCTGTAAGCACAGGCAGCCTTTATCCTCTTGCCCGCAAACAACCTGTCAATAAACATGGAAATCACATCTTCCATAAGGACGCAGGTCTTTACCCCGGTTCCCTCCAAATCCACCAGCCTGGGGAATACCGGCGGCACCTGGACTGTGGCGAAAATATCCTGCTCATACGGCGCGTCGTTATGTATCAGCACGCCGATATTCAGCGCCTTGTTCTGTATCAGGGGGAACGGCCTGCCCGGATCCACCGCCATAGGGGTCAATACAGGATAGACAACGCTGTCGAAATACTCGGAAAGATAAGCAGTCTGTTCCTGGTTCAATTCCGCCGGGGATAATATATGGATTCCTTCATGCCTGAGTTCTGGGACAAGTTTATGGTTCCACAGGCTGTATTTGTTGGATACCATTCTGTTAACCCGCTGGGCGATCTTTTCCAGCTGGGCGACAGGGGTCAGCCCGGTCGCATCAGGCCTGTCGAAGCCCGCATTGATCTGGTCGTTAAGGGAACCTACGCGGACCATGTAGAATTCATCAAGATTTGAGCTGGCTATTGCAAGAAACTTCAGCCTTTCCATAAGCGGATTGCTGATGTCGGCAGCCTCGTCAAGCACCCGCTGGTTGAATTCCAGCCAGCTTAATTCCCTGTTTATCAGGTATTCAGGTTTGGGATAATCCATGGGCCGTTTCACTTCCCACTCGCCGGTCCTCGAACGTTCCATTCAACTTCCCCCCAACCATCCTGTTTTTTATTACCATCTGGGGTTTAAGGCCGAAAACTTCGGAAAAGAACTCAGACTTCATATTGAAGGTCCAGTTTTCCAAGGCGGCCTCTTCCCATGATTCCACCCTGACAATGAATTGATCCTCTGAAATATCAATGGAACAGATCTTTAGCTTCTGTTTATGGCTTGTATCCATGGCGTCGGCCATCCTTACAATGGCGATCAGCTTCATGGTTTTTAACCTTTCGTCTGTTCCCAGTTCAGCCAGTTCCGCACTTTTCGGGTCCGGGGATTCCAGGCTGTGGTAGCGGGCGATACATGCGGCCATGCGCAGTTCCTCATCAGAAAGGCCAAGAATCTGGGACGCGGTGATAATATTGCAGGAATAGACACAATGGGGATCCGCCGCGATGAATTTACCCGTGTCATGAAGAATGGACGCTATCTGCAGAATAAAACGCTCCTTCACACCCAGCCCGTGAATGCCGGTCAGCCTGTCAAATATTTGAAGCGCCGCGCCTTCAACATAATTAATGTGCTTTTCATTGGAACGGTAGCGGGCCGCAAGTTTGCGGACACAGGACAGGATATCGGCATCAAAGTCCATGCAAAAGCCCATACCGGCGCAGCAATTGAATTTATCTATGATAAGGCCGTCCACCAGTGAAACGACGGGAATAATAATACTGTCGCTGCAAGTTTTATCAAGAAACTTCCGGATCAGAATCAGGGACGGGACGAACAGTTCCGCGTCTGTCAGGGAGATGTCATATTCCTCGGCAAGAGCCCTGGCAGTCTTGTTCATTGCCTGCGAGTATATGCCTTCAAAAAGGTCCTTGTTAAGCGAAACAACCTTTTTCCCGGTATGAGACCCGGCAAAGCGCGCGAGAAAATCCAGTTCACCGCTGACGACGACGAAGTTTCTGACTTCATTGGAGCTTTTCAGGTATTCCACGCTTTCAATATGGGCCTCAATATACTCTTCAAGAACCCTGGGGAAGTTGAGGGTATGTTTTTCAATTTTCGCTATGGATTCTTTAATTCTAAGGGCTCCCAGCTTCAGGCTCTGGCTTGATGTCAAAAGGCTGTTTTCCATGAGGTGCAGCAGCAGATTTCCAGCCCCGATGTTCAGTATAAGCGTCGGTTCACCGGTGTTTATGGTGCCTTCTTCCTCAAGCTGCCATTTGACGGCCTTGTAGGTAAGGAACTTTTCCTGGGAGTTGTTAATGATCTCCACATCAAAGCCTGTTTGGAGCTTGATCCTGTCAATCATATAATCGCGGTTGGCGGCTTCCCGGATGGCACTGGTAGCCACGACCCTCCATTCCTGAACACCGTAATCCGCCATCAGCCTTCTGAATCCCCGTATCGCCTCGCATGTCTTCCTAACCGACTCATAGGACAGCTTTCCCTCATTAAAGGTATCCCTGCCAAGGGGAACCAGGTGATCGACGGTTTCCAGATCTTTGATTCTGCCATCAGGGGCAGCCTCAATAATCTTCATCTTCAGCCTGTGGGAGCCGATATCAATGGCGGCAAAAAGCCTTGTAGGGCAATTCATGAGTGCACACTCCTGTTTTTGTTATTCCATACATACTCAAAATGCCCCCCAATAATGCCTGAAGCTTTTGCCCGGTATCAGTAGCCCAGTTCCTCTCCCACTATGATCACCTTTATGCGGTCAGGAACGAGCTGATACCTGGAAACCACATAACTGCTGCATATCCTGTCCTTACTCATGCAGTCCTGGCAGAAGCCGGTTTCGGCGCAGGGAGTCCTGCGGGAAAGGCGCACCGCGTTTGCCGGAGCCGCCAGCTGTCTCACACGGTTCATTGCCTCATCAAGGTCTTTGACTATTTTATTACGGCCAGCGATTACAAAGACATTGTCGGGACCGTATATCATCGCGGCAACCCGGTTTCCGCGGCCGTCCACATTGAAAAGCTCACCCTCCTCGGTAATGGCATTGGTGCTGGTCAGGTATGCATTAACCGAAAAAGCCTTACGATGGACTTCGGTAAGCTGGTCCGGTGTCAGGCCTTCCGCGTAGCGATCATAAAATATATACCGCCCCGAGCGCAGATGGTCGATAACCCCTGTTTCAAAAAGGGTCACAGACCCGCCGCAGGCTACCGTATCACCTTCATTTATCAAGGTTTCAAGCAAAGGCACAACCCCTTCCCGGGATTCCACATACCAGGCCTGCATCCTGTTTTTCCGAAGTTTCTCCATGATCCTTTCTATTCTTTTCATCGTGACCGATTGCAAATGTTTATCCATGATAACACCTCCAATGGCTGTATATCAATATTATACCATAAACGGAAATCACGGGCTTATGACCCGCTCTCCTTTCCGGCGGGCCGGAAACACTCACTCGGCGGGCGGTCATCGCTAACCTTCCAGCCATAAATAAAAAACCCGGTCTGGGAACGGCCGCGTACCCAAACCGGATTCATTTCGCATAATCCACGCTGAAATCAGAAGTAAAGCTTGGAAACCTTCAGTATGCCGTCAGTAGCGCGGAGTTTCCCTATGATTTCATCAGGAACATCGCTGTCCACGCTGACAAAGGATACCGCTTTGCCATCCTTGCTGTTTCGGCTCCACTGCATGGCCGCGATATTGATATTGTTTGCCCCCAAAAGGGTTCCCACCTTCCCGATGATTCCGGGGATATCCCTGTTCTGCAGGGCAATAACATACTTTGTCGGTTCAAAATCCAACTGGTACCCGAAGAAGTCCACAATCCGTATGCTGTCCCTGGCAAATACGGTTCCCGCAATGGATAATGTCCTGTCCTTGCGATGTATCTTCACTGTGATCAGGTTGGTGTATTTTTCTATGGCGCTTGTTTTGCTTTCAACCAGTTCAATACCCATCTCATCAAGCTTAATCAGTGCATTGACGTAATTCACGTCGGAATTCATGATAGTGGCCAGCAGCCCTTTTACAACCGAAAGGGTTATGGGCTTTGTATCCATATTCCCCAGATCGCCGCTGTATACGATCTCAAGCTTTCTGATCCTTTCCTTTTCAGCCTGGAAGTAGATGGCTCCCAGTTTTTCTCCGAGGCTGATGAAAGGCTTGAGTTCGCTCGGGTCGCCCGAGATATGGGGCATGTTCACCGCTGATACCAGTTCCCCGTTCAGGACAGCTTCTACCTGTTTGGCAACACCCAATGAGCAGTTTATATTAGCCTCCTTTGTGGATGCGCCCAGATGGGGCGTGAAGATAACCTGTTCCAGGTCCAGAAGCTTGTTCCAATAATCCTGCTCCTCAGGCGCCTTGTTGAAATTGGGTTCAACCTCCTGTACGTCGAGGGCAGCCCCTGCCACATGGCCCGATACTATGGCGTCATAAAGCGCGTCTTCATCAATCATGCCTCCGCGGGCTACATTTACAATTCTCACGCCCTTCTTGCACAGGGCAAGCTCATGACGGCCGATAAGGTTGTTACTTTCAGGGGTTTTGGGTATGTGAATGGAGATCACGTCGGCAACCTTCAGCAGATCATCAAGGGTTTCCATGCGCGTGATGCCCAGCTTCCTGATCCTTTCATCAGAAATATACGGATCGTATCCCACGACATTCATTCCAACGCCCCTAAGCTTTTTGGCCACGATGGATCCTATCTTCCCGAGGCCGATAATGCCTGCGGTTTTTCCTTCCAGCTCTTCCCCAACGAACCTGTTCCTTCTGAAATCCTTGTTTTTAGCTGCGTGATGGGCCTGGGGAATGTTCCTGAATACACAAAATACCATGCCTACACTGAACTCGGCAGCCGCATTGGTATTGCTTTCAGGGGTGTTAACAACCGTAATCCCGCGCCTGGTGCATTCGGCCACATCGATATTGTCCACTCCGTTGCCTGCCCTGCCGGCCACTTTCAGCTTCACCGCTTTTTCCAGCACTTCGCCCTTAACCTTAGTGGCACTTCTTACGATAATTGCGTCGTATTCCCCAATAATCCCTACGAGCTCCTCCTTTGAAATTCCAAAAGGCGTGTGTACATCAAATCCCTTGCTTCTGAGGTACTCGATGCCATTGGAAGCCATCTTATCAGTTACTATTATTTTTGCCATGACAATACCACCTTCTTCCAATAGACTATACCGAACGAGTGCCGAGGCGGGGGCTCCCGCTGGATTCGCTGCCCTGTTCATAAAAAGGAAAAAGTCAAACGAGCGTTTGACCTGCAGGTTCAAACTGCATTGCAGCAGTTCAACATGATCCGGCCATAAACCTCATTTACTCTGTCCTTTTGCCTGAGAGATACGTTCCATTACAGAACTTGCCCCTTCGGCGCCGCATCGGTCTCTCCAGAGTTCCGTCAGGTCAAGGTCTTTTTACCTGAGAGTGTTACTCCTTCGGTGTGCCGGTGCCCGGCATCTCTCCCTTGGCCTTCATCCGGTATTGGTTCATTGCTTCATCCTGTTCGGAATGATTGTTGAATATTTAATAACATGATTATACTCCAAGGCATGGAATTGTCAAGTGCAAGAAACAAGCCGCCGCCGTGGTTCCCGGCAGGAAGAATATTCTTGATTAATCCGGATATGATAATGAAGACGGGCACCATGACGCTACATATGGCGGCATGCCCCCAGAATGATCCCTAAGGAGGTTAGCCATGCGAAAGATTGCGGTTCAGGAAGGATTGGACAGGGTTAGCGAGTATCTCGCCGAAAGAGGGTACCAGGTTGAAAAAATAGGCTTTGATTCGACAACGCAGGTCAGGGACAAAGATTACGACGCAGTTGTGCTCTCAGGAATGAACAGCAACTTCCTGGGTATTCATGAAACCGTAACCCGTGCCCCGATAATTATCGCGACAGGCATGACCGAAGAGATGATATACCATCAGCTGGAAAAACGTCTTAATTAGGCAGACATCTTTTATTCATCCGGGCTCTTGCCGGCAAGCGGGACATGATTCCGGCAGGCCTTCCCTTCCGCCACGCAAAGCCTTTTAAATTAAGGCTCAATTTCTATTTGCATTTCATCCGCTCCGGGTCCGGTATACAGCCCGCCGCCTTTAAAGCTGTCTTTTATCCCGTTTCAGCCATAACGCCATTATAGCTTGCCCGGACCATTCACGGGGAAAGAGTCTTGAGATTACACTGTATTAGAAATGCAATTGATGGTGGTATTTACATGGACCATGTGCTTAAACTTTTTCTGGTCATGGTTTCCTTCGGCTTGCTGGGCGGGGTTGTAAACTATATAAACAGCTATCCCGTGAAGGGCAAAAAAGCTCCCAGGCCGTCTCGCTCCGATCTTCTGAAATCCCTGATCACAGGCGTTGCGGCATCATTCCTGGTCCCCGTATTCCTTAATACGATATCCAGCAATATCGTCAGGGAATCCGAAACAGATCCGATCAAGCTGGTGGTGTTCGCAGGCTTTTGCGTTATAGCCTCAGCCTCGTCAAAGTCTTTTATCAGGGCAATTTCCAACAAGGTCCTGGAAAGGGTGGTAAAGGTGGAGGAGGATGTCCAGGCTGTAAAGGCTGAAATCCGGCCGGTGATCCTTAAGCACACCGAACTGGATGATAAAGGCGGCAATGGGGAAACAGCGGTTATTGAGGTTACCGAAGCCGGCCATGGAGCTTCGGACCAGGTTGAGAGCAGCAGGCTGAAGGTATTACAGGAACTGTCCAACAGCGATTATGCCTTCCGCACCATCGACGGCCTCGCCAGGGATGCCAATATGGAACCTGAACTGGTGCAGGAATGCCTGGAGGGTTGCATATCCAGCGGCCTTGCGGGAATTATAGACAATGGCCTGGGAACCAGGTTTTATATCACTGAGAACGGACAGGCCCATCTGTTGAACCATAATGGGAAATTGAGCTACCGAGGAGATCAAGATTCCTCAGCAGGATAGCATGCCTGGCAGGAACAGCCCGTCAATCCCCCAGCAATGCTTCTGCAAAGTCCTGCGGAACAAAGGGCTGCAGGTCATCCATCTGCTCCCCGACACCCACAAATTTCACGGGCACATTAAGCTCGTCCTTTATGGATAATATGATACCGCCCTTGGCCGTGCCGTCGAGCTTGGTCAGGATCAGGCCGGTCAGCTGTGAAACCTCCGAGAAGGTCTTGGCCTGGGATACCGCATTCTGGCCCGTGGTGGCGTCAAGTACCAGCAGTGTTTCAACGGCAGCCCCGGGAAGCTCCCTGTTGATGATGCGGAACAGCTTCTTCAGCTCTTCCATCAGGTTCTTCTTTGTATGGAGCCGTCCGGCGGTATCGCAGATAAGAACATCCGCATCCCTTGATTTTGCGGACTGGATGGCATCAAAGACCACTGCCGACGGATCGGAACCCTCCGAATGCTTGATAAGCCCTGCTCCGGCGCGTTTTGCCCATATTTCCAGCTGGTCGATTGCCGCGGCACGGAATGTGTCCGCGGCTGCCACCAGCACCTTTTTACCCTGCATCCTCAGCATATGGGCGATCTTCCCGATGGATGTGGTTTTGCCAACCCCGTTGACACCGATCACCACAATGACCGACGGCTTTGTGGAAAGATCCAGGCCGGCCTGTTCATGGCTTAATCTCTCTGATATGATACTCTTGATTGCTTCCCTGACACCCTCGGTGGTTGTTATCTTCTCCTTTTTTACCTTATCCCTCAGCCGGTCAATGATACCCACCGAGGTTTCAACGCCGACATCCGAAGTGATAAGAATCTCTTCCAGTTCCTCAAACAGTTCCTCGTCTACCTTCCCCAGTGACGTCAGCACCTGGTCTATCTTTTTGGAAATGGACTCCCTTGTTTTCTTCAGACCGTTCTTTAGTTTGTCAAATACACCCATGCTTTCCTCCTGCATACTGAATGGCTGTGTTTCTTTGCCGCCAGGTCATCCGGCGTTTCTCTCAAGGCCTTCGCCCAGCCTCAGGGAAACCACCTTTGACACCCCGTATTCCTGCATGGTTACGCCATACAAGGTATCGGCAGCTTCCATGGTACCCTTGCGGTGGGTGATGATGATGAACTGGGCCTTGTCGGTATACCGCCGGATATAATCGGCAAACTTGTAGACATTGGATTCATCCAGGGACGCTTCTATCTCGTCGAGTATGTAGAAAGGCGCGGGGCGCAACCTCAGAATACCGAAGATCAGCGCTATGGCGACCATCGCCCGTTCTCCTCCCGAGAGGAGAAGCATGTTTTGTAGTTTCTTGCCCGGCGGCTGGACGATTATTTCTATATTGCTCTCAAGTACATTTTCCTCATCGGCAAGCTGTACCTCCGCATGGCCTCCATCGAACAGCTCCCTGAATACTATGTTGAAGTTCCGGTTGATAAGCGCAAACTGCTCGATAAACTGTTTCTTCATAACACGGGTGATTTCCTGGATGACGCGGGTGAGCTTTTCTTCGGACTTAACCAGGTCATCACGCTGGGTTAACATGAAGGACCAGCGCTCCTTTGTCCTGGCATAGTCCTCTATGGCAGCCACGTTCACGGGGCCGAGATTCCTGATCTCATCCTTCAGCTCGGAGATCCTTGCCTGGGTGGCCTTTATATTGGAAATCTCCTGTCTTAAGGGCTCCGCGTTGCCGTAAGTAAGCCCGTATTCATCCCAGAGCCTGTTCTGGATTGTTTCCAGTTCGGCCTCCATTTTGGCTTTTCTGGCTTCCAGCCTTCCCAATCCGTCCTGCAGGACCATAATAGTGTTATTATGGCTCGTTACCGCATCAAGCATGCCGGACAATTCTTCCTCAAGCACCCGGATCTCTTCGGCAATGCTCTCGGCTTTCAGTTCAAGTCCGGTTTTTTCTTCTTTCATGCCGCGTATCTCTTCCTGCACGCCGGTAATTGAAACCTTCAACTCCTCAATGCGCTCCAGGTTGCGTTTACGGTCGGCCTCCCGCTTTTCCAGGTTTCCTGTGATGCTTCCCTGCTCCTCTTTGAGCTGCTCAATCTGTTCCTTAAGGTTCTGGATGCTCTCGGCTATGGAATTGACCGAAACCCGGTAATCATTTATATCGGTGTGCAGCAGGTTACGCTTGTCCTGCTCATCCTTGTTCTTTATCTGGTGGGACCGTATCAATTCCTTAAGAGCCTGGATCTCTTCTTCTATCCTGCGGGTATTTTCAGCCTCCTGAATAATCTCGCCCTCAATCTTCAGGATATTTCCTTCAGTCTCTTCCTCCTGCTGCCTGAGCATCTCCGCCCTGGCTGCCAGGCGCTTGATGTTTTCATTCAGCCTGGCCACATGGCTCTCGTCCCTGAGCCTTACGAGCTCCAGATCGGAAAGCGCTTTCCGGTTTGCTTCCAGTTGTTCGGTGATCTGCCTGCTCTCCCGTTCAACAGCACTGATCTCCTCGTCCAGTTCTTTCTGGCGTTTGCCGACAGCCCTTATTTTGCTTTCGAGTTCCTTAATAACCCTGTGCCTGCTGATCAGGCTGGACATAGCCGAAAGCCGGCTGCCGCCGGTAATGGAGCCGCCTGTGTTCAAAATCTCACCATCCCTGGTAACAATGCGGAAGGAATATCGGAAATGCCTTGCCATCCGGATGGCCGAATCCATATTATCAACAATGACAGTTCTGCCAAGCAGGTTCAGTATTATACCCCTGAACCTGCTGCTGCAGGATACCATGTCGGACGCTATACCTTCGAAGCCTTCCATGCCGCGGATCTGGCCGAGGATTTCAGACTCTAGTGTCCGGGGTTTCACCGAGGAGACAGGCAGGAATGTTGCCCTGCCCAGGTTATTGCTTTTCAAAAACTCAATTGCCCGTTTGGCGGCATATTCATCCTCGGTGACAATATTCTGAAGCGCGCCGCCAAGGCAGACTTCAACGGGGGTTTCGTACTTTTCCTTAACATTGATCAGCTGTGCAAGGGCTCCGTAGATGCCCCTGCCAAATTCCTTATTCTGCCGGCAAGCGTTCATGACAGATTTTACACTATGGCTGTAGCCCTCCATAGTGGCTTCCATATCCAGGAGAACCTTGCGCCTTGACTCCATGCTCTGAAGGTCGCGCATGGCCGAGTCGCGCTTTTCACGCAAGGATCCGAGCCTGCGTATTATGCTGTCTCCCTGGCTCTCCAGGGCATTTACGGTATCCTTTGTTGAGGCTATTTCCTCACGGGTCTTCCGCAAAGAGGCTTCCAGGTCCTCCTTCTCCATATTCTCCTTGTCTTTGTCCAGCAAAGCCTGGCGTATGTCCTCGGAAAGCCTTCCCTTAAGCTGTTTGTAGTTTTCCAGGTCATTTTTCAGGTTATTGGCACGTATCCTGGAATCCGACAGTTGATCCTGCTTGTCCATCACAGTTTGCTTGGCTTCCTCGATGATCCTCTCGCTTTCATCCAGTTTGGCCATGATTTCCGCAAGCTGTTCCTCGGCTTCCGCCAAAAGCTGGGCAAATCTCTCCGAGTCCCTGTTAAGCTGCTGGATCCGTTTTTCCTTTCGCGCGGCTTCGGCCTCAAGAGCCGCCATCCTTTCCCTTATGCTTTTGATATCCTCGCCATAGCCCTCAATATTGGCCTTAAGATTACTGATCTTCTCCTCATAGATCCGGATATTGCTTTGATTCTTCTCTATGCCGGATTCAAGGGAATATATGGATTGCCTTACCTTCTCAGCCTCATCTTTCAGTCTTTCCAGGCTTTCGTTCTTGCTCCTGTTCCTGCTGCGGACATTCTCAATCTTCCTGTTTTCCTCATCAATCTGATCCTTGAGCTCCGCGGCCTGTTTCTCAACATCAGCTATCCTTTTCTTCAGCCTGTCAATGGTGTCCAGGAACATGCTGACCTCTATGCCTTTAAGTTCATTGCTGAGATCGATGAACCTCCTTGCCTTCTCGGCCTGCTGGGCCAATGGTTCCAACTGGGATTCCAGCTCCACGATGATATCGTTGATGCGCAGGAGATTTTGCCTGGTATTCTCCAGCTTCTTTTCGGCCTCCTTTTTCCGGGCCTTATACTTCGTTATGCCTGCCGCTTCCTCAAAGATCTGCCTTCTTTCCTCGGAGCGCGTGCTGAGAATCTCGTCAATACGGCCCTGACCGATGATGGAATAGCCTTCACGGCCAACGCCGGTATTCATTAAAAGCTCTGTGATGTCCTTAAGGCGGCATTGAGTCTTGTTGATGGCATATTCGCTTTCTCCGGAACGGTACATCCTTCGGGAAATTGTTACTTCGGAAAAATCGATGGGAAGGGCTCTGTCGGAATTATCGATGACCAGGGATACCGATGCGAACCCAACGGGCTTCCTGTGTTGCGTACCTGAAAAAATGACATCTTCCATGCGGCTCCCTCTCAGGGTTTTGGCGCTCTGCTCGCCAAGGACCCATCGAACGGCATCGGCTATGTTGCTTTTTCCGCTGCCATTTGGCCCCACTACCGATGTCAGTCCGGGGTTGAAATTCAGCACTATTCTTTCCGCGAATGACTTAAAACCCTGTATCTCAAGGGATTTCAAATACAAAACCGCACACCTCAAAACAATGAGATATTCAAAGATCTATACCATTTTATCACAGAAAGGCTATTTGAAAAATAGGTAACCTGATCCTGCAAGAAAGAAAAAGAAGCTGGCACGATAATCCCGGACCGGTCCGGATAATTCACCGGGAAGCAAAAAAGAGGCCGTTTCAGGAATCCTGGCCTCTCTCGTGCAACCTTATATACTCTGTGGGCTTTTTTATGTTTTTGTAGGCCGGCCTTATGATCCTGCCGCCATTGAGCAGTTCCTCGATGATATGGGCGCACCAGCCGGCCACACGGGCTACCGCGAAAAGAGGGGTGTTCATTTCACTGGGTATGTCAAGCATGTCATATACAAAACCGGAGTAAAAGTCTATATTGGCACACAGGGGCTTGTCGGTTTTCTTGATCTCCCTGAACACTTCGGGCGCAAGCCTTTCCACCATCCTGTAAAGCTCAAATTCATCAGTCCTTCCTTTCTGGCGCGCAAGCTCTTCGGCCTGCCTGCGAAGCAGGATGCATCGCGGGTCCGACAGCGTATAAACCGCATGTCCCATACCATAGATCAGGCCTGTGCGGTCAAAGGCTTCCCTCCGAACAATCCTGGCAAGGTAGTCCCTTACCTGGGAGTCGTTCTCCCAATCCCTGACCTCTCTCTTGAGTTCATCCATCATACCGATGACCTTGCTGTTGGCGCCTCCATGCTTCGGGCCCTTCAGACTTCCGATGGCAGCGGCAAGCGAGGAGTATATGTCGGTACCTGAGGATGAAACCACATGGGCGGCAAAGGTAGAATTGTTGCCTCCGCCGTGCTCTGCGTGCAGCACAAGGGCAAGGTCGAGTATTTTCGCTTCAACGGGCGTGTACTCACCCGACGGCCTCAGCAGCATCAGCAGGTTTTCGGCGGTGCTGAGATCGTATCTGGGTTTATGTATCACAAGGCTTTTTTTGTCAAAATAATGTGCCTTTGCCTGGTAGCTGTAGGCAGCCATCAATGGGAACTTGGCAATCAGGTTTACGCTCTGCCTAAGAAGGTTTTTCACGCTGGTGTCATCCGGATTGGGATCATAGGAATACCAGATGAGGACCAGCCTTGACAGTTGGTTCATAACGTCTTTGCTCGGTACGCTGAGTATATTCGTCCTTACAAAATCCTCCGGGATGTCCCTCAAGGACGCCAGAACATTTCTGAACAGTTCCAGTTCCCTGCAGGTGGGAAGATCGCCATGGAGCAGAAGGTAGGCGCACTCCTCAAAGCCAAAACGGCCTTCAGATAAAAAGCCTTCCACGATATCATAAATATCTATGCCGCGATAGGTGAGCCTTCCTTCCACAGGAACCTTCTCATTTTCATCAATAACATAGGCATGGACATCACCGATCTTGGTAAGCCCCACCAGCACGCCGGACCCGTCTTCGTTCCTCAAGCCTCTTTTTACATTATACTTGTTGTAAACGCCGGGCCTGAACCTGCATTTGATTTCAGCAGCCTGGCTGAAGATATGGAAGTAGTTTTCCAGTTCTGTCCGGGACAACCCGTTGTTCATAAAGGCAACCTCCTTGTGCGTGCAGCTTATGTTTCTATCTCCAATACTCCGATGACCCGCCCATAACCTGGATGGGCCTGGTTTTGAAAACAGTTGGCGATAGGAGGCCAGTAACTTTGTATCATTGTATACAAACAAATAATATGAGTCAAGATATTTTGCAATTACCAGAGGGCAATGTTGCAGAACCTGGCATGTTCACGGCTTGATGTGCTCTGTGACAAAGAGCAGTAATGCATACTTTTGAGTTAATGCGGGAAACTGATCCGAAAAACCACCACATCTGAAGATGGAAGATTATATTACGACACTTGCAAAACAAGACCATCGGACAAAATAAAAGGCAGATGACCTGACACGATCATCTGCCATAACGCATATGCCGCTTCATAATGCCCGCGGTTCAACCGCCGAGGTACGAACCGCGCCTCTCATTCCTTAATACTCTTTGCTCATGGTGTACTCGGAGGCCGGCTTTTCCATACTGACGGTTTTTTTGGCCTTTCTCAGGACCGAGTCGTAAGTGGTATCAACAACCATCCACCGGTCCTCGCCGGCCAGGTAAACCTCGTTCCAGGCATGATAGCCCTTGACATATGTTGTATACCCCTTGATCAGCTTACAGGGTATGCCCTGGCTTCTGAGCATGGCGGCGAAAACAGCGGAATAATCATAGCATATCCCCTTGCCTGCCTTGAGGATCTCATCGATATCCGGGACATGGGTGGATGGCACATTCTTTATCTTGTCATAATCGTAGCTGAAATTATCAACCACGAAGCGGTAAATGGCGTCGATCTTTTCCCTGTCGGTCTTAAGCCCTTTGGTGATTTCCTCGGCCTTCTTGATGGTTTTCATATCCTGGTTCCAGTTCACGGTCTGGATGGATGCCAGGAAAACCTTCAGGGGATTTTCCAGGTTGGCTTTTATGTTCTGGGATTTTGCCACCCTGTATCTGGTTCCTTCTATGTTTTCATAGATAGTTACCTTATAGTCTCCGTTTCCAAGCTGAAGCGGGAAGTATTCAAAAGTGTCCCTGCCGAAAAGGTCATAGTCATACTTGCCCTTATCCCTTTGGACACGGGTTTTAACCCTTTTTTCGGCTGCAGGTATATAGCGGGCGCCTACCGAACCGTCGGGAACCCTGGAGTTGTCGAATTCGTTATAGGCCCCGGATACCGGGACGCTGACCAGCAAAGCGCTGATAATCAGCGCGATCAGTGTCTTAAGCATATTAAACCCCTCTTTATCATGAAGGCACAATCAAGCTGCCTCTTATATTATTTACCAACCTCGGCGCCAACGTAAACGCACCGTCGGGACACCAGTGCCTGAGCTGTGCCGTTCATCCCCCCATGGGATGATACCATGCTCTATGTCAGCTGAAGTAATCAATGATGGCTTTCTGGCCTGACTGCCTGCAGATGATGAATACGGTGTCATTCTCCTGCAAAACTGTCTGGCCATTGGGAACAAAAGTTTCATTACCCCTGATAACCGACATCAGAATAGTCCCTTTCGGGAGCTTCATATCCATTATCCTCTTGTTGCATACCTGGGACTTTTTCGAAAGAAGCACCTCGCTGATTATAAGGTCACTCTTCTTCAGTTTCGCCAGCGTTTTTACCGCTGAAAAATCTATCTCTTTCTCGATCATCTCGGCAATGGTGGAGGTACTGGAAACCGGAATGTCAACTCCCAGTTTTTCAAATACGGCAATGTTCTTGGGATTGTTGACCCTCGCAATGGTCCTCTTGACATGGAAATTGCGCTTGGCCAACTGGCAGGCTATCAGGTTGTCCTGGTCCGTTCCCGTTACCGCTATAAAAACATCGGCATGCTGTGTGCCGGCCTCGGAAAGCAGGTTTATGTCAGTTCCGTCGCCATGCAGCACCGCGACTTCCAGGTCAGCCGCCAGCTTGTTGCAGTATTCCTGGCTCTTTTCAATTATGGTAATCCTGTGCTTATTGGGCAAAAGTGTCTTCACGAGGTAATATCCCACTTTGCCGGCACCAACAATGAATACGTTCATAACATTTGTCCTTACATTTACAGCATAAAGCCCATTAATCCATTATGCTGGCTATTACAAGCTTACTGTCCTTATCCACCACCGCGTAAGGATGGGCGAAGGTAAACCTGCCGCCGGTTATTATCCCGAAGATAAACCAGTCATCCTGCGGCCTGATATCCATGATCTGGCTTCCCGCCAGGGTAGGGTCGGCGTCCTCAATCCTGAAAGAAAACGTGTTTGACCCTATGGTACAGGCAGCTGCGGCAGACTTGCCGGTCAGTATGGCGGCCATGGCCTCGACGCTCAGGTTAGTTGGACATATTGTGTCAAGCCCAAACTGGTGGAAAATATCTTCACGGGCAGGGTCGGATATCCTGGCCACAACCCTGGATATTCCGCATATATCCTTGGCAACCTGGCTCACCATGATATTCATGTTGTCATCCTGGGTGACGGCAGCCAGGGCATCAGCCTGATCAATTCCGGCTTTCTTAAGTATGTCCTGGTCAACGGGAACACCCACCACCCTGAGACCCTCAAAGTCGTCGTCAAGCCCTTTGAACGAGGCTTCATCACTGTCTATTACGGCAACATCATGGCCTTCCCTGTAGAGTCTGCAGGCCAGTCCGGACCCAACCGTACCGCATCCTGCTATGATGATATACATTGTTCTTCCACCCCGCTGTTATGCAAGCAACCTGTCAAGGCGTTTTTTGATCTCCAGCAGAAAATCACGGGTGTTGACCTTCCTGATATCGGGCAGGCTCGACAGGGCAGCAAGATCCCCTGTCATTACGCCTTCCTCTATTGTAGTCCTTGCGGCTTCCTCCAGTTTATCCGCGAAATCGGCCAGGTCGGCGCAGCCGTCAAGCTCGCCCCTTTTCCTCAGGGCACCCGTCCACGCAAACAGGGTCGCCATTGAATTCGTGGAGGTGTCCTCGCCCTTGAGGTGCCTGTAGTAATGGCGCTGCACCGTGCCATGGGCCGCTTCATACTCGTAGCAGCCATCGGGGGATACCAGCACCGATGTCATCATGGCAAGGCTTCCAAACGCGGTGGCCACCATATCGGACATGACATCCCCGTCGTAGTTCTTGCATGCCCATATGAAACCGCCCTCGGAGCGAACCACACGGGCCACAGCATCATCGATCAGGGTGTAGAAATATGTTATGCCTGCTTCATCAAATTTCTGACGGTACGAGGAATCAAAGATTTCCTGGAAAATGTCCTTGAACCTGTGGTCATACTTCTTTGAAATAGTGTCCTTGGCCGCGAACCACAGATCCATCCCCTGGTCGAGGGCATAATTGAAACAGGTATGGGCAAAGCTTTTGATGGATGCTTCGGTGTTATGCATACCCATGAGGATTCCGGGACCATCGAATTCATATATTCCCCGGCGCTTCTCATTGCCCCCGGCGTCGGTGAAGACCAGCTCAGCCTTGCCCGGCCCGTCAACCAGCATCTCAGTGTTTTTATATATATCACCGTAGGCGTGGCGCGCTATAACAATGGGCTTCTTCCAGGTCCTGACGAAGGGATCGATTCCCTTGACCAGAATTGGCGCCCTGAAAACAGTGCCGTCAAGAATAGCCCTTATGGTCCCGTTGGGGCTCTTCCACATCTTTTTGAGGTTGTATTCCTTTACCCTGTCCGCATTGGGTGTAATGGTGGCGCATTTGACGGCAACGCCATGCTTTTTCGTGGCCAGCGCCGCTTCCACCGTTACCTTGTCCTCTGTTTCATCCCGGTTTTTCAGACCAAGATCATAATACTCGGTTTTCAGTTCCACGTAGGGTTCGATAAGCGTTTCTTTCAACCATTCCCATATCACACGGGTCATTTCGTCCCCGTCCATCTCCACCAACGGGGATTTCATCACGATCTTTGCCATGTTTATACCTCCGATTGAATTTGCTTTTTTATCCAGGGAAGCTTTCCACCCGTTTTTAGTATCTCCGCATCCATCCGGGAAAGGGTATGCTCAAGCTCAATAACCTCCCCCGTGGTCTTGTTGGTCAGCGAACAGCCGCCGCTGAGACTGCCGATGGTTATTTCCAGTTCGTCACCTTCCGAAATCCTGTCGTAATCTTCAGGATTCCTGAATGTCAGCGGGACGATGCCAAAGTTTATGAGATTGGCAAGATGGATCCTGGCAAAGGACTTGACAACAACCGCCTTCACTCCAAGATACTTGGGCGCCAGCGCGGCATGCTCACGGCTTGAGCCCTGGCCATAGTTTTCCCCGCCGATGATGAACCCGCCGCCCCAGGACCTGGCCTTCTCGTAGAAGGATGGGTCTACTGCCTCGAAGACATGCTTCGAGATTTCCGGGATATTGCTGCGCAGCGGCAGTATCTTCGCGCCGGCCGGCATGATATGGTCGGTGGTGATATTGTCGCCCACTTTGATAAGGACCTTTCCGTCCAATACGTCCCCGATGGGTTCAAAGCTCGGAAGGGGTTTTATGTTCGGACCCCTGACGATCCCGACCTTCCTGGCTTCCTCCTCGGGCAGGGGCTTGATGATCATGTTATCGTTTACCTGGAACTTCTCAGGCATCCTGATCTTCGGGGCTTCTCCCAGATCCCTCGGATCGGTGAGATATCCGTTTATTGCTGTCGCAGCCGCGGTTTCGGGGCTGACCAGGTATACCATGGCATCCTTTGTGCCGCTGCGCCCTTCGAAGTTCCTGTTGAAGGTCCTTACCGAAACCCCTCCGGAACGAGGCGCGCTGCCCATTCCGATGCAGGGGCCGCAGGAATTCTCCAGGATTCTGGCGCCTGCGCGGACCAGGCTGGCATAACAGCCGCTGGAAATAAGGTGATCCACCACCTGTCGTGAACCGGGACTGATGGTAAGATGCAGGTTCTCCGAAACAGAGCGGCCCTCAAGTATGGCGGCAGCCATCATGAGGTCCCTCAATGATGAGTTGGTACAGGATCCTATACACACCTGGTCCACCTTAACCGGGCCAACCTCCCGCACCTTTCTTATATTGCCGGGGCTGTGGGGCAGCGCTGCCATGGGCTCAATCTCAGACAGGTTGATCTCTATGATCTCATCGTAGGCCGCATCCTCGTCGGGAACAATAAGCTGCCAGTCGTCCTCACGGCCCTGGGCCCTCAGGAATTCCCTGGTTATCTCATCGCTGGGGAAAATGCTGGTGGTACAGCCGGTTTCTGTCCCCATATTGGTGATGGTTGCCCGGTCGGGAACGCTCAGGGTCTTCACGCCCTCTCCAAAGTATTCGAAAACCTTCCCCACATTGCCCTTGACATCTACACGCCTCAGCACTTCCAGGATAACGTCCTTGGCCGATACCCATTCATTTAAGCGGCCGGTCAGCCTGATTCCCACAATTTTCGGATATTTTATCCTGAAGGGGGCACCAGCCATGGCGCACGCCACATCCAGACCTCCCGCGCCCATGGCAAAGCAGCCAATGCCCCCTGCTGTGGGGGTATGGCTGTCCGAACCTATCAGGGTATTGCCCGGACGCGCGAAGCGCTCCAGAAATACCTGGTGGCAGATACCGTTACCCGGCCTGGAAAAGTAGATTCCATACCTTCTGGCAACGCTTTGCAGGTATAGATGATCGTCAGCATTCTTAAAATCGGTCTGCAGTGTATTATGGTCCACAAAGCTTACACTGAACTGGGTTTTCACGCGGTCAATACCGATGGCCTCGAATTGAAGATAGGCCATGGTCCCCGTGGCATCCTGGGTAAGGGTATTGTCAATTCTAAGCGCCGTTTCCTGCCCGGCAACGGGCTCTCCTTCCACTATATGTTTTAACAAAATCTTTTCGGTAACTGTTCCCGCCATTTATCCATTCTCCCTTGCTATGTTTTTATATGATCCAGGGAGTTCAAGATCCCTGAAATAGTTTCAATATGATGTTTTTCAGCAACCGGACGCGGCTGGGCCATGACATGACCCCGGAAAACAATGGATGGTCCATTGAATAAACTTTATTATATAATACACCACCCCAGGTGACAAGTTGGATGTGAGGCGCGGAATGCGGAGGTTTCCGATGCTGTCGGGGAAGCTTTGGTGGTCGAATATGCCACGCTAAGCTTCGCGAGCTCGCAATGACACAGCAAAACACTTCACTTTTTGCCCCGGCTCTGATAGAATCCAGAATTGTAAACCAGGTTTCGGGGAGTTGTCGCCATGGATTACGAAAGCTTTGAGAAGGCTGAAAACAAGGTATTATTGCTATACTTCATCAAAGAAATCAAGATACCCGTAAGCAACATGCAGCTTACCCGGGTCATGCTGGAAAACCGCTTTATGAATTATTTCCTGCTGCAGCAGGGCTTGCATGAGCTGATCAGCGACAGGCTTATAAACAGCGAGACTCGCGATAATATCGACTATTACACCATCTCGGAACAGGGCGAAAAAATGCTTGAGATGTTCGAGAGCATCCTTCCCGCAGGCATAAAGTCAAGGATCAGGGAAACGGCCGATGCCATACGGCCCGGCTTCAGGCATGAAGCCTCGGTCATTGCCGAATATACCCTTGAAAACGAAAACGAGTATGAGGTAAGATGCAAGATCATCGAGAATTCCAGACCCCTTATCGATATACGCCTGTCGGTCGGCTCAAGGGAGGACGCAAGGCACATCTGCGGCAACTGGAAGGCACAGGCCAAGGAAATATATCCCCAGGTGATAGGAGTTCTATTGGGCAAGGAAAGGAAATAGCCCGGTTAATAGTCCACCAGCATTGATTTTATAAAAGCGAAGAATTCCCTGAGATAGCTGTTAACCAAAATAACTGACGGCGTAGGAGCGGGTATGGCATAGGCATCAAACCCGTTCCTTTTTGCAAGGATCCTTGCCCTGAGCACATGGAAATCACTTGTTATGAACACCACTTTTATAGGTTCATCAAGATCTGGCGGCAGCAGGGCACGGCTGAACCTGAAATTCTCCATAGTATTTGTGGACCAGGGTTCCTTTATGATGGAGGCTTCCGGGATACCCCTGCCCACCAGGTACTCTGCCATCGCTTCTGCTTCGGGCATGGGCTCATCGGCTCCCTGCCCTCCTGTAACAACAATCTTCACATGCGGGTTTTCGAAATAATACTCAACTGCTTTATCAAGCCTGTTGGCAAGGGCCAGCGTTGGTCTGCCGTCAGGCCAGATACGGCATCCCAGGACAATCAGGCTGTCCACCTTTCCTGCCAGTTCGGCCCGGTGAAGATATGGATCGGCAATTATGAAACCCTCGACCAGGATAAAGAATACCAGGAACGCGGTAAAAACCCAGCGTATAAAGGATCTAAGCCGCCTGCCCTTAATGACTGGCTGGTCGGTAAGGGCAATTTTAATAGCCGCGGTTATCAAAAGCAATCCTGAAATGACGGCCGCAACAATTCCGAAGTTGATGCTCCTTATATAATTCCACGTATTAATGGAATCACCGATCAAAGCGGCCCCTATAACGGCAAAAAGGGCTATGGCGATAATTCTCTTTCGGCTCAATGTTAACCTCACTCGACCTTTTTTATATACCTCGGCGGACCTTGCGGCGAAAGCGGCATTTCCTATTTTACTTCCTGTATCTCAATGGTATGGATGATGATATTCTCCAGGGGCTTATCCACCTTATCGGTTTCCACCGCGGCAATCCTGTCTACCACATCCATTCCCTCGAAGACCTGGCCGAAGACCGAATGCACAAAATTCAAGCCCGGCGTGCCGCCATGTTCCGCAAATAAGGACACCAGGTCGTCGGGATAGCCGGCTTCCCTGAGGGCATCAACTTCACCCTCGGTAATCCCTTCCCGCTGGACGATGAAGAACTGGCTTCCGTTTGTATTTTCCCCGGCATTGGCCATGCTCAGGGCCCCTCTGTAGTGAAGCAGGTTTAAAGAGAACTCGTCCTCAAAAGGCTCGCCCCAGATACTTTCTCCTCCGGTCCCGTCACCCTTGGGATCCCCGCCCTGGATTATGAAGCCGTCGATGACCCTGTGAAAGGTCAGGTTGTCATAATACCCGTTTTTTGAATGGGTGACGAAGTTCTCCACAGCCTTGGGGGCTTCATTGGGAAACAGCAGTATCTTGATATCCCCCATGCTGGTTTTTATTATGGCAATGGTATCCCCCGCTTCAGGCTGCCTGAACTGGTATCCGGGGATATACGACAATCCTCCCGTTTCAGTGGGAGTGGGCTCAGGCGTCCCGGTGGGTTTCTGGGTTTCGTCTTCCTTTCCAGGTTCCGTTTTGGATGTGCAGCCTGCCACTACTAACAGTGCCAATAATGCCGCAACCATTGCAAGTTTTCTGCTTTTCATCGGCCAGTTCCTCCATTTGCCCGGTTTTACCGATACGTCCAATACCGTGATTTATTATTGATTATGCTTTTATTATAAATCCTTTTGGAGTACCTATTATAACACATATTCCCACCATGTTGAATCACGTATTGGTTTGGGACATTCAGGGCTGGCCGGAAGCATTTCGATTCTTTGCGCCGGGTGGTTGTTAGTGTGACTATGTTACTGTATAATAAATCCTGCCGGTGCTATATTATTAACAACAGATCCATAATATATATCAGCCTGACAGGACCAGCAAGACGTGAGCGGTCCTTTGAAAGGAGTTTGAGCCATGAATATTTCGAAAGCCAATTTTGAGGCGGAGGTTTTGAGATCCGAGTTACCCGTTCTGGTAGATTTTTGGGCACCCTGGTGCGGACCCTGCAGAATGCTAAGCCCGATAATCGAGGAGCTTGGCAATGAGCTGAAGGGCGAGGCAAAGGTGGTTAAGATTAATGTGGACGAGGAACCGGAACTTGCCTCGCAATTTGGAGTCATGACAATTCCGACAGTCATCGCCTTCAAACAGGGCAAGGCTACATCCAAGGTCGTCGGCTTCAGGGCCAAGGAGGACCTTAAGACTTTACTTCTGAAATAACTTCCATTCCAACATAAAATGACCCGAAACACATAGACCCGGGCTTCAATCGGGCAACCGCTTGAAATCCGGGTCCCTTTATTTCGCATGGCTGTCGGCTGTCAGCAGGCATCTCTATCTTCTTTTTACAGCAACGCCAACCCTTACCCGGCTGTGCCTTATTCAATTCAAGACCCTTGATGCAAACTCTTACCGCCATATGCTATACTACATTTAAAGAATCCTGTCATAATTCTGCCGGCAGGCATACGGGTGATAAGGTATGCTTGACACCAGGACACTTAGCGACATGAGGAAGGCTTTTCCGTTTGTAAGGGATTTGGGGCCTTCAGAGGAGCTGCTTCGCGCTTCGGCCGAACTTCATCGGTTTGACGCGGACTCGGTTATTATGGACCAGAACCAGAACTGTTCAGGGGTTATTTTTGTCCTGTCGGGTGTCATCAGGATACTCAGGATGTCAGAGGAGGGCCGGGAGATGACCCTGTACCGCATCAGCAGGGGTGAAACCTGCGTCCTCACTGTGGCTTGCCTGTTAGGAACCGGTAATGTTCCGTTCCCTGTTTACGCATATGCCGAGCAGGACACGACTGTAGTCCGGATCCCCGTCGATGCCTTCAGACGGCTTTTTTTCGAATCTCAGGCCATTCAGAAGTGCATCTTTTCCTCCATGTCCGCCAAGCTCTACTCGGTGCTGGGATTGCTCGAAAGCATTACCTTCAAGCGCACCAGCGACCGGCTGATGGACCTTTTGGTAACCAAAACAGCCGGCGGAGCCTATCCCTTATATGCCACCCACGAATCCATCGCGTCGGACCTGGGAACCGCGCGGGAAGTTGTCAGCAGGTTGCTGAAGGACATGGAGGGCAGGGGTATCGTCAGACTGAGCCGCGGCAAAATCCAACTGCTCAAGCCATAGCGGTCTGCAGGGCTGTTCTGTGATATAATCACTGGTCGCATTCTTTGGTTAAGGTATTATAAAAGTGTTATTTAAAATACCTTTCCTATTTGCATGCATTTCTCATTGATCCGTTGAAAGGAGCTGTTTCTGTTGAGCAGAAAGGTTTTAATTGTAGGAGGCGTCGCGGGGGGCGCAACAGCCGCGGCAAGGCTGAGAAGGTTGGATGAAGAAGCCCGTATAATCATGTATGAAAAAGGCGACTACATTTCTTTTGCCAATTGCGGCCTTCCCTATCATATAGGCGATGTAATAAGGGATAAGGAGAAACTGACCCTCCAGACTCCCGAATCATTTTCACAGCGCTACAATGTGGATGTAAGGATCAAAAGCGAGGTTATTGGAATCAACCGCCAGGACAGGACGGTGACGGTTAAGAACCATTTATCGGGTGAAATCTATCAGGAAGCCTATGACGTTCTGATCCTTTCGCCAGGGGCCGAGCCGGTGGTACCTCCCATTGAGGGGGCAAGGCTTGACGCTGTGTTTACTCTGCGGACCATTCCGGACACATTAAAGATCAAGGAGTACATACAAAGAAATAAACCCCGCCGCGCCGCTGTGATCGGAGCCGGATACATCGGTATGGAAATGGCCGAAAACCTCCATAATCTCGGGCTTGATGTTTCCATAATCGAACTGGCCGACCACGTGATCCAGCCGCTGGACCCGGATATGGCTGCGGAGGTTCATCACCATATCCTGGGCAAGGGTATTTCCCTACATCTTGGCAAGGCTGTGACAGCCATCAAACCATCCGAGGCAGGCTATTTACTGGCCTTAAGCAGCGGGGAGAGCATCCCTGCCGATATGGTAATCCTGGCTGTGGGAGTCCGCCCAGAGAGCGCGCTGGCCAGGGAAGCCGGACTTGAAACCGGAACCCGGGGCTGCATTGTTACCAATAACCGTATGCAGACTTCGGACCCGTACATATATGCCGTGGGCGACGCCGTGGAGGTTGTGGATTTTGTAACCGGAGAAAAGGTTTTTGTGCCCCTCGCCTCACCAGCCAACAAGCAGGGTCGCATCGCCGCGGACAACATATGCGGTCTTGACAGCGTCTATGGCGGCACCCAGGGTACTGCCATCCTCAAAGTCTTTGATATGACAGTGGCTGTTACCGGAGGCAATGAACGGACCCTGACGGCTGCGGGGGTTGATTTTGAGAAATCCTATACATTCAGCCCATCCCATGCCGATTATTACCCTGGCGCGGCCTACATGACCATAAAACTTCTGTTTGATCGAAAAACCAGCGTCATTCTCGGCGCCCAGATAATCGGCCGCCAGGGTGTGGACAAACGCATCGATGTTCTGGCCGCAGCTATCCGGGCAAGGATGAAGGTCCAGGACCTGGCGGAGCTTGAACTTGCCTATGCCCCTCCTTTTGGTTCGGCCAAGGATCCGGTCAACATAGCCGGATATGTTGCATCAAACATCCAGAACGGCAGTATGCGTATATTTCACTGGCACGATGCTGACCGGATTGACCTTTCCAGGTCCATCCTTCTCGATGTGAGAACAGAAGCCGAATTTAAAAAAGGAAGCCTTACCGGAGCCATCAATATACCTCTCGACTCTCTCAGGGATCGCCTGGATGAACTGGACAGGAACAAGCCGGTTTTCGTATTCTGCCAGGTTGGGTTGAGGGGCTATATAGCTTCCCGAATCCTTATGCAGAAAGGGTTTAATCAGGTTTTCAACCTGTCGGGAGGTTACCGTTTATACAAGATGGTGACTTCAAATTAAAACCACCCGCCACGGGTACAGACCGGGCCAATCCAGAGCGCCGGGCCGAAAAACCTTTCATCCGGCCGGCTTATTGTTGAAAGTCGCAATATCGCCATGCTATTATAAAAAATGATTTGTCCGACAGCAGCGGAAAAAGCCCAAAATACAGGAGGAAACATCATGACAATCGGAGAACAATCCCTTAAAAAGCACCTTGAATGGAACGGCAAGATTGAGGTGGTTTGCCGTGCCCCGGTAAACAACAAGGAGGACCTGTCCCTCGCTTATACCCCGGGCGTGGCTGAGCCCTGTCTGGAGATACAAAAAGACCCCGGCAAGTCCTATATCTATACCCGGCGCTGGAACCTTGTTGCGGTGGTCACCGACGGCAGCGCCGTGCTGGGTCTGGGCGACATCGGTCCCGAGGCGGCCATGCCTGTGATGGAGGGCAAATGCGTCCTGTTCAAGTCCTTTGGGAATGTGGACGCCTTCCCGCTCTGTATCCGCTCCAAGGATACCGATACCATCGTGAATACTGTCAAGATGGTCGCCGGCAGCTTTGGCGGGATTAACCTGGAAGATATATCTGCCCCCCGGTGCTTTGAGATTGAGCGCAGGCTGAAGAAAGAGTGTGATATACCCATCTTCCACGATGATCAGCATGGAACGGCCGTGGTCACACTGGCGGCACTGATTAACGCGCTGAAGATCTGTAAAAAAGATATCCACGATATCAATGTGATGGTCAACGGCTCCGGCGCGGCGGGCATCGCCGTGACCCGGCTTCTTATGAGCATGGGCCTTAAAAAAGTTATTCTCTGCGATACCAGGGGCGCCATATATAAGGGGCGCGAGGGACTGAACCGGGAAAAAGAACTGATGGCCGAAATCTCCAACCCCGAGATGAGGAAGGGTTCCCTGGGGGATGTCATAAAAGGCGCCGATGTGTTCATAGGCCTGTCGGGTCCAGGAATAGTGGATGAAGAAATGGTAAAAAGCATGGCCAAAGATCCCATCATCTTTGCCATGGCCAATCCCATACCCGAAATCATGCCAGCGCAGGCTTTGTCCGCGGGAGCAAAGGTTGTGGGAACCGGCCGCTCGGATTACCCCAACCAGATAAACAATGTGCTGGCCTTCCCGGGCATCTTCAGGGGAGCATTGGACGTGCGGGCAAGCGACATCAACGACGAGATGAAAATCGCTGCGGCAAAAGCCATCGCAGCTCTGATCAGCGATGAGGAGCTTGAACCGGGATATATACTGCCCGCTCCCTTCGACAAACGTGTCGGTACGGCAGTTGCCGCTGCCGTGGCAGATGCCGCAAGGGAAACAGGTGTCGCCAGGATCTGATGACCCCGGTGTCTTGATAGCACGACTGTGTTTTAGCCATACCAACTAATACTATTCCCCCTGCTTTTTGCGTATAGATAAACCAGGCCGTGGCAAGGCAGGGGATTTTCGTTCAAATGAGCAACACAGCCGTCGAATATGATATCGCAGATTTGGTTAACCTCCGGTATCGGTCAGAGGGATATGAGATCTTCAGGGTCAGGGCAGCGGTCAGCAGTATTGGATGCGAAAAGGCCGAAGACAGATCCTTCCTGGTATTCGGCGAATACATCTTTTTTCTGATACTGAGGAGCATGGATAAAAGGCGTGATTACAGCATTAAGGCAATCCGCTGTCCCTTCATCAAAAATGTTCCCATAAGCGGGAAGCTGTCGGTTTTTATAAACAGCGCAAGGCTCCAGGTTTCCCTTGCCGGGCCCCCCGACTGCTCCATTGAGGATATGGATGTGCAACCAGCCAACAAGACCGCTTTTTGCCACATCGAAGTATCCTTCCGCGTTGAGTTCAGGGAATCCGGGGAGGAACCGAATGATGCTGTTTTAACGGGATCAGAGGCCAGGGAAACCACCGGTCAGGATTCATCAGGCAGCAGTCCTGTAAGGGTATGGAGGGTGGACAGTTCGAAAAATCATACTATTGAACAGCTTTTAGGCATGGACAGGAAAGCTTTGGCACAACTGGGCGAACACAATAACCAGGAACAAGACTAAAAAAGAGGGCTGCTCCGCAGCCCCCATCTCCCATGCTCAGTAATAGCAGCCTTTAAAGGGAAAAGCGCTGTCCTTCACACAGAACTTGCCCTTGTCGACGCCCTTGTCCTTACATTTGTCAGAGTCCTTGTCCTTGCATTTGTCGAAGTCCTTGTCCTTGCATTTGCCGAAGTCTTTGCACTTGTCATCCTTAAAGTCGTCTATCATGACATGCTGCACCCTTACGACCTTAAAGGTGACACGGACTACCGATTTCTCAAGGATTCTTTCATAGACAGGGACCCCGCAGACGATAGTCTTGCACTGCAGGTCGTCGATCTCGCCTTCCACGAAGGCCTCAATAAGTTCGGGAATGTCTCCCGGACAAACCTTTTCGCCATCAGCGGGACAGATCGGTACAAAGCCACCGAACGGGATCTTGGTGGTAAGGTGGAAAAGAGGCCCGTTGACCGAATCATCATGGACGTGCTCAACGGTCTTGTAGTTAATGTCCTTCCACAAGTAGGCGTTGAAAATGACCTTTCCGGGGATGACCTTAACATCGTACACCTCAATCCACTTTTTGATCTCCTTGATCTCAAAAATCGGCGGGCTCGGAGGAGAAACCTTTATCTCTTTCTCGATAAAAAACTGCTCACTGCCGACGCCTACGACAACAGGCACCTGAAGCTCTTTCTTACCCATTCTTTCAGCTCCTTTCTTTTTATTCTTTCATGGCTGGTCAGCCGAACAAGCCCACTACATACTATTCAGGCCCGTCCAATTTTGTTACGGTGTGAAAAACCGCATGAGATCCGGCATGCGCGCTATCTTTGGGACTGAACAACAAGCCATTGGCAAATTCAGGATTGATGCTATAATATGAATCAGATGTTCACATATGGAGGGTATGCCATGAAACGATACGATTTAATGACCAAGACTCTTCCATGGGTACTGATTCTTTCGATGGTCCTGATCATCCTGCCCGGATGCGGTAAGACTCCGCCGGAGCAAATTATTGCGACACCACCGTCCGAAGTAAGTCCTACGCCCTCGGGAACTCCGGAAGCAACTCCGGATGCAACACCTGAACCTGACAGCCCCACCCCTGAACCCGTCCCCACCGTCGTGGAACTCAACGGACAGCTCAGGGTGGAGGGAAGCCAGCTGGTGAATGAGGCAGGCCAGCCTATCCAGCTTAGGGGCGTAAGTTCCTCCGAGGTCGCTTCCTTCGGCTACCTGGTTACATATGAAATGCTTAAAAGCATGCGGGACGACTGGAACCTGAATGTATTCAGGATAGCCATGTACACCGAGGATGCCACGGGTTATGTCAGGAATCCCCGGGTGATGGAAATTGTAACCGGCATCATCGACCATTGCATAGATCTTGGTATATATGTAATTATGGACTGGCATATACTCTACGACAATACTCCTTTAAAGTACAAGGACCATGCCGTTGAGTTCTTCTCTGAGATATCAGCGCTTTATGGGGAGCACCCCAATATCATCTATGAAATCTGCAACGAACCCAATGGCCGTGATACCACCTGGGAAGGCCATATAAAGCCTTATGCCGATGAGGTCATACCCGCGATCCGTAAGAACGACCCCGACAACATCATTATTGTGGGTACTCCCACATGGAGCCAGGATGTAGACATTGCCGCGGATGACCCGCTGCCCTATGACAACGTCATGTATGCCTTTCACTTCTATGCGGGATCCCATGGCCAATCTCTCAGGGATAAGATGGAGTATGCGCTTTCAAAGGGCCTTCCCATATTCGTCAGTGAATGGGGAAGCTGCCTCAACACGGGGGACGGGCCTACATTCCATGAGGAATCCATGGAATGGATCAAATATCTGGATGAACGGATGATAAGCCATGTGAACTGGTCATTCAGCGTAAAGCCGGAAGGCGCATCCATATTGCGGGCGAAAGTTAATACAAAAGCCCCATTGAGGGATATAGACCTTACCGAAGGCGGTCTTTTCGCAAAGTATGCCATCAAGGGCAAAAAGGACACGGTACTGTTTGCCGACGGTTTTGAAACAAAAACCTTTTACCATGGCAAATGGAAAAGGAGCAACGAGAGCACCACATATGAAACTGAGAACCCATACAAGGGAGACTATGCCGCATCCATCGGCAGGGATGGTTTCCTTGAAAGAGCGGTTAGCACAGTACCCTATGAAAATCTGAAACTGCATCTCGCCTATGCCTTTGACGGCGGAAAACCCGGTGACATTGTTAAAATCGACTGGTTCAATGGTACCGAATACATACCTGTCACCGAACTGCCCTTTGCTGACGGCTGGACTGAACTCGATGTGGAGCTTCCCGACAGCGCCTCAGGAGTACGGGATTTCTCAGTCAGGATCACGGCAGCGGTAACTGATGAAGGAACCAGGGTTCTGGTGGACGAGGTATGGTTGGCTGCTGATAAGAAGTAAAGAGGCGGCACATGCGACAATCGCTGGCTTTATTATTTAATAACAGGAGGTTTAAATCATGGCAGGCACCATCAGAAAAGCGCATATATCAGGTTTGGGAGCTGTAGGGAGTGTTTTTGCGTCCATTCTCTACGAGCATAACAGGGAATCGGTAAAAGTGATTGTGGACGCCGAAAGAGCCCATCGGTACAAGGAGCAGGGCGTTACCGTAAACGGCAGAAGGTATGATTTTGATTACATTATATCGCAGCCATCGGTGGAACCCGCCGATCTTATCCTGATCGCGGTCAAAGGCCATCAGCTCGGTGAATCCATTGAAGCCATCAATCCTTTTGTGGGTGAGAATACCATCATCATGTCGCTCTTAAACGGCATCAGCAGTGAGGATATCCTTGCGGATGAATTCGGGGATACTCACATTCTGCACGCCTTCGTGGTGGGCACAGATGCCACCCGGGACGGGCTTGACACGAGGTTCGGTAACAGGGGAAGAATCGTTTTCGGCCACAGGAGCCGGCCTGATTCACCCGATGTAAATGCGGTCAAAGACTTCTTCGAGCGCACCGGTGTCCCTTATTCCATCCCCTCTGATATCCTTAAGGAACAGTGGTGGAAGTTCCTTATGAATGTAAGCATCAACCAGACCTCGGCCATCCTGAGGGCGCCCTACAGGGTCTACCAGAATATACAGGAAGCCAGGGACCTCATGATGAGCACCGCCAGGGAAGTCATACCCATCGCCCAAAAGGAGGGGGTCAACCTCAAGGAGGAAGACATCGCGAATTTCCTGGACATTATAGATAGCCTGACCCCCGACGGTAAAACATCAATGCTCCAGGATGTCGAAGCCGGAAGGAAAACAGAGGTAGAATTATTTGCAAAGACAGTGATTGAGCTTGGCAGGAAGCATGGCGTCCCCACCCCTGTCAATGAAGTACTATACAGGATGATCCGCATTATCGAACAATCCTAACCGATCCTGACCTCGGTATCGGATCCATCCAGTTCAAAACGCCAGGCCTGATCCTCGTATACGCAGTCCTCTGACCGAAGATCGCTACCCAGCCCATAAACGGTAGCAAACGCTTTCTTAAAGCCATTTGCATAACCCTTCTTCAGGTTTTTCAGCGTGAGCCTGAAAGCCCTGGGCGAGGGTGAGTACTGTGTAAAACGACGGAGATTAAAAGCCCCGTAATGATAATCCATGGAAAGGCCATCATCCTCATAAAGGGTGAAGCTGCCTTCGGGCCCGGCATAGATCTCTATCCACAGCGTGCTGAAGTCCATGGACTGGGTGCTGCAGGCGCTCCGTGCCATGGGGATAATCGCTCCTTCGCGGACAAAGAGCGGTATTCTGTCCAAAGGGGCATCGGCAATGATGAATCTGCCCCCTTCAATCCCGGCTTTAGTGTAAAAATCGTACCACACTCCCTGGGGCAGGTAAACCAGGCGCTTCCTGTCGCCGGGGCGTGTGACGGGCGCTGCCATGATGTCTTTTCCAAACATGAACTGATCGTTTATGCCGTAAACATTCCTGTCATCCTGGAAATCAAGGATCAGGGGCCTCATGACAGGCAGCCCGGTTTCACAGGCCTGCCTGAATTCGCTGTACAGGTAGGGCAGGAGTTCATACCTCAACCTTATGGCCTTTCGGGCTATTTCCTCCACTTCCGGGCCGAAGGACCATGGTTCATGATCCTGGGTACTCTTTTCGGAGTGGGCTCTGAAGAAAGGCGTAAAGGCTCCCAGCTGGATCCAGCGCGCATACAGTTCCGGGCTGCTGTTACCCTGGAATCCCCCCACATCCGCTCCCACAAAGGGAATGCCGGATAACCCGATATTCAGATGCATGGGTATGGAAGCCGCCAGGTGCTCCCACCAGCTGTAGTTATCTCCTGTCCATACCGCGGCGTAGCGCTGTATGCCCGAATAGGCGGACCTCGTGACCATGAATGGGCGTTCCCTGGGCCTAAGTGCCCTAAAGCCTTCATATGTGGCTCTGCACATGAGCAGTCCGTAGGCATTGTGGCACCTGGAGAAAGGCTGGGGCTTCCCGTCAAAATCCATCATAAGATCATCGGGCACGGTCATCTTTATACGGTCTTCCAACCCTGTCCCGGACGTAAAATCGCTGGGCTCGTTCATGTCGTTCCATATCCCGGCAACACCGGCGTCAAACAGGCTTGAGTGTTTCAACCCCCACCATTTCCGTGTCCTGTCCCTGGAGAAATCAGGAAACGCTGCCGTTCCCGGCCATACCTTTCCATGGTAGACCTCTCCCGTGGGGAGTTTGCAGAAATGCCCCTCCCGGGCACCTTCCATATATACGTGGTAATCCGAATCCTTCCTGATGGCGGGATCAACAATGGTGACCACCCTGAAACCCTGCTCCCTAAGTTGTGATGTCATCTCCCCGGGATCCGGGAACCGGCTGGAATCCCAGGTAAATATGCGGAATCCGTCCATATAGTCTATATCCAGGTAGATCGCATCACAGGGTATCTGCCTGGTCCTGAAGGTTTCGGCAAGTTCCATGACCTTCTCCTGGGGATAATAGCCCCAGCGTGATTGATGGAAACCAAGGCTCCATATGGGCGGCATCTCCATGCGCCCTGTCAGCATGGTGTACTGCCGGACAACCTCGGAGATGGAATTACCATCAATGATGTAGAGGTCTAATTGAGAATCGAAAACCGTAATGGACAGCCTTTCCCTGTCCCCATATCCAAGATCAAACTCCGATCGGGCGGTGGAATCGACAAAAAGGCCATATGCCCTTTTCCCGTCAAGGCCGATCATAAAGGGGATACTCTTGTAAAGCGGATCCTTGTCCGGCGTGTGCAGGGGATCATCGGTGTTCCACATGATGTAGCGGCGTCCCCTTTTATCAAGAAAGCCTGTTTTCTCACCAAGCCCAAAGAACATCTCGGTCTCGCCAATCCTGCCTGAAACCGACAAGGCCTTTCCTGCCCTGCAAAAGGCCTGGTCCATGTCCAATATGGGATAGCTGTCATGTCCGATTACAGAAATGAAGGGCTTATCCTTACGGAAACTGACTGTTAATAAGCCGTTCCTTACCGAAACAACTCCCTGATGGTCCGACAGCTTCACCCGGTTGTCGGGCCTGGAGATTACAGCAAGAGATTCGGCATCTGCGAATTCTCCCGCTGCCATGGTCATGCGCAGGATCCCTTCCCCGAAGGATTCCAGCCTTGCCCTTCCTCTTTCGAAGGTAACAAAGGCTTTGCCATTATCCGCACGATAGCCAGTAACCTTGCCTGCCGTTATTATTCTTGGTTCATCCACCGTTTCCCAACTGCTGATCATCACCATGCTCCTTATCTGTTATTGAAGTACTTACATATAACATAGAGGCCACGCTTCGCTATCGCTCTTCTCGCAATAACAATAATGCAGGACAGCCTATAAGATTCTTACCAACCTCTTGTTCTTATGCAGATGTATATTATTCAAAAAGTAATAAACTATTTCATTAAACAGATCGGGCTCAGCCAGCGGCAAGCCGTGGCCGGCTCCCGAAACCAGATATCCAGTGCAGTTCCGGTTGGCCTGCACCATATCCTGCGCCGAAGCCCGCATCCTCTTTAATTCCTTCGTGCCTGCCAGTATAAGCGTCGGAATGTTTGAGGCCGAAAATGAATCCGGCAGGATATAGCTCATATTGGCCTCCATCATGCGCATGAAATTGTCCCGGGTCAGTTTCAGGGAGTCCTGGTAATACTGCTCCCGGTATTCCGCCGGGATATGCAGGCTCTTAGCCTGCCATTCTGAGAACCACCTGGCCCTGGAAAGCCCAAGAGTCCATTTCAGCAGGGAAAGCAGGAAATATTTCCCTGCGTTCATGGGACGTACCATGGCGCTGAGGATAACGGCAGACTCCACCTTTTCGGGCCATCTGCACATTATCTCCACCGCAATCTGGGCACCTAAAGAGAACCCCACCAGGATGACCCTTTCATTTCCCGCCGCGCTCCCAACTGCTGCCATGACCTTAGAAGCCGCGTCATCCATGGATATGAACGGGATTTCCGCGCTTCTTCCATGACCGGGAAGGTCAGGAATGATGACATGATAATCCCTGAAGAATTCAGCCTGTCTTTCCCATATCCAGCCGGCGACGCCCCCGCCATGCAGGAACACAATCGGCGGGCCCATAAATTCACCTGTCCGCCTTACAAAAAGGTTCATGTCCGCTCCTTTCGAAAACGGGAAATATGTCCGCAAAACGGCATAATAAGCCAACTGCTCCCAGTTTATTCAATACTAATATAACAAATACCCAAGGGAAGTAAAACAGAAAAAAGGCCGAACTTTTATGGGCGGCTTGCGGCATTGCTGTATATAAAAGGCGAAATAAAGGACCCGGCCATCAAGGCTGACCCTTCAGGCTGTAAACGTCCAATCAGGCCCGGATCCTTTTGTATGCGTTCACTATTTCCTTGTACCTTCCACAAACCTCATCCACAATGCTCTCCCAGTTCCTGTACAAGGTTTCATGAGCCTTTTCCCCGATCCTTGAAAGGTCGTATCGGTGGACGCCGTCATGGATTTTCTGTGCTATGGCTTCCGGGCTGTTCTCGCACAGCAGGCCGTTTACCCCGTCTATTACGCCCTCTGCCGTATTGGAACCCCTGATGAGCAGCGGCGGGCATTTCTGGGAAGCCGCCTCCTGCACGACAATGGAAGCGTTATCGTAAACCGACGGGAACAGCAAAAGATCTGCCCTGCAAAACAGGGATTTAAGGTACTTTCTGTCTAAAACCGCCCCCAGGAATATGACACGGTCAGTAAGGTCCAAATCCTCTGCCATTTTCTTCAGATCATTCGCGGCGTAACCCATACCTGCCATAAGCATCCTGTATTCCATTCCCATGTCTCTTAAAAGGGCAAGGGCATTGATCAGCGTTTTAAGGTTTTTCTGCCAGACAAGCTGTCCGACATACAGGAATACCAGTTCGTCCGGCTTCAGGTTGAGCCTCTCGTTGACCTGCCGGCCCTCTTGGTTCCTGTCCCTGGCGGTCTCAAATTCCGTCCCGTTATTGACAACCTCAATATGGCCTTTATAGCCATACTCCCTCAAAGTCCCGGCGGTGGCGTTATTGACCGTCCAGACAAAGTCCGCCTGGTTATAAAAGTCCACGATAACAGATACCCCGATCCTCGCTGCTCCCTCGAACTTCAGGGATTCCAAAAGATCATCGTAATACTTGGAATGGAAGGAAGCGATAACCGGTATCCCGCGCTTGTGGGCAATGCTCATGGCTATTCTTCCGGCACTGAAGGGAGAATGGGCATGAACTATATCGAAAGGTATGTTCCTGATCCGGCGCATGAACTGGATATCAAATGCCGGCACCCCGGTACGGTACGGCGGTCTTCTGGGCACGCTGAAGGAGTGGTACCTTATTACCTCATACTCCTCCCTGTCGGTATACTTGGGAAAATGGGGAGTTATGACGTAACTGACGCCGTATTTTTTATTCAGCCAGTAGGCATAGTTCCTGACCACATTGGTCACACCGTCCATGATGGGGGTGAACGCCTCGTTAAACTGGCCGGTAATAAGACCCATGTTTATACCTCCATGATAATCTTCATAACCCGATACCTTTGTTTGTTCGGTCAAGTCATGACCAGCAACCCGACCAATTTCTGCTAATACCCGCAAAGACTATTATATACTCCTGTCCGGAATATTTTCAAGCTTGCACGCTATTTTTAATAATGTTTTAATCCAATTCTTACCCCGTTTGCATCCCTGTCCGGGCTCAGTCACTCTCCCTGTAAACCTGGGTTAAAAAGCCCGTGCCACTATATTCGTGGTTCGGATTCTCGGGAAGCGGTATGACTTGACGCCCGATTTGAAGGACTTTGTCCATTCAGGCTGCGGAGGCTGGCTGTTATCCTTCAGCATCTTTTGCCACTCCTCATCGGTAAGCCTTGTATCGCTCACGAACTCGTAGTAGTCAAAAGCCGCGCCGCGGGCCAAGTACCCGTATCTTCATTATACAAACCACTATTATCCAATTCCAAGGATAGCACAGCCGCCCCGGCCAGTCAAAGACATGAGGGAATAAGCTCGGTTTTAATGTAATATGGTTATGATTGGCTATACTGCTGACCTTTCCGGACATGACCAGGCTAACAGACATTGATAATACAAGGGTGCCGTGCACTTAAAGCATAACACCCCTGTAAATAGCTAATTCTCCTGGCTTTTCAACCTGTTTCAACACCTCTTGCCGCTTTTTCCCCAAAGGCTTCAGGCTGCCGCAGCTTACACCGTGAGCAGCCTGCCCAGATCCTCCACGGTCTTGACAATATGTGTGGGATTCTCTTTATTTAGCGCTTCAAGCGTGCCATATCCGTACAGGACGGCAACCGAATCGATACCGATCTTTCTTGCGCCCACAATATCAAATACCGTGTCCCCCACCAGCACAATATCTTCATATCGACTGGTGTTAAGCGCATCAAGGCATTTACGCAAAACCTGGTCCTTGGCGCCGCCGGAACCGTCCATATTACTGCCAGAAATCACCGTGAAGTAATCCGCCAGTTCCAGGTATTCCAGTATTCTCTTCGCTATGGGCTCTGCCTTGGATGTTGCCACAGCCAGTGTTTTACCCATGGATTTCAAGCTTTGAAGAAATCCGGGTATTCCCGGGTACACCGTATGCTCATAGATGCCTTTTTCTGTATAATACTTGCGGTAGACTTTTATGATTTCATCGGCCTTCTGTTCATCAAACCCGCAATGGCTCATGAAGGACTGTTTAAGGGGCGGGCCAACGAATTTTCTAAGGCTGCCCGGGTCCTCCACCCCCATGCCGAAAGCCTTAAGCGCATGGTTTACCGAATGTACTATTCCATCCACCGAATCGATGAGTGTTCCGTCAAGATCAAAGAGAATGGTTTGATAACCTTTAGTCTCCTGCAATCTGTTCACTCCTGTAAGCATAGTCTCTTTTTGTTCGTGTGCATAGACCCACAAAAGAGTATTACGCCTTGAAAATCAGATTATTATTATAACACATATTCCGGTTATGCCCGCAAATCGGTATTGTTCTATATATAAGGCAGTATCCCTTCGGCATCAACCGTCCAACTTCCATCGGCGGGAAATCCCGGCGCAGGGGTTCCTTTGCTGCCATCCCAGCCGGCGGCCATCATGCCCGTTGCCAAAAGAAGCGCTCCGTTGCCGGGAAGATAGATGGGAAGGTCCTCCCGGTCGGCTTGCGCGTTGTGCCCGTTTAAAAGATATGTATTCTTCCCCGTGTCCATCATAAGAATATCTATGGCTTTTTCGGCCATCCCCAGCCTTGCGCAGCACATGGCCAGCATGGGGAAGTCCCAGCCCCACATGGAATCCAGGTCCCAGCATTCCAGGATCCTTTCCACGGTCGGTTTCATGATCCGGGGATCAACTCCCCATCCCGGCAGCACACCCAAAGCCCCTGCCATGGACGGGTGATCCTGGCTGAATGGTGGTTTCCTGAAAGTATCGGAACAGTTCTCATGGGCAAGGTAAACACCTTCCCCGACGGGAAGCCGCGAGAGCTTTCCCGCCACCCAGTCAAAGATTTCCACAGGCTGCTCCCCGAGACGCTTCAGCCATTGGTTCGCGGTTTCAAGTCCCCACCTGAAGTATTCAAGCTCAAAGGTCGGATTCAGGGTACTCTCGGGGTCATGGGTTTCCTGGGCTGGGATAAGCGGAGGCCCCAGCACATACCTGTCGGTTCGGCTGTCATAATGGGCAAAATCCGCCATGAAACGCGCGCTCTCAATTACCAGTTCCCGGTACCTTTTAAGGGTAGCTTCAGACCGATCAGCCCGGTAGCACAGCTCGGCCATCATAATGGGGTGAGGCTGCTGCCATATAAGCAGAACCCCTATGGGGGAGGGTGAATCGCGGCCGCTTCTGTCGCACATTTTAGGCCAGCGTACACCTCTATAGCCCTGGCTCTCAGCCTTGCGCCGCGCTGCGGGCAGGATTTCACGGTACCAGTCAAGGCTTTTTTTCAGCATATGCGCCCTTCCCCATAAAGGGAAATGGGCAGCGTGCCAGAAATGCATCTCAAGATGAAACTTGCCGTACCAGCTGTTGCATGTGAGGCCGGTTTCGGCTGGAGGTATGCTTCCGCTGCACTGTATGGCGGTCAGGTATTGGGAAATAACCATCCTTCTCTCCAGCTCAAGTGCCCTGTGATCCCGTGAATTGGCCAGTTCTATGGCTCCGCCGCCGTTCCAGAACCTCTCCCAGTACTCTGCGGCGCGCTTTTTATTGATTTCATGGCACGGCGGTTTTTCAGCCCGGTCTTCATCTGAGAAGCGGCATGTGAATACAATCTGCTTTCCATGGCCCCCGGCTGTAATCATATATGTATGCGGGCCGGCCTGTCGCAGCGTACAGTTTTCATGGAACAAAAGATCGGCATAATAGACTGTATCGTCAAGAACACGCCTGATGGTCACCCGTCCTGCCTGCATGCGAACGATTTCGCTCGAATGGCTTTCCGGGCGTTCCCAGTCAGAGGCGTCTTTTTCAGGGCTCCCATAGGGAAAGGATATCCTTACCGAAACCACTCCGGTTTCTACCAATGGCGAAGTGATCAACGCGCTTACAGCATCCTGGTCAGCGCTTGCGCAGGTTTTCACCGTTACCTCTCTGCCAAAAAGCGTAAACCGCGATTCCAGCAACCCGCTCCACATATCCAGGGCTTGCTCGGGGTGTTGGATATCCGCAAGTTCCGCCTTCCGTCCGTCCTTTTCAATGCTAAGTCCGATGGATGCCAGGTTCAGCCTGTGCGGATTCTGGCGCAGGTCGTTATACAGCTTCTGCTGTCCCTGGGGATCATAGGCATAGCCTGCCTTACGGCCAAAGGTTTCAAAGTATGTCAACCTCAGACGGCCCTCATCAAGGTTTACGGGGAAGGAATGCCATCCCCATTGCGACATGGTGCACAGGGGCACAACCCTGTATTCCTCCATGAATGTTTGAAGCCCTGTGATATCAGCAGTAAAAGCAAATTCACCGTTCCCGATGGACAGGGGCGTCCGCGGATCAGGCTTCCTCAGGACCGGGTTATGCCTTCTGACAAGCTTCTTCCTGTCGATTGCCATGGTTGCCCCTGCCTTTAGTATTCACTCTCTTTCAGGATTACATCATGAGCGCCGCCTTCAATCAGGCTGGTGGAAGATACGAGGACAAGTCTGGCGTTTTCATGCAGCTCACTGATGCTCCTGGCGCCACAACTGGACATGGTTGCCTTCATCTTGCTCAGCGTAACATCCAGGTTGTCCTTCAGCTTACCCGCATAGGGCACGTAACTGTCCACTCCCTCTTCAAACCTCAGGTAGGCGTTTCCGCCCAGGTCATAGCGCTGCCAGTTTCTCGCGCGGTTGGAGCCTTCGCCCCAATATTCCTTGACAAAGCTGCCACCCCGCTTGACTTTCTTGGTAGGGCTCTCATCAAACCGGGCAAAGTACCGGCCCATCATTACAAAATCAGCGCCCATGGCCAGGGCAAGGGTTATATGGTAATCGTGCACAATGCCGCCATCTGAACAGATGGGGATATAGATGCCGGTTTTTTCATAATACTCGTTTCGGGCTTCGGCCACTTCAATGACGGCGCTTGCCTGCCCGCGTCCGATACCCTTCTGCTCACGGGTAATGCAAATGGAACCCCCGCCGATACCAACCTTAACGAAATCGGCCCCTGCTTCCACCAGGTACATGAAGGCTTCCCGATCAACCACGTTTCCGCCGCCGATCCTGACTTCCGGATATTTCTCCTTGATGGTCTCGATGGTTTTCCTCTGGAACTCGGTATACCCGTCTGATGAATCCACGCAGAGGATGTCCACCTCTGCCTCCAGCAGGGCAGGCACCCTTTCGTTATAATCCCTGGTGTTGATACCAGCTCCCACCATCAGCCTCTTTTTTGAGTCCATAAGCTGCAAGGGGTTTTGTTTATGTTCTTCATAGTCCTTTCTGAAAACCAGGTAATGGAGCCTTTGGTCTTTATCTATGATGGGAAGGGAGTTGAGCTTGTGCTCCCAGATGATATCGTTGGCTTCGCTCAGGGTGATTCCCACGTACCCAACGATGAGATCTTCGAAGGGAGTCATGAAATCTGCCACTTTTTTGTCCAGAGAATCCCGGCTCAGGCGGTAATCACGTCCGGTAACGATCCCCAGGAGTTTGCCGTTGGCTGTTCCGTCGTTGGTTACCGCGATTGTTGAATGTCCCGTCTTTTCCTTGATGGCCAATACATCCCTCAGCGTATGGTTCACCGAAACATTGGAGTCGCTGACCACGAACCCTGATTTATGCTTTTTAACCTTCCTTACCATTTCGACCTGGTCCTCGATGGATTGAGAACCGTATATAAAGGATAGGCCGCCGCATTTGGCCAACGCAATTGCCAGCGTATCGTTTGAGACCGACTGCATGATCGCGGATACAATCGGGATGTTTAACCTGATGGATGGTTCCTCGCCCTTTGAGAATTTCGTGATGGGTGCAGCCAGGTCGACTTTTTCCGGCAAACAGTCTTTGGTGGTTAGATTCGGCAGCAGCAAATACTCGCTGAAAGTCCTTGAAACATCTGAATAAATGGTAGCCATGATAATCTCCTCCCCCTCTTATTTATTAATCGCCATTAAAATTTTAAACATTTTATATGACTTTTCAGCCCGTGTCAACCTCATTTTGTATTATTCATTACAGGCTGGTCATGGCAATCTCTTCATATCGGCAGCCTATAAGAGTTCAAGACCGGCAATTGCATGATTGAGACGTGCAGTTTCAGTCTCGGGTAACTCCGCAGGAGCAGTTGAAGTTGTATGTGAAATCTTGAAACAGCAAGGGTTTATGGATATGATTATGACATACTAATATTTCACGGTTTGGGAGGATGGGCATGGAGGGATGGAAAGCCTTTTGCGCAGAACATCTGCTGACAACCGATGTAATGGACCTTCGGAAACAGGCGAAGGAAAGGTTTAGCCGCTGCCGTATCTACCCTGGATCCATTCAGAGGAAGGATGGCTGCTGCCTTTTCATGACGTGGGATTCGGGCAGGAAGGTTCTTGTGTTGTATGGCAGCGGAGATATAGCAAATCGTTTTTCCGGCAGTGAAACCATGATTGACGGCATCTCGGCAAAGGTTTGTCCGCTGACTGCTGAAAACTGTGAAATCCTGCGTAAGGAATTCCCATTCACTGCTCCCGTATCCCATAAAGGAAGAGGGATTACCATCGGTCTTGGAGACAGGCTGGGTCTGGCGTCTCCCGCCCATCTGCGCCTTATCCGGAACAAAGACACCTTTCCGGTGTTGGCACAGCAGTCCATCCGTGAGCTGAACCTGACCGGACGCACCTATCAGGATGTGTTGAACGCAGCTTCCTGGGCAGTGTTCCAGGAAGGCTATACCAAGGGCTTCGGAGCCGACGGGGACCACCTTAAAACCCCGGAAGATGGAGATGGCCCTGGACTGCGGCTTCACAATGATCACCCTGGATTGCTCCGAACATATAAACAACCAGGCAGCGACCTATGATGACCGGATGGTGGAAGAGAAGTATGCCGGAATACCCCTGCCGGTGCGTGAGGTTCTGGAAGACAGGTACCTGAATTCCGAATTCACGCTGCCGGACGGTTTGCGAATTACTTTTGAATGCACCGAGTTCAGGAGAATTGTCCTGGTTTATCAAAAGGCCATCAATCATGCGGAGAATATATGGCACAATACTGTAAAAAGCGGGGAAGACCTGTCGATTTTGAATTATCTATCGACGAAACCCTTACCCCTACCACCCCTGAAGCCCATTTCTTCGTGGCCGATCAGCTCGCCGGAAAGGGAGTGGAGATAACAAGCCTTGCACCCAGGTTCTGCGGGGAGTTCCAGAAGGGCATCGATTACATAGGCGATAAAAAACAGTTTGAACAGGAGTTTTCCCGACACATAGCCATAGCCAGCCATTTCGGTTATAAGATCAGCGTCCATTCCGGAAGCGATAAATTCAGCGTATTTCCCATCATCGGTGAGAAATCCGGAGGGCGGTATCACCTGAAAACCGCGGGTACCAACTGGTTGGAAGCCGTAAGGGCTATCGCCCGGAAAAATCCTGCCCTCTACAGGGAAATCCACGCATATGCAGTGGAACATCTGGACGAGGCCAAAAAGTATTACCATATAAGCGCGGACCTATCGAAGGTGCCCGACATAAGAGGGATGCGCGATTCGGAGCTACCCGGTCTCATGGACCAGAATGATGCGAGGCAGGTTCTCCACATTACTTACGGGCTGATATTACAGGCCAAATACCCCGACAGTTCCTGCATGTTCATGGACCGGATCTATGAAACACTTAACAGGTATGAGGACGACTATTACAGAGCCCTTGAAAACCATATTGGCAGGCACTTATCCCAACTGGGGATTAAGTGACAGTGAATTCATAAGCAAAGGAGCAAAAACCATGCGATGCATCAACAACCGCGCAGAAGATATCAATATAGCCTATATAGGCGGAGGGTCAAGGGGCTGGGCCTGGGCTTTTATGGGTGATCTGGCCCTTGAAGAGAGCATGTCGGGAACGGTGATGCTCTACGATACCAATTTCCCCGCGGCAAAAGACAATGAGATCATTGGCAACCGGCTTTCCGACAATCCCGGGGTAAGGGGCAAATGGGTGTACAAAGCCGTTAAAAGCCTTAAGGAGGCACTGACCGGCGCCGATTTCGTGGTAATCTCCATCCTGCCGGGAACCCTGGATGCAATGGCTTCAGATGTCCACGAGCCCGAAAGATATGGCATAAAACAGCCGGTAGGCGACACGGTGGGACCCGGCGGCCTTGTCCGATCGTTGAGGACTATCCCCATATTCACGGGATTTGCTGAAGCCATCAGGAAATATTGCCCTGGGGCATGGGTGATGAATTACACCAATCCAATGAGCCTGTGCATCCGCGCCATGTATGAGGTCTTTCCCGATATTCGCGCTTTTGGCTGCTGCCACGAGGTGTTCTTCACCCAGAAGCTTTTGTGCGAAGCCCTCAGGGAGATCATGGGGATTGAGGGTGTGACCCGGGAAGAGATCAAGACCAATGTACTTGGAATCAACCACTTTACCTGGATAGACCGGGCCTATTACAGGAATATTAACCTTATGCCCGTTTACAGGGCTTTCGTAGACAAACACTACGAAGAAGGCTATGAGGGAAATGAGAAGGGACACTGGATAAACAGCGTGTTTGGCTCGGCCAACAGGGTCAAATTCGACCTGTTCAGGAGGTATGGGGTCATCGCCGCCGCCGGGGACAGGCATCTGGCCGAATTCGTACCCGGCGACTGGTACATAGCCAGCCACGAAAAATGGAAGTTCAACCTTACCCCGGTCAGCTGGCGCAAAGAGGACCAAAGGGACAGGATTGAAAAGGGAAATCGCCTTCTGTCGGGCGAAGAGAGCTTTGAATTCAAGCCATCCGGCGAAGAAGGGGTCCGCCAGATAAAGGCTCTGATTGGGCTGGATGAGTTCGTAACCAATGTGAACCTGCCCAACAGGGGCCAGATGGAGGGTATTCCCCTGGGCAGCGTCGTCGAAACCAACGCCCATTTCTCAGGCGGCGGCATAAGGCCGGTGATGGCAGGCAGGCTTCCTGACCCGGTTCAAAACCTTGTGGTAAGGCATGTCTACAACCAGGAGACCATCCTGAAGGCGGCCCAGAAAAGAGACAGGGATATTGCCCTGAGAGCGTTTGTAAACGATCCGCTGGTAAATCTGAGCCTGGAAGACGCAAGAAACCTGCTTGACAGGATGATCCGAAACACGGCGGCCTGGCTTCCGGGATGGAAAATATAAACCTATTTCCTGAAGTTGCCGGTCATCCTGCGCCGGGTATCGTCAGCATCGATAAAGGGTACTTTAATCTTATGGGACTTTTTCGCGGGGAAAATACCTGCGTGTGCAGCCTTTACCGGTTCGATGGAATAGAAGACTCTGGAATCCGCTTTCTCTATAATTGCCACGGCCTCATCCAGATCCTTCCTGCGTATTAATGAATACAGCAGAGTGACCTCGCCGGTAGATCCCCTGCCTTCAACGGTAGTTACACCGAAACCCGCCCCAATAAGCTTTTCCATAAGACTTTCCTTGCCGGGGTTCTCCTTCAGGACGAATATCCTAAGCACCAGAAAACCAATAGCCAGCTTTTCTTCCACCATGATACCCAAATAGTTGCCCAACGCGAAACCCAGCGCATAGGCAAAATAGTAGAGCGGATTGCTTATGTTTTGCATAATCTGGCTTATAACCAGAATCCATATGAGTACCTCGAAAAAGCCCAGGATGGGGGCAGCAAGACGGCTGCCCCTGGATACAAAAATGATCCGTAAAGTTCCCAGGGTCACATCTATCATGCGCGCCAGGATTATGATTATGGGTAAAACAACCCAGGCGAACAGGTCACTGGAAAAAAATCCTTCCAAATCTTATCCCCCTCCGGTGTTTGCATTAAGCCTGTATCTCAATACCGTATATAATATTATACTTGCCCAGGCGGATGAATTGATTCATATGAACCAGCCGCTTCTCTCACGCAGTAATGCGGCCGGCAGATATAGACAAGCGTTATTCTCTTATCTGACTGCTATACGCAGAGCCCTGATAACCAACAGGGCGACAGCTCCGCCTACGGCGGCTGTCACGAGCTGCGGCCAGCTGAAGGCCGCGATCATGGCCGCAGCTTTCTGGGCGGGAATTCCCATCAGTTTCACAAAGATGTTCACACCAATAAAGAGAAACCCGAACTTTAATACGGCTCCCGCTCCGATACCCAGTATGTGATTCTTCTTAATCAATACAAACATCAAGACAAGTATAAAATTGCCAATGGCTATAACCGGGGCAAAGGGCAGCGGCACGGCGGCGCCGGTCAGAATAGCCCCGAAGGGTGCCAGCAGGGCAACAGCCGCTCCCCCCCATATCCCTGTGGCCGCAGCGGCTATAACAAGGCAGGCATTGACCAGCGATCCTGTGATGAACTGGTTGAACTGGCCCAGGGGTATAGCCCGACCGATGGACTGGAATACTATGGTCAGCGCCAGGAGAATAGCTGTTCTGGTAATGAAATGAACTGTTTTTATCTTCGCTGTCATTCCTTTATAACCTCCAATTTCCCAGGCCCAGGTCTCATTTCTTCAATTCCTTGTAACGCTGGATCTTCCGGGTGGTTGTTTTGGCAAACTCCTCGTCTCTGAGCTCAAAGTTCCTGATATACTTATAAAGCACCAGCTGCCTGTTCACATTCCTGATCTCGCTGCCGATCACTTCATGGGGAGTGGTTCCCGGTGCCGTTCCGTTTTTAATGTCCTCGCCAATTTTTTCGTAATCGGGTACAATTTTGGCATTTACAACAATATCATCATCCTCGCCGATGTTCCCGTATACCAGGGATTCTTTTATATAAGGGCTTCTTCCCAGCAAGGTCTCTATCTCTTCCGGATATATGTTCTTTCCATTCTTGGTAACGATGACATTCTTCTTCCTTCCTGTTATATGGAGAAACCCGTCTTCATCAAAGTATCCCAGGTCACCTGTGTAAAACCAGCCATCCCGTATGCACTCCCTGGTAGCTTCTTCGTCCTGGTAATACCCCAGCATGACCGAAGGTCCTTTTACCTTGATCTCGCCGACCCCATCCCTGTCCGGATTGTCGATCTCCACTTCCAGGTTGGGCAGGGGAAGCCCGGCCGCATCATCCTTATAGTTAATGTCACGGTTTAGTGTAACGATGGGCGAACACTCGGTAAGGCCATACCCTTGAACCAGGGTGATTCCAAGATCCCTGAAGCCTTTGGCAACCACGGGATCAATACCGGCCGCCCCGCTGATGAAGAGCCGGATTTTTCCTCCGAAGGCATCATGGATCTGCCTAAACAGTTTCCTTCTGATATCGATCCCGACCCTGCGAAGGCCGTTGCTGATCCTGGTGGCTACCTTGAGCTTAGCCAGCCCGCCCGGCTTTTTGGCTGCCTGGTTCATGATCTGTTTGTACATGGATTCAAAGATCAGGGGAACACCATTCATGATGGTGCAGCCCGACTCCTTCAGGTTTTTTACAATGTGCCGGAGCCCTTCGCAAAAGGCAACAGTACATCCCCTGTACATCTGGCACAAAAAACCGCAGGTACACTCATAGGTATGGTGGATGGGCAGTATTGAGAGGAATGTGTCCTTCTCATCGATGTAGAGCATGGAGCACATGTTCATAAGGTTCTCGCATATGTTTTTCTGTGAAAGCATGACAGCCTTGGCAGTATCGGTGGTTCCCGAAGTAAACAGAAGAATGCTCATTTCCTCGGGATCGATAGTTGCATCAAGAAAGGACCTGTCTCCCTTTTCCAGGAGTCCCCTGCCCTTCTCCATGAGTCTGGAAAACGACAGAACGCCGCCCATGTCCTGCTCTGCATCCATATTGATTAAGCATATCCCTTCATGGCCGGCCCGGATGGCATCCACGGATTCGGCCAGGTTCTGGGAAAAGATAACGGCATCGGCAGCAGAGCGTCTGATGAGATTGTCGATCTCGTTGGCCGGCAGCTCCTTATCAAGGGGGACGGCAATCCCGGTGCCGCAAAGTACAGCAAGATAGGATACGTTCCATTCATAACGATTCTCACTGATAACTGCGATTCTTTTATCCTTGAGCCCCAGGCTGACCAGCGCCGTGCCCAGGGCATCGATGTCCTGTTTGAATTGCCTGTAAGAGACGGGCATATAATCTGTGCTGCCCTCCCTTTTTACCAGAAAGGCCGCCTTATCACCAAACAGTTCAACGCTTGAGGTGATCATGTCCCTAAGATCCCTTACTGGTCTTACTTCATACAAATTCTCATACTTTGCCATAACATACCATTCCTTCCGAATCCATAGCCTGCCGGCAGCGCATCGCCGGTTTTGTACCTGTATTGGCCGGATTTGCCTTTTTGCATAACATGATTCTATCAAACACACCTTAAAAATGGAAGAAGAAAACTAAACATCACATTACCGTGTCTATGGGACGCCTGTAGTCTGCCCGGTGATAATCCCTTTTGTCTATTGTTTATTCCCGCGCTTTTTGTTATGCTTATTTGTAGATTTTGTATTTTTTGGCGAAGATGGCTTACAGGTGATCAGATTGGGCAAAATACGTATAGCTCCTCTATTATTTGCATTGGCTGCAATTTTTATGTGCGCGCTGATTATTCTCATTTCTTCAGTAGGAAGTGTAAATCCTATTTCGCAAGATGAAGCCATAACCATATCCGATGGCTGGACCTGCTCATGGATAGATTCCGATGAAACAATCACCCTGAGCCTCCCCGGGAAAGTCCCCGGCGGTTATGCGGGAAGAACCCTTCGTATTACCAACACACTGCCTGTAAGGTTTTATAACAGTCCCAGCCTGATGATCCGGACGTTGGAGCAGAGTACGGCCGTTCATTTGAATGGTATTCCTATTTATGAGTACATGCCCGGGAATCCCCAAAGGGCGCCGGGCAGCATGTACCATTTTATAAGCCTGCCATCCGGGTATGGAGGAGGCCGGCTTGATATCTTCCTTTCTTCCCCCCTTAACCAGTATTCAGGTATGGTAAACGAGGTGCGGATAGGCAGCATTACTTCCCATATCCTTTATATTATAAAACTGGGCAGTATCGGCCTCTTCCTTGCCGTGGTGGCCATCATGCTGGGATTTATCATGTTTGCCTTTTTCCTGTCCATGCGCGCTTCGGGTTCGTGGCATCCCAATATTTTGTACCTGGCTTTCTTCGTGATATTATCCGGATGCTGGATGTCAGCTGAAAGCCGGACTGTGGAAGTATTCATCAGAAACCCCCTGCTCATTACCTGCGTTTCCTTTATGTCCCAGTACCTTGCGCCGATTCCGCTTCTTGCGTTCGTCATCAGCACCTTCAAGCCGAAGCATGCCAACTGGCTGACTGGATTTCTGCATATCTTCGCCGCCCACTTTCTTGTGGCAACAATGCTTTACCTGGCGGGCAGGATAGAGTTTTATGATACCGCCATAATCTTCCATTCCCTTCTTGCCAGCTGCCTCGTCGTCTTTGTATATTCAGCCATTACCGAAATGCGGCGCGGCAGGAAAAGCGCCAAACTCTTTTTCTTGGGCTGCATCCTGCTCAGCATATCCATCGCAGCCGATGTCCTGAGGTATTATTTCCTGTCCCTGCCATGGGTTGTGAAGCCGGTGATATACCAGTACGGGCTTTTTATCTTCATTATTACAACCACCGCATCCCTGGCCCACCACATATTCCTGACCCATGAAGAGAAGATCAGCCATGATATCCTCATGTCCCTTGCCTTTACCGACACACTGACGGGCTTCAAGAACCGCAGGTCATTCGATGAAAGGATCGCGGCAATCAATGAAAAGCTTGATTCCTACTCATCCATTCACCTGGTCATACTGGACATCAACGGTCTGAAAAAAGTTAATGACACTTTTGGCCACAGAGAAGGTGACCAGCTGATCATTGATGGTTCCCGCCTCATCAAGGAAACCCTTGGACAGCTGGGGGAAATATTCCGGATAGGCGGTGACGAGTTTGTTGTACTCGTCACCAATATTGAGCCTTATTTTATCCAGGTGGAGTTGGATACCCTTAACAAAAAGATAGCCGCTTTTAATGAAAGCGGCGCAACCTTCCATATGAGCATCGCTTACGGCCTCGCAAGCTTCAACAAAGAACATGACAAGGATTTGAATGATGTCTTTGAGCGGGCAGACAAGTCCATGTATATATGCAAGGAAAACCAGAAGGTGCTGCACAAGTCAGGCAAGCACGGCAAGTCATACTAAGGCTTTAGCGGTTAGGGTTTCATACCATAGAAAGCCTTCCCGAATCCGACAACCTGTTTACACGAAGGTCCCAAAGTGGTAAGAAAGAATAAGGCTAAGAACGAAGAAGGTGATGAACCATGGTAAAGACGCTTTCCATAAAGACCAGCGCAAGAACACAGCTTTTGGATATTACGTCCCAGGTGCGGCGGGTTGTTGAGGAATCGGGCGTGAAGGACGGACTTTGCATAGTCTTTGTGCCCCATACCACAGCCGGAGTAACCATCAATGAAAACGCCGATCCCGATGTTACATCCGACATCCTTAAAGAGATAAACAAGGTTATTCCCTTCAGCGATGATTACAGGCATATGGAAGGAAATTCGGCAGCCCATATCAAGGCAAGCCTGTTCGGTTTCTCAGAACATATCATCATAGATTCAGGCCGCCTGTTCCTGGGAACATGGCAGGGCATCTATTTCTGCGAATTCGACGGCCCCAGGAACAGGCAGGTAAAGATCAAGATCATTGAAGGCTGACCATAGCGTCGGCAAGGCGCACGATCCCCTGCTCTATGCGGTTTTCGGGCATATTGGAGAAATTGAGCCTAAGTGTGTTCTTTTTGGGAGTGCACGGGAAGAAGGGCGCTCCGGGCACAAAAGCCACATTCCTGTTTAAGGCCTCCTTAAGAAGCTCTGCCGCGTCAATCCTCCCGGGAAGCTCCACCCAGGTGAAAAGGCCGCCCTCGGGATTATTGTAGCACGCATCTTCCGGGAAATACCTTTCCATGGCGCGGGTGATAGCGTCCCTTCTTTTCCTGTAAACCTGCCGGAGGGTTTGGATATGGCCATCAAAGTCCTCTTTTCCAATATACAGGTTTATCTGCATCTGGCTTATGGTTGAGGTGTGAAGATCAGCTCCCTGTTTTACCAGCACGAATTTCTCAATGAGCTGGCGGTGCGCCGCAATCCATCCGATGCGCATGCCCGGGCACAGCGTTTTGGAGAAGGTACCGAGGTAAACAACCCACCCCTCGGTATCCATGGATTTGACGGCGGGCAGCATGTCTCCTTCATACCTGAGTTCGCCGTAAGGATTGTCTTCCACCACAAGGACACCATATTTGGATGCCAGCTCCATCAGGGCTTTCCGGCGCCTGATGGACCAGGTGCGGCCTGTCGGGTTCTGAAAGTCCGGAATTATATATATGAACTTGGGATGCCCTGCCCTCTTCAATGCATCATTAAGGGCTTCAGGGATCATCCCTTCGGCATCGGTTTCCACCTCCACAAACTTCGGCCCATATGGCCGGAAAGCATTTATGGCCCCCAGATAGGACGGGCTCTCCATGAACACCTCATCTCCCGGGTTGATAAGCACTTTCCCGACAAAATCGAGCGCCTGCTGTGATCCCGATGTAATCATGATCTCGTCCACTTCTGCATGGGCCTGGAAGACTTTTTTCATGCGGCATGAGATCTTCTCCCTGAGTGGTGTGAAACCTTCTGTGGTGGAATACTGGAGAGCTTTCCACCCCTCGTCCCGTATCAGGCGGCCCGAAAGTTCAGCCATTGCCTGGACCGGAAACAACTCGGGAGCGGGAAGCCCCCCTGCGAAAGAAATAACCTCCGGCCTTTCGGTTATCTTCAGAAGTTCCCTGATTTCTGACGCCTTTATATACTCTATTCTTTCTGCGAATAATGCTGTGACCATTATTAACCCGCCTTTCTTTCATATATTTTCTGCGGCTTTGCGCAGGCCTTGCAGCAGCGGCCGGTTCCTGCAGGATAATATTCTTATTCATACAATTGGCTTGATGGATTTTTCCTCTCCCGGGTATTTATGGGGGGGTCTCTTCAGTGTCGCGGTTATGGCTTCCTTCAGACGTTCTATCCCTTTCGGGATATCCTCCCTTGAAGGATAGGTATAATTCAGGCGCATATACTGGCCGCCTTTTCCGCCCAGGTAAAAGGCTGTTCCAGGAACATAGCTGACCCCGCGATCAGCGGCATTTACCATAAGCGACATATTGGGCGTTCCCTCAGGCAGCTTGCACCAAAGGTAATAGCCTCCTGTAGGCTTAATCCACTCCAGCCCGGGTACCGGGTCCTCCAGCAGCGCATCAAGCATGATATCCCGTCTGATCCGGTATTCTTCGCGGATCCTTTGCACATGCGCATCGTACCTCCCGCTGCGCAGGAACCTTTCAACAATCCACTGGGAGATGCTGTTGGCATGCAGGTCCTGAAGCTGCCTGATCATGGTAAACTGGTGGATTATAGGCTTGGGAGCCGCCATCCAGCCAATTCTGATCCCCGGGAAGAGTATCTTGGAAAAGGTGCTCAGGTAAATGACGTAGCCATAGGTGTCAAGTTCCTTCAAGTAAGGCTTCCTTGCCCCCTCAAAACTGATTTCACTGTAGGGGTCGTCTTCGATGACCAGGGCCTTTCTCCGGTAAGCCAGTTCCAGCAGCCTTCTGCGGCGCTCAAGGCTCATGGAAACCCCTGACGGATTCTGATAAGTTGGCATGGTATAGATCAGCTTTGGCCTGTACCTTTGCAGGAGCTGTTCCAGCACATCAACCCGCATCCCCTGGTCATCCACGGGTACGCCGATGATCCTTGCCCCGACAGCGCTGAATATCTGCAGGGCGCTGAAAAAGGACGGCTCTTCGACGATTACCACATCCCCCGGATCTATGAATACCCGGGCCGCAATGTCAATCCCCTGCTGTGATCCGGACAGAACAAGGATCTCATCGGGAGTGACACCGATACCCCTTTTATGCATGAGGTCCGCTATGGCTTCCCTGAGCGACCAGAAACCTTCGGTAGGCGTATGCTTTAGCGCCTCATGATTGGGCTGGCTTACAATCTCTTCCTCGATCCCCTTGAGGGCTTCCACAGGATCTGTTTCTATGGCCGATATTCCCGCCGAGAATGAGATGATATCTTTGCGGTTGGCCACCACCAGCAGGTCCCTCAATAAAGGATCATTGGCCCTTTCGGATAGCTGGCTGAAGAACTGGTTATAAAGGGGAGGATCAAACTCTCCATAGGACTCCGATACCTCCGACATGGCAGAAAGGACCATGGTTCCTCTGCCCACATGGGAGTCCACCAGGCCGTCGGCCTTCAGTTCCCTGTAAGCTGTTAGAACAGTGCTGCGGTTAACGCCAAGGCTTTCGGCCAGCTTTCTCTCGGGAGGAAGGAGACTCCCCGGCCGAAGCCTGCCGTCGAAGATCATGGCGCGGATCTGGTTCCGGATCTGGATATACATGGGCGTCCGGCTGTTACGGTCTATCTTTATCTGCATGATTTTCTCCCCCATTTTGGATTAATCCAATATTATAATATATCGACTATTTCACAAGATAAACAACCAATTGGATTATTTTTCACCCAACCAATTTTTATCCGGGTGCCACCCATTGTTTCCCGGTAAATGCCGACACAAAAACGGCAGGGGAATTCCCCTGCCGAATTAAATCCTGTGTCATCATATTTTGTAAGTCCTGAAGGACGAAGGATCTGCCGCACAGACCGACAGTTATTCTACAAGCTCCATAACCTCGTTCAGCCCGGGCATGGCCGGAATGGCCCCCTTTCTGGTAGTGGCCAGGGAGCCTACCGCGTTGGCAAAGTCCACAGCGCCGCGCAGTTCTTCAAAGGTAAGATCCTGCAGACGGCCGAAATAAGGCCTTATCCTGTACAGGAACCCTCCGAGGAAGGCATCGCCGGCGCCGGTGGTGTCTATGGTTTTCACATCATATGTGGGAAGCCTGTCAAATCTTCCATCCATGCCGTAGAAGCAGCCATCGGGGCCCAGCGTGACAAGGAGTATCCTTCCCCTGTATATGTCCGCCAGGCGCTCTGCCCCCTTCTTCAGATCGGTTTCCCCGGTCAGGAATACCAGTTCCTCCTCCGATATCTTCAGGATATCGGCGTATTCCAGACCCTTGACAATTACATCCCTGGCCTCTTCCAAACTGCTCCACAGGGCAGGCCTTAAATTCGGGTCGTAGGAGATGGTCTTGCCCAACTGCCTGGCAAGCCTGGCCGATTCAAGGGTTGCAGTCCTTGAAGGTTCGTGGGTCATGGAAACCGAGCCGAAGTGGAATGCTTCGGCTTCCTTTATGATATCCCGGTCCACTTCCTCAAAGGAGAGCATCATATCCGCTCCGGGATCCCTGTAAAAGCTGAAGCTCCTGTCACCGGTACTGCTCAGGTGCACAAAGGCCAGGGTGGTATTCACTTCTTGGTCAAACCTCAGGCCTTTGTTGTTTATGCCATTGCTTTTCAGGGTGTCGGCGAGAAACCTGCCGAATGTATCCGACCCCACCTTGCCAATAAAGGCTCCTGTTCCGCCCAGCCGGGTCAGGGCAACAAGAACATTGGCCGGCGCGCCGCCGGGATTGCACTCGAACAGGGGATTCCCCTGGTTTGATACGCCTGAGGGCGTAAAATCGATCAAAAGCTCCCCTATTGCCGCCAAGTCCAGCACATGTATCACCATCCCGCAAGAATAGATGTTCTGTCAGATCCATTGTCACAGATATCCAAATTGTTAGCAAGTGGTGGATTTTCTGTTTTCATGCCCAATTCATCTTATTTGCGGGTTGATCCTGTTCTTTTCCTCGTTATAAGGATTAAGGGGAAGGCAGGCCGGCCCTTCCAGCACATTTCCTTTATAATCGAACCTGGATCCGTGACAGGGACAATCCCATGATGCTTCCAGCTCGTTCCATTTAAGCTCGCATCCCATATGGGTGCAGGTGATATCCAGAATATGCTCGTTACCTTCCTCATCCATATAATAACCGCAGCGCTTGCCGCCAATGTTTACAACCCGGCCTATTCCCGCGGATTTCGGCAGTTCCCTGTCGCCGGATTTCAGTTTTCCACTTACCAGCTGAACAGCAACATCGACGTTTTCGGTGACAAAGGTTGATGATGCCACATCCATAAGGGTTGTGTGAGCATAAAGATCTTCATAGGGTGAGCTGCCATTCAGGATCATGCTGCTTATAACCATGCCCGCTGCGGTACCGCCTGATATGCCCCATTTATTAAATCCCGCGGCTACGTAGATGTTCGGGGTGTCTTTCGTCAGGTATCCCACGAACGGGATCTTCCGGGGCGGTTCATAGTCCTGGGCCGACCACTGGTACTGGTAATCCCCTATCCCGAATATCTCATTGCCGAATTTTTTAAGCTCCAGATAATGGTCTTTTTTCTGATGGCCTACTTTGTGGCTTTCTCCCACAATCAGCAGGGAGCCGGCTTCATGCACATACCTTAATGACCTTGACGGCTCCTCGGCATTGATGAAATGGCATTTTGGAAAGTCCTTATGGTATTCTGCCATGACGGCATAGGTCCTCATGGGCTTAAGCTTCGCAAAATAGAAGCCCATCCCGTCATAGCAGGGAAAATGCGTGGCAATTACCACATGCTCTGCGTCAATGGTGAATTTGTCCCCCGTTTTGAGGACGCAGCGCTTTCCTGGACGGAAATCAACTATGCGGGTATCCTCGTATATGACGCCGCCCTGCCTTACGGCCTCTTCAGCCAGCGCGTCGATGTATTTCTTGGGATTGAACTGCGCCTGGTGGTTCAGTACCAGGGCATTCTTCACTCTTACTGGTATGGGAATCTCTTTTTCCAGTCTGCAGTCCAGCCCAAGCTTCATATATGTCTCATATTCCTGCCTGATTTTCCCAACGTACCCCTCATCCTGGGTGAATATGCATGCCTGAACCCTCTGGAAATCACATTGGATGCTATACCTGTCAATAAGGGTTTCCATAAGTTCCAGGGCTTTATCGTTGATCCTGTGGTATTGGCGGGCCCTTTCCAGGTCGAACTGGCTTTCAATGTCGTAATAGACCAGGCCATGCTGGGCAGTGATCTTGCCGGTGTTTCGACCGCTGCAGCCATATCCGATCCTGTCGGCGTCAACCAGTACCGTTTCAATCCCGGCCGCAGCCAGAAGATAAAAGCAGGTAACACCCGCGATTCCACCCCCGACAACAAGGTAATCCGCTTTAATATCTCTGTTCAGCTTTCCGTAACGCTTACTCTCCGAGCTTTTAATCCAATACGCTTCATTCATGTACATTCTCCTTCACTTTCCCAGGCGGCCGTAAGCTTCCAGTTCCCTGCGCCGCTAAAGCGTGCCGGGATCCCGGATGGCGCTGTGCCGGAATAAAGCCACACTTATTGTCTGTTCAGAGGGTAATTTTATACATGAGAATGGTATGTATCTGTCAGGAGCAGGCTGACCTTACCAAATCCGGGTCAGGGATGGCAACACCGATAATGCTGCGCCGTTATCCAGGCCGGTCAGGATATCCTGACCCTTCTCCTGGAGGCAGAGGGTGAAGGTCTTATATAAAGTTATGATCGCCTGTTCTCTGGTCAGGGTGCCTGTGGGATTCATGATCCCACTGCTTCCCACGATGATATTGTACGCGCTGCAAAAATTCACGGCTTCCCTGGCCCATGGGGCTATCTGGTCCGCATCATTGAACCGGGGCGCATCGGGTACAAATTCGGTAAGGTCGGGGCGCAGGACTTTCACAGCCTGATAGATGATTACGCAGAGCTGCTGCCTGCTTATATACTCATTGGGATTAAATATTCCGTTATACCCGGTCAGGAACTTCATCGAAGCGGCTTTCAGCACATCCGGATCATTCGTGTCCAAAAAACTTACGCCTGGGGAAGGTACTATCTCGCCTAAAAATGTTTCGGTCATTTTTACAATCATGGAGCTGAATTCCCGGCGCGTTATCCCGGTTTGATACGCATCCAGCAGCCCGACAGGCACGATATTGGACAAAATGGCCTGCTTCACATATTGAACTGCCCAGCTGGAAGCGCCAATGCTGTCTATTTCGGGAATAGGGATATAGTCGCTTTCAGGAGCGTTTCTGTCGGTAACCCTGATGGTGTGCCTGAAGCTGGTGACTCCTCCTGCACCGTCATAGGCTGTGATAACTATCTCGGCGTCCTGGCCGACCAGATCCCTGTAGAAGAAAAGCCCGTCAACAATCCAGCCCGCTGTGGCCGAGAATTTCAGTTTCTCCTGCTCCTTATCCGAAAACTCCTCACCGAGGTCAAAAACAAACAAATCCCCTGGTGTGATATGGGATATATAGTCGGAGTAGGCAACAGGGGGCGTATTGTCCGGAACATAAGCGGTGCCGTTCAGGATTGTAATCAGAGTAGTGGCAGGCTTCACAGGAAAAGCCAGTTTATCATTGTCATTGACAAAGCTGAGACGGTATACGCCGTTAGGAATTTTCTCCAATGAATAGGCATGGATATAATCCCCTGTATCATTGGATTCGGTGCCCGGCAGTTTGTAGGAGCTGCCCCTTACATCCGCAAGGAACAGGGCAGGTATGCATAAATCGGTCGCGCCATTCTCCAGGACCATGACAGAATAACCGTTGCCGTGGATATCAGTCCATCTGTGCAATATCCGTTTTGATGCCGTGTCGTAAATAAAATCATCCACCAGGCCTCCTCCGAACCTGAAGTTCCTTGTCTTTCCGCTGAACTCGGTATGGAAGGTTTTGAAATAGGCGTCCGCCGCATAATCCCCTCCCTTTAAAACCCTACCTGTGAGAAGGAATATGTCGTAGAAACCTGTCATGACATTTACCAAGCCGGTGGAACGGGATAATTTGTTTGTGATAGCATTGCCTGTGGGGATATTGAGCAGCATGTATTCGGCTTTTTCTACGCTGGTCAGATCGGCCTCAACACTTATGGTTTTAAGGTCTGAGGAGTCAAGCTGCATGATGCTGTCAATGTTCTCCAGTTTTCCTGAATGGTACCATATCTCGGTGTCCCTGGCGGGTTCGGTCCTTTGCCCTCCTGACCAGGAATAGATGTCGATCCAGAGGTCTGCCACATCATAATACAGAAGGCCGGCATAAACGGGGCTGCCGTCATTGCCCTCTATTTCAACAAAGGAAATATCCTTGGCGCTGACCAGGGCCTCAAAAGCGCCGCCGTCCCACTGCCGGAAGTCATTGAAACCGGTCAGGGAGCTTCCGAGTATCCGGGTGGCCACCGTGCATCCCGGGATCCATTCCCTGGACGTTAATCCCAGCACGCTGCACTCCGACGGCTCAAAAACCTTTTCCCCTGTTGTGCCTATGGTCCTGAAATAGAACGGAACATCCCGCGGACCATCATCGAGGCGTGTTTCAACGCTTAAGCGGATCTTATCGTACTTGCGGGCCAATAGTTCAAAGTCAAGATTTGCCATCCATACCCCACCGGATATAGTGGGATTGATATGCAGCTTCGTTATACTCATGTCCTTTTGGGAAAACCCAATGACATTAATACGGGGATTCATGACAAAGTTGTTTCTTGCGTCATATACCTTTACTCTCACATTATACTCGGGAACGGTAAAAACCCGGCGGTAGGATTCTCCCAAAGCTCCGTCGCTGAAAACAGGTCTTACCTCCAACAGATGGGACCCTGTTTCAAGCCCTCTGATATCCAGGCTTACCTTAATCTCGCCCGGTGATGCTACAGGAACATTCCGGAAGACAGTTCCATCTATTATTATTTCAACGGCATCTACCGACTGCCCCGCATAGAAACTCAGGTTTAAATTATATTTTTCTTCGCTGCTTTCATCCCTGAGGGAATCGATCATGTAAAAATTCGGGTTGGCTTTATAGTTTCTGAATGTAAGCTCACCATGGCCGAACAGCTTGTCCTTTCCGGGCACACCAATATCACATGTATGGCTGATTATGATTTCCTCCAGGTCGTAGATGCCCCGTGCCGGATCCTCCAGGATCAGCATAGCCGCTGCCGATGAAACCAGTGGAGCAGCCATGGAAGTCCCGGACCTGCTCCCGGTGGAATCCCCGGGCAGCGAGCTGACAATCTTTTCGCCCGGGACGCATACATCAACAGAATCCCCGGTGTTGGAAAAATAAAGCAGATCACCGTTTCTGCCGATGGCACCCACTGTCAGCACTTCGGGAAACGCCGCAGGATAGTAATGTGAATTGTCTTTCGCTTCATTGCCGGCTGACGCGATGACCATAACGCCGCTGGAGACGGCATAGTCTATAGCTTTATCCAGATAAGCGGTGGCGCCATATCCCCCAAGGGACATGTTTATGATATTGGCGCCGTTTTTAACCGCATGGAAAATCCCTTTGACAATTATGGAATCAGGGGCGTCGCCGTCCTCATTGAACACCCTGACAGGCATGATCCTGACATTCTCCGGGGTATTTTGCGCGACAATCCCCGCTATATGGGTCCCGTGGCCGAAGAGGTCATGTGGCTCGTTATCATCCTCCACGGCGTCATACGGGGAAACGATCCTGTCCTGAAACCAGGGGTGCGCAATATCGACCCCGGTATCAATGACAGCTACGGTTACTGTGCCGGCACTGCCTTCAATCAACTCCCGCAGACGGTCCAGGCCAATTGAGCCACCGGCCGCGGCAGCGTCGGTTCCATCGGATGAAAGGTTGCTTCGGTTGGTTTCAAAATGCCTTATCAGATCCGGTTCCTTATAGCGTCCTTTAAGCAGTGCGCCGTCCTTGTAAAAGGAAAGCCATACCTGCCCTCCCTCAAACCAGGCTCCGGCAATATCAGGGGTGTTCACAGCCGCAATCCCGTCTGAAGGCATTTCAACCAGCGCGCGGGTGGTGCCGGCTTCCTCAAGCTCAATCTTGACCCCCTGCAGCACACGGATATCCATCCGGTCATGAAGGGCCATACATTGGGATTCTGATGCGGATGACAGCCCTGTACCCAGCAGAGCAAGCGTGATCAAAAACGCAGCAAGTTTTCCAGGCATCTTTTAACCTCCGGAACTGGCCATTCCAAAAAAGCGCGGCCAGTCTATACCATTATATCCTTTCTGCCCATGACAGAAAAGGGCGTATCAGCCAACTATATGCTATAATAAATTAGTAATTAATGATACAAAAATAGATTTCCTGACAACCAAAAGTGGTAAGAAGTAATAAGAAAGAGTTGCGATTCTGCATCATTTTTATAACATCTTTTGGATTACTGCAGTCCAAAATCAGCGATACCGGCATTGATCCGGTAAGCCCATATACAGTCCGGGAGATGGTTTCATGCCAGGAAAGAAAAAAAGCTATACCTTCGGAATTCTTATCGACTGGATAACAAGCTGGGGAGAAAGCCATTACTATCAGTCACTGCTTCTCTCGGGTCTTTCAGACTTTGCAAAGGAAAACAACATCAATGTCATCTGTTTTGTCACAGGCAGGGTTGATTCCCCCTATGAATGGGACAGGTGCCGCAACATACTGTTGAAATTCATAGACAAGAACAAGGTTGACGGACTGGTTGTCCCTACTACTGCCATTGGTGTTTACAGCGATTCCAACTCCATAGTGAAGCTGCTTGAGGGCTACGATCTGCCCATTATCACTGTGGGCGAGAGGTTTGAAAATTTCCCGTCTGTAACCATAGACAATTATACAGGTATGCGCCAGGTTGTTGACCATCTCATCGAAGAGCATGGATACAGGAGAATAGCCATTATTAAAGGTCCGCCCTGTAAAGAAGCCTTTATTCGTTTCCAGGCGTATTGCGACTCCCTGGCAGCCCATCAGATTGAGTTTGATCCCAGCCTGATATATAACGGGGATTTCCGCTTCGACTCCGGCTCTGAAGCAGTGCGGACATTCAGAAGGGAAAACATCCGGTTTGACGCGCTGGTCAGTTCCAACGACAACATGGCGATGGGAGCCCTTCTCGAGTTTAACAAGAATAATAAAAACCTTGTTTTTACCCTTCCCATAACCGGTTTTGACGACACCGAGAATGGCAGGGTATACGGCTTGACGACTGTTCGTCAGAATTTTTACGACCAGACCCGGAAAGCCGGAGAAATGCTCCTGAACATACTGGAAGGGCGGGATATACCCCTTCATGTGGAGATACCGTCCAGGATGATTCTAAGATCATCCTGTGGATGTGTCCCGTCTGTTGTTAAAAAGGCTTATGTCGTTCCCGATCTCAAAAAAGACTCCATTAATGTCCAGGAGCAGATAGACCAGATCATGGCTGTGCTGGAGCAAATAAACGATACATTGGATATAAGCGATAGTCTTATCGTGCAGAAAAGCCTGCTGGGCCAGGAAAGGAAGATCCTGGAGTCATTCTTCGAGGAATATCTGAATGGAAGCAAGGACAAGTTCGTAATGTCCATCCACAGGTTCATCCTCTGGTGTTCCGAAAACAAGATTGATTGGCTGTTTATACAGGACATACTTCCCGCTATTCGGAAAACAGTCATGAACAGCCTCGCAACCAGGGAAGAAGTAATACGGGCCGAAAACCTCCTGCATGCCGCCACGATATTCATTTTTGATACCTTCCAAAACGCGGCATCCAACCGCTCCATATCCAATCCCCTCCTGGGCGAAAACACAGAGCGTTTAGGAGAGGCGCTCCTGGCCAGCCTTGATTATGAGAGCCAGCTTAAGACAGCCTGCCAACTGCTGCCCCTGCTTGACATACATGCCTGCTACATAGCCCTGTTTGAAGACGAGGACAACCCGCTGGACAAATCGCGCCTGATCCTGGCCATGACAGACAAGACCTGCTACCAGAAAGGCGGCCGGGGTATGGTGTTCAACACCCTGGATCTTCTTCCCGAGCCTTTCCTTGAAGAATTGTATAAGGACAGATTCAGCCTCGTTGTACAGGTGCTCCATCAGGGAAACAACAAGATGGGTTACGTCATACTGGATTATGATGCCACCATTAACAAGAACTATGAGATCATCCGGTACGGGCTTAGTGTGTCTTTAAAGGGTACCATGCTCATAGAGAGGATCACCAAACAGGCAGCGGATCTGGAAATACAGGTCAGGGAAAGGACAAAGGAACTTTCTGAAAGTAATAAGAATCTCAAGGAAGAGATAGCCAAGAGAAAAGAAGTGGAAAGACAGCTGAAACAGGCTTTGAGGGATCTGAGCTATTACAATGAGCAGCTTCACCTGCAATCCATCCGCGATGAACTGACCCAGTTATATAACCGCCGGGGATTTATGAAACTTGGAAACGAGTACTTTGAAACCGCCAGAAAGAATAGTACGACTTTTCTCCTCCTCTTTGCCGATATGGACGGCCTAAAGAGGATCAACGACCAGTTCGGCCACAGTGAGGGCGACTATGCCATTGCAAGCACCGCCCAAATACTTAACAAGGCCTTCCGCAACACCGATATCATCGGCCGTCTTGGCGGGGACGAATTCACGGTGATCATCTCGGGCGCGTCCAGGAAGGACGAAGATGATATAAGAAACAGGATACAGAGGTATTGCGACCTCCATAACGAGCTGTCAAAGAAGCCCTACCAACTGTCTATCAGCCTCGGGTTTGCCTATTATAACCCCGAGAGCTCCGATTCTTTTGAAGACCTGATGAAGGAAGCGGATAAAGCCCTGTATGAAGACAAACAGGCCAAACTGAAAAAATCAGGTGAATAAATTGCCCCGCATAGGCCAGGTTTATCAGCCCTCGCCTTCCCCGGGGTATTTCAGTCCCCATTGAGAACGGATGGCATCCATGGTGCGCATGATAGCCAGGGTTTCATCAAGGGGCATAACGCTGCTCTCCAGCCTGCCTTCCCTCAGGCAGCGCATGGCTTCGGCGGCCTCATAATTATATCCGTTTCCTTCAAACTCGGGTCCAAACACATCTTCGGCTCCCGAGGCCATATAAAGCGTTGCCGTCTTCGCATAGAAAAAATCCGGGATATGAATCATTCCGTCGGTACCCATAATCAGTGCGTCATTCACAAGTTTTGTCCGCAGGGCGCCGGCAAGGGAGGCGATTTTACCACCCTCATATCCAAAGAGGACCGCGAATTGCTCATCCACATGGGTTTCTCCGATATGGGCCAGGCTCTTTATGGTTTGAGGCAGGCCTTTATAGACCATTGAGGCAAATGACACCGGATAAATACCTACATCCATCAGGGCTCCTCCCGCAAGGTCGGGGTTTAACAGCCTTCCTTCAGGATCCCATGAGCACCGGTACCCAAAATCCGCCTTAAGGAAGCGGATCTCGCCGATCATACCCCGTTCCAGCCACTCCCTGACCTTTACAATGGCCGGCAGATAACGCGTCCACATGGCCTCCATAAGGAACAGCCCTTTCTTTCTTGCGTATCCTATCAGTTTTTCAGCCTCACGAGCATTCAGTGTAAACGGCTTTTCACACAGTACAGCCTTTCCGGCCTCAAGACAGAGCATGGCTCCTTCATAATGGAAAGGATGAGGAGTTGCGATATAAACTATATCCACCTCTGAATCCATAACAAGTTCCTCATAGCAGCCATAGGCGCGCTTTATCCCATGCTTCCTGCCAAAATCCAACGCCCTGTCCAGTGACCTCGATGCCACGGCAACAATCTCGGTATCCCTGAGATTCTTCAATCCTTCGCAGAATTTGTTTGCGATCGTCCCCGTTGCCATAATGCCCCAGCCAATCTTTTCTCTCATTCAGATTCTCCCTTCGCCTAAAAAGGCCGTATAACATTCCCCGTGACTGATAATGTCTCAGGCCTGTTTTTATATATACAATTTATCATAGCCTGTGGCTCCATTTCCATCACAAATCTTTCAAACATAAAGGTTACGCATTTCTCACTCCTGTCCGGCGTGAGGAATACACTATTACTGTGTACAACCCTATGTAGGGAGGATTTTATCGATGGTAGAAACCGTTATAATGCCCGGGCAGCACAGGCTGCCGCCCCTTCCGTACCCCTACGACGCTTTGGAGCCCGTCATCAGCGCTGAATCGCTGAGAATCCATCATGACATACTCCACCGGGGTTATGTGGAACGCCTTAACAGGGCAGAGCTGGCCTTGGTCGAAGCGCGAAGAAGAAACAACTATGAGTATATAAAGTACTGGGAAAACCAACTGGCGTTCAATGGATCGGGGCATATCCTGCACAGCATATTCTGGACCAATATGGCTCCTGCCGGTACCGGCGGCCAGCCCGGCCTGGCAACCTCAACGCAGATCAGCCTCTATTTCGGCGACTTCAATAATTTTAAAGAGCAGTTTAACAGCGCCACAGAAACAGTTGAGGGCTCAGGCTGGGGAATACTGATCTGGCATCCCTCATGGCGCAGGCTCGAGCTTTTACAGTGTGAAAAGCACCAGAACCTAACCCAGTGGAGCGGCATTCCCATCCTCGTCTGTGACGTATGGGAGCATGCGTACTACCTTGATTATCAGAACAGGCGGAGGGAATTTATCGAAAAGTGGTGGAGCCTGGTCAACTGGGATGATGTGGAAAGGCGGCTCCTTCTCGCCTTCAGGGGCCAGGTTCCCCTTATCCTGTGAGCCGGAGGCTGTTTGATTCAGGGATCGTAACATTAGGGACGGTTAATCTCCATGTTCTTCATATCATTCCTGGCACTGCAAGCCAGTATAATAAAAAGGACGGCCCTTCCGCTTAAGAGCCGTCCCTTTTGTTGCGCCATTGTCATTCCTTTGCGCCGTTATCTTTCCTCATATAGAAGTATATGTTGTATATCATTTCAGCGACTTCCTCCCGGCTGGCATTGTCCTTTGGCCTGAATATCGGATCCGCCGGGACCAGGCCTTCACCTGTCAGGAGTGCCACAGGATCTCTCGCGTAGCCGACTATGTCGGCTTTGTCCTGCAACTTATCCAGTTCATTCAGATTCGCGGGCTTATCAAGAACTTCAAACACCCTGAGCGCCTTTGCCACCATGACCATCATATCCTGTCGGGTTATGAATGCGTCCGGGCTAAACCTGTTATTTCCGGTACCGCTGGTAATGTTAAGCGCCCTGGCAACTCCAACGGCATGATAGTAGTAAATCCCCGGCTTTATATCATCAAAATTGGATTCCACCTTCAGTTCAATTCCCATGGCACGGAACAGCAGGTACAGGAAATCCGCCCTGGTTATATTTGCATATGGGCTGTAAGTCGTTGCCGAGGTGCCGCCAATAATCCCTTTGGACGCCATGACTTCAATCTTCTTGCGTACCCGGGAATCAGTTATATCAGCGAATGTTTTATAGACATATCTTACGGCAAACCGGCTCAGATGCGTGACCGAAAATGTTATCTTTCCCGTGCCGGGATCATAGTTGCCGTTGGGTATGGCATGCGTTTTCCCTTCACCATCTATATAGACAACCACCAGATACTCCGGATTCCTTAATTCCTCTCCGATCGGCTCATAATCAAGGATAATGGTAATCGGTGCCACGGGGTTGTTCCAGGCATAAGGTTTATCATCAATCCACATGGAAAGTTCGATAACCGGCCTGTTTCCCACCATGCTCCGCAAATCCGGGTTAAGCTCGAACCGGGCAATATGGGAGACCATGATTCCCACCTGTGCGGTATCACTGATAGAATTGTCCAGCACATTGTTGGGTATGATGATACTGCCATAGGGCGTGTTGACATTGAACTGTGTTCTCCCATCTCCTTTTTGTGCTTTTGCCGGCATGATAAGCAAATAGCCTTTTGCGTTTCTGACTTCTTCCAGGTTGATACCGATTGTTGCTATCCCGCCAGCTTGAATACCAAGCTCATTGAGCGCACGATTAACATCATCCAGCGATATTAAAGCTACAGATACCCCCTGATTGTTCAGTGATTGGGTCGGGGTGATCTCACCTTTAAGTGCGGCAGATTTTGGGATTGTTTCATCCGGGATGATCAGTGTGTCGCCGCCTCCGCTGCTTCCTCCGCTGCCGCTTCCGCTTCCGCCTCCACTGCTTCCGCCTCCGCTGCTTCCGCCTCCGGTAGGTGGGCTCTTTTCCTTCACTATAACTTTTCGGGTGGCTGTTGCCTCATTCCCTGCCGAGTCTTTTGCCCTGTAGATTACTTCATATTCACCAGGTGTATTGACATCTACCGCACTGCTGTCTATGTCGGTAACCTCAAATTCACCATCTACATCATCTTTGGCAATTGCACCAGGCTCTTCATATGTGTCACCCACAGTCAGGTATATAGTCTTTTCTCCAAGCAATGTAATGACTGGCGCCGTGGTATCCTCTATCGGCTCCGTGCCTACGATAACTACCCGGGTGGCTGTTCCGATATTCCCTGTTTTATCGGCTACCCTATAGGTTACCGTGTAGGTGCCGGGTTTGCTGGTATCCACATTGCTGCTGTCTATAATAATAGCCTCCGGTTCGATGTTCCCATCCACGATATCTGTCGCTTCAGCACCAGGCTCATTATACTTCTGATTCAACTTAAGCTGCAGTGGGTTATCCCCTTTCAGTTTGATTTCGGGCGGCACGATATCGACATAGCAATAAGTGTCCACAATTAACCGCATATCCCAATACAAATCGGTACTGGCAGCCCTGCATTGATGGACCTCCACCGCTATCAAATTCTCTCCGGCCTTAAGCCAGACCAGGTCTTCAGCGTCCAATCGAATCCTAATAGGTTCTTCAAGTTCCTCATCGGCATTGATGGGAGTAAGGGTCTCATAACCCACGGTTCCTTCAGGCATATTATATCGCGCTATCTCCTGACCATTCAGATAGATAACAGCGCCGTCATCAAGTCCGCATTCTATAATCCCCGCTCCAATCCCCGCTCCCGCAATCAACATTGTGTCGGTAATATTAAACGTTTTTCTGAAATATGTTGTCGGATTCTTATTGCTGCTGTTCCCCCCGTATCCGACAGTGGTTTTTATTTGCCCAAATTCCGGCCACTCATCGGGAGGAGGATCACCCTCGTCAAACCCAAGGGGCGCTGTCCCGGAACTCCAGGAGGAATCGAACTTATTTTCCTTCCACTCATCTCCCTGTACAGCGCCACCATCGAAGTACTGCCATTCCATACCCCTGTCTATCAGCATCTGCTGTGAAAGCTTAATAACATTAATGTTGATCACATTGCTCACGACCGTCTTTCCCCAAAGCGTCACATATGCCCATATCTGTACGGTGGTGTTCACCAGGGGATCCTTTTTAAACGTTACCAATCCATTGGCGTCGATGTTTATCAGGTCTGACCACCAGGTGAAATACTGCACGGTGGCGCCTGCCATATCAAGATCCTTACCCGAGTTATCCTTGCCAGCCACTTTCAACTGGGTTGTTTCCGAGCCGGCTGTTCCTCCGTAAGTCATTGTATATTTATTGTTTTCAGCCGTAAGAATGGCTGAATAAATGACTTCCGGTTTTACAGTCTTTCTTGCATGTAAGGTCATATCCCAGAAAAGGTCTGAACTGTCTTTACCTTTCTGATGCACTTCTGCGGCAATCACGTTCTCCCCTCTTACAAAGGTTAAATTGTCTAGTGGTATTGACTCTACTTTGTAGTTTTCTAACCGTTGACTTGCCTCGGTACCATATGATACAGTCCCCTGAGGCATGTTACATCGTGCAATTTCGTTGCCATTCAGGTAAATTACAACGCCATCGTCGTATCCAACTTTTATTGTGCCTACTCCGGTAAATTCTGACGGATTGTCAATAGTTATCTTTTTTCGAAAATAAGTTGTTGTGTATTTGTTATTTTTATCTGAACCATACCCAACTTCAGTCAAGACAGTCCCAAAATCCGAAGTTTTAAAGTCACCATATCCCAGCGGAGCCGAACCCTCTTTCCAGGCACTATCAATATAATCAGTGGTCATCCATTGGTCATCCTTAACATCACCCTTATCAAAGTAAAGCCATTTCTCACCCTGATCCACCAGCAATACTTCTTCTTCAAATTGTATGTTAACCTCTATGGAATTGCTCCGGACAGTTTTATTCCAGAATGTAACTTCAGCCCATATTTTAGCTGTCGGACCCAGGCTTGGAAGGTAATTGGCCGTTAACACCCCGTCAGAATCTATACTGATCAGGTCGGGTCTGTCGGTACAATAGGTCACAAGCGCCTGGGACAGATCGATGCTCTGACCGGAATCATCTATACCCGACAGGCTCAATTGGGCCTTATTCCTATCTTCCTGTGCGCCAGCCACCAACTCATTTTTGTCTATGCTCAGCGTTACCGTATCCAGTACCACAGACTCCGCAGGAGCCCCCACCATAAGCTTCATATCCCAGTAAAGATCCGAGCTGGTTTTGCTTCCTTGATGCACTTCGGCAGCAAAAACGTTTGTTCCCTGCACAAAGGACAAATTATCCAGTGTGAGCGTAGCAGTCTTACTGTTTTGTGATGGGTTATTGGCCAGGGTTTTGTAGTTAGTATTCTCCGGCATATCATAGCGCGCTATTTCAACCCCGTTCAGATAGAGCACAACACCATCATCAACCCCGATTTTTACGGTACCTGTCCTGCTGTAATCATCCGGGTTCTCAATGTTGATCTTCTTTCTGAAGTAAGTAGTTATATGCTTTTCATCGGGGTCTGAACCATAGTCAACTACCTTTGATATAGTCCCGAAATCTGGATTGTCAAAAGTAGCTGGATACCCCAGGGGGGCTTTTCCGGTTGCCCATGAGTTATCGTTAAATTCTCTTTCTCTCCATGCTGTGCCCTGATCACTGCCGTCATCCAAATAGCTCCACTCACTGTTTTTCTTCAGCAAAACCCTTTCGGAAGCAATTCTAACCTTAAGCGGAACGTCATCGCTGGTCTTCGTTATTCCCCCCAGGGATACGGTAGCTCGTACATTTGCCGTGATACCGTCATACGCTTTGTTTTTAACAGATACAACGCCTTCCGGACTTATATCAATCACTTCAGGCATATCGGTTTCATAAGTTATCGTCGCATCTGTCAGGTCCACATCCTGGTCGGAATCATCCTTTCCCGAAACCTTGAGTTGAACGGTACTTCCGCCGCCCGGTCCGCCAATGAACACCGTATTGCCATCGGCCTCCAGGAAGACAGATTGCAGGGTTTTTGGCGCTGCTTTAGTCTCCACCGTCAACTCCATGTCCCAATAGAGGTCAGAACTGCTTTCATTCCACTGATGCACCTCGGCCGCCAGTACATTCGTGCCCTGGCGAATATGGGACAGATCCTCCCCCTCCAGTGTGAGCACAGGAAGACCCTCCACCGATTCAGGTACGTCCACATTTTTCACAGTGCCGTCACCAGACACATTGTACCTGCCGATCTCCTGGCCATTGAGATACAGGACAACACCATCGTCAATCCCAAGCCTGATTGTCCCCTTATCCGCAAGGATGGACGGATCGCTGACGTCAAAGGTTTTCCTGAAATAGGTGGTCAAATATTTGTCGTTTTTATCTGTCCGGGTCTTTATCGCTCCGAACAACGGCCATTCATAACCTTCAGGGTACCCAAAGGGCGCCAGTCCGGTATCCCAGTCGCTGTCAATAAAGTCCAAACTCTTCCATCCGGATTCCGGTTCAGTACCGGCATCAAAGTATTTCCATTCGCTGCCCTTGGGAATATAGGCAGGGTTGGTGTTGTAGATGGTGTATGTCTCAAGAAGACCTTTGTTAAAGGTCGTTGTTGTTGTGTAATAAGTGGTAAGAGTGATGAATTCATTGCTCACCGTGATGCCGGTATAGTACATTCTATCCTCTGTGGTTTTTTCGGGCTTGAAGTCTATAAATTCATAATTGGGCAGCAGGGGATCATCTGAGCCCGGAAAATAGGTTGTTCCGGAGTAAAACCTTGTTGCGCCCGATATGGTTTGATAGTAAATGGGAGCATCAGGATCAAATACTTTATTTGGGCTGCCATCCACTGAAACAGGTGTCTCTTTTGAACCATCACCATTAACGATGCTTCTGCTGTAAGTATGGTCATGGCCCTGGAGCACCAGGTCTATCCCCAGGCTGTCAAATACCGGTGAAAGCACCTTTCTAGCTTCCGCCTGCTCCATTATGTGATCTCCCGCGCTATACATAGCCTCATGAAAAGCAACGATCTGCCAGGGCTTGTCGGAACTATTGACCTGTTCCTCCACCCATCGGGCAATGGTTTGAAGGTTGCTTATGCTGTCGACCCTGATCACCATGAACAGGGCGGCGCCATATTCGAAGGCATAAGTGTATTCAATGCCATTTGTGGGATCGTCATTTTTTGTGGGAGGATCGGGGAACTTAAATCTGATGTAGTTCGTTCCAAACGTCCTGTCGTGGTTGCCTAAGACAGGGACCATCGCGGCATTTGAGAACAAATTGCCTGCCATGTCAAACAATTCATTCCATTCTTTAGGATCGTTATAATCTGTAAAGTCCCCGGTGATCAGAGTGAATGACAGATCATTGCCAAATTGTGCCCAGGCATCCTCAAACATTTGCCTGGTTTTTGAAGCTTCTTGTGAACCGGAAGATAAATTAATCTGCGGATCGGACAGGTATAGAAAAGTGAAGGGTTCCTGTGTTTCAGGAGAGGTCTTGAAAGTGCCAACCTCGCTCCAGGATGTGCCGTCACCGCACATGAAAATATATTCGGTGCCGGCTTTTAACCCCGTCACAAGCGCCTTGCTGTACGCAATGCCTCCCGAAACAGTTACGCTGCCGTCGGTGGTTTCCATGACCTTATCGGATTTAAAACCATCCGGGTCTTCAGCTTCCACTACCTGGACAATAGCTTGTTTCACAGATGTGTCATTGGTCTCCCATGCGATGAGAACGCTGTCCTGAGGCGATTCGGTCATTACTATGCTGATGTGGCAGGGAACGTCTCCATCAGCAAACACAGGTTGGACCGTGATGATGGAGCATAGCATGGCAAGAATAAGTATGCAGGATAAGAATGCCAATTTCTTTTTCATCTTAATCATAATAATCTTCCCTTTCCAATAAAACTATTTGTTTAGGTCAATGGTATCAGCTGCAAACATTGCATTTTATTGGCAACATCTGGTGGATGAAATTACCTGTATTCATGCCTGTTCCCGCAAAAAAAACATTATTCTACATACTGCTCCACTACTCGTCAGACTGATTCTGAGCCATTTTTCAAGCCCATGAAAGATTGCAGTTGAATTATATATCATGAAGTGTATTGCCTTATATTTCCCTGTATGACCATGCGGGAAAAATATTGGTGGCATTCATAGATGGCGCATAACAACAAAACCCCCTCAAGCCGGAGGACTTGAAGGGGCTTTTTGTTTTGATACCGGTCATAGCATTATTCCATTTAACGGACTTAATGGATATTGTGATGAAAAAGGGGAGGCTCTCCTCAGCTCCCGTAAACTACCGATTCCCTCTCAACCAACACGGTGGGCACAATGTAATGCCTGGGGGCATCCCTGTTTTTTTCCAGGCAGTCAACCAGGAGTTTTGCAGAGTAATAACCCAGTTTATCGGCGTTGACATCCACCGATGTCAGCCTCGGATTTTGAAAATAACCAAGGGGTGTATTATTGAACCCGATTATAGAGATGTTTCTTATGCCATGCACCTCCATGGCCTTCAGTGCGCCGATGGCCTGCATATCATCGCATGTGACAACGGCATCGGGCATACGGCCACTCCGGGCTGAAACCTCAAGCATTTTCCCCATGCAGTCGTAGCCGTATTCTTCTGAAAAATCCCCGTTATCATGGATGATCTCCTTGTTAAGAGATAAATCATGGACCGACATGGCCTTTTTAAAGCCCTCGTACCGGTCGACCGAAACCCTCAGGGAAGGTGGGCCCCCCATAAAGCCGATAACCGAGTGCCCCCTGCCAATCAGGTAATTGGTCACCTGGTAAGTGGCATGGAAATTGTCATTATCAACCCAGAGCACATCCTGCGCATCATCAGGCCGGCCGATTACCGAGAAGGGGAACCTGTTTTTTTTCAGGTATTCTATGCATCTGTCACGAATCCGGGAGGTGAACAGGATAATGCCATCCACGCTTCTTCCCGATAAATAGCTTTTTGCGATGGCCAGGTCTTCATCTTCATTCTTGTTGAAGGCAAACATCACATGATAGCCTTTCTCCCGGGCATAAACGCTTACCCCTGTCAGAGCCTGGATAAAGAACGTGTTTCGCATGAGAAGATCGGCCTCGGTATTCAGAATAACCCCGATGGTATGCGTCGTGTTCCGTGCCAGGCTTCTGGCTATGGTATTGGGATGGTAATTCAGCTCCTTTATAGCCTTTCTGACCCGCTGTTTGGTATTTGGACTTATTTTGGGGTGATCAGACAGGACACGGGATACCGTCGATGGTGAAACCCCCGCGGCCCTGGCCACGTCGTTGATGGTCACGCGCACTTGTTCACTACCTCTGCTTTACAAATATTACTGTGCTTAATGGTGATAATTCCAGCCTTCCATCTGACTCTTTCAAACCTTTGGTCTTTTGGCAAAATTCCAGGGTATATTCTTTCAGGTCAATGGTTATACCCTGCCATTCTTCAGAAAGGTTGTGGAGGATGACAGCCGACTGGTGATCCGATTCCATGGCGTAAGCCACTATGCACTCATTATCTGAAAACAGGGCCTTAAACCTTCCGGCATACAGGGCTTCATTTTTATTTCGCGCCCTGATCAGCCTTTTATAGTGGTTCAGCAGTGAATCCGGATCGTTTTCCTGTTGGGCTGCCGTTACAGTCACCTTTTCAAACCTGGATTCCCTCCAAGTGGTCTGGAATCGGTCACCACCGCCCCAGGGAAAGGGCAGCCTGATGTCTTCGTCGGGCTTGGATCCAAACATCCCCACTTCCTCGCCATAGTAGATAAACGGGAGGCCTTCAAGGGTAAGGTATATGCCTGCCGCCACCTTCATATAATCATGCCGCCCGTTCAGCAGGCCTATGATCCTGTTCTGGTCGTGGTTGGACAGCATCGGCGCGTCGATATAGTCCGGGTTGGCGACGGCGTATTGCTTGTAATTGTTTTCTATAAACTTGGCCAGGTAATTATTCTTGCTCCTTCCCGATTTCACCGCTGCGGCTATCTGCTCCCCCAGGCCGATATGAAAGGTTGAATCCAATGAGGAAAGATACGCCGCCCTCGCGGCAGTATTTGTGTCCAACACCTCCCCGATAACCAGTGACCCGGGCTTTCTGGCATGACAAAAATCAGTAAATTCCCTCCACCAGCCTGTTGTTTTCTCGATTCCACTCTCGCCCCAGGGCAGTTCGTATGAATGGTACAGATGGGGAACCGCATCCAGCCTGAAACCGTCCACACCCCTGTCAAGCCAGAAGCCCGCGATGTTTAGAGCCTCCCTTCGGACATCGGGGTTGTCATAATTCAGATCGGGCATGCCGCTCCAAAACAGTCCGTAATACCAGCCACCGTTCAGTTTGTTCCATACCGAATGTCCCCAGACACGGGCATTAAAGTCATATCCCTCCGACCCCTCAGTTCTCCAGTGATACCAGTTCCTGTACGGGCTTTGAGGATCAACAGACTGGATAAACCAGTCATGTTTGTCGCTGGTATGGTTCAAAACCAGATCCATTATCACTGAGATTCCTCTGCTGTGCGCCTCCTGTAAGAGCCTGTCAAAGTCATCCAGGGTGCCGTATTCCGGGTTGATGTCATAATAGTCGGTCACATCGTACCCATGGTAAGAGGCAGCCTTATTCACAGGCATAAGCCAGATTCCGGTGATCCTCAGATCTGTGGTTGTTTCAGGATCTCCATCGTTGAGGTAATCCAGCTTAGAGATCAGGCCGTTTATATCACCGATGCCGTCCCGGTCGGAATCTGCAAAAGAACGCACAAAGATCTCATAGTATACTCCCTGTCTGTTTCCCGCGGCGTTCTGCGGGACAGCGGCCAGAGAATACACAGGATCAGCGGTGTGATGACTGCAGCCCGTGCATGGAAGAAGGGCGAGCGCTATAAGCAGTATATAAATCCAGGGCGCAGCGCCATTTCCTTTGGCAAGGCCTGAACAGGGCGCTGTATCTTGGGGCCTCTTCCTAATCTTGTCCTTCATCTCGTACAGCATGGTCTCCAATAGTTCCACCCCCCTGCTGGACATTGGCGCTATTCTTTTACAGCGCCTGCCGCCATGACCTTTACCAGGTACTTTTGATTGATGACAAAAAGGATGACAAAAGGGACGGCCACCAGGAGCGCTCCTGCGGCAAACATGGTAAAGTTTTCGTTTGACCTGCCAGTGATCATTTCAAACAGGCCCACGGCCAAAGTCTTCTTGGAATCGCTCCTCAGTATGAACCTTGGCAGTATGAAATCCATCCAGGGAGCCATGAAGCTGGTTATGCCGAGAAACGCGATTATGGGGAGGGTATTGGGGATCACTATCCTGAAAAATACTGTCAGATTACCCGCCCCGTCCACTCTTGCCGCTTCATCTACCGATTTGGGAAAGGTGTCAAAATACCCCTTGATCAGCCAGATGTTATATGGAAGCGCGCCGGCTGAATAAACCAGTATGAGTCCCAGGTAGCTGTCCGAAAGGGCAAGACGGTTTAGGATCACATAGATGGCTATGACACCCACGACGCTTGGAAACATCTGCAGTACCAGGAAACTCATGAGCATGGGCTTCTTAAGCTTAAACCTGAACCTGGAGAATATATAGGCCGAGATCAGCGTTACAGCAAGGACTACCATGGTATTGGCAACGGCAATTGTAAAGGTGTTCCTGTACCAGAGGATATAGTTGGTCCTGCTAAATAGGTTGTCAAAATGGTCCAGCGTGGGATTTGCGGGAAAAGGCAGGATATTCAGGTTGGCCAGCGATTTTCCGGGGCTGAAAGCTCCCCCCACGGCAAAGGCAATGGGATAAAGCACCATGACCGACAATACGACCATGATGGTGTATGTCAGCGCATAATTTAGAATGTTCAGGGCTTTCCGTATCATAATTCACCCTCCTTGAAGGACTTTGTCTGGGCGAAGTTGTAGATGGCAAAGGGAGCTATCACCAGGAACATGCAAATCGCTATAACCGATGCCTTGTTATAGATGCGTGTGTCATAGGCCAGCTTGTACATCCAGGTCATCAGCGTGTCGGTTGAACCCGCGAAGGTTCCCGTTGTCAGGTTATCCGACGGGTTGCCCTGGGTCAGGAAATAGACTCCCCCGAAATTGTTCATGTTGTATGAGAAACTCAGGATCATCAGCGGTATGGTCTGATACAGCAGCAAAGGCAGGGTTATGTACCTGAACTTCTGGAACTTGTCGGCGCCGTCTATGGTGGCCGCTTCAAAGATATCTGCCGGCATGGAGGTCATAATTCCCGTCATCATCATCATGAAATAGGGAAAACCCAGCCAGAGGTTGACAAGGATCAGCATGATCCTGGCCATGGTCGGGTCAGAAAGCCACGGAATGGCGTCACTCTGGAGCACTCCCACGTTTTTAAGCCACTCCACAGCGCCCAGTTCCCTCAATATTTTGGTCAAAGGGCCGAACTGCCCATTAAGGACATTTGCCCAGACAAAGAGCATAACCGCGCCCGGAACGGCATAGGGAAGTATGAATATGGTTCTGAATACCTTGGCGATCCTGATCTTTTTATCATTTAAGGCAAGGGCTATAAAGAGCCCTCCGAAATATGTGGTAAGAGTACACAGCAAGGCCCACTGAAAAGTCCATATGGAGGTCCTTAGAAATGCCCTTGAAAACTGGCCCCCAAGGCTTGCCATCTCCCGGAAGGTTTCCAGCCCCACCCAGTCTACGGTGTTGTTGGGCGGAAGATGGCCGGGAGCCGAGAAGTTGGTAAAAGCCAGAAGTACCGCATATACAAGTGGGATGATAACAAAGAAGGATATCAAGGCGATAGCCGGCGAAAGGCCTACATAGGCGAAGGCCTTTTCCCCTATGTTTTTCAGAAACTGCCTGGTGGTCTGGACCTCCCCTGTCCTTTCAAAGAGCTTTCCCTGTTTTCTTGCATCAACAATGTTTATGGCATAGAAGATTATGAAAAAAACCACAATAACGACCGCTATAAGCCCGTCAAGCATCATGAAGGTGGAATTATCCCTGAGCCTTACAGGCAGGTCCGGCCTCGAGTCTCCCAGGGTAATCAATCCCCTGACTGCCTTAAACAAAGTATTGGCATTCAATAGGAATGCTATCTCCAAAACAGCCAGCAATGCCCCCTTGAGATACTGCTTTAAAACGATTGTCTGGCCAAGCCCCATAAAAAGCGCGGACGCGGCTGGCGCGTAAACGGCTGCATTTCTTCTCATGTCCGGCCTCCTTTCCCGCTTTTTCAATTCCTATTGAACATGCATTAGCTTAACCGACATAAAGAGCGGTTCCCGCAGGAACCGCCCTCCTTGCCGGGAAACGTTACTCTGCGGCTTCAATGGCTGATGCCGCCGTATCCAGCTCAGTCTTTATATCATTACCATTCCATATGTTGGAATAGGCGGATGCCATCGCGGGCCAGTAGAAATTCATAGCGGGTATGCTGGGCATGGGCTTTGAATACGCGAATTGATCAAGGATGCCTGCATGGGCGTCATCCGATATATTGACATCTTTGCGCGGAGGAATCTGGGCGGTTATCTCGTAGCGTTTCAGCAAAGCTTCCTTCGAGGTGAGATAGATGGCAAACTTGTGTGCTTCCTCGGGATACTTGGTGAACGAGGAAACATACATTGCACGAATACCTGAGAATGAGGCGGGCGGTTCAGACATCCCTTCGAACTTGGGCAGGGGTGCAACGCCAAAATTGACGCCAGCGTCACGATATCCCTGTATGCTCCAGGGTCCTGTAATCACCATGGCAATAGTGCCGTTCTGGAAACCCGCATTCATGAAATCACCGGCCAGGTCCGCTTGGGCAACATCCAGGTACTGTTTTCTGAAGTTCTGGAAATAGCTAAGCCCCTTAACAGCCTCCGGGCTGTTTACCATGTGCTTGTCTTTGTCTGTCCCGCCCGGGCCGAAAAGGTCCGCGCCGAACGCGCTTAGGAATATGTAGGAATAGTAGGCGTTGCCCACATCCCAGGCGATGGCATACTTACCTTCCTGGGGCTTGTTAAAGGTCTTGGCAAACTCCTCCACATCTTTCCATGTGTCGGGCGGATCGGAAAGCAGAGCTTTGTTGTAAAACAGGGCGTAGGTTTCAATAGCTGTTGGATACCCGTAAAGCTTGCCACCATAAGATGTGGCATCGAGAGAAGCCTGGACAAAAGTGTCTTTTAACTGGTCTGCATGGGTGTTCTCCAAAATAAGTCCGCCTACGATCATTTCTCCCAGTTTGTCATGGGGTGCCGCAAACACATCGGCCCCCACACCCGCGGGTCCGTCCAACTGCAATCTCTGGGCTGCATCGGTATGGGCGACCGGTTCAACAATGATGGTTACATGTGGGTTTTCATCCATGTAGGATTTGGCCATTTCTTCGATGAACTGCTTTTCAACGCCATCCGATTCCCATACCTTCAGTGTGACAGGTTCCTTTTTCCCCGAAGCGGCTTCCTGTCCGCAACCTCCCAGTGCGGCCGCAACCATAAGGATTGCCAGCGCTAATGCCAAAATACCTCGCTTTTTCATTTCGATTCCTCCCAAATATCATTCACGATCCTGCCTCGTAAGAGCAATCGTTTGCATTCCATACATAATATGCATTTCCCTGAAAAAAGATGATGGGAAGACAGGTAGAACACGCAATTTCAGCTTGTCAGCGCTGCTTTGCGAGCCAAGCGGCAGCATTGCCGCAATGCCTTATTGCCCGTTATTCATAAATTCATTGCGCTTTAGCATAAACTCTGCATAAGGAAAACCAAGAGATTTAGACAAGCGCTTGCATGGCGGGAGGTTTTTTCATGAATAAGCATGCCATATTTCATATGCCCGATTCGGCATATGCCTTTGCACTGTCTGAAACCCGGCTCTGTTTGAGACTTCGGACCGCCAGGGATGATATCAGGCAATGCATGTTGTTCTATGGGGACAGGGCTAATCACAGGGAAAAGATGACCGTCGTGGCAATGGAACTTGTCGCGTCGGACAGGTTGTTTGACTATTTTGAGGCTAATTTCACGGTTGATATTTCGCGCATCTGCTACTATTTCTGGCTGAGCGATGGAAATGAGGATGTATTCTATTACTCCGGGGAGTTCACCCTCTCACCGGCCTCAGACAGAAGCAGGTACTTCCAGTTCCCCTATATCCGCCGCGAGGATATCGTGTCGGTCCCAGAGTGGGCAAAAAAAGCTATTATCTACCAGGTGTTCCCCGACAGCTTCGCCAGCGGGAAAAGGTACATATCAGGAAAGGGCTATGTAAGGACTGCTCCATGCGGAGCCCTGTGCGAGAGCAGGCTGGGAGGCACCCTTTGGGGTATAGTTGAGAACCTGGATTACATAAAGGACCTTGGAATCAACTGCATTTATCTTAATCCCATATTTACCGCGGGTTCCTATCATAAATACGATACCATTGACTATTATTCCATTGATCCATGCTTTGGCACCATGGAGGATTTCCGAAAGCTGGTTGCCTCTTGCCACAAAATGGGCATCCGCGTCATCCTGGACGGGGTCTTCAACCATTGCGGCTGGAATTTTTTCGCCTTCAGGGATGTCTGCGAGAAGGGCGAATCATCTGCCTATAAGGATTGGTTTTACCGCCTGGAGTTTCCCGTCGATACCCGGAACCTGAATTACGCCGCTTTCGCATATGTAAGGCAGATGCCAAAGCTGAATACCGGAAACCCGGAAGTAGCGGAATACCTGTGCAATGTGGGGCGCTTCTGGATCCGTGAAGCCGGAATTGACGGATGGCGACTTGATGTAGCCAACGAGGTAAACCATGATTTTTGGAGATCCTTCAGGCGCGCGGTAAGGGCGGAAAACCCGGAAGCATTCCTCATCGCGGAAGTATGGGAGGATGCGGAGCAATGGCTGGGCGGCGACCAGTTTGATTCGGCCATGAATTACCGGTTTGCCGATATATGCAAGGCTTTCTTCGCGAAAAACGAGATCAGTGTGGACGAGTTCGACAACCGCCTCGGGTATATGCGCATGCGCTACAAAAGTCCTGTCACCAAGGTCCAGATGAATCTTTTGGACTCACATGATGTGCCGCGCTTCCTCCATTTTTGCGATGGGGACACCAGGCGTCTTAAGCTGGCCGCGCTTTTCCAGATATGCTGGGAGGGCATTCCGTCGATCCTGGCCGGGGATGAAAAGGGGATATCCGGATCGAAAGAAGAGGAGTACCGGCAGGCCATGGTTTGGGACGACACCCCGCAAACGGCTGAACTTACCGCATTTTATAAGAAAATAATTGCCATAAGAAAGGAATATATTGATGAATTTACGGGAGGCGTCAAAACTATTCTGAAGGATAATGGAAAGGGCATCTATGCTTTCTCACGATACAGCAGTGAAAGGAAGATCGCAGTTGTTCTCAACAACAGCGACTATATGCAGCGGGTATCCCTTCCCTGCCTGACTTACAGCCAGCAGGTGACAGATCTCTTAAGCGGAACCATCCTCAGCTCCGAAGGGGGTATTATTAAGCTTACCCTTGGGCCGGTCAGCGGCGCAGTGCTTGCCAGGATGTAAGCGAGCCACAGCGCTACTCTTCCAGATCGTTTTCTGTGCAGACCTCTATGCCATTATCCAGCAGGAGCCTGGCGGTTATGCCATGGCCTTCTGTCAATTTACCTGAGAAGGTACCGTCGTATACCTGCCCGCAGCCGCAGGAAGGGCTCCTTGCTTTGAGTATGGCCTTCTTAATACCATGAGCCTTAGCCAGGGCCAGCGTCTTTTCAGCCCCGGCATAAAACTCTTTTGTGCGGTCCTGCCCGTCCCTGCTCATTACCTTTATGCTCCCATCCTCCGATCTTACGATCTCAGAAGGGCTTCTGGGGATGGGAAGGCCCCCCAGCAACTCGGGGCATACGGTAATGGCTTTGCCTTGCCGTACAAGCTCCACCACTGCCTCATTCCTGCAGTTTTTCCCATCATACCTGCAATTCTCGCCCGCCAGGCATGCGCTTACAAGATAAATAGCCCTCATCCTCCTCAAAATGTTCTTCCGCGTGCGTCGGCACAGTACCAGCAGGTCTTTGCCGATTATTTCATAACAAATTATATATTACCCTGTTCAAATCATGCCGAATCGGTGTTATAATGTTGTAGCGCGGGGTATTAGCTCAGCTGGGAGAGCGTCGCGTTCGCAACGCGAAGGTCGGGGGTTCGAGCCCCCTATGCTCCACCAATACATAGAGAAAAGCCTGATTTTGTCAGGTTTTTCTGCGTTTTTAGCATGTTTTTTCGGTATCCGGGTTATGTTTACATAGGTATTCCGCAAAACGCCTTGGTCAAGGGGAACGCCTTAAATAACTTCCCTCCTTTCGTCCACTATGCCGACTGTCTGACAAGCCTGATGCCATAGTTTTTATAAGTATCTGCATTTTAATAATAATCCCCTCACCGGAAGCGGGTCAATTTTAGTATAGGCTTTAATTCAAATTATCTATTATAATTATTATTGAGCATAAAGGAATAAACTAAGGAGCTGACACACATGCATGGCAAAAACGGGATACGTATCATTTACGGGGATAACCCCCGGCAAATGGTAACAGAGCTGCTTGAAGCCATAAAACCTGAAGAGGAAATAGACAGAAACGCCCTTATCGGTATCAAACCCAACCTTGTTGTGGCAAAACCCTCGGCCTCGGGCGCTACAACCTCTCCCGAAATAGTGGCCGGGCTTATCGAATATCTGAAATCAAAAGGCCGCGGCAACATAGTAATTATGGAAGGCTCCTGGGTGGGCGACAGGACATCAGCGGCTTTTAAAGTGTGCGGCTATGAGGAATTGTCAAAGAAGTATAATGTTCCGCTTATTGACCTTCAAAAAGACAGCTATAAGTCATACGAAATAAATGGATTAAGTTTAAACATCTGCGATTATGTGACAAAGGTTGATTACCTGATAAACATGCCGGTCCTTAAAGGTCACTGCCAGACTAATATAACCTGCGCTTTAAAGAATATGAAGGGCTGTATACCTAATTCCGAAAAAAGGCGGTTTCATTCCATGGGACTGCATAAGCCCATAGCGTATCTGAATAAGCTTATAAGGCAAAACCTCATAATTGTTGATGGCATGAATGGCGACCTTAACTTTGAAGAAGGCGGCAACCCGGTCCAGATGAACACGATAATCGCAGGAAAGGATCCTGTTCTGGTAGATTCATACGCGGCACACCTGATGGGCTTCAGTATAAAGGGAATTCCCTATATTTCCATTGCGGCAAGTATTGGCGCAGGCACTGCAGACCTGGCGAATGCCGACATTGTTGAATTGAATAGGGATACCAGATCAAGAAAGCTTACCCCATCAAGAAGGGTTCAGCAGCTGGCAAAGCATGTTGTCGAGGACAGCGCCTGCTCAGCCTGCTATGGAAGCCTGATCCATGCGTTGGAAAGGCTTGATGAAAAAGGCCTTTTAAACAGGCTGAGAGAAAAGGTATACATAGGCCAGGGTTTTAAGAATAAAGAATGCGGCGGTATAGGTATTGGCGTATGTACTTCAGGATTTGAAAAGAGCGTTAAAGGCTGTCCGCCAAGAGCTAGGGATATCGTGGAGTACCTGGAAAGCCTTATATGAGAAAGGTTATAGCATACCACCCTGCGCTATGATGTAAAACGGGGGTCGATTGCAGGCGATGAAGTCACATGATTTTTACAAAACATTTGAAAGTGATTTTACATCATGGGCGAAGTCAACAGAGGACATAAGAGCTGCTTTTGTTGTGGGATCAAGATCGCGTTTTGATCATCCCGCTGATGAGTGGGCTGATTTGGACATTATTATATATGCGGATAATAGTAATTATTATTTGCACAATATTGATTGGCTTAAAGGCCTCGGTAAGATTTGGGTAACATTTGTATACCAGACTTCGATAGGTGAGCCCGAACGCCTTACATTATTTGAAGGCGGGTACCAGGTTGATATGGTTTTTCTGCCCGGCGAGAGTCTTCACCAATTGGCAAAGGATAGAATTATCCCGGAAAACTTCCGCAGGGGCGTAAGGGTTTTAGTGGATAAGGATAATTTAGCCGGCCGCATTACGCCAACGGTTTTTAAACCTGTATCAGCTCCCCAAGTTGACGGGAAGACTTTTCTTCAGACAGTAAACATGTTTTTCTTCAGCTCTCTGTATATAGCCAAACAGATTGTGAGAGGCGAGCTTTGGACAGCCAAGACAAGGGAAAACGATCTTAGAGTACTGCTTCTTCAAATGATGGAATGGCATGCAAAGGCTTTGCATGGCAATGATTATGATGTCTGGCATGGAGGGCGCTTCCTCCATGAGTGGATTGACCAAAAGACATTAAAGGAACTTAAAAGCACTTTTTCTCAATATGATAAAGCCGATAGCTTAAGGGGATTGCTGGCATCAATCAACCTGTTTCGCAGAATTTCTGTTGAAACAGCCAAGAAGCTGAATCTGGAATATCCAACTGACGCCGATTATCATATTACTAACTGGATCAGGGAAAATATTGAACCCAATCTATAATTGATGTGCCCCAGATCTTCAGCCGAACGGCGAGCCAGCGACCAGGAGCCTGGAATGAAGGGAAAATAATAATAGACTATGGAAAAAAGAGGAGGGTCACAATGAAAGGTATTAACGAAACAATCCAAAAACAGCTTGAGCACCGGACAATCCGCGAATTCAAGGATCAGAAGATTCCGGAAGAAGTCTTTGGGCTGCTGATGGAAGTCGCAAGGCGCACGGCTACAGCTGTTGGTATGCAAGCCTGCTCAATCATCCGTGTGACAGACCAGGAGTTGAAGTATAAGATTGCAGGGGTCTGCAATCAGGAGTATGTGGCAAGGTCGCCTGAATTGCTGATATTTATTGTGGATCAGTACCGAAACTACCAGATTGCGAAAGAGAAAAGCCATACAGCCGAAACAGCACGGGATATGGACAGGTTTTTCTCGGCATTCACCGATGCGTGCATGATGGCCCAGAATGTTGTGATAGCCGCGGAATCTATGGGTTTGGGAACTGTATATTTTGGCAGCATCCTTAATGATTCCGAAAAGATCTGCGAACTCTTGAAGCTTCCTGAGTTGACCTTCCCGGTGATAGGCCTTGGTATCGGGTACCCGAACCAGAGTCCGCAGTTAAAGCCCAGAATGGAAATGAAACTCAGGGTTTTCGAGAATGCCTATGCCATGCTTGAGAACTATCTTGATGAGATTAGGGAATATGACGAGGAAATGCGTACTTATTATGATCTGAGAGACCCAGGAAGGCCGCTGGACAGTTTCAGCAACCAGGTGGTCAGCAGATACAATAATGGCAATCCCAAGCGACAGGAGATACTGAATATCATACGCAAGCAAGGCTTTGATCTGATGGTTAAATAACCCGACCCCAGCGCCGAAGCAATTATTTCAAGGAACAGGATAAAAGGCATACCCTTCTTTTATCTTCACGGCGGATGTCTGCCATTAAGAGAGCAAAAGGGCATGGATAAGCTCATGCTGTCCCTTTTCTGAAAATGATAAAAAGTCAAAAAGAGAAAGACGAGAAACTCGAAGAGTCCATTTCGATCATTGAAAATGGCTTCGATGGCGTAAGGGAGGAAAACCTTGAGCCTGTGCTTCAATGGCTTAAGGAAAGATGACGGCGGTAACCCTAAAAGGGATGCCGACAAAATGGAAAAAAGCAAACTTCTATTTAACAATCCGTCGGGCTGTTTTATAATAGTATATATTCCGGTAGTTGGCTCCGCCAAGGCTTGCGGAGCCAAAGGGTTTTATCAAAGTATGGGTGAATTCCGGGGGGTTATCTGTGGACCTGAGAACAGTAATGCTGATGCTGGCAATGGGGTCCTTCCTGTATGGTCTGCTGTTGGCAGTTTTTAAGCTGAATAAAAACAACCCACAAAAAGTCCCTTTCTGGGGCACGGCCAAGATCCTTCAGGGTACCGGTTCTTTGATACTTTACTTCCGGACCCATACCTTTGATGGCCTAACCTCGCTTGCTTTCATTATATTATTGCTGGGCTGCGCCTATGAAGCCTGGGCTGTTCGATACCTCTCCGGAAAGCTTGTACGGCGCTGGCTTCACATCCTGACATCAGCAGGGGTAATACTGGCATGCTCACTAACCATATTTTTGTCCATACCCCGTCAGACAGGACTGGTTTTTCTTATCCAAAGCTGCTTCTACTTTCTGACAAGTCTGTTCTTGTTCAGAAAATCTGAAATGAGATTCTCGCTGAAATCGCTGCTGGCTGTATGCTATTGCATAGCCGGCTCGGTATTCCTGTTTTGCGCCATTATCTGCTTAGGTTTTACTGAATTCTCCTTAGGCATGCACCTCAGCTTCGTATACACTGTGATTCCCGGGACAAGCTTTTTCATTTTCCTTGTAAGCGGCTTTATTTTGCTGATGCTTGCCAAGGAAAAAAGCGATATGCAGGTGCTTGAGATTCAAAAATCACTGGAAAAAAGTGAATCCATGTTCCAAAAAATCGTGGAAACCGCCATTGAAGGAATTGTGATTTTCGACGGAGATTACAAAATCACCTTTGCCAATGAGAATATGGCTTCCATGCTTGGGTATACAGTTGATGAAATGCTTGGGAGATCATATGCATCCTTCTTCCCTGAAAACCAACTGATGTTTACGATAATCAGGCGTCCCTCAGGAAACAAGGCAAAGATTCGGTTTATGAATGCTATCTGAAAAGGAAGGACGGACAGATCCACTGGTTCCTGGTTTCCGCAAAGGCCCTTATCGATGATTCAGGAAAGTTTGAAGGGTCTTTTGCCATGTTAACCGACATAAACGAAAGAAAAGAGATGGAGTTGTGATTGGAGAAAACCAACCGCCAGCTTATGGAATTAAGTAACACTGACAGCCTGACGGGGATTGCCAACAGAAGATTCTTTGATTCTGTCCTGGAACATGAGTATTACAGGCTCAGGCGTTCGAACTCTGAATTATCGGTCATCATGCTTGATATAGACCATTTCAAGGAATACAACGATTACTACTGCCATGTGATGGGGGACGAATGCCTGCGTCAAATCGGCAAGGTACTGACCGGTTGCGTAACCCGGTCGGTTGACCTGGCTGCCCGTTATGGCGGGGAGGAATTTGCCTGCATTCTGCCTGATACTGATATCCAGGCGGCTGTTTCAATAGCCGAAAAGATCAGGCACAGGATTCACAATCTGAAGATTGAGCATGAAAAATCTTCGGTTTCGGAGTTTGTCACCGCCAGCATTGGTGTTACTACGGTGAGATACTCAGCCGAAATTTCACCGGAAGATGTGGTTGCCATGGCTGATAAATTGCTGTATAAAGCCAAGGTCTCAGGCCGGAACAGAACAGAATACGCCGCGCCATGAAAGGCCAAATAGGCTCTTTCCCGTACAACTGAATTATATTATATTCTGGCAATATCAGGGCGGCGCGTTTTGCGCCGCCCGTTTTCCATAGGCCATGGACATTTCTTTGTCAGAGTCAGAAGCATCTTTCATTATCTTTCTTTGTGCAGTTTCCATACTTGGCGCACCTGTAGCAGATCTCATTGGTAAGGCCCTTGCCGTCAAAGAATTCTTTGAGGTTCTCCAGTGTGGTTTCTGCTATATTTTTCAGTGCTTCATCGGTTAAAAACGCCTGGTGGGACGTGACAATCACGTTGGGCATGGAAATAAGTCTTGCAAGGATATCGTCCTTGATGACCACATTGGAATAGTCCTCATAGAAGATGTCAGATTCCTCTTCGTATACATCCAGGCAGGCTCCGCCGATTTTTCCGTCCTTTATGGCTTCCAGCAGGGCCTCGCTGTCCACTAGGGCTCCCCTGGAGGTGTTTACTATATATGCGCCATCCTTCATAATCCCGATGGCATCCCTGTCGATAATGTGATAAGTATCCCTTGTCAGGGGCGCGTGAAGAGATATGATGTCGGATTGCTTAAAGAGCTCATCCAGCCCCACATACTCTATCCCGCTGTCTTTGGCGGGGAACGGATCGTGGGCTATAACCTTCATGCCGAACCCTTTACATATGTCCGCAAACACACGCCCGATCTTACCCGTTCCGATGATTCCCATTGTTTTCCCGTACAGGTCAAAGCCTGTAAACCCATTGATGCTGAAATTGAAGTCACGGGTTCTGATATATGCGCGGTGAATCTTCCGGTTCAGGGTCAGGATCAGGGCCATGGCGTGCTCTGCAACGGCATGGGGCGAATATGCCGGAACCCTCACAACATGAATCTTGTCAAAGGCGGCCTTGAAATCCACGTTATTGTATCCGGCGCAGCGCAGGGCGAGGATTTTTATGCCAAAACCGTTTAGCACGTCGATGGTCTTTTTATCAATAACGTCATTGACAAAAGCCACCACTCCGTCAAGTCCGGAACACATCATCGCCGTATCGCCGTTTAGTTTGCTTTCAAAGTACTTGAACTCAAATCGGTATTTATCCTTTAATCTGTCAAACCACACCTTGTCGTAGGGCTTGGTGTCAAAAAAGCCGATATTCTTAATCATAGTTACAGCTCCTTCCATATCGTTATCTGCATATATCCATACGAATTAGCATACTCGTATTTTTAATATTTACCACAATTCGTGCCTGTTCAACTGTCAGAGGGAGGATTCTTTTAGCAGGGAAATTTAACCAAAAGAACCATGTCCCTGGTCGTCCCCCATGGCGGTATTTTATGGTATACTCAAAGTGGAGCCGGTAATAAAAAACGGTTCTGTTGATTGTTAACAAGTTGGCTCATTCATCGGTCCATTCGGCCAATTATGTATTGAGGTGGTTAAAATGCGCAGAATCAAATCCCCGAAAAGCAAGTTCGTCTTTTTATGCTTGATTATCAGCCTCGCGGTGTTCATGTTATCCGGGTGCGGCGCCAACAGTCAGACCTCCGGAACCCCGGAGCCGTCCCCCACTCCGGTTTCAACCCCGGAACCGTCCTCCACTCCGGTTTCAACCCCGGAGCCGTCCCCCGAAACCGGCGGTTCAGCAGGCAAGAAGCCGAAAGGTCCTGTTTACGAACCTACAGGATATTCACTGGCAGAGGCATACTCCGATTATTTCCTTCTTGGTACCATTTACACGCCCAACACCCTGATCGACCCGGAAAAAAGCCTGGTACTCGACCAGTTTAACTGCATCACACCCGAAAACATCATGAAGCCTGACAATATGCAGCCTGGTGAGGGCCTTTTCAGCTTCGCCCTGCCAGATGCCATGTTGAAGTTTGCCGAGGAAAACAATCTTAAAGTGGTTGGCCATACCCTGGTATGGCACCAGCAGTCCGGAAGATTCCTGGGCCAGACCTCGGACCGTGAAAAGGCCATAGAACAGCTTCGTAACCATATTACCACCGTCGTCAGCAACTATAAGGGCAGGATTATGTCCTGGGACGTGGTCAACGAAGCCGTTAATGACGGCACGCCCCTTCCCGCGGACGGTGACTGGACCAAATGTCTGAGGAACACACAATGGCTGAGATCCATCGGTCCCGACTATATTGAGATGGCATTCCGCTTTGCCCATGAGGCCGACCCCGACGCAATACTGTACTACAACGACTATAACCTTAACGATGATATCAAGGCCACCGTAGTCCACGCCATGGTCAAGGACCTCCTGGAAAAGGGCGTACCCATCCACGGCATCGGCATGCAGGGGCACTATAGCACCGATGTCTCCATCGCTTCGGTTGAGAACAGCATTAAGTTGTTTTCGGAACTCGGAGTTGAGGTAAGCATCACCGAATTGGATGTCACCGTTAACGATGCCTCTGTAGCAAAATCCCTTACCAGGGAACAGGAAGTCAGGCAGGCCATTGTATACGCTGAATTGTTCAAGCTGTTCAAACAGTACAAGGATAACATTGTAAGGGTAACCTTCTGGGGAACCATCGATACTAAAAGTTGGCGCAATGACAAGTATCCATGCCTGTTTAAAGGTGACTATACCCCAAAGGAAGCTTACTATGCGGTCTTGGATCCCGAAAAGTACCTTGCCGATCACAGGATGTCCCAGGAAAAGATTGTGAAAAAGACCCAGGCGATGTACGGTACTCCCTCAATCGATGGAGAGAAGGAGGAACTCTGGGACAAATGCCCTGAAATTCAAGTGAACAACTCCATCATGGCATGGGAAGGCGCAAAGGGCGTCGTGCGGGTCCTCTGGGATGAAAACTACATATATTGCTTCTTCGAGGTGGAAGATCCGGTTTTGAACAAGGATTCGTCAAATCCTTACGAGCATGATTCCATTGAGGTCTTCCTCGACCAGAACAACGGGAAAACTTCTTTCTATGAGGATGATGACGGACATTACCGTGTAAACTTTGAAGGTTATGAAACCTTCGGCAATATACCGGAAAAGGAGGGTTTTAAGTCTGCTGCGAAGGTAACGCCCAATGGCTACCTCGTGGAACTGGCCATTCCCCTGGTGAATCCCGCCTCCGAAGGCATGGTAATGGGATTTGATGCCCAGATCAACCACAGCGATGATACGGGTACCCGCGTAAGCATAACCAAATTCTGCGACCTTACCGACAACACGTGGCAGACCCTTGAAAGCATAGCCGATCTTGAACTGGTGAAATAACGCTGATTGATTTCTGAACGATGACAGCAGGGGCTTTTGGCCCCTGCTTTTGTCTTGCGGAATACGACTGTTTATTTTTTATTATAATAAAGTAAACAATTATGGGCCAAATTGTGATAAAATAATAGGGATACTTCCTTATACACGAATGGAGATTAAATGACTGATCAAATCAAACTGTACAGTATTAGAACCATCGAACCTTATTACCAGGTAAGGCCCATCACCGATCTCAAAGACATGATGTTGCAATCGGCAGAACTCTTTGGAGACAGGACAGCTTTCAGGTTCAGACATACACCCCAGTCCCAGGTGATATACCGGGGATCTTGGAAGAATAGACAGGCGGGGCCTTCTCCATGTGACTGGAAGGCTGAAATCCATGATAGTCCTCAAAAACGGCAAGAAGGT